>CAYLOE010000018.1:0-107247 GCA_964385225.1 uncultured Planctomycetaceae bacterium
GGCTCATCACGCCATCAACTTGCTTCGGCAAGCACTGATGAAATATGCGGGTTAGTTGCGAACCAGGACGACGTCGCCGGTGAGGATCGGGCCGTTGGGTTCCATTCGCAGCGAACAACTGCCCTGAAGTGTGTCGCCGGCGCCGAGCATCAGTTCGTAGGTGTAGATGCCGCCGTTCGTGAAGCTCGTGGGCGAATCGCTGAACGAGGCGAAGATGCGGAAAATGCCCGTGTCGCCCTGGGCCTGGGCCGGCGGCGTGGAAACAAGCGGCAGCAAGTTGCCGCTGCAACCGTCATCCATCACGGTGATGCGCGAATTGGCGATCGTGATGCAGGTCTCGCGGAGTGTGCCGGAAGCGGCGTGCCGCCAGTTGCCGTCAATGTTGAAGCTCGGCGCCGGCGGCTCCGGCGCGGGTTCGTCTCCGGTGGTCGGCGGGGGCATCTCCGGTGTGAACAAATTGCACTGGAGGCCGAGGCACGACGCGAGGCAGCCGCAGATCACGAATCGGATCAAACTGGCATGAAGCTTCATTCGGTCGTCCCCCGGGACAGGTTTGCAGCGGACCTGTCAGCGAAGATTCGGTCGGCGAAGGGCGCGGTCACGAATTCGTACGGCGTCCGCTTGTTCGCCGAGAGCTATTTTACGAGCCCGTCGCTGCAGATTCAACAATCGATCAGGTCTTCGTCACGAAAACGGCGGGGGCGTGTCGGATCGACACGCCCCGCGCATGACGGATAACGCAATGTGCATGTGCCCTTTTTCGGGTCAGTTCGAGTGCACAAAGAAGACGGACCAGCCGAGTTCGTGCACGCCCGGCACGCCGAGGCCGGTGTTGTCGCTTGGCGCCGGGCAGGTGATATCGGGGATCACGTGCTCGTTGTAGCCGGACGACGGAACGATGGGCAGGATGTCGCCCGCAGTGACCGGAGCCGGCAGCGGACCGGGCACGTTCGGGTTCACGACCACGCCCTTGCCGAAGAAGGCATCCTTTCGAATCACGAACGCGAAGCCGCCCTCGCCGGGTGACGCGACGAAATGTTCATCGACGTTGGACAGGTCCAGAAAAGCGTACGACTTCGTCGGGAAACCGGCGCAGGTCAGCGGGTGCGGATGGGCTGTCACGTTGCCGAACGGCTCGCTGTTGGCGTCGAAGTGATCGCCATTGACCTGGACGGATTCAAAAGCGCCGTCGTCATGCGTGCCCGGCGTGTCGAAGAAGGCGGGCGGACCGCCCTTGAGCGCGCCGGTGATGTTGAAGAACCGACCGCTGCGATAGGCGTTGTCGCGCAGGAAGACGAGCCAGCCGGTCGGGCCGAGGAAGTTCATCGACGCGGTTGTGTTGGTCGGGTTGAACTGGAAGTTGATGCCGGTCACGATCACGGCGACGTCTCCACCGTTCAGGTCGAACAGACTGCGATTGGCAACGATGTCGTCGTTCGACGGATAGTCGGCCTGGCTTCCCTGGGGCGTCATGAAGTAATCATTGCCCGCGATGTGGCCCCGAGCGCACGGGTTGACGGCGCGGAGACTGAACTCGATCTGCGTGAAGAACTGCGGAAAGATCGGCTCATGCGGTACGCGCAGGGCCAGACAGTAATCGGTATCACCGAGGGTTGCCAGCCAGTCGTACTCGCTGGGGATGTTGAACAGATTGGGCGTGAAGATCGTGGGGCCGCCGATTCGGCTCGGCCAGGGGTCGATGCCCGGTCCGCCGAGCGGAGCGCAACGATGCTGTGTGCCCGCACCGGTGTACTGAAGCACGTCCACGCGGAGTTTTTTGCCTCCGGCCGTGTCGATCAGTCGCGAAGCGTTTTGTCGCCCTTCAGATGCGGCGAGAACCTGGGTTTCTCCGGACGCAGCGCCGGAAAGACCTCGCAGCGCATCACAGGCGCCGAGTACGAGGACGCCGCCGGCAACCGCCGTCAGCGCCACGATGATCTTGGTCGAACCTCTCATGGTGACTTCCTCCCCATTGTGTGCCAGCATGCTGAGCGCGGCGCTCATGGCCGGGGTACGCACCGGCCGATCTTGCGGGTGGCCGCTCTCACGCATGAAAACTTACGAATGTCGCCCTGGCGAATCTCCATCACGCGGATAGGGACGCGCTGCAGGATCGACGATCCCTTCGGTATTGTTTGGGATACCCATCCCCCTCTGGCGATACTAGGATCATTGCCTGTCCGGGATCAAACCGATTTTGAAATGGAAGCGAGATCGCGGATGAACGCGATGTTATCGCGCGCGGCGATCGTTATTCGACGTGGAGTTGTTATCAGGACTGAATGGCCAACGGTGTCAATTCGTCGTTGCACGAAGATCAAGGCATCGACGGATTCGCGCGAGCGTTTTCGATTTGCCGAGCAGGACCAGCGTTTCTCCGATGGCGGGGCTGACCGGTCGTCCGGCGACGGCGACGCGCAGGGGCTGGGCCAGGTCGCCCATCTTGATTCCGCTTTTCTCGCAGTGGTCCTTGATGAAGGCATCGATCGATTCGGCGGTCCAGGGTTCGAGGCCTTCGAGGAGCGGCGCGAGCGCTTCGAGCGTCTGGTAGCCGCGGCCTTCGCCTTTGGCCAGAACTTTCTTCACGGCGTCGAGGTCGTATTGCACGGCGTGATCGGGCGCGAACAGGATGCCTGCCTTTGATTCGATGTCCCGGAAGGTGCGAAAGCCCCTGCACGCCTCCAGCACGCGCGCGGCGACGGCGTCATCCAGCGATTCAAGTGTCGATCCGCCGGCATGCGCCCAGTCGCGAAAGGCCTCCAGCAGGCGCTGCGGCGAAGCGGCCGCGGCGTAATCCGTATTCATCGCCAGCAGCTTTTCACGATCGAATCGCCCGGCGGTCTTGTTGATCGCCTCCAGACGGAAGGCATCGATCATTTCCTCCCGAGTGAGAAATTCCCGATCATCCTTCGGGGACCAGCCGATCAGGGCGACGAAGTTCACGAGGGCCTCCGGCAGATAGCCCGACAGGCGAAAGTCGTGGACGTCGATTTCGGGGATCACGACGCCCGCAGCGGCGGCGAGGCGCGTCACCTGCACCATGTCCAGCTCGGTGTCGGCTTTGTCCAGCCATTTGTCGAGGGCGTCAGCTCGGCATTCGGCGATCTGGGCGGCTTGTTCCTTCGTCCATTGCTTTGTCTTGAGCCGGTCTTTCACGGCTGTTCGGACGATCTTGTGCTTGTCGCGTTTGGACATTTTTGTGCCGTCGATGTTGAAGACCAGCGGCAGATGGGCGAACTTCGGCGTGGGGACACCCAGCGCACGCTGGATGAAGACGTGCTTGGGCGTGTTCATCAGGTGCTCCTGGGCGCGGAGCACATGGGTGATCTGCATCTCGGCGTCATCGACCACCACGGCGAAGTGATACGTCGGCCAGCCGTTGGACTTCATGATGACGAGGTCTTCGATCTGCCCGGCCTCGAAGGTGACGTCGCCGAGAATTTCGTCGTGGACCGTGATCGGCTCTTCGGGCGTCTTGAAGCGAACCACGACGGGCCGGCCTTCGGTGCGGGCTTTCGCGGCATCCTCCTCGGTCGGCAGGGGATCGGGCCGTGGATACTTGAAGCTGCGTTTCTCGGATTCGGCGGCCTTGCGAAGCGCGTCGAGTTCTTCCGGTGTGTCGAAGGCGAAGTAAGCGTTGCCGTCAGCGAGCAGTTTCTCGACGGCTGCGTCGTAGAGATCGCGTCGCTCGCTCTGGCGATAGGGACCGAAGGGGCCGCCGACGTCCGGGCCTTCATCGTAGTCGATGCCCAGCCAGCGAAGGTCTTCGATGAGCTTTTGCTCGGCGCCTTCGATGTTTCGCAGGATGTCGGTGTCTTCGATTCGCAGAACGAAGGCCCCGCCGAAGCGCCGGCAGAAGAGCCAGTTGAAAAGCGCCGTCCGCGCCCCGCCGACATGGAGGTAGCCGGTTGGAGACGGTGCGAACCGGGCGCGAATGTTCTGCGGTGCTGTCATGGGGGACATCATCAGGCATGCAGCAGCGCGCGGCAAGGTTTCGTATGGATCAAGCGGCGTCGAGTGTTTCTGCGGATTCTTCTGCCGGCGAGGGCGCCGGCCGCTCGATTCACCAAGCTGTTATGAATGCAACATTGCCACGAACTGCTCAAACAAGTACCGGGAATCATGCGGGCCGGGGGCGGCTTCGGGGTGGTATTGCACGGCGAAGAGGCGTTTGTCTGCGTGGGCGAATCCTTCGAGACTGCGGTCGTAGAGGTTGACGTGCGTCACACGGCCGCCGACGGCCTCCAAGCCGGCGATGTCGACGGCGAAGCCGTGATTCTGGCTGGTGATCTCGACGCGGCCGTTATCCACGTTGAGCACGGGGTGATTCGCGCCGTGGTGGCCGAACTTGAGCTTGTAGGTCTTCGCGCCGAGGGCGAGGGCGAGCAGTTGATGGCCGAGGCAGATGCCGAAGATCGGCAGGCGGCCGATGAGCTGTCGCAGCGTATCAATCACGTCGGTCACGGTGGCCGGGTCGCCGGGTCCGTTGCCGATGAGCAGGCCTCGAGGGTTGGATTGCAGGATGGTCTCGACGCTCGCCGTCGGCGGCACGACACGGACGCTGCAACCGGCGGCGTTGAGTTCTCGGAGGATGTTCTGCTTGATGCCGCAATCGATTGCGACGATGTGATGCAAGGTTGAGCGAAGGGGTGCTTTGCGGTCTCCGGTCTGTCCGACATCCGGCTCGTAGCGCAACTCGTCTGTGGGCTGAACTTTTTCGACGAGGTTGAGGCCTTCCATCTGCACGACGGCGCGGGCCATCTCGACGAGCGCGGCGGGGTCGTTGAATTCGGTGGAGATGACGCCGCGCAGACTGCCGCGGTCACGCAGGCGGCGGGTCAGCGAGCGCGTATCGACGCCAGACAGGCCGATGACACCAGCGCCGCGGAGATAGTCGTGCAGATCGCCGGTGGCGCGGTAGTTGGAGTGACGCCGGGCCAGTTCCTTGACGACGAAGCCGGACAGGTAGAGTGGAGATCGCAACCCATCCTGGGATCGCAAAGCTTCCGTGGACCGTAAAGCATCAGGGGACCGCAAAGCTTCAGTGGATCGCAAAGCTCCAGCTTTGCTCTCCTCGTGCCGCGGCAGGGACTCAACGTCTTCCTTATTCACGCCGTAGTTACCGATCTGCGGCATGGTCATGGTGACGATCTGGCCGCAGTATGAGGGATCGGTGAGAATTTCCTGGTAACCGCTCATGGCGGTGTTGAAGACCACTTCGCCGGTCGTCGTACCCTCGGCGCCGAAGTGTTCGCCGGCGAACACCGTGCCGTCTTCAAGGCCGAGATAGCAGCGTGATCGCGTCATCACAATCCGGCTCCGTAATCCTGCAGTGCTTTGACGGACAGCGTTTTTTCCGCTCCGCGGGCTTTGAGGGCGCGGATGGCGGCGACGGCGGCCTGGGCGCCGGCGATGGTGGTGATCAGCGGGAGGTTTCGTGCCGTCGCGGCTGCGCGCCAGCGGCCTTCTTCCCACGACGCGCCGTAGTGAACCGGCGTGTTGATCAACAGGTCCAGCACGCCGTGGTTGATCAGGTCCAGCAGGAAGCTCTCCGGCGCGCCGGCCTGTTTGCTTACGACGACGGACGGAATGCCGACGAACTTGAGCGCCTGATGCGTGCCGAGCGTGGAGAACAGCTTGAAGCCCAGTTCATGCAGCTCGCGGGCGATGGGGATGATCCGAGGTTTATCCGGATCGTTCACGCTGACCAGCGCGTTGCCGGATGCGGGGAGTGACAGCCCGGTGGCAATCGCCGCCTTGGCAAAGGCCAGGCCGAAGGATTCATCGATGCCCATGACCTCGCCGGTGCTGCGCATCTCCGGGCCGAGGATGGCGTCGACGCCGGGAAACTTGCGGAATGGGAAGACCGGCGCCTTGATGGCGGTCATGATCGGCCGCGGGCGTCGGCCGACGCCGTGATCCCAGAGGACATCGCGCAGGGTGCGGCCGAGCATGACGCTGGTGGCGACCTTGGCCCAGGGTACGCCGGTGGCCTTGCTGACGAAGGGCACGGTGCGGCTGGCGCGGGGGTTGACTTCGAGCACATAGACTTCGCCCTCGGCGATGGCGAACTGCACGTTCATCAGTCCGCAGACGCCGATGCCGCGGGCGAGCAGGCGCGTCTGGCGCTCCAACTCGCGGACGGTCTCGGCGGAAAGCGAGTGCGGCGGGATGGCGCAGGTGCTGTCGCCGCTGTGGATGCCGGCGTGCTCGATGTGTTCCATGATGCCGGCGACGACGCAATCGCCGCGATCGTCATTCGGTCGGCGATAATCCGCCACGGCGTCGACGTCGATCTCGGTCGCGTCCAGCAGAAACTTGTCGATCAGTACGGGCGGTGTGGACGAACCGGATGCCGACCGGTCCGTCGCCGCGAAGGCCCTTCCGACATAGCGCTCCAGGTCCTGAAGGTTGTTGCACAATTCCATCGCGCGACCGCCAAGGACGTAGCTCGGGCGAATCAGCACGGGATAACCCAGACGTTCGGCGATGTGCGCCGCTTCCTCGACGCTTCGCGCGGCGCCGCTGACCGGCTGGCGAAGATCGAGCTGGGCGAGAAGTTTCTGAAACTCGTCGCGGTCTTCGGCGAGGTGGATCGACTCCGGCGGGGTGCCGATGATCGGCGCGCCGGCCGCCTTGAGCGCCTCGGCGAGGTTGAGCGGCGTCTGCCCGCCGAATTGCACGATGACTCCGCGCAGCTGGGAGTTTGCGGAAATCGTTCGCAGCACGCGGAGGACGTCCTCCCGGGTGAGCGGTTCGAAGAAGAGCACGTCGGAGGTGTCGTAGTCGGTGCTGACCGTCTCGGGGTTGGAGTTGATCATCACCGTTCGATAGCCGAGACGTCGGGCTTCCATGGCCGCGTGCACGCAGCAGTAATCGAACTCGATGCCCTGTCCGATGCGGTTCGGCCCGCCGCCGAGCACGACGACGTGGGGCTGGGAGGACAGTCGAATCTCGTGTTCGACGGAGCGAACGACGCGACCGTCTTCGATGTAGATCGTCGGGGCCTCGTGGGTCGAGTAGTAGTAGGGCGTGGCGGCTTCGAATTCGGCGGCGCAGGTGTCAACCATCCGGAAGGCGCTGTCGTCCTGCTCGATGTCGAATCCGTCGGGTCCGTCGGGATCGCACTGGAGCGCCTGTGCCAACTGAGTGGCACTATATCCGAGCATGCGGGCCTGATGGAGCAGGTCGTCGCCCACGCCGCCGTCGCTTCTCTGCATGGCGTGGCGGACGCACTCGGCGTTCGAGAGCAGTTTCGTTTCGAACTCCACCAGCTGGGACATCTGATCAAGAAACCAGGGGTCGATGCAGGTCAGTTCGTGAACTTCTTCGACGGTCCATCCGAGCTTGAAGGCGTAGCGGATGTAATACGGCCGACCCTGGCAGGGTGTGGCGAGTTTGTCGCGGAGAATCTCCGGCTCGATGGGCCAGTGCGTGGCGGAGGATTCGTCGACGTCCGGCGGGGCCTCACCCTGGCGGCTGCCGAGGATGACTGCGTCGGGGTCGTGTTCGGAAGTGCCGACCGCTTCCCGCTCTCCCATCGGTTCGCGGCTGGTCGGAGATTCCCTCGTCGGCGTTTCGGGCTGGTTTGTTTGATTCGCGCCTGCGGCCGTCCAGGCGAATTCCTGACGACGGGCAAGCCGGTGATACGCAGCTGCATCGCCGACGGCATTTCGACTGTGCGCCGCGGCGAGCCATCGGTCGTTCTTGTCGAGGCCGAAGCCGGCACGCTGAATTTCCATGCTGCGGATGCACTTCTGGAAGGCCTCTTTGAAGGTGCGGCCGATGGCCATTGCCTCGCCGACGCTTTTCATCTGGGTGGTCAGCGTCTCGTCGGCATCGGGGAACTTTTCAAAGGTCCAGCGCGGCATCTTCACGACGCAGTAGTCGATGGTCGGCTCGAAGCTGGCGGGCGTGCAGCCGGTGATGTCGTTTGGTATCTCATCGAGCGAGTAGCCCACCGCAAGCTTCGCCGCCACCTTGGCGATTGGATACCCCGTCGCCTTGCTGGCCAGGGCGCTGGAGCGCGACACGCGGGGGTTCATCTCAATGATGCACTGCCGGCCGGTTTGCGGGCAGACGGCGAACTGAACGTTGCTGCCGCCGCAATCCACGCCGATTTCACGCATGACTGCCTTGGCGGCGTTGCGCATCTGCTGATACTCGCGGTCGGTCAGGGTCTGCGACGGGGCGACGGTGATCGAGTCGCCGGTGTGGACGCCCATGGGGTCGATGTTTTCGATCGAGCAGATGATGATGACGTTGTCCCGCGCGTCGCGGATGACCTCCAATTCGAACTCTTTCCATCCGTAGAGACTTTCCTCGATGAGAACCTCGCTGATTCGCGAGCGCTTCAGGCCTCGAGCCGCGATGATCTCAAACTGCTCCATCGTCTCGACGAAACCGCCGCCTTCGCCGCCGAGCGTATAGGCCGGGCGAATGCAGCAGGGCAGGCCGATCTGCCCGAGGATCGACCGGGCCTCGTCCATCGAGTGTGCCGTCGCGCTGCGAGGCACGTCGAGACCGATGCGGATCATGGCTTCCTTGAAGAGGGTGCGATCCTCCGCCTTGGCGATCGATTCGGGCGAGGCGCCGATCATTTGGACGCCGTACCTGTGGAGGATGCCGCGCTCATGGGCTTCCATGGCGCAGTTGAGACCGGTCTGTCCGCCGAGCGTCGGCAGGAGTGCGTGGATCGGCTGGCCTCGCGACTGTTCGAGTTCGAGAATCTTCTCGACGAATTCGGGTGTGATGGGTTCGACGTAGGTCCGATCGGCCAACTCCGGGTCGGTCATGATGGTCGCCGGATTGGAATTGAGCAGAACGACGCGGTATCCCTCGGATCGCAGCGTCTTGCATGCCTGGGTGCCGGAATAGTCGAACTCGCAGCCCTGCCCAATGACGATGGGACCGGAGCCGATGACGAGGATGGTCTGGATGTCTTCTCGTCGAGGCATCGAGGGCAGTGGTCAGAGGTCGGTGTTCAGTGGTTCGTGTCCGTGATTCGTCGGCTGCGATCCGCAAGAATCCTTGCTTATCCGTGCGTCAGGCCCGCGAGTTGTTTCTCCACGTCGGCCGGGCTGAGTTTTTCACCGGCGTTGAGGCGTTGGATGATCTCCGCGATCCGCTGCTTGCCCTCATCCTTGCTCGCATCGGACAGGAAGCCGTCGAAGAAGTGCTCGCCGGACATGGCGCGATTGATCTCGAATTCCTTGTTGTGCTCGTCCAGCTCCGTGAAGTAGACGACGCGAAACTGACGGCCGTAATCGGCCTCGCGGTAGATCTCGAACATGGTGCGGTCACTGGCGGCCACGGAATTGATTGCTCCTTCCCGACGGATCGCGATCCGCGTCCGTATTCAGACCGGACGATCATAACGTCTCGCGCGTCGCGAGTGAAGGGAAGCACTTGGAGCAAGTCGTCGGAGTCGAACGGAGCGAGCACGACACGCGGCTTGCGTGCGCGCAAGAAACAATTCACAAGTGCGGGGAAGTCATTACTCCGTCTCTTTCCCGCGAAGTTCATCGACTCGGTCCGTGGGTGCGATGTGGACCGGCGTCCCCCAGAAATCGCCGGGTGAATGGATCCGCGAGCGACGGTCGATCTGCCGGAGCCCCGAAGCGCTCAGGTAGCCGAGCTTGGCGTCGATGAGGCGCTTGGGGCCGCTGCTCTCGGCGGACCATGGGTACAGCGTGAACTGAAGCAGGGAGGCCAGGGCCATTGCGGCGGCAACCTTCGCGGCACGAGCGGGCAACAATCGGCGGTGGAGCTGAACCGACAGAAATCCGTAGATCGCCGGTATCAACAGGATCGTATGGCCTGCTTCGCTCATGTGAACCAAGAGCAGGAAAGATGCGAGGGGAAGTGTCCAGAGGAGGAGGAGCGTGCGATCGTGAGCACTTGCAGTCGGCTTTGTGGCCGAGCGACGCGCGGTGGAAGGCGCGGTGCAGACGCCGATGAGGCAGATCAGCAGGGGCAAACCGACCTGCCAGCCGAGAATCGCGGAGAGCTTGACGGCACTGCGCGCGAGGCCGTCGACCAGGCCCAGGCGAAGGACGCTGGTGTTCAGGATGACGTCGATCGTGTGACGGATATCGGGAGCGGGCTGACTCTCCGCGGCACGGCCGTACAGCCAGGCGGTAACGAGGAGTGTCGCGGCGAGGCCTCCCGCGACGATCAACGCGGCCAGGATGCGCGCCCGCAAGGGGCATCGCCACGCCGCCCATGCGACGAGCGGCCCGAGCCAGAGCAGCAGGTCGGGCCGGAGGAGTAATGAAACAGCGAGAAGGAGGGCGGCTGTCCGAAGCGATGGGGACGCCTGCGAGCCATTAGGTTCTTGTGCTGAGTCGGCGATGGCGCGTTGACCGTAGTTAATGACAGCTAACCCGATCATGCAGGCGGCAGCATAGTTGAGCGCCGTCACGCCGGTGAACCAGACGAGCGGACAGACGCCGAAGGCCATCGCCGTCCACCATGCGAGACCGTCGGCAAGGTTTGGCTCCATCGTCGTCATTTCGGGCTGGTATCGCGCGAGAGCGCGTCGTAATGCGTAGTAGAGAATGACTGGCGCCGCCACGGATGCGAGTACGGACCACGCCTGATAGGCCGAATACGCGGGCACTCCGAACCACGCGAGCAGCGTTCCGAGAGCGACCCAGAGCGGATAGCCGGGATGATGGACGGGGTAATCCTGTGGGAAGTCGATTGCGGCGATGAATTCGTCTTCGTCACCGTGGACGGGGATTGGATGATCCAGCAGCGGCCAGCGTGTCAGGAGAAGGATTGCTGCGAGGAGTGCGGCGCGATGAATTGCACTCGTATTGCGCGGTGTGACGTGGTTTCGATCGTGCGGTATATCGATGGGCACGTAGGAGTTGGGCACGAGATACTCCCTCGCCGGCGGTTCGGGCTGGTTCCATGGATGGGCACCGGCGGGACGCCGATACTGCCCGTAGCTGTCCTGCTCGACGCAAGGTCCGATGCGACGTACAGTAGTCGCGGCGTGGAGTTTACACGATGAACGCGAGTGCGATCAGGCGGATTGGAATACTGACGGGTGGGGGTGATTGTCCGGGGATCAACGCGGTCATCCGCGCTGTCTGCAAGACGGCGATCTATGACCACGGCTGGGAGTGCTTCGGTGTCGCCGACGGCTTTCTCGGGCTGATCGAGAACCGAATTCATCCCCTGACGAGCAAAGACGTCAGCAACATCCTGACGCGCGGCGGCACGATCCTCGGCACTTCCAACAAGGCCAACCCGGCGCGCTTTGCCGTGGGCACGAACCCACTCGGTGAACCGATCTTCGAAGATGTTCGTGAGCAAGCAGCGGCCCATTATCACGAACACGGGCTCGATGCCCTGGTGGTGATCGGCGGCGATGGGACGATGAGCTGCGCCGCGGGCATGATTCCCCTGGGGATCCAATGCGTCGGTGTTCCGAAGACGATCGACAACGATCTGATGCACACGCATATCACCTTCGGCTTCATGACGGCTGTCGAGACGGGCACCGAGGCCATCGACCGCGTTCACACGACGGCCGCCAGCCACCACCGTATGATGGTCGTCGAGCTGATGGGGCGTAATGCCGGATGGTTGACACTCTTCGCCGGCATGGCCAGCGGCGCGGATGCGATTCTTATACCGGAGATTCCCTACGACATCGGGCGGCTTTGCGAATTCTGCAAGGCGCGCAAGGCCGACGGCAAGCGCAGCACGATCGTCGCCGTGTCCGAAGGCGCGCGACCAGTGGACGGTGAGCAGTTCGTTCAGCAGACGATCGCCGACAGTCCGGACCCGATCCGGCTGGGCGGCATTGCTCCCGTGTTGGCGCGGCAACTGGAGCTGTGCAGTCAAATCGAAGCTCGATCGGTAATTCTGGGGCACGTTCTGCGCGGTGGTACGCCTTCAGGGATGGATCGCATTCTGGCGACGCGCTTCGGCTACAAGGCCACGGAATTGCTCGCGACGGGCCGACTCAACGAGCTGGTCGTCGTGCAGCATGGCGAAATGATGAGCGTGCCGATTACGGACGTGGCCGAAAAGCAGCGGCTGGTTCCCGTGGAGCATGAGATGGTCAAGGCGGCCCGGGCCGTCGGCACGAGCTTCGGAGATTAGAAGAAGATTGTCACGGAGCTTGCAGCGGCGGGCCGATGATTTCGCCTTTCTTGAGCCGTTCCTCGTATTGCTTCTTCAGGGTGGGGTCGTTGATCAGCAGCTTGCTCTTGACAAGGAGCTGCTCGCCCAGCTTTTGCATCTCCTGGGCCACCAGCCGTGCTCGGAGCGCCGTTTCCAGTGCATCGCGAGCGGACTCCATGCTCACGTCATCCGCCGGAATCAGGCGTTCGAGCTTCAGCACGTGGAAGCTGCCTTCCGCTTCGAAGAGATTCGATACTTGTCCCGGTGCAAGCTCAAAGGCCACCTTGGCGAAGATCGACGGCACGGTCGGGTCGTCCTCGCGGGCGATCGGTGGAATGAGTCCGCCCTTCTCGCGGGTGAGGATGTTCTCGCTGAAGTCGCGGACCAGGTTTTCAAAATCGTCTCCGCGGTCGATGCGTTCTTTGAGTGTCGGCCAGGCGCGGGGCGCGCCGAGTTGGATATGGCGCACTTCCGCCCGAGGGCCATGCTTGATCCGGAATTCCTGTTCGAGCATGTCCTGCGAAATGACGATTCGTTGTTCCGCGATTTTGCGCAGATGAGTCTGCCGACGGATGGCGATGTCCAGTTCCGCGCGGCTGATGGCTCGCGTGCGCAGCCAGTCGGCGATGAGTTGCTCACGACGCGTGGGCGTGAGATGGTCCTTGTCCTTGCCGTTGAATCGGTCGGCCTCCAGCGTCAGTTCGTACTCACGCTCGATATCCGCCGGCGTCACCGTAAGGTTTAATCGACGTGTTTCCTGCTCTGCCAGCCGCCCCAGGACGAGCTGTTGCAGTTGCATCAGCCCCCGCGTCTCGATCAGTAAATTGATCAGATCGCGCCGGGCAATCTCCTCGCCATTCACCACTGCGACCGGCCGGCTCGTGCTACTGGCTCCCTCCGGCGCCTGGTTCCTTCGTCTCTCGGTCCCTCGGTCTTGCGGCTCCTCGGCGGGTTCGTCGTTTCCACTCGTCGCCATGTGGTCTCGAACGGTTGACGGCTGAGCGGCCGACCTCGATTCGCAACCTGCGAGGCCCGCGAAGTGCGGCAATATCACGAGCCCGGAGAATATCGCTGCAATGGACACGGTTTTGTGCATGCATGGTGTCATATGAATCGAATCTTTCTATGCGGGTCGAAACGGATCGCCGTCGCCGCGGCTCACGACGACTGCCACGCCGGGAAGCAGCGCTCGAAGGCGCGTAGCCAGCGGCGTGAGTACGGGTCTTTCGCTCGCCCAATGGCCGAGGGCTATCGCGCTGACCCCGGCTCGCTGATACGCCAGGGCGTCATGATGACGGATTTCGCCGGTGATGACCACGTCGCCCGGTCCGCACTGCCGATCGGGTATCTCGAACGGCAGCGTCCCTGCGGAACCGACGCATATCAGCGCGGTATGGCACCGTGCATCCTGCCGGTGTTGTACAGGCCGACGGGTTGCCATGCGTCGGATTCCGTGTGCTAACCGCCGGCTTGTCGCTTCGATCAGCTGGACATTGCGAGCCCCCGTCTTTCTTGCCAACGCTCGCGCGAGGCCGCGCAGCGTCACCGGCTTGGCGAACTTTCCGATTCGGCCCTGACCGAGTTGCCGGTCGGGATGTGACTCGAGCGGATAAAGATCGAATGCCGGCTCTTCGTACGGATGCGTCTTTCGCATCGCCGCTACAACGGCGTCGAGCTTTCGCAACGGCACGAGGACTTCGATCCGCATTTCCTCGACGTGCTCCAGCCGTCCCTTGCGGCCGACAGCGGGGTTCGTGGCGTCCGTGCCGAAGAATGTCCCCTGACCGCGAACCCGATAGCTGCATTTTTCATATTCCCCGATGCGGCCGGCTCCGGCGGCGAACAGCGCTTCGGCCACGTTCGTGACCTGCTCGACGGGCACGAAGGTGACAAGCTTCGCTTCGCTGGATTTTTTCCTTGCTGCCTCAAAGGGACGCACATCCTTCAATTTGCAGAGCGCCACGATGGCGTCGTTCGTACCGCCCGGCGCACTGTCCAGCGCTGTATGCGGCGAATAAACCGCGATGCCGTTTGCAAACGCCGCCGCCGCAAGCGCCTCCGTCCCTCCGCCCCTCGGTTCCACGACAAACCGCTTCACGGCCCGAAAGATCGGCGGGTGATACGACACGATGGCATCGACGCGAGCGTCGATCGCCTCATGCAGCACGGCCGGCGTCATGTCGATCGTCAGGAGCGCGCGGCGCAACGGCCGATCGGGATCGCCCGCGAGAAGTCCGACGTTGTCCCACTCCGCCGCCGCCCATGTCGGCGCGATCTGCTCCATCGCGTTGCAGAGTTTACCTACGGTCATCGAACGTGCATGGCCGCTCAAAGCCGCGACCATGCCACGGCGAGCGTTCCGGCGTCTTGGCGTATTGGCGTTTCGACGTTTCTTACTCATCGCTACCGCACTCCCGGGCGACCAGCGTTTTGTACAGTTCCGCAACTTTCCGCGTGAGGTCGCCGACCGCGCCATCGCCGACCATGTGCTTTTCAATCGACGTGACCGGCATGATTTCGAGCACGCTGCCGGTCAGGAAAACTTCCTGCGCTCCGAGCAGCATGTTGATATCGATTCTTTGCTCCTCGATCGGAATGTTGTTTGCATGGGCCAGCTCGATCACGCAGCCGCGCACAACGCCCGGGAGGATGGGCGTGTCCACCGGCGGCGTGGCAATACGCCCGTCGGTCACGATGAACACGTTGCAGATCGAGCCCTCGGCGAGGTAGTTGTCGGTGGTGAACCACAGCGACTCGTTGCAACCGCGATCCGCCGCATCCTTCATCGAAAGCAGCCGCGGCAGATAGGCCAGCGTCTTGTGTCCGGCCAACGGGTCGAATCGGTTTTGTCTGAACGGACTGATGCAGACTCTCATGCCGCGTCGGTAGAGCTCACAAGGGTAGGGCTGGACCGGGCCGGCAGTAATCAGCACCGTCGGCGGTGGACGATGATCCGTGGCGTGGCCCGGTCGCGGCACTTCACCGGGGGTTATTACGAGTCGGATGCGCGCGTCGCGGAGCTTGTTGGCCTCCAGCACGGCTTCCACGCCATGGCGCAGGTCCTCCTTTGAAGACGGCACTTGTGCTTCAATCGCCGCAGGCATCTGAAGCTCCAGCGCAGCCGCCGAGCGGATGAGTCGATCGAGATGCTGGTCGAACCGCATGACCTTGCCGCGATAGGCCCGCATGGTTTCGAAGAGGCCCGCGCCATGCGAGAAGCCGGCGTCGAATACCGACAGCGTCGCCTGTTCCGCGGGTACGATTCGGCCGTTTAGAAAGACAAACTCAGCCATGCGGGGTCTCCACGGCGATCCACTCCGGGCTCGTGCGATTCAGGGTCGCATCGGCGTTTCGATGGTGCGAATCCATTGAACCCGCCCGCGGCGCGAGCGAGGGAGCATCCCCGGGCGGTGCGGGCAGCGAAGCGGAGCTGCGCGGTCCGGGGTGTGGGGGGCGAAGTAGAGCTTCGCATTCCGGGGGGGAGCGAAGTAAAACTTCGCGGTCCAGATCAGTCGACAGTGCGGCGAGCATTCCAGCCGCCTTGGCTTCCAGCTCGGCGTATTCCTCCTCTGGTACCGAGTCGGCCACGATGCCGCTGCCGACGAAGAATTCGGCGACGCCATCGGTGATGGTCAGGGTGCGAATCGCAAGGTTCAGTTGCATGTCGCCGTCGAGCCCGATGTAGCCGATGGCTCCGCAGTAGGGGCCGCGTGGAAGCTGTTCCAGTTCCTGAATGATCTGCATGGCCCGCACCTTCGGCGCTCCGGTGATGGACCCGCCGGGGAAAGTGGCACTCAAGAGGTCAATGGCGTCGGCATCCGGTCGAAGCAAGCCGGTGATGCTCGCCGTGCGATGCAGGACGGTCGGATGTGTTTCGATGCATCCCTCGTCCAGCACACGTACACTGCCGAACTCGCAGACCCGGCCGAGATCGTTGCGCTCCAGGTCGATGATCATGTTCAACTCGGCACGGTCTTTCTCGCTTGCGACCAGCTCGTTCTCGGCCAGGCAATCTTCCGCTTCGTCACGACCGCGCGGCCGGGTGCCTTTGATCGGTCGCGTCATCACTCTCCGCCCGCGCAGACTCAGGAACAGTTCCGGCGATGATGAGAGGATCGCCGCGTCGTCGTCGCTCGTTCCGATTCGCAGGAACGCGGCATACACTGCCGGGTTTTTCCGGCACAGTCGCTCGTACAACTCGAACGGCGAAATGTTCACTGACGTGCGATAGCCGCGTGCGAGATTTGCCTGAAAGATGTCACCGGCGCGAATGTAGTCCAGCGTGCGGCGGACACGGGCGAAGTATTCGTCTCGTGAAGAGGTCCAATGCCCGTCCGCGACGTCGCGCCGGTCTGAACCAGCCCGAAGTGCGAGCGAAGGTTCATCGATTGGCTGTATGCAAGATTGCGATCCGCGATCCGCGACGAACGCCTCCGCGGCATCGAGTCGTTCGTACAGGGATGCTCGGCCGCTCGGGCGCAATCGTTCGGGAAGCTCTACGCCCGCTACATGCCAGGCATCGCGAAGACGATCGTAGATCACCACGGTGTCGGCGAGCATCCACTGCGCGATCGGAATCCGGGATGGTGCATCGGCGTGCCAGCCCGCGGTCGGCTCGACGAAGCGGCCGCATTCATACGAGAGGTATCCGATCCATCCGCCGACGAAGGGGAGTTCGGGTGCGGGGAGCGAAGCAGAGCTTCGCGGTCCGACGAATCGCGCCCACGGCCGGCACTGTCGTCGCAGGGCTTCGAAGGGGTTGGCCTCAATGGCCTCCGGACTCGGCCACACGTCCGCGGCATCCCATGCGTAAATCGAAAACCGGCCGAACGTCCGATTCTGTGCGATGGACTCCAGCAGGATGCCGAAAGGTATTCGAGCAACGGCATGTCGAAACGCAGTCGGGTTACCGGGCGGGGTGATCGTCCGGGAAAGCCAATGGATGGGAGTATCGGGCGATTCGTGAGGCATAGAAGTCCGGCAGTATAGCCCCCTTTAACGCCGTTGTGCCATTTTCAGACCTGCTCGCTCGGGTCGTTCGATGACTTTCGGACGCTTACCGAATCGAGACAAATCGGTCGGATACCCGTGCTTGAGGCAGCCCGGTCATGCTGTATAATTCAAATGGGTAGCAAGCCAGGGGGAGAATTGCCGAAGGTACGTCTATGAACCAACCGGAACACAATCCATCCACACCTGCCCCCGCGCGCTCGAACGTCCCCGGCAGCCAGACCGTGCTATGGGTCATCGCGCTGCTGCTGGCGGTCATCGCGACCACGCTCATCGTGCGAGCCGACGGCCCGACCTTTGCCGGGACGGCTTTTGCGGATTCGCCGAGGACCGGCGCGCGCGGCATCATGGCCTTCACCGGTCAGCTCGACAAGAACAGCTACGGGCTGTTCATGATGGATGTCGACGCCCGAACGCTCTGGATTTATCAGTACCTGCCGGCCACGCGCAAGCTGAAGCTGGTGGCGACGCGATCGTTCGATCACGATCGCTATCTGAAGAACTACAACAACGATACGCCGACCGTGGATGAGGTTCGGGGCATGCTCGATGACCAGCGCCGCGTGCTGGACCGTAAGGAGCGCGAGGGCCTCGGCGAAAACGACGAATCGCTCGGCATTACCGTACCCGGCCTGCCGGACAGCAGAACTTCGCGGGAGCCGGGTCCTGCCGGGCCATAGAATTCATCAACGGATTGCGCCGCGGCGCACCGCGCGATTGCACCGCTCGTGGGAGCGGACGGAGGGCTCGGGTCAAGGGGGGCCCGGGAGTGAGAAGCACAAGCCAGGAGTCTCGACGAACCGGGAAGAAGGGCGGTCTACCGACCTCCGCAGTACGGCGGTCGGTCGGTCATGCTTGAACGCAGGAAACTACAGCCATGGCAAATGAATACTGCACAATCGAGGAGGCGTGCGAGTTGCTCGGCAAGGCCGAGTCCGATGTTCGCGCGCTGGTGGCCGAGGGCAAGCTTCGCGAACTTCGTGATGCGGGAAAGACCTTCTATCGCCGCGACGAAGTTCGACAGTTGGCCGCGAAGGAAGGCAGCAGCATTGTCGAACTCGCACCGACGGACGACGTCATGCCGAGCGACGAGGACGTGGGCGGTTCGTTTTCTTCCGCGCTGTCGAGTCTGAAGGACGAATCGTCGAGCATGGGCATTCTGGATCAGAGCCCGACTCCGATGGCCGAAGATGCGATGGCGTCAGAGGAGCAGGCCGAACCCGCATCGGCGTCGAGTTTCAAGCTGGCTCAGGACGACGAGGATGCCTCACCGCTGATTGAATTGACCGCAGACAGCTTTCCGGAGCATTTGCCTGCTGCGGAGAAGGAATCGGCCGCGGAAGAAGATGATATGGGCGTGCCGACGGAACTCACCAGCGAGATCGACTTGCTGCCCTCCGCGGAAGATTCGGCCGTGGGCCTTTCGCCGCTCGGCGGCATTTCGCCGGACATCGGACTTTCTCCGGCGACGGAAGCCGACGATGCCGTCGCACAAGATCTCGAAGTCCCCGATCTGGGCCTGTCGGGTTCGAGCATCATCAGTCTGGAGCCCACTTTGGATGACGTCACACCGAGTCCCGCGAAGCCGGTGGCGGATGTCGGCGGCAAAAAGGGAATCAGTGTATTCGATGAGGATGAGCTTCAGATCGACGCCGATCCGATGGGCGAGACGCGAATCTCCGCCGGCATCGAAGAGCTGGAAGCCGTCGGCAGTGGGAGCGGCCTGCTGGATATCACGCAGGAGAGCGACGACACGAGTCTCGGCGCGGCGCTGCTGGATGTGATCTCGCCGACAGAAACCTCCGGTGAGACCGCCGTCGAAGGCGAGCCGGAGATCATTTCCGCGGAGGCCGAGGAAACGGCCGAGGACAGCGGCGCGATCATGGCGGCCGAGGAGCCGGCGGAAATCGGTTATGAAGAAGCGGCTGCCGCCGCGCCGACCGCGGTCATGGCCCCGCCGCGTGCGGCATCGATGGCCGCCATGGCCGGCGCCGTCCCGATGAACATCTGCCTCATTACCGCTGTCGTCTCGCTCGCCGTCGTCGGCCTCGCGACAGCCGGCCAGATCCAGGGCGTCTGGCCTTCCTTCCTCGATTTCGTTGCCAAAGACGTCCTCCACTACAGCGTTTTCGGCGGGCTCGGCGCGATCGTCCTCGGCACTGGCATCTGGAGCATCCTCGCCGGTCGCAAGTAACGGCGCGAACGAACACGCTCCCCGCCCCCGCGCTACGGCCGCCCCCACTCCCCGCACGTCGCACAAAGTGGCGCATCCGACAGATTATTCGTGCGAATCTGCACAAGCCGCCGCCCATGCCACAGGTCCATCAGCGTCGCATCCGGCAGACGGCCCAGCGCCTGCACCCCGCGATAATCCTGATCGCAGGTCGTCACGCGCCCGTCCGCCAGCACCACGATCCTCGACGCCAGCCGCCGACACGCCGTCCTCCGCGGCGGCGACATGCTCGTCACCGCCCGTCGCATCCTCTGCCCCGCAAAATCGCTGTGCCCCGTCACCAGCACCATGCCCAGCCGTCGTTGCCAGGTCTCGAAGAAGGGCTCCATCTCATCAAGATTCTCATTGCACTTTACGAACGACGGCACGATCAGCGGCCGCGCCCTCCCCGCCGCCACGCGCCGCTCCAACCAGCGCTCGATCCGCGCCGTCACCTCGGCAAACGCATCGACACCGTGAAGCCGCTGATAGGTCTCCGCCGTCGTCGCGTCGAGCATGACTTCAACGACATCCACCGGCGTCTCGAAGAGCGCATCATCGATCATCGCATCCTCGGTGCTCCCCGCCGTGCGAACCGCCAGCGCCGCCGCCGCGGGTCGAAGCATGCGACAGACTTCATCAAACGCCGGATGCGCACAAGGATCGCCGAACCCGCCGAGCACGATGCGCACGTCGTCCCACCCGCGCACGGCATCGACAACGGCCCGCACCACGTCAAACGACATCGGCCCGCGCGGCGGAACCTCATCGCCCCCCGGCCTCAACAAATCCCCCGGCGCCGCGCCCCCGTCCGTCGTCAACTCCAGCTCGATCTCACACGGCACCGGCTCCACATGCGACGCGGCCCGCCCCTGGAGCCACGAACCCAGGCGCCTCGCGTCCCAATTCTCCGCGCCGCGTTGAGCGCCTTCTCCCCGTTCCATTCGCTCCCCGTCACCGCCACGCCCCACGTCCCACGCCTCGCCGCCGGCCGCGATGATCGCCGCCACGCGCTCAAAACTCCGCCGCGTGTCGCAGATCAGACGTCCGCTGGCTTCGACCACCTCCGCCGCCGCACGATAACTCGCCTCCTTGCCCGTCAAGTCCGGCGCTGCCCGGTCCGGGTTGTACGCCAGGATCAACCCGATCGGCTCCGCCGTGGGCGCGAGTTCATCGAGCAGTCGCCGACTGACGATCAGCGGCGTCAGCCCCGGCGGCGTCTGGGCGAAGGTCAGTTCAAAGGTTCGCCCGACGCGCTCGAAGTGCCCGATCATGGCGTCGGTGAGGCCCGGATCGATCAAAGCCGCCGCCGCCGGCACGATGGCCACGGCATCGGCGTCATGTTTCGCGGCCAGTGCCGCCAGTACGCCAGGCCCCGCGCCCGCGCTCATGTCTTCATCGAAAACGCAGAGCCCCCCCAGACCGCCGCGCCAGCCATCGAGCCCCCACCATCGCCCGGCACGGACCAACTCGCCATACGGCGCCGGTGGCCATCGCACCGTCTCGATGACGACCGTTGACACACCCGTTGACGCGCCCCCTGGACCGCGAAGTTCTACTTCGCTTCCCGCGTCGCCAACGGACCGTGAAGCTGCGCTTCGCTCCCCGCTCCCCGTATCGCCGCCGCGCCGCTCCAGGGGAGTGCGGGCGTCTCGCCCGCCTTCACCCGCGACGCCATCCGCAAGCCCCGCGACAAGCTCCCGCACTGCCGACGCCTGCGCCGGCGGTGTCAATAGATAGACGCCGTCGAGGCGTTCGGCTTGCAGGAGTCGCTCCACAGTCCGCCGCAGCAAGGGCTTGCCTTCCAACGGCTCAGCCAGTCGGCATCGCGTTCCGAGCGGCGAGCGCTCCAGATCAACAAGGACGGCAGCGATACATTTCATGGAGCGCCCCCTGTGCCCCCTGGACCCCCTGGACCGCGAAGTTCTACTTTGCTTCCCACGCTCCCCCCGTCCCTCGCGGCGATTTCCTCATCGAATCGCCCGATGGCTTCATCGAGAATGTTCGCGAGCGTGGCGGCGCCTTCGAGAAGGTGGTTCAGGAAATGCACATCGCGCTCGATCTGCCGTTCCGCCCGCAGGCGATCGGAGCCGACGTGTTCCGACAGCTTTCGGTCGGCCGCGAGCTTCTGCAGCTCGCCGAGCTGGGCGACGTCGCGGACCATTTGAAACACGCGCTCATGGTTCTGAACGAGCGTCCGCAATTCATCGACGCGCACCACGCAAGCATTGAACCGCCGGGGATCATCGAGCAGCCCCCGCATTTCCTCGAGAAGGGTTTTCGTCTCCTCGCAGAGTTGTTGGAAGTCCGCGACTTCCCCGCGGCGTGTGGCCAGTTCTTCCCGTGCCGTCGCTAATCGCGCGGCGTCGTGCCATTGGCCGCGGAGGAAATCGAATCGCTCCTTCGGCACAGGTCGCGTGCAATAAGTTTTTGCTGCTTCCCGAAGGGGCATCACTTCGGCGCCGGCCTTCCGCGCGCCGCCCTCTGTCGCGTCAATGATGCGGGCCGTTGTTCGCGCGAAGTCGCGCTCGAATTGTTCGAGATAGGTGAACATCTGCTCATCGGTGTAGATTTCCCGTCCTTCGATGTCCCTGACCTTTCGCAGGATGCTTCGGTTTCGCGCGATCCGCTCCCACTCTTTCATCTCCAGCGTGCCGAATCGTCCCAATTCCGAAGCCCAGGCACGGTGCATCGCGACGCCCGGGGCGTAGTAGACGTGACCGCCGAAGGCCAGGTCCTGCCCGACGAAGATGATCGGATCACACCCCAGCCACTTCGCGAGATAGAAGGCAAGATGCATCACCGTTGCCCCCGGCTCCATGGGTGTTCGCCTGGCCATTGCCTCCCCCACGCACTTGTGGGCGAAAAGGTTGTCCAGAAGGATGACACGCCGCCCCAGGGGAGTGCGGGCGTCTCGCCCGCCTTCACCCGCGACGCCAACGGACCGCGAAGCTGCGCTTCGCTCCCCGCTCCCTGTTTCGTCGCCGCGTCGCCCGCGTGAGTCTGTCGTTCCGCGAAAAGCATCGATGACCTGCCATGCGGCCTTCGGCTCGGCGACCAGCACGAGGTCTTCGGGTATCTCCAGATTCTCGAAGAATTGACGTGAAGCGTCGCTGAAGTCCAGCGAGGTCACAAAGTGCGGTCGAATGCCGCCTGAGAGCAGCGGTCGAAGCGTCGTCTGGGCCGCGATGAGGATTGCCCGATCGGATAGCTCCGCAAGCTGGTCCATGTTCTTTGCCAGTGATGGTCCCGCGGCGACAAGGATCGCGGGAAGTCCTTCAAAACGATTTCGCAGGATGTCCGCCGGCGGTGTGGAAACGTAGGTCGGTAGATTATTGGCGATGTTTCGGCAGGTGATCGCCGCGTTTCGGACGAGCGTGACCACCGACATCTTGGCGAATGCGGTGAAGTCGGTGACGACCTTTCGACAGTCTGCGTGGAAGTCCGCCTGATGCTCGCGCGCCGCCGGCGGAACGGCGAGGACCAGTCCCAGCATCAGCTCAGCCGCATGCGGCTGCAATCGCTCATGCAACGGCGCCTTGTCCAGTCGCGTCAGAAGAATCAGGCGTCCTGCCGTCAGCGGCGCGGAAAGGTCCAGCGTCTCCATCGCGGTCTTGATCGTCACGAGGTCCGGCTCGCTCACGACGATGAGCGTCTGCTCGCCAAAGTGCTCGAGCAGGGCGGGGATGTGGTAACCCAGCCCGAGTCCGCAGAGGACCACGCAACCGGCTTCGGCGCGTTCCAGCCGTTGTACGAAATCGCATGCCTCGCGCTGTGGATCGTATCGGCTGTGAAGATAAATCTGGCGACCGTCGGACGTCATGGCGCACGCCGTCGGCCGCCCCGACTTGCTTTCAACGACGTTCAGGCGGTCTTCCGGCGGAAGGTCGTCGATCTGCTGGGCCAGTCGAGGATCGAGCCGCCAGAGCGCAGCCATGTTGGCGAGGAAAATCGAGTTGACCGGCGTCTCCGTACGCACGGTCGCATTGTAACGCCCCGGCCGCCTCGTGGTACCGTCTTCTCGATTGCCGCCTCGCTCGCTTGCTCCGTTGGCCACCGCGCGCGGCATTTCTGCTACAATTTTTCAAACTTTGTACGGAAGGTCGGTCGCATGACCGCCTTCTCCACGATGCAAAACCCCTGCCTTCGAGGCAGCACCACAGGAGTCGAGGCATGCTACGACGATCCGATCGTTTGCTGATCATTCTCTCGATGTGTCTTCCTGCGACGGCATTCGCCACGCCCGAGGGCCTGCCGCCGGAGGCGGGGCTGCCTGTCATCAGTTGGCAGGACGCCGCGCAGTACATGGACGAGCAGGTTGTCGTTCAGGGGCGGATCGTGATCGCCAAGCATGCCGGGAGTATCTGTTTCCTGAACTTTGATCGTGCCCGAACGTTTACGGCCGTCGTTCACGAGCGGCATTTCAAGAACTTTCCGACGCCGCCGCATGAAATGTATGCCCACAAGCCGGTTCGCATTCGCGGGGTGATCAGCGCGTATCAGGGCAAGACCCAGATCGAGGTCTCACGGCCGGATCAGGTGACGATACTCGAGGAGGAACTCCCGATCCCTGAGCGTGTGAAACATCGTGCTCGCGAATTCGACGGGAAGCTCACTGTCGCGACCTTTAATGTGCTCAACCTCTTCGACGCGCACGACGATCCTTATCACGCCGATGAGGGCACGGACGTCAAGCCCATGACGGAGTTGGAGACACTCGCGGCCACGATTCGTAGGATTGACGCCGACATTCTGGCCTTGCAGGAAGTCGAGAATCGACCCTATCTGGAGCGGTTTGTCACGGCCATGCTTCCGGACCTGGGCTACGAACACGTGGTGCTGTTTGAGGGCAATGATCGGCGAGGAATCGACGTGGCCCTGCTTTCACGACTTCCCGTGGGGCCGGTGACATCACATCGGCACCTTACGTTCAGCGACGGCTCCGGCGAACTAATGAAGTTCGGGCGTGATCTGCTACGCGTGCGAATTGAGCCGAAAGGGTACACGCCGTTTGATGTGTTCGTTGTTCACTTCAAGAGCAAGCGAGGCGGCGCGGTGCACACGGAGCGTTATCGCGTCGGTGAGAGCGAACAGACGCGGCGCGTTCTGACGCAGATACTGGAAAAAGACAAGAATGCGTTGTTCTTGATTTGTGGCGACTTCAACGACACGTGGGACAGCAAGCCGATGAAGGTCTTGCGTGGAGAAGGCGCGCATGCGCTGCGAGACTTCCTCTCGGAGTTACCCGAAGGCACGCGAAGCTACAATCGAATGCAGACTCCGCAGATAATCGACTTCATTCTTGCATCGCCTGCGATGGGCAAGTTGTACGTCGACAAGTCGTACACGATCCTGGAAGGAACCGTGGAATCGCTTGGCTCGGATCACAATCCGGTGGTCGCCCAATTCAAGCTGAAGGCCTCGAAATAGGTTCCGGGGAAGAATTCTGCGATTTTTTTCACAAAGTTTTCGGGAGGTTCGGATAGGCGGCGTATCTGGCTAGAGGTCAGAATCCGGCTGCACGGATTCGATCACCGCGTCCGGATCTTCGTACGTTACGGATCGCAAGGTCATATTTTGCATAATATTATGCGAATGCAACAATTGCGCATGACGCGCAGTTTCAGCGGAACCCGTGCTTGAGTGCCCATTTCTGCAGCCGGCCATGGCCCGATAATCGGAAAAAAACCGCTATCTCCATACTGAAAAGCAGTTGACACCTGGAATGAGGCATAGCTAAACTTCGCCCTCGACATCGGGCGATAAAGCCTGATACGCCTCGTCCTTTCGGCGCGGCAAGGTCGAGGCCCCCGCGGATTGTTCGGAAACGTTCCCTTCCGATCAAATTCGGTCTGGGCCTCTTGTGGAAGTAAGCAAGTAAAACCGGGAACGAGTGAGGTCATCGAATGACTTGGGATATCGTGATTGCAGCGTTGATCGGTATTATCGATCTGAACCCGTTCCTGGACCTGATCTTTACGCCGCTGGCCTGGGCGCTTCTGTTCTTCGTCTAATCAGCGACGGGAGCTTCGAAGGATCAATCGGGTGGTTTACCACCGGCCTAGTGGCAGTGGCACCCGATGGTTAACAGTCTTAAATGAAAGGACTGAAAAAATGACTTGGGATATCGTTATTGCAGCGTTGATCGGCATTATCGATCTGAACCCGTTCCTGGACCTGATCTTCACCCCGCTCGCCTGGGCGTTGCTGTTCTTTGTCTAAACAGTAGCCCGACGGCTCTTTGAGCCGTCGTAGAGCAAGTCACGGTCGACGACGGGTGGTGCTCCTTCCGGGAGCCCATCCGGTGTGAGGCAGCGGCCGTGGCTGGATGAAGCGTGCCCACGACAACGAGTTTGCTTTCTTGACGGGCACGATTGAGACAGGCGCCTCGCATGAGCCGTCGCCCATTGCGGCGATGGCAATGAATATCTGCTTCTGCTAGCAGTTGCAGGACCTGTTCGTGTAACAACGTTCAGGTCCTGTTCCTTTTTTACTCCCCGGGGTGTTCGGCGGTATAATCGTCCCTCATGGCGTGTGCCGACGGCACGCGTTCCAGAACGCGGCCGAGGAGTCGTTGACGAATTCGTCCTGCAAGGAAGCCCCACCGATGGCGAAAGTCGAAGTCCCTGAAGGCCTTTGGATGCGCTGCGACGGATGCAGCAAGATGATCTTCAAGAAGGTCCTTGAGGAGAAGCTTCGCGTCTGTCCGGAGTGCAATTATCACTACCGAGTCGATGCTCGCACCCGCGTCAACCAGCTTGTTGATCCGGAAACCTTTGAAGAATTCAACGAAAACCTCGTCTCCACCGACCCGCTAAACTGGCAGGACAGTGTTCCCTATCGCCAGCGCATGGCGCAGGCACGGGTCAAGACAGGACTCGTCGAAGCCATCATCACCGGCAAGGCGTACATCAAGGGTCGCCCGGTCATCCTGGCGGTTATGGATCCGTTCTTCGTCATGGGCTCGATGGGTTCGGTCGTCGGTGAAAAGGTCACGGCGGCCATCGAGCGAGCCACCGATTTGTCCGTGCCCGTGGTCGTCGTAACCTGCTCGGGCGGCGCGCGGATGCAGGAAGGTCTGATCAGTCTGATGCAGATGGCCAAGACATCGGCGGCCGTCGCTCGACACGACTCCGCTGGCGGACTCTACATCACCATCATGACCGACCCCACGACGGCCGGCGTGGCTGCCAGCTTTGCCTTCCTGGGGGACGTGATTATCGCCGAGCCGAAGGCGATGATCGGCTTTGCCGGGCCGCGCGTCATCTGGAATACCGTCAAGGCCGAGCTGCCCGAAGGTTTTCAGACCGCCGAATTCATGCTCGAGCACGGCTATGTGGACCGGATCGTCGAGCGGGCCAGTCTGCGCAGCGAGATCGGGCGAGTTATCGACTACTGCGGCAAGTGAGGGATGTTCGCGATCCTGCTGCTGTGGGGCTGGTCTTAACGGCAGTGAAGCGGCTATAATTGAAGCAGAAGGGCCCCACGGGGCTCCCGATAACCTGCCTTCCGTCCCCCGATTTTGGGCTGCCGGCGGCGGTTCTCATGCCCAAGGAGTCACCGATGCGCATAACGGGTTTCAAGACGCCTTGCGGAGCGAAGCTGCTCTTTACGCTGGCCAGCGCGGTACTCTTTGCCGCGGCTGTTCCCTGCATGGGACAGGGCCGCGGCGGCGCCGGTGGCGGCGGCGGCATGGGCACTCCACCCAAGCCGAAGGACCCCGGCGGTGACGCACCACTCGACGATCGGCCTACCGGTTCGGGATCGGGCTACGTGATGAAATACGAACTGCCGAAGGAGGGCGCGGACGAAGATGTACTCGCCTACCTGACCTACAAGCCCGAAGGCAAGTCGCCGCCCGTCAAGATCCGCATCATGCGTGAGCAACCGGTCAAGTTCGATTTTCCAGAGGGCAAAGAGATCGAGCCGGAGGAATACGCGGACGTTCTGGTGAAGGGGCTGTATTGCAGGTATTCGTGGAAAGTCGTGCAGCCGCCGGAGGGCAAGAAAGTGCCGGCCCGATTACGACACAGAGACCTGACCACGGTCTCCTTTGACGGTCTGGAGATATCCGGAAAGATCGAAGAAATACGAGACGATCTGATCATTATCCGAGGCAAGCCCACGAACGACAACCTGTGGCCTGATATGGATGCCGGCAACGTAGCCCCGGGTCGCGGCGGGCAGGCGCCGAAGCCCAAGCGCGTTCCGCTCAAGAAGGTGAAGCTGCGAATCATCGACGGCGTGACGAAGTTCCTCGATGCGGACAGCAAACCGCTCGATTTCTCGGAATTGGAGGCCAGCCACAAGGTGGAGGCGACCATCGTCTATGGTCGTAGCGGCGGCATCGCCCTGTCCGTGAAGTCGCCGACGCTTCGAAGCGAAAGCAGCGAGGAAGATCGCAGCGCCGATCGCCGCGGCGGACGCCCAAGACCGCCTTCGCCGAGTTGACGCGGTCCCCGATTCGTCAGCCCCTTTCGATTCTCGGGCGACGCCGGCCGCCTGATTCGGTCCAGCCGGCGTAGCTTACCAGTGTTGAAAACGCCTATCCTGCACGCCGCAGCCGGCCTGAGAGCGGTTTGATGGGGTCTCTCGCACGCGCACCAGTTGAGCTGTGTCCTGGCAGTAGCACTCAACATGCGGCTGATCGATCCTGACCGTTCATCCACGCATCTCCCTGATTTTGCCGACGTTATCGAATGGATTCCGGTTTTCAGTGGCACTGCCACCCTTCGCGTGCTCGCGGTGCGTCTTGCTCCGGGGCCCGGTCATGCTGCCCTGAGCGGTCGATGGTGGGCAGGATGGCCCGAACCGGCTACTTGCATATCGCAAGGCGTCGGTCAACGATGCACGCTCACGGAGGCGCGGTACGTCGTCGCCCAATCGGCATGGTGGATTTTGATGCTCCGTGCGTCGGAGTCATCGGGAGCGCTCGGCACAGGGACAGGGAGGCAGTTCGGGCTTTGCAATCCGTCGATTTACGATCTTTGAAATATGTCGCCTTTGCCGCAGCATGCATCCTGCTCGTCGCATTGCCTGAAGGATATGTCGGCCGGGCTGATGCCCAGATGCAGCTCGACGGGGGATCCGGCACGCGGCTCATCGACCGCCAACAGGCGCTGATCCGCGAAAACGAGAACCGGCAACAACGAAACCTTCCCCCCGCACAAAAGATCCGATTCGATTACGGCGGCTGGACCAACTTTTACGTCTTTCTTTTTGACGACGGCTTCGACAGCAGTCGCACGCTGCGACAGTACGAGCTGCGCCTCTGGGCCTCGCTCACCGCAGACCGCGGCATTCATCAGGGCTATGTTCGAATGCGGGCAAGCTATCTCGACTGGAACCACGGCGACAGTTACACGAGGAATGAGGACGACCTCAACGGGCCGAATCTGGAGCGCGGATGGTACGAGTTCAATATTGCCCGGGCCTTGCAGCTTTATGAATTGAATCAGACGCCGTTTGATTTAAGGGTGAAATTCGGGCGAGACCTGGTGAACGTCGGAACGGGCTACGCGATTTCGCTCCCGCTTGATCACGTTCAGGTGCAGGGCGGGGCGCATGGATTCGAGACGACCTTCATCTACGGACGCACGCCATCGAGCACGCCGAATATCGACCGCAGCCGACCTGTCGAGGATCATAGCGATCGAAACTTCTGGATCATCGAGCAGCGCTACAAGGGATGGGACCGTCACGAGCCCTTTGTGTATGTCGCCTGGCAGGAAGATCACACGCGTGAAGATCCGCCCAACCTGCTCCAGAAGTATAAGTACGATTCGACGTACATCGGCTGGGGTTCCACGGGCGAGTTGGTCACCAATCTTCGCTATGGAACCGAGTGGGTCATCGAGCGCGGCTCCAGCTACGGCGATCGCAGATATCTTCACTCGAACGAAATCAAGGCCTGGGCATTCGATCATCGATTGGATTACTACTTCCGCCACAAGAGCAGGCCGGTCATCTCCGGCGAGTACATGTTTGCCAGCGGCGACTCGAACCGGCTGGGCAGTCCGACAAATGCTGAGGGCGGCGTATCCAAGACCTACGTGGATCGGAGCTTTGTCGGGTTCGGCTTCCGCGACACGGGGTTGTCGTTCGCACCGCGACTTTCAAATATCCACATCTGGCGGCTTGGCGGTTCGTTCCGACCATTGCCTGAGGTGGAGATTGCCAAGGACCTCGAACTCGGCAGCGATTTTTATCTTTTCTGGAAGAACAAGCGCGTGGCGGCGGTCAGCGACGTACTGGCTGACGAACAGTCGGGCTATCTCGGCTGGGAAATGGATTACTACGCCAACTACCGGATTTTCAGCGACTTGTCCTGGACTGTGCGGTTCGGGACGTTTTTCCCCGGGTCCGCTTTTTCGGACCAGACGACACGGACTTTCCTGCTGACAGGCATTACATGGTCGTTTTAATACATCGATTTGAGCCGCCAGAAGGGGGCAATGCGGACGCTTCGCCAAACGGCAGCCGGGTTCGCAGACCCGGTCGCTGTGGGGCGAGTAGAACTTGTCTCCTGAGCCGGGCTATAATGGGCACGGGTCCTCGCAGATCTCTCCCAGTAGTCATCCTCGCACTGATGTTCGGAGTTACGTTGTTCGGTTGTGCGGGTCCGCGCGTGGAGCACCCGGAGACCGATGCCGCGGAACTGAGCGACGAAGGGTTTCAACATTACCTGGCGCAGGTCGATGTGGTGACCGTGGATGAGGCCTACCGCGCGATTCTGATTCTGGCGGACGGCGAGGACGGCCGGGAGAGTTTTGAGGAGCGCAAGGCGGAACTGGAGTCTCGCGGCATTGCAAAGGCGCAATGGAACCTGAAGGGCGACTATGTAATTGACGCCGGTTCGGTGGCCTACATGATCTGCCAGGTGTGCAAGATTCGCGGCGGCGCGAATATGACCCTGATGGGATCGTGGGGCCTGGGTGATCGGCGCTACGCCCTGCGGGAGTTGATTTACCGCCAGATGATTGAGGAGATGGTCGAGTACCAGTACATGACCGGCGCAGAGCTGCATAGTCTGGTACGAAAGTCGGACAACCTGATGATGGCCAAGGGGCTTTACGAGTCTGACAAGATCGACCTGACGGACGAGCAGGACCGTGATGAGCAGGGCAACCTGATCGTGCCTCCGCCGACGAAGTAGGGGGACGGTGGGTAGCGGAGCTTGGTCAGTTGACTTCGATGACAGGCCCTTTTTGGGGGCCTGAAGGCGGAAATTGATGCCGATTTGCTTCGGCAGCGTAGTATATAATATGGTTTATGGGGCGGTGCCGTCTTTGCTTATGTACCGTTGAACAGTCCTGCGACGGATCGTTCGTAGGGGGGGGCCTGTTCGTCCTGACGGCCTTATGTTCTTCCGGACGATCCGGGGAACGAGGGAGTGCTACGATGAAGAGAGCGATTCACAACATTGGCGGACTTTTTCTTTTCGCGGCGTTCTGCATGCCGGTCGGATCCGTCATCGGCGACGAGACGCCTGTTTCGCAGCCGGCGGCTCAGGATGCCTCGCTTGTCTTTGAGGTGACCAGCGTCGAGGGGAAAGTCCGCGTGGCGCCGATCGGCACCGACGTGATGCGGGATGCCGGTTGGACGATCGTGAAGCAGGGCGAGTTCATTCGCGCCGGACAGCAGGTGCGCGTGCCGATTCGCAGCCGCGTCAAACTGACCGCACGACCGGCCGAGCCGCCGACGGTTTTACTGATTGAATCATCCACGACCGTGAGCTTCAGCGAATTGGAACTCCGCGACGGCGTGGCCCGCTCGCGCATTCAGCTTCCCTACGGCGCCGTGAAGGCGGGCGTGGCTGAGGGCGAAGTCCGTAGCGATATGGAAATCGAGGCGCCGACCGCAACGCTCTCCAAGAAGGGCACCGACATTTTCGGTATGGAAGTCCACGCAGACGGCCGCTTCACCATGTTCCTCTCCCCCCAGGGACGCGGCCTCGTCCAGGGCATACTGAACCAGTCCAGCGCCTATGGCAGCTCGCAGGTGCAGTCTCGCTTCCTGACGCCGGGTCAGTGGATCAGCCAGCAGATGATGCGGGCAATCGAGAACATGCCCTTCGATCAAAAGGTTCTCGTCAGCGATCCCTACGGTCTCGTCGGGGCCGATCAGCTCTTCGCCCTGCTCAATGATCGCGGCGGCATCAGCTTCCTCCTGCCCACCGGCAGCAGCCCGTGGAGCATCCTCGGCGGTCCCAGCCAGCGCGACGGTCTTACCACGAACCCGACCACGCCGGGCGACTCGCTACAAAACCTCGGCAGTAACCTCTTTGGCACGGGGACAGGTCAGATTCGCGGTGTGCCAGGCGGAGATTTCGGCATTGGACAGGGCGCCTTGCCGGGCATCCTGAATCCGTCGCGTCGGATCAATCCGCTCCGGGGAGCATTTTCCGGCAACGGCCCGAATCGCGCAAATTCGCAAAAGCCCGGCGCGGGCTTGCTCCGCCGATGACGCGCGCGGCCGTCGTCGCCTTACTCCTCGATCTCCACGATTTCCAGTTCGAGCTGTCCCAGCAGCGGGAACATCCCCATGATGGATTCCAGCATGCCGTCATCCCCCAGCGGCATCAGCGCCAGGGCGATGTGCGTCACATCGCAATCCGTCTGACGCATCGCCGCGTCGATGTCCACCCATTGCCCGTGGATGTACACCTGCGTCCACATGTGATAGCCGAAGGCCTTGAGCCCGTCGGCGCCGAGCGGCCCCGACGGCACCTGGATGATGCCGCTGACGCCGCGCGAGGGGATGCCATTTGCCCGAGCCAGCGCCGCCAGCAGCACGGCGTGTTCCGTGCAATCCCCGCTGCGCGTTCTTGCAACCTCCGTCGCCGTGGCGAATCCCACGTCGAGCCCCTTCTCCGTGACGTAGTCGGTGACGAACTTTCGCATGGCATCGGCCTGGTCCGCCGGATGCTCCACGGACCGCACCGACCGTTTCGCCAGCCGCCGGATGCGCCGATCGTCGCTGTCCACCATCGTCGATGAGGCAAGGAAAGGCGCCATGTTCGCCGCGTCACCCCGCAGAGCGCCGTGCGTCTCTCGCGTTCCCTCGTCCCGCTTCTCGTTCTTCCCCCGCAATGCCGCCCAGTCGATCCGCTGCACGGTGAGCAGTCCTTCGCGGTCACTGATCCGCTTGAAGCGCTGCATCCCCGTTGCGGGAAGGTCCGGCAGCTTCTGTTTCGCATCGGCCGGCAGCTTCAGTCGATACGTCACGGCCTTCGCGGCCTTGGGCACCTTCCGGTCCACATGAATGAACGTATTGATGAACATCTCCGGCGCGTCGCCGACTTCAAGGGCCTGCTCCCGAGTGGCTCGGTACATGTTGACTCGCATGATCCCCATGTCGAGCGTGGAAATCACCGGCATCGCATCGTCATCCACCCAACTCTCGGTGACGATTTCAATGCCGCCCGCCGTCCCCTCGGCCCCTTGTCCCTTCGTCCCCGCTTCTCTCGCCGCGCCGCCTCCTGGAATCGCCGCCGGGTCCAGCTTCATCGTCGAGGTCACTCGGTAAAGCTCCCGCTTCTCACCCAGCACATCCACGCGCTCTTTCTCGTGCACTGTGAGCGTCAGCGGCACCGGCCCATCGGCCTTCATGCTCGGCTCATAGACCTTGATGGTGAAACTCGTACCCGGCACAAGACCGCGTCTCCGCTGTTCGAGAAGCTGCCCCCAGGCGAAGCGTATCTCCGGGTCGAAGTCATAGACCTGCTCGCGCTTCACGCCCGCTTGTTCGGCGATCAATCGCACCTTTCCGTCGATGATGGTCCCCTGATGCGTCACCGGCATCTGCCCCATGGACATCACGAGGGAGAACGCCAGCGGCCTGCCGTCGAGGGTCTCGCGATACCGCTGATCGGTGGAGATCTCCACTTTCGCCTCCGCCCGGGCAATTTCAATGTGCATGCGGACACGCGTATGTATCTCGTTACCGCTTCGATCGACAAAGGAGTGCATGTATCCGCACTTGGCGTCCTGAATCTTGACGACATACCACTCTTCCTGCTTATTGGGGTACTTGATGGACTCTTCAGCTACATGGGGGCCGGCTGATGCGGCGGCAACGGCCCAGGTCGAAGGCAGGGCTACGGCTGCGAGCAGGACGGCGATTCGTCGAATTCGGTGGGTGTGAGACATCAGGCGAGCGTACATTTCAACTCCTTGACCGGTGGCGTCAGTTTTCCTAGCATACTAACTCTATGCGAGCAGGGATGCGACCATCGACGTGGGCTATCAGCGACGGGCTGCTGTCGGGCCGTGTCCTTCAGCTTCACCTCGTACTCTCGTTCGCACTACTTGCCGCGGGCTGTCAGCGTCCGACGCCTCCGGTGCAGCCGACGGCCTCGTATGTGGACGCCGCGGATCTGGACTCGCTCTGGGATGCTTCGCTGCGGATTCTTCGCAGGCACGACTTCCAGCCGGATCGACAGGACCGCGCCGCCGGTATCATTACCACGTTTCCGACGACGAGCGCGCAATGGCATGAACCCTGGCGGCGGGACGTGGCCGACGGTTACGGCCTGCTGATGGCGTCGATGCACACGGTCCAACGACAGGTGACCGTGCGATTCATCCACGAGAACGACGGACCGCGAAGTTCCACTTCGTCGCCCCCCGTCGCCCCCTCACTGAGCCCATGGTCGCTGGATGTGCAAGTGGACGTGTTTCTGCTCAGCGCGCCGGATTATCAGATCACGAGCAGTTCTTCCGCGATCCGCAGCTTCAGCGGCGATCTTCCCACCATCACCGGTGAATCCGTCCAGGCACGCGAGGCCCGCCGCTGGGTTCCCATGGGCCGCGACGGCTCGATGGAGGATCGCCTTCTCAACAGCATTCTGGCATATCAGCAAGCTCTCTAATTCTGAGCCAGCCCGAAGCGCCGACGCGGGAATCACCGGGGGTTGCGTTTAATCGCTCCGCGCTGCGGTCGCCATGCTCTCGATCTGCCGCACGATTTCGTATCGCTCGATTCCCCTCGCCAGTCGCGGCCGCGCCTTTCGCAGAATGGCCAGGGCCTCGGTCGCGCCGATTCGTCGCGTCACCATCAGGTAGCACAAGACCATGATCGCGCTACGTCCCCGGCCCGCCTTGCAATGAACCAGCACCTTCCGACCTGCGGCGACCTCGCTCTGCATGAACGCGATGCCTTCGAGCAGGTGCTCCCGGCTCGGGCAATGATAATCGAGCGTCGGCAGACGGAGCTGACGAAGGCCGCAGGATGCCAGCGCGGCGGCATCGCCCGCGTACTCCTCGCACAGGTTCACGACGGCGCCGACGCCCAGCTCCGCGAAGCGCCGCAGCTCCCTCGCCGACGGCAAACTCCCTGCGGCCACATGGTCATCGACCCAGTCGGCCTGATGCCAGAGCCCGAGCGCGCACATCAGGCGGTTCACCCAGAGCGACGGGTAGAACGCAAGGCGAATCAGAAATCGGATCAGCGCATCACTCATGGAGCGTATCATGGTGCGGCCGTCTCTGGGTAGTACGGGCGTCTCGGCCGTTGACTTATCCTTCGAACGGTACCAGCACCGTTACTCAGAGAGCAGATCACTCATGGAGCATATCACTCATGGCCGGATGCCTTACCATGACGTATCGCCGGCGTTGGACCGCGAAGTTCCACTTCGTCACCCCCCCCGGTTGGACCGCTCTCTGCCGTGCGAAGCTGCGGCAACAGACTTTCGCCATCGATCGGCGGCGCGGTGCGCAAGCGATCCAACTCGCCGAGCAGGTCGAGCACGGTCGGCATCACATCGACGATCCGTCCGTGCGGGATCGACGTCCCGCGCGGAAGGCCCGGCCCGGCAAAGAACAGCGGTATCCGCATGTCCTCCGGGTGGCAGGAACCGTGTTCACCCGGATCGGCGCCGCCGAAGACCCAGTCGCTCGCGGAGAAGACGACCATGTCACCGGCCGTCGGCGCGTCGAAGTATTCCACGATCTGCGGTACGAAGTCCGGGTGCTGCGTGCCTGCCGTTTGGGCGAGCCACTCCCGTGAAGGGCGCCACCCCGGTGCGATGAATTGCTGCAACTGCGGCGTCTCCGCGAGGCCGAGCGGATCGACGCCGTCGCTTGTCACGCGATACGCTCGCACGGAGCCCGCCATCCGCCGCTCCACGATCGCCTGTCCGGTTCTGGAAAATACGCGCACACGATCCTCGCCGGCCCGCGTTGCGACGTATTCGACGCAGGGCAGTTCATGGAGGGGAATGCCCTGTCCTCGGGCTGATAATCCGGTCACGACGCGCGAGATTTCTTCGTCGCTTGCCGGCTGTGCCCAGCCGCGCTCACCGCGAACGTGTATCAGCAGTCGCCGCCGCGAGCCGTCCACGATCATCAGGTCGTATCGATTCAGAAAGGCCGTTCGCTCCGGATAGCCGATGCGGGGTATGTCGCCGATGTGACACCGAAGCCCACGGTCCTTTCGAAGCCAGTCGATCAGATCAAATCGCCGCAGCCGCTGCGTCGCCACATGCCCATGGTCACTGACCAGAACGAGGTGGGCGTTATCCAGCATGCCGGCTCGCTCCATCGCATCCGTGACCCGGCCGATCTGAATATCGATGTTGATCACGGCGTTGCGATAGCCCGCGCTGTCCGGCCCCTGTTGATGGCCTGTTTCGTCCAGTCCGGGGAAATAGAACGTGAGTACGCTAGGCCATCGACCGGCCCGGTCGGCCGCCGGTCCGACCTGTTCGATGCATGAACCGACGAACTGATCGACTTCGATGTGCCAGCCGAGGAACCAGGCGATGCCTGTTTCGGCGGGGTTGTCCAGCGAGAAGGTCACGCCGCGCTGTGTGGGGCATTGGACGTTCATCGTGAAATGATCGGGAATCAACTCGTAGAGCGTCGGGACGGAGAAATCCTGATTGACCCGCTGGTAGCTTTCCGCGGTGATGTAGTCCACCCAGTACATGTTGCGACGGTCGAAGAGCTGATTGCCCATGATGCCGTGTCGCCCGGGAAAGACGCCGGTCATGAGCGAGACGGAGTTCGGATAGGTCAGCGCGGGCAGGCAGCTGACCGCCTTCTCGACACGCACGCCGCCCTGAACGAATCGCCTGTCAATGTTCGGCAAGTGACCCGAGGCGAGGAGTTCGTCCATGCGTCGCACCGAGAGGCCGTCCGCGAAGAAGATCACGACGTACGCCGGCGGTCGAGCTACGTCCTGCGAGACGTTCAAGTTTAACGGTTGGCGACCACAGCCCGATGCGATCGCGATGAGTAGTAGTGATGGGACTAAGATCCATTTTACTCTGCGGTGTGTCGCCACGGGTGCGATGCATTCACGCGGCACGCTCCGTCCTGATGGGGGGAATACAAGGCGGTTTGAAATACTTGTGTTATGACGATCCAGCATGGTGATTCGAGGATTCCGCGTTCAGGTTTGTTAGGGTTCCGGCGTTCCAGCGACCTGGCATTCTAGCGATTATTCATACCCGATTGCCTGAATGACATCGATCCGCCGGGCTGCTCGAAGCGGCAGCAGAGCCGCGCCCAGCGCGATGATCACGGCCGCGACGAAGGCCGCCGCCATGGCGCCGTAGGGCGCGATGATGTTCAGGTCGTAGCCGGTCGCCTTAATGGCCATCGGCGCGACGAGAAACTTGACGGTGAGCAGTCCCATCGCGCAGCCGGCCGCGCCACCGAGCAGGCCGAGCACGAAGGCCTCACCGGCGAGCATGCGTTGAATGTGCCCTGTCGTTGCCCCGATGGCTCGCAGCAGGCCGATCTGACGGGATTGGGTCAGGAGCGAAACCAGCAGCGTATTCGTCACGCCGACGCCGCCGATGATCACGGCCAACAGAAGCTGCACGTTGGCAAGGGCGAACCACTCGCTTGTATATCGCGCGGTATGTTCTCGAAGCTGGCTCGTGCGATAGACGAAGAGTCCATACTTGTCGGCGAAGCGATCCGTCAATGCGGCACGGTAGGCCTCGATGTCTTCATCGGGCCGGACTCGTACATCGAGATAAGACAGCGACGTGTCGCCCCATTTGGAGCGATAGTGTTCGAGATCCATGAAGATGCAGCCGCGAAACCATGAGTAGTCCCGGCGAATGGCGTCGATCTCGAAAGTGCGCGAGCCGGCCGGCGTGGGAATCTCCATGCGATCGCCGACCTTCAGGCGAAAGAGGCGCGCCAGATTGTGCGATATGCCGATACGCCCGGACTTGAGGGCTTCGGCATGTCGAATGTCTTCCTGTGCGTCCGGCGTTGTGCCGGTCTCTGCCCGAATGCGCTGCCAGACTTCCGGTTCGTAGGCGATGAGCAGAATGTCATCCTGATTGAGCGGTAGTCGCAGGATGCGCACGCCGTAAGCGTCACGACACTGCGAGTCGGCGCGAACTTGTGCGACCAGTTCGCCGGGAAACGTGCCGCTGGGGTACGCCGAGGATTTGGGGTCGTTAGTCTGCATCATCAGGTCGAAGACAAAGACCTCGTTGACCCAGTTCTCGATGTCGCGCTGAACGGAATCCACGAGACTTGTGATCGAAACCACGAGACTGAGACTTCCGCCGAGGGCGAAGACGGTCAGACTGGTTCGCGAGGGGAACTTCACCAGATTGTCCAATGCCAAATGGGCTGGAACGCTTGAAAATCGTTCGGCCAGCCGACGGACCCACGGGGTCGCCCAGATGAGAAGTTGCGGGCCGGTCAGGGCCAGGCCCACCAGCCCTGCGGCGACCCCGCTTACCGACCAGCGCCAGTCGGTTCTCGGGTGCCAGACAATCACGATGCAGAGTGCCATGAGTGCGACACCTATAAGCATCCACAGGCCGGCCTGCGTACGAAGACTCTGCTCGACCTGCCCCGGGCGCATCGCCGCGACGGGCGGCAGCATCGCCGCGGATCGGGCCGGTACGATGGCTCCCGCCACGGCGGCGATGACGCCGACGAGCGGAGCGAGCAGCCAGACATCGGACGGCACGACGAGATCGATACGCCCCAGGTCCATCATCAGGGTGAGCGTCTGGGCCGTATGGCGAAGGGCTTCATCCGCCACGGCGCGACCACCGACCAGGCCCAGCAGCGAAGCCACCAGACCGAGCAGGGCGGCCTCTCCGGTGAAGACGAGGAGAATCTCATGCCGTCGCGCGCCGAGGGCGCGGAGCGTTCCGATGTGTTTGGCACGTTGAATGACGGACAGCGACAGGGTGTTATAGACGATGAAGAGCCCGATGACGGATGCCAGGATGCTGACACAAACGAGGATCGTCTGGAATTGGATGTAGATGTACTCGAAGGCCTGATCGCCGGTCCGCGCCGGAGTGATCTCTGCATCGGGGCCGACGGCGGCGCGGATCGCTTCGAGCGTTGCAGGCGGCGCCAACGCCAGATCGATCCGATCGAATGAATCGCCCCGGTCGAAGAATCGCTGCGCGGCAGGCAGATTCATGAAGACCATCTGACCATCCAGCGCCGCGGCAGGCCCCTCGGCGTGCAGCAGGCCGGCGATGCGAAAACGACGCGGCCCGACGGGACCGGTCAGCGTGATTTCGCCGCCGATCCGCCAGTTGTGCATTTCCGCCAGACGCTTTGGAATGACCACGGAATCCGGACGTAGAATCAGCGTCGGAAGGTCCACCTCTATTTGCTGCGTCAGCTTCAGTGGCCGCAACCTTGCTTCGCGCAAGGGGTCGATGCCGAGTACCAACACGGCCCGTCGCTGTTCCGTGAGGACCGCGGACGCAGCGATCAGCGGCGCGGCTTTGACTCCGTCGATCCGTTCAAGGGCGGTGAGCGTGTGGAAGTTGGCGCGGCCGTTCGCGGACACGCGGTAATCCGCCGCACCGGCCAGGGCGTCGAGGTTTCCACGAAAGGCGGCGAGAATGCTCGTCTGTGTGATTCGCATGGAGACGAACATGGCCACGGCCGCGGCGATCGAAAGGACGGACAGGGCGTATCGCAGGGGATGACGGCGAACGTGGGCCGGCGTGGTACACCGCAGCTGTTGCCAGATCGCGAGGATGCTCACGACTTTGTCGCCCCCCGATTCGATGGGATGGCCGCAGCCGGGCCCGGAGGCGCCGTCACCGCGACGGATTGCGTAGCGACGCTCGATGCTTTCTCCAGATCCTCGGCCACGCGTCCGTCGCGGATATGGATGATCCGGTCGGCCGCGGCGGCGATCTGCGGATCGTGCGTAACCAGCAGTGTCGTGCGGCCGCTCTCGTGGGCGGTTTCGCGGATTAGTGCCATAATATCGGCACTCGTAGCCGAGTCGAGATTCCCCGTCGGCTCGTCCGCCAGCAGCAGCACCGGCTCCGTCACCAGTGCACGGGCGATGGCCACGCGCTGCATCTGCCCGCCGGACAGTTCGTCGGGATACGATCGCGCGCGATTCGAGAGGCCGATTCGCTCCAGCAGCCCCCGCACTCGAGGGGTGACGCGGGAAGTTCGCTGGCCGTCGAGAAGCAGAGGCATGGCGATGTTGCGTTCCACGGTCAGCGTCGGAAGCAGGTTGAAGAACTGGAACACGAGACCGATTCGGTGTCTGCGCAGATTGGTCCGCTGGGATTCGCCGATGACCGCCGTGTCATGTCCGTCGATCCACACTCGGCCATTCGTCGGAAGGTCCAGCGCCGCGGAAAGGTGCAGGAGCGTGCTCTTTCCCGAACCGCTGGGGCCGACGATGGCGACAAACGCCCCGCGCTCGACGTGCAACGTGAGCCCGTCCAACGCTTTCGTGGCGATGCCGCGGCGGTCGTACAACCTGGTTACCTGGTCAAATCGGAGCATGGTTCGGATCACCGCAGCGGTTTCGGCCGCCGGTAGCGTGGCGGGAACAGTCATCTTAATGCCGCCGGGGCCGATCACGCAACGAGCGGCCGGCTCCGCGGGTGTCGGGGAAGGTTCGCAGCAGTTACCCGATGAGAATCGTCGGCTGGCGCCGATCCTCGATTATTACGACAAAACTTGTATTCTGCCTCGTGAATGCGGTACGATGCCGTGCGGCGAGAGGGGATTACGATTCATGCTTCCTTGCCGAGGGGACTCCGCAATGACAAGACACCATGTGGCGCTGCGGATGCGTTCCGCGCGCGCCGTGACGATCCTTGGGACAATCGTACTTGGCCTGCTCGTCAGCGAGCGGTCGAGCCATGCCGGTGGTACGCCGTTGACCGCGGAGCGCATTGTCTTCGGCCTCACACAGCCACTGTACCTGACCCACGCGCCGGGTGATTTCAACCGGTTGTTCGTTCTTGAAAAAGCCGGCCGCATCAAGATCATCGAGAACGGCGTCGTCCTGCCTACGCCCTTTCTGAATATTACTTCAATCGTCAATTCATCCACGCTGGAGTTCGGACTGCTTGGCATGGCGTTCCACCCTCAGTATCACCAGAACGGCTATTTCTTTCTCAACTATATCGCGCTGAACGGTGACTCCGTGATCGCCCGCTTCCGCGTGACAGCGAATCCGAACGTCGCCGACCCGGCGAGTCGTGAGACCGTACTTTATCTCGCCCAGCCGAGCTCCAATCACCGCGGCGGCTGGCTGGACTTCGGGCCGGATGGTTATCTCTACTGCACCTTCGGCGACGGCGGCGGACAGAACGATCCAAGCAACCGCGCACAGAATCTGAACCTTCTCCAGGGCAAGCTGCTTCGGCTGGACGTCGACGGGCCAGACAACATCATGGGCAATGCCGACGATGACGGCTTTCCTGCCGAACCGCTCAAGCTCTACACGATTCCGCCGACGAATCCGTTCGTTGGCATCGCGGGCGAGGATGAGATTTTTGCATACGGGTTGCGCAATCCGTGGCGAGCCGCCTTCGATCGCAGCGTCGGACATCTTTACATCGCCGACGTGGGTCAGAATGCCTGGGAGGAGATCGACTTCATCCCTGTCGGCAGCCCCGGCGGTCAGAACTTCGGCTGGCGCTGCATGGAGGGAAATCACTGCACCGGCCTGAGCGGTTGCACCTGCTCGCTGAACTGTCCATCGGGTTCCGGGCTGACCTGTCCGATCTACGAATATGGTCACGCACTGGGTGTGTCGATCACCGGCGGATATGTTTATCGGGGGTGCGCCATTCCGGATCTGAAGGGTTACTATTTCTTCGCGGACTATCAGAGCGGCCGCATCTGGTCCTTTCGGTATAACGGTGTCAGCGTTTCGGCATTCGAAGAACGGACAGCCGAGCTGGACCCGCCTGGCGCAATACAAATCAACTCGATTGCCTCCTTCGGCGAAGACGCCTACGGCGAAATCTATCTCGTGGATCACGGTGGCGAGATCTTCAAGATCGTGCCGGCGGTCGCCATCGGACCGGACTGCAACAGCAATACGCTTCGAGACGCATGCGACATCCTCTCGGGCGCCAGCGCGGACGTAAACAGCGACGAAGTGCCGGATGAGTGTCAATGTCCCTGGTGCATGGCCGACATGAACCACGACAATCGAACAGACGGCCGAGACGTGGCCCTGTTCGTGCTCTGCTACCTCGGTGGAAACGCCACGGCGCCGGGTTGCCATTGCAGTGACCTGAACCTGGACACATTGCTCACGGACCAGGACCTCATCGCCTTTGTCGACAAGCTCCTCGGCATCGGCGATCCGAGTCCGCTTTGTCCCTAGCAACATGCTCCATGTTCCGCGGAGTCGATTCTGTCCGCTCGCTTGTTTCGTGCGTTCCGTGTCTTTGTGCGCTAGAATACAATTTATGGAACCTGCCGCACTACGAATCCTGGACGCCAATTTCAACCGTGCCCGCGAGGGCTTGCGCGTCCTTGAGGAACATGCCCGATTCGTTCTTGATGATTCGGGGCTGACCGGCAGACTCAAGTCGCTTCGACATGAACTGACCGAGCTTGCTTGCATCCTGGCGGGTTCCGCGGCGATGGCATCTCGTGACACGGCGGGAGACGTCGGGACGGGGATATCGACCGACTCGGAGGCCGTTCGGGTCAGCACCGCGGAGGTCGCCGCCGCCGCCGCGGGACGATTGTCGGAATCGCTTCGATGCATTGAGGAGTATGGCAAGCTGGTGGACACCGCCGCCGCGCGAGAAGTTGAGCAGCTTCGATATCGGTTGTATTCAATCGAGCAGGATTTGCTGATTGCCGCACCGAAACGAAAGCGACTTCGCCATGCGGCCCTGCATGTGCTTATCACCGAGTCGCTGGCACGTGGTGACTGGTATGCAGTTTGCGAGGCGGCCCTGGCCGGCGGCGCGGATGTGATTCAACTGCGAGAGAAGGAACTTCCTGATCGCGAACTCCTGGGGCGGGCCCGACGGCTGCGCGAATTGACGCGGGCTCGTGGTGCGCTCTGCTTCGTGAACGATCGGCCTGACATCGCTCGACTGGCGGATGCCGACGGTGTGCATGTCGGGCAGTCGGACCTGTCCGTGGCGGACGTTCGACGCATCGCCGGTCCAACGATTCTCGTTGGCAAGAGTACGCACACTCCTGAGGAGGTCGCGGCTGCGCTTGAAGAAAGTCCGGACTATCTGGGCGTGGGTCCGATGTTTGCCTCGCCGACCAAGCCGGAGGTCAGGATTCAAGGGGTTGCGCTGTTGGCCCACGCGGCTGGCGCGACGGACCTGCCGCTGGTTGCCATCGGAGGCATCAATCCGGCGAATGCGGGTGATTTGAGCGCCCGTCCGCCGTTTGCCGTTGCAGTCTGCCAGTCGGTTATCGCGGCTGCGGACCCGACAGGCGCGGCATACGCGATCCGCGAACGAACCCTCTTCCTGCGGGGTTCCGTCCGGGCCGAACCACGCGTCGCCGTACCGATCGATATCTTTTGAGTGAAGGATAAGAGCCGGGGCATGGCTGCAGGCGAAGACCAGCTTGACAACATTCCGTCCGGCCTATCTAATAAAACACTCGGAAAACCGAACCCCCGGGGCCGTAGCTCAGTTGGGAGAGCGCTTGCATGGCATGCAAGAGGTCGAGAGTTCAAACCTCTTCGGCTCCAGTTTCCGTAATTCATTTCTTCGGTGCCTGTTGAGGCGTCCTGCCTCTGGTCGACGGCGTGCTGTTATCTCGGATAGCGCGTTCGGGTAGCTGGAACGAGTTGAGACGATGTTCGCATACTGCTTCCGTCAAGGGCGATGGTCGCTACGGCGACGCGCGATTTGCTTCCATGTCCGTATCTTGCATTAGTCTGTTGTATTATTCGATGGCTGCTTCTTCGGCTCAGGGCGTGGCTTTGCGTCGTCGTCGGGCGATGTCGGTGCCGCGGGTTTGACGATCTGGCCGGAAAGAATACCGCCGTAGCAGTCGCCGAACCATGTTCCGCAGTAGAAATCGCGATAGACCATCACGCGGGCGGAGTAGGTGCCGAGACCGGGGAGCGACATGTTGTCCAGCGTGATGATGGGTGTGTCCTCCGCCCAGACGACGCGGACCATGATGGGAATGTTCACGTCCTTGTCGGCGTACTTGATTCGCGCGACGATGACCCAATAGTCGTCGCTGGCCTTCGATACTTTCGAGATGGTGTACTCCTCCGGCCGCGGGTCGGAGAGGGGTTTGCCGGTGAGCGGCTTGCCTTCCTCGCACTGGACCATCTGCCAGGTGCCCTTGAGCAAGCTGCCGGAGAGCATCTCCTTGAATCGCTGTTCTCGCTCTGCCTGACGATTCGTCGTACCGGACGAGCTATCCGATTCCGCCGTCGCTTTTGATTCCTGAGGTTTCTCCGCGGTCGGCGGCGACTCGGTCCAAGCTGTCGCGGCCCATGGGCCGATCAATGTCACAAGTGCCAATAGCCATGAATACTTCCGCATTTCTAAACCTCCGGTCATCGGGTCGCTGGTCGTTCGGAGCAGACGCCTATCGTACCACTTAGAACGGTATCCGTGCACTCGCTCCACGCTGGGGCGGCTTGAGCGCGACGGCCTGAGGACCGATTCGCCCGGGGGCCACTCCAGAGGGCGTGAAATTGGACGCTCGGGGGCGTTCAACGTAGGATACCGTCGGAATAGGCAATCGACCGCTCCGTGCATGTCCGCAGGGGCGGCAATCCCCAGTGAGTCGATCCAAAGGAGCAGAGATGACCCGTTACGCGATTCGGCCCGCCCTACTGTTTGTAGCGATTCCTGGATTGTTTTTCATCGGTTGTGCACAGCCGACGCAGTATCCGGAAGCGACGCTGACGTATCCGTCGTCGGCGAAAGTGGACGTGGCTGACGACTACCACGGGGTAAAGGTCGCCGATCCGTATCGCTGGCTGGAGGAGCTGGATTCGCCCGAGACGAAGAACTGGGTCGAAGCGCAGAACAAGGTGACCTTCGGCTATCTTGAGCAGATTCCCGCGCGCGACAGACTCAAGAAGCGCCTGACGAAACTCTGGGACTACGAGAAGTTCGGCATTCCCTATCGCGAGGGCGGTCGCTATTTCTACTCTCGCAACGACGGCCTGCAGAATCAAAGCGTCGTCTACACGACGCGCGATCTGGCCGGTTCGGCGGATGTGTTGATGGATCCGAACAAGCTCTCCGGTGACGGAACAATGGCACTAACAGGTTATTCCATCACTGAGGACGGCCGGCTGATGGCCTACGGCATCGCCGACGCCGGCAGCGACTGGCAGACCTGGCGCGTCCGCGACATCGACACGAAGCAGGACCTCGCTGACGAGATCAAATGGGTCAAGTTCTCCGGCGCGTCCTGGACGAAGGACGGTAAGGGCTTCTTCTATAGCCGTTACGACGAGCCGAAGCCCGGTGAAGCACTGGCCGGCGCGAACTACTTCCAGAAGCTTTATTACCACCGCGTCGGCACGCCACAGTCACAGGACGAACTGATCTATGAGCGGCCGGATGAAAAGGAATGGGGATTTGCCGGCAGTGTTTCCGAAGACGGCACGTACCTCATCATCAGCATCTGGAAGGGCACCGAGCGAAAGAATCGGCTTTACTACAAGGACTTGACCGCGCCGGGCTCACAGGTCGTCAAACTTCTCGACGAGTTTGAGGCACAGTATAACTTCATCAATAACGACGGGCCGATTTTCTGGTTCCGCACGGACCTGGATGCCCCGCGATGCCGAGTCATTGCCATCGACACGCGAAGTCCTCAGCGATCGAACTGGAAGGAACTGATCCCGCAGACGAAGGACACACTCCAGGGCATTAACGTGCTCAATGACATGTTCGTCTGCAATTATCTCAAGGATGCATATACGCAGGTGAAGATCCACGATCTGACCGGAAAGTTTGTGCGCGACGTGGAGCTGCCCGGCATCGGGTCGGCGTATGGTTTCGGCGGCAAGCGAACGGACACGGACACCTTCTATTCCTATACCAGCTTCAACATGCCGCCGACGATCTTTCGTTACGACATGGTCACGGGCCAGAGTTCAATCTACAAACAGCCGGATGTGGATTTCAATCCGGATGAGTACGAAACCAAGCAGATCTTTTACAGCAGCAAGGACGGCACGCAGGTGCCCATGTTCATCGTCCACAAGAAAGGAATACGGCTCGACGGCACCAACCCGACGCTGCTCTACGGCTACGGCGGGTTCAACGCCTCGATGACGCCTTCCTTTTCGGTCAGTCGCATCATCTGGATGGAGATGGGCGGCGTTTATGCGATGGCCAACCTGCGCGGCGGCGGCGAGTACGGCAAGGAGTGGCACGATGCCGGTCGTCTCGCCAACAAGCAGAACGTGTTCGACGATTTCATCTCCGCGGCCGAGTGGCTGATCTCCCATAACTACACTCAGCCGAAGAAGCTCGCCATCCAGGGCGGTAGCAACGGCGGACTGCTCGTCGGAGCTTGCATGACACAGCGACCCGATCTCTTTGGCGCCTGTCTCCCGGCCGTCGGGGTTATGGACATGCTGCGTTTCCACAAGTTCACCATCGGCTGGGCGTGGAAAAGCGACTACGGTTGTGCCGATGAAGACGAAGTTCAGTTCCGTATCCTGTATGCCTACAGTCCGCTGCACAATCTCCGAGCCGGCACGAAGTACCCGGCCACGCTCATTACGACGGGCGATCACGACGATCGCGTGGTGCCGAGCCACAGCTTCAAGTATGCGGCGGCGCTTCAGGAAGCGCACGAAGGCGATTCGCCGGTATTGATTCGCATCGAGACCCGCGCCGGTCACGGCGCCGGCAAGCCGACGACAAAGATCATCGAGGAACAGGCGGATATCTTCGCCTTTCTGATTCGCACTTTGCAGATGGATGATACGAAGGTTCGCTCGTAAACCGCTGTCGAGGGATGCTACGGCGCGCCGGTCAGCCGTTTTCGCAGCTCGACGATCTGCGGTTCGTTTGCGCAGGATTGCGGTACGGAGCTAACGAACTGTTTTGCGCGATCCGTCTGGCCCAGTTCAGCAAGCACAAAGATCAAATCGCGCCAAATCGTGCAGTCCGACGGGTCCATGCGCGCCGCTTCCTGGAAAGCGGCGATCGTCGGCTCGATTTCTCCCCGGGCGGCATGAATCTTGGCAAGGTCCTTGCGGTACAAGACGTTTTTCGGGGCGTAATGAATCGATTGTCGGGCGCCCTGCAAGGCGCGCTCCAGGTCGTGTTGGGCGAGATACATTCGCGCGAGTAGCGCCCAGTTCGTCGCGTTGTCCGGCAGGGCGGCTACGCTTCGCTCGATGAGTGGTCGCGCGCGTGTAAAATCATTTCGCGAGAAGTATCTTCGCCCAAGCAGCCCCTGGATCGTCGGATTCTCCGGTGACAGGGCAAGGGCCCGTTCGTAGGAGGCGATGGCGTCATCCGTTCGGCCGAGATGGTCCATCAGCGCCGCGCGCATCCGGTGAAATTCCGCCTGGGTCGGTTCAATTTGTATCGCTTCATCAATCAGCGGCTCGGTCAGCGCTGATTGGCCCACGCTGAAGAGAAACACCGCCAGATCGTGCGCGGGATACGGAGACGAGACCCGCCGATGCCACGGTGTCTGGGAATGCGGCGTCGGCGTCGGCAGCGCCGCACGGATGTCCGCAAGACGTGCTTCGAATGCCGGCACGTTGTCCATGACGGGCCGACCTGCCAGAAGCTCGCGATGTACGAAGACTGCTGCGACGGAGTCGAAGTACGCAAGCGACCAATTCGCGTCGCGATGGAGAATACCGACGAGGATCGACGTGAGATTCATCACCGCAGCACGGAAGCCATGATGCTCCACCGCCGCTTCCCATTCGGACGCTTCGGTGAGCATCCGCATGTAATCCTTGAAGAAGGGCTCGCCGTACACTTCAAGGCGCGGATCGATGAAGACGGGTATCTTCCATGCCGTCAGATACGAGCCCTCCATCATCGTGTTAAAGAGCGGTCCGTCCGGCGGATTCTCCTTGAGATATCGCGCCACGTCCTCCGGGTAGCGATTCGGGGCGATGGACAGGCCGAATCGATTGGTGTCGTTCTGCCAGATGTTGAATCGATCGGTGGCCATCGCCCAGCTCGTAAAGAGCGATCCGGTGATGACCAGGATACATGTGATCGCGCGCCCTGCAGGCAGGCAGCGCGCAGGCAGTCGGCGATGCCACAGTGGCGAATCAGCGACGTTGCGCACGATCAGCGGAACGGCGGCCAGACAGAAAAGCGGCAGGTTTCGTACCGCGGTGACCGCCAGGTAACCGGTGACGACGGCCACCAGAAGCAGAAAGAGATTCACCCGTCGCAGATTGATCAGGAACGAAAGGACGCAGATAGCAAGCAGCACTTCAGAGAAAACGACGGCGAAGTAGGTGTGTGCAATCTCGAGCGTCGATGCGAACTCGCTGATGTACTGCTTGAACGCTGTTGTGTGAATCTGCGTGGCAAGCTGAAACGGAAAGACGAGGCCGAGGAAGCCGTATGGATTGATCAGACAGGCCAGCAGCGTTGCCGCCGTCGCGCCGGCCGATCGTCCGACGTATGACATGTGCGTCGCCTCGGTCAGATCTCCCGTCGTGCGGCGGCCGAGAAATCGCTCGATGCTTTCGGCGATGAACCACAACCCGACGACGAGCGGGCCAAGGATGAATACCGTGTGCGAATTGACCCAGACGATCTGCAGGATCGGCAATGCGTAGACCCAGCGCGAATGGCCGCGTCGGATGCGTTCGATGATCCAGATGAACACCGCCAGCATCAGAAAGGTCACCAGTTCGGGGCGGCACTGAAATCGCTGACTCGCGCCGAGGATGGCGATCATCACGACGAAAGTCGTAACGGCAAGCGTCTGTCGCGAAGTCTGGCTGGCCATGAGCAGGGTGAAGGCCGCCGTCATCGCCAGCCACTGCGCGAGGATGACCGCCGCCGGTCCCGCGAACTGCATCAGCTGATAAAGGCCGTAGCAGAAGAGCCATCTCAGCTCGATCCATTCCTCGCCGTGCCGCGTGTATGACAGGACATCGGTCTGCGGAATCCCCTGTTCGGCGACGAGGCGGCCGGTGCTGTACTGCCACCAGAAATCGCTGTTCCAGATGCAGCGGAAAGAGGCAACCGTGAGCAACAAGCCGACGCAGATGAGTGCGGCAACGGCGAGCACGTCCTGTAAACGGGTGGTCGAGGCCGGCTTGATCGTCAAGCTCTCGTCATGTGCCGATGCGCGCATGGCAAGAATCTAAGGCAACCCTGCGCCCGGGCAAGTCATGCTTTCCTTGCTGCCGGCCCCGGCCATTTGACATCGCTTACCCCGCGCCCTAACGTGATAACCCTTTATCGGGAGTATTTGACTCAATCGTTCGGGTGCGAGTTCCCATGAGCAACGTCGATCTTCGCTCCTACGTCTTTCTCGACAGCATGCAGCCGCAGTTCGCGTCTTTCATCGCGACCGTAGCTCAGGGCTTTCTGCCGGTTCCGCGGATGGCCTCGCTCTACATCGAGATATCTCCCGGCATCGAGATCAATCGCATCACCGACATCGCCCTGAAGAGCACCCGGGTCACACCCGGCATGCAGATCGTCGAGCGGCTCTACGGCATGCTGGAGATACACTCCGAATCGCAGGCGGATATCCGCCAGGCCGGCCGGGCGATCCTTGAGACGCTGGACATCCGCGAGGAAGACCGTCACAAGCCGCGCGTGCTCTCCAGCCAGGTCATCCGAAACATCGATCCCTATCAGACGCAGCTTATCAACCGCATGCGCCACGGAAATATGATCTTGCCCGGCCACACGCTCTACGTCATGGAGATGGAACCGGCGGCCTATGCGGCGCTCGCAGCGAACGAAGCAGAGAAGGCGGCGGACATCAACATTCTGGAGGTACGCACCTTCGGCAGCTTCGGCCGTGTCTATCTCGGTGGCGAGGAGCGCGATATCGACGTGGCCTATCGAGCCGCAGAGCAAGCGATTGCCGAAGTGAGCGGTCGGGTAATCGAGAAGAAACATCATTAGCATGATCCATGATCGATAACGAGATGAAATAATCAGCAAAACGACGCCGGAGGATTGCCATCCATCGGCATTGCGGGAGGAACGATTCGATGAACGACGCATTGGGCATGATCGAGACACGGGGATTCGCCGCGATGGTGGAGGCCGCTGACGCGATGGTGAAAGCCGCCAAGGTGGAGTTGGTCAGTTATGAGAAGATCGGCGGCGGCTACGTGACCGCGATCGTTCGCGGCGACGTGGCGGCGGTGAAAGCGGCGTGCGATGCGGGTCAGGCCGCGGCCTCGCGCGTCGGTGAGATCGTGTCGGTCCACGTGATCGCCCGCCCGCACAATAACGTCGATCTCACGCTCCCGCTGGGGCGTCTGGAGCAGGCGAAGAAGTCGGCAAAGGGCAATTGAGAATGTGCTGTTGAGAATGTTCTGGAAGTAGGTGATGCCTGCTTCCACTTTCTCGTTATCAATCAGACGTTCTCGCCTCAACAACCGGATAGCACACGCATGTTGCTCGCGCAGGTCATCGGCACTGTGGTTTCAACGCGCAAGGAAGAGAGTCTTGATGGGCTCAAGTTCCTGCTGCTGCGCGGCGTCGACGCCGAGGGCAAAGCGACGGGGCCGACCGTCGTCGCGGCAGACGCCGTCGGGGCCGGCGTGGGGGAGATGGTGCTCTATGCCAGTGGTTCCAGCGCCCGACAGACGGTCATGACCGACAAGCGCCCGGTGGACGCCGTGGTGATGGCCATTGTCGATCAGTGGGAAGTCGGCGGGGAGAGGAAGTACAAGAAGTAAATAGAAATGTCGAATGTCGAATTGCGAATTACAAGAGTGCCGACTCGCGTTCATGCACTGGATGAGCCGGGCACGGTGCTATTGTAATTCGTAAGCGTCATTTGTAATTCAGCATACATCGTTTCACACTGGCCGCGGTTGATGGATTCTTCGCGGAGGCATTTCGTTGTCGCAGCTTTCCGATGTCCAGATCGACGCCATCGCCCGACGGGTTGCCGAGCGATTGAGCGGTGCGACTCCGTCGGTCGCTTCGCCGCCTTCGCTCAAGCCCGCCGCGCAGGAATCGCTCGCGCGCGGTGGTTCGCTGCCGATGGGCGTCTTCCGCTCGATCGACGAGTGCGTTGCCGCGGCGCAGGCGTCCTTTGTTGAGTTCTCGAAGCTCGGCCTTGAGAAGCGGAAGGTTATCATCGCCGAGATTCGTGAATCCATGATGGCCCACGCGATCAGTCTCGCCCGCGACGCCCACGAGGAGACCGGCCTCGGCCGCGTCGAGGATAAGATCATCAAGAACCGACTTGTGACGCGCAAGACGCCGGGGCCGGAAGTGCTCGAACCGCGGGCATGGTCCGGGGATGATGGTCTGACGGTGATGGAACGTGCTCCCTTCGGAGTCATCGCCGCCATCACGCCGACGACGAACCCGACCTCGACGATCATCTGCAACACGATCGGAATGATCTCGGCGGGTAACACGGTTGTTTTCAACGTCCATCCAAATGCCCGGCGCGTCTCCTGCCGGAATGTCGGCCTGATCAACGAAGCCATCGTCCGCGCCGGCGGTCCCCCGAACGTGGTGACGGCCATGTCCGAACCGACCATCGAAAGCGCGCAGGAGCTGATGCGTCACAAAGGCGTCCGTCTGCTCGTCGTCACCGGCGGTCCCGGCGTCGTTCAAGCCGCGATGGCCAGCGGCAAGCGGGCCATCTGCGCCGGCCCCGGCAATCCGCCCGTCGTCGTCGACGAGACGGCAGACATCGAACGTGCCGGCCGCGACGTCGTGCTCGGTGCGTCGATGGATAACAACGTGATCTGCACGGACGAAAAGGAAGTCTTCGTCGTGCAGTCGGTCGCTGATCGCTTCCTGAAAGCCATGGAAGCCGCCGGCGCCGTCGTGCTGACGAAGCCGCAGGCCATGGCCATCGAGAAAGTAATTTTTGAGGAGACCCGCGGGCCACGAAAGCCCGGCATGACCAACAAGAAATGGGTCGGCAAGAACGCGAACGTGATCCTGGATCAGATCGGCATGCGCGTGCCGGATACCGTTCGGCTGGCTGTGTTGGACGTGCCGGTCGAGCATCCGCTCATCTGGACCGAGCAGTTGATGCCCGTGTTGCCGGTGGCGCGCGTGGCGAGTGCCGACGAAGCGATCGATCTTGCCATCGCCGCCGAGCATCGCTTTGGCCACTCTGCGTCGATGCATTCGATGCACGTGGGCCGACTGAGCCGAATGGCCCGCGAGATCAACACCAGCATCTTCGTGAAGAATGCACCGATCTACGCCGGCCTCGGGGAAGGCGGCGAGGGTTACAGTTCGTTCTCCATCGCCAGCCCGACCGGCGAGGGGCTGACCGATCCGCGATCGTTCTCGCGCGAGCGTCGCTGCGTACTGAAGGACCATTTCCGGATTGTGTGAGACCTCGTGACAGACTTTCCCGCCATTGCATTGATCGAGTACGCCGGTATCGCGATGGGCACCCGCGCGTCCGATGCGATGGCCAAGAAGGCGCCGGTGACGATCCTCCGTGCGGGGACGCTGCATCCCGGCAAGTACGCAATCCTCTTCGCGGGCGAAGTCGCGGCGGTCGAGGAGTCGTATGTCGAAGGCCTGCGCGTCGGCGCGGATGCAGTGATCGACCGCGTGCTGCTGCCGGAGATCGCACCGAGCGTGCGCGAGGCAATACTCGACAAAGTCGGCAAGTGGGATGCCGATACGATCGGCATCATCGAGACCCATACGATGTCGGCGGTGATCGAAGCGGCTGATGCGGCGGTCAAAGGTGCACGCGTTGAAGTGGTGCGTATCCGCCTAGGCGACGGTCTTCAGGGTAAGGGCCTGGCCCACTTCGCGGGCGAACAGGCCGATGTGGAGGCGGCCATCGAAATCGGCGCGGGACGAATCGCATACAAGAATCAAAGCGTCTGCACGGCGATCATCCCACGCGTCGACGCCGATCTGCGCGGCATGCTGAAGCGATCGACGTTTTTTGCGGAGGGCATCTGATGCTGCTCGGCCGCGTCATCGGCACGGTTGTCCCGTGCATCGTGTACGAAGGCCTCACCGGCGTGCCGATGCTGCTGGTGCAGCCACTGACGAAAGATCAGAAAGCCGTCGGTGGTCCCATCGTCTGCTGTGATGCCACGCGAATGGCAGGCCCGGGCGAATTAATCTATTACGAAGGCGGGCGCGAGGCGGCCTTGGCGCTCAAGCCGTGGTTTGTCCCGGTGGACCACACGATCATCGGCATTGTCGACGGCGTCGACATTTGAGATAAGTCGAAACGTAGGAAGAAAAATGATTCTTGGTGTCGTTCGCGGCTCGATCTATTCGACGATCAACCACCCTTTCTACGATCATCGCAAGCTGCTCGTCGTGGATTATGTGGATGAGACCCGCGCGCCGACCGGCAAGTACGTCATCGCTGTCGATGCGGTCGGCGCCGGTGTCGGCGAGACGGTCCTGGTTAATGACGAAGGCAACGGCGCGCGGCAGGTTCTCGATGATCCCCTCGGCCCGGTCCGCTCCGTGATCGTTGGAATCGTGGACGACATTCGATCCATTCTCGTGTGACGGTCCTGCCTTATGGAGTATGTCCTCCTCATCGCACTGGTCATCCTATCGCTTGTCGGCATTCTGCTCGCTGTTCTTCAACTACCTGGCGCCTGGCTGATCCTCGCCGGCGCCGTCGGGTATGATTGGTACTTCGGCTGGGAACGCATCGGCTGGAAATGGCTGGTCGTGCTGGCGGTGCTCGCTGCGGCTGCCGAGTTGATCGACGCCGTGGCGTCGGTCGTGGCGGCACGGCGCGGCGGAGCGAGCCGTCGAGCGGCCATCGGCGCGCTCGTCGGCGGTTTCGCCGGGATGATTCTCCTCTCGATTCCTGTGCCCGTGCTGGGGACGGTCATCGGCGGCTTGATTGGTTGCTTCGTCGGCGCCCTTGCGGCGGAATTGACCAGGCGGGATGACCTGATTGCCGGGGCGAGGGTCGGGCTTTTCGCCACGATCGGCCGTGTGATCGGTCTGGTGTTCAAGACGGCCGCGGCAATGGTGATCGGAGGGGCTACGATTCTTCTGGCGATCCAGGGGATGAACTGATGCCGGTTCAACGTGATCGCCGCCTCGCCGCCGGCGAATACGAAGGTTCGAACGCAATGAGGTATCTCCCGATTATCTTCACGATCCTCGCCGCCGGCGTCCTTGCGCACGGACAGGCGACCACCATGCCGGTCGATCCGAATCGTGATCGCGAGAAATCCATCGAAGATCGTTCAGTCGAGGAAGTCGCGACGAGCGCGCCGACCAGCCGGCCGGAGGATCGCGATATTGTTGAGGCGCTCGTAGCGCAGCTTGGCGCGAGGGAATTCAAGCTTCGTGAGCAGGCGCAGCGGGAGCTAGCCGGGTTGGGCGAATCGGCACTGGCGTATCTCGTGCCGCATGTGACGAGTAAAGACCCGGAGGTCGCCGCGCGCGTGGCATCGCTCCTGGGTACGCCGACCGATCCGGCGCTTCGCGTGGAGCTGGCGATTCGCCTGATTGAATCAACGGATCCGGACTGGCTGGAGCGCGGTGTTCACATGCTGTTCAAGAATCCGGAGGAGTCGTACGCGTTGTTTATGGAGCGTACGGCCTCGTCGCGCGGGGTATTGCGTGCGATCTGCGCTCCGATTCGTGAGCAATTCGAATCGTGGAAGCGACTGGACAAAGTCTTTCAGCGCACGTATGCCCGGATGAAGGAAAAAGACCTTGAGCGAGCCGAGCAGATGAGAAAGTCTCACGCGGAAAGCAGCATGTACTGCGCCGAGGCGGCGTACTGGAGCGCGCTGGAAGCCCTGGAGGACTTCCGTCAACACCCGATCGAGGCATTGGAAGACGAGCCCGATCGGCGCAGTCCATCACCGGCCCGAAGCACAGGCGAGAAGGATCCCGCAGGCGACGGTGATTAATCAGCCCTATGCAGTTGAATGCGGGACCGTAATTTCAACCGGCGCGTCGAAGCACGTCGGCCAGCGTGGTCCGGGCGAAGAGGTCTTTCAGCAGTTTGCCTGCGTCCAGATTCGCTCGATCGAGGACCGATTGAACGGGCGCTGGTAGTCCCTTGACCGACATGGACCGGCCGCGATCCGGCACAATCGCACCGACGCCCTGGAAGACGTCGTAGAGCGATATCTTGTCTTCAGGACGATTGAGCTTGAAGCCGCCTCGAGGCCCGCGATCGGAGTGCAGTATGCCTGCGTTGGCGAGTTGACTGAGAATCTTCGCTGCGTAGGCCTTGGGGAGACGATGCTTGTGAGCAATGTCGTGGGCACGAACGCCCGACGGTTGGTGATCGCCCTGGTGCTGCTGGGCGATCTCGTACATGGCTAGGAGAGCGTAAGCGGCGGTTTTTTTTCTTAGCATGGCGTCGCTCCGTGTCTCTGACCGGATTAAATCGGTCAACAAAAAAGAAGATACAACCACGGGCCGCAGCGACGGCAGTGCCAGTTGCAACGTCACCCGTACGAAGGAATGCAGTGGATAATAGGGGTCCACAAAATCGGCGGCTACCCAAATCGCCGGGTTTTTTGTATGTTTTTCCTCTGATTGTTAATTCCATACGCTGGTGATGATTTCATCGTCAAAATCGAAATGAGCCGCGAAGTAACGAAAAAACAAACCGATCGGTCGTGGCTACTCGCTCTCGGTCGCAGCGAGTTTCCTCACGAGATCCGCGTGGCCGGCGGCAAGTATCAGCACATTCGGACTTTTAAGCACGATTTTTTTGCTGCGACAGCGCTCTACGACGGACCAGCCGGCCGGGTCGTTCTCAAGGTGGGGCGCACGGCCCCGCTTTTTGGTATTCCGTTGGACTGGATCGGGGGGTTATTATGCAGCCACGAGGTACGCCTGTACCGATTGATGCAGAGTCTGTCAGGCGTTCCGCGACTGATCGGAACGTGGGGACCCACGGGCCTCGTTCATGATTACGCGGAGGGCCGCCCGCTTCAGAAGGACGACCAACCGGGTGACGAGTTCTTTCCTCGACTCGCCTCCATGCTCGATGCCATTCATGCCCGCGGAGCGGCCTACGTCGATCTTGAGAAACGAGAAAATATCCTTCTCGGCGACGATGGCTGTCCGCACCTGATCGATTTTCAGATCTCCTGGCACATACCGGCCAACCGCGGCGGGGAAATCTGGCCCTTTCGAGTGATACGCGATGTTTTGCAGCAATCTGATCGCTATCACCTGTATAAGCACTGGCGGCGGCTTCGGCCGGATCAATTGACGGCATACGGCGACGTCGACTCGTTTCGCGTCCCAATCTGGATAAAATGGCACCGGTTGATGTTTCGGCCGTTAACCCTGCTTCGGCGACAGATCCTGGTCTGGCTTGGGGCGCGCGATTCGATCCGCGTCCGTTCGCCGGGCTGAATCTGAGCTTCCTAGAAGCTTCATAGAAGGACGATGAAATGGCAATCTCGGCATCCCAGCGCGACTCTGCGGAAAGCTTTCGTATGGCGATGGAAGACGCTTTGAAGGGCGATGCACGCTTCGCCGGTTTGCATCGACACGACAAGCCCGACGGGTCCACCCTGGCGACGCGCTGGCAATCCGCCGAGAACCCGAGCGTATGGTTTGAGATAGCCGTTCGCCCGTTGATTCCGCAGGTTCGCGTGGGCGTTCTCACCGACGATCGCTGGAAGAGCGAAGACTTCGAGGAAAAGATCGAGGAGTCCGGCGATACGATGTCCGAGTTCGTGGAGATGGGTTTTGAAGAGGCCGGGCTGGAGTGGCTCGATCCGCCTGTCGAGCACTATCGCGAGGACATGAAGTACTTTTACTTTGCGACGGCCTTTGAACCGGCGCGTGTGGAGGAACTCGGGAGCGATGCGGTTCGCACGAAGGCGATGCAAATGCTCAACGGCTACTGCCACGCCTTCGGGCCGTTTCTCAAATAGGGCTAGGGTGTTCCCGCCGATCGCTCGTGCGAGTCATTTCGTTTCAGATATACGGACCAGTGCGGAGTCCTTCCCGGCCGCGGGGGTAACGAATCTCGCCTCGGCGCCGAAGAGGTCTTTGCGCAGGATGACACCGAGCGGCGTTGTGTAGTAGTTATGAATATAAGCGGCGTATTCCGCGATCGACTGTTGCCAGGACTTGCCGGACTCTTCGCTTTTTCGAAGCGCGTAGTAGACGCCGTCGAATTGTCCGTGATGTCGGGTGACGATGTCGGCGATGAGAATTTCCTCGGCCGAGGCGCGCACAAACTTGGGATCAAGCCGTTCCGCATGAAACACGACGCGGTGCAGGTGCTCGATCTGTCTCTGGACGCGATGCAGGAAGTCGTGCTCGTTGATCGCCTTGTGTAGGCGATCTTGTTCCTCGGAACTGATACGGGCCATCCATCCCCTCGCAGCGTCTCGTCGCGAATACGGTCAACCATCCCTACCCGGGGACATCGTCAGCCGATAACGACGAATACCGGGATTCGTCATGCTAGAACAACGTAGGAGTTGGAGCAAGCCGATTAAGCACTTGTTGCGTGCCGGTGCGGAAAACGAGCGCCGGCCCGAAGCGGCGTTTGACCGTAAACCGCACGAGGAATAGACTTTTTATCAGCTATCAGCCATCCGTCCGAGTCCGGCCAAAGTACACTTAAGTCGACGCGGTACGTCGCCGAGATGTTACCGGCCGCGTCGTTAAGGTTTATGCGCCCGGCGTCAATTCCGGGGATTCGCTGATCATCCCCAGTGCGGCACCCGTAGCGGACGGAGAGGATCGATCGTGCCAAGTCTGTTGATACTCCAGGGTCCCGACAAAGGGATGCGATTCAAGACCGTCGACGGCAAGCCGATGCTCCTGGGCCGCGCCAGTCCGGACCTTCCCCTAACGGACTTTACCGTTTCTCGACGCCACGCCGAATTGAAGCCCACCGGCCGGGGCTGGCAGCTGGATGACCTTCGCAGCGCCAACGGCACTTACATCAACGGGCGGCGATTGGAGCGTCCAACGCGGCTCAAGCATGGCGACCAGATTCGCCTCGGCGGCACGCTCTTCGTGTGGGATGCCAGCGAGGATCGTCCTCTGAGTGCGGGAACGACTTCGGCCGATCCAGTGATGTCTGATCTGGTGGACCTCGAATCCGGCGTGGACGCCTCCATTCTGGGGTCGGTTGCGACCGGTGATGACAGCATGATCCTCGCCTCGCCGGCCGCGGCGGAAGCGGTGCGTTCGTGGCGGGTGATGTCGGCGCTCCTGAATGCGGTCGGCGCGGTGCTTTCGCCCGAGCAGCTTGTGGAGCGCGTGCTGGATTTGCTTTTCGAGGAGGTTCCGGCGGATCGCGCGCTCGTGCTCTTGCGTGATGAGAAGTCCGGCAAGATCGAAACACAGGTCGTGCGACATCGCGAGGAAGCGCCCCGTGAGAAACTCCGTCCCAACAAGATGATCATCAGCCACGTCATCGAGCGGCGCGAAGGCGTGCTCTGCTCCAATACCACGACCGATCCGAGATTCAGCACCGACGAACGGGCGGACAGCGCCCCGGGAATCGGCCTGCAGTCCGTCATTTGTGTGCCGCTCCTCGCGCGGGAGACCGTCCTGGGGGCGATCTACGTCGAGAGCGCCATGGCCACCCATATCTATACGGAGGAGCAGCTGCGACTTGTTGCCGCCATCGGGCAGATGGCCGGCCTGGCGATTGAGGATGTGCGGCTCGTGGATCAACGCATGCAGACGGAGCGGTTGGCGGCCACAGGGGAGACGGTCGCAGCGTTGTCACATTACATCAAGAACATCCTGCAGGGCATGACGGGCGGCAGCGACGTCGTGGCCATGGGTTTGCGCGATCAGAGCTGGCCGATGGTCGATCAGGGCTGGCAGGTCGTGGAGCGGAACCTCGACAAGATTTACAACCTGTCGATCAACATGCTGGCCTTTGCCAAGCGTCGCACGCCGCGGCTCACATCGGTGCAGCTCAACGTGGTCGTCGAGGACGTTCTCAAGCTCGTACAGCGGCGCGCGGAAGACAAAGGCGTGCTCCTCAAGCATGATCTGTCCGACATGATGCCGGCCGTCTTGATGGATGAAGACGGCATCCACCAGGTGGCCTTGAACATCGTTGCGAACGGAATCGATGCCGTGCCGAAATCCACGGGCGTGGTGACGGTGAAGACGGCACTCGATCCGACGGGGGAGTGGGTCATTCTGACCGTCGGTGACAACGGGCCAGGCATACCCGAGGAGGCGGTTGAGCGGATATTCGACGTATTCTTTTCGACGAAGGGCCACGGCGGTACGGGTCTCGGGTTGGCAGTGGCGAAGAAGATCGTGGACGAGCACCTTGGGAAGATTGTGGTGCGCAGCGTCGAAGGCGAGGGGACATTGATCCGTGTGACGCTGCCTGTGAATCAGACGCGGAGAATCGATAGCGATGCGACGCACGGAGCGCCGGTGGGGCCGGACGATACGGGTGGGATGTGAAGCCCGTGGTTCTGTCAGCAGTAAGCCGCTCGGAGTTTTCCAGATAAATCCTGATTACCACGGATTCGCTGAAATTATCGGTCCTCCACGATTGGGAGACAGGTTGGAAGGTGATATGATTAGGTAAGCCATTGCAGGGGGGGCTATCACCCGATGCAGATGGCAAGCAGGCCGGCTCGACGCTCTCCCCACCCTGGGCTGCCGAATTTAGAGGATACGAACAATCGATTCACCGAATCCAGCCTGCTCGGTCCCAGGCCGAATCGTGGGACGCGAGAAGTTGATGCGGCATCGGCCGCAGGAAAGAAGCATCAGGCGACATGCAAGGAAAGTGCACAACGATGACTTCGACCGCTTTGCGCTCCGCGGCCCTGCCGGTTGTGGTGCTTCTTACTTTGCTCGTTGCGTTCGCGCGATCCGGCAGTCCGGCAGTACGGGCTGCAGATCCTCTGAAGGCCGCGGATCCATTTCAAGCGATGCATCCTTTGCCGCGATCCGTGCCGTCTGATGCCACTTCGCGCCGTGCGCCGGGCATCGATGCGCGGACGATCTGGTCGATGGAACCTGCCGATGCCGCGCCGCGGGGCACAAGTTGTGTGTTTGACAATGGATTGCCGCTGGACGACTTCGGCGACCCAGCCAGCCAGTGGAGCGAGAATCAGGATGATCCGGCCTGGAACTTCATCGGCGCCGCAGCGGATGATTTCATGCTGGGCAACCCCGGTGACACCGATCTGTGTCGCATCACGATGATCCGTGCCGCCTTCTTCATCGCCGACGACGGCAGCGGCACCCCCACGCCAACCAATACGTGGAAGAGCGTGTTCGTGACGATCTATCCGAATGATGTCGGCGACCTGCCCGGCGGCTACCCCGACGACATGGGCGGTCAGACCGGCGACTACACGGTCTCGCAGCAGGTTCACGTATCGGCTTTGCTGAATGAAACGCTCGTCGGCGAATGCAGGCCGTCTTATCTGATCGACATCCCCGTGAACTTTCTCGTAAAGCGTGGCGTCAAGTACTGGCTTTCGATTGTGCCGCGTCACCCCGGCCCGCCGAATCAGAGCTTCTGGTGCACCTCGGCAAACTGGATGTCCGGCGACGAGGGTTCGGTGCAGTATTTCCCCGCAGCCGGCCCGCCCTTTGATGCCTGGACGGCTTTTGCGGGGAACTTGAATTTCTGCCCGAGCACTCCCCCCGCAGGGAAGAACAGAAATCTCGCATTTCGGATCCTGACCGCCGTCAGCGAACCCGACGTTACCGGCGCGTGTTGTGACGATACGATCGGCGGCTCCGGAGGCACCTGCGACAGCGAGAGCATCGTGGATTGTCAGCGCCCCACACAACGCTTTGCCGCGAACACGCTTTGCGGGAATCTCATTCCGCCATGTGGTTCGAACGATCCCGGAGCATGTTGTCTGCCGGCTGGTACGTGCGAGGACGGACTTACGCCGACGCAATGCGCGCAGGCAGGTGGCCAGTGGTTTGATGATCTCTGCGAAAATCTGGCGTGTCCGCCCTCCAACGAATTCTGCGAAGATCAGCTCACGGTCAGCGGGAGCAACGTCAGCTTCGTATTCGATACGACAAATACGGACCCCGGTGACGGCGAGCCCCTGACGGCCTGCGGCGAGATCGTTCACGATATCTGGTACAGCTATGAAGTGCCCTGCGATGGGACGGTGACTCTAAGTACGCTTGGAAGCGGCTTCGATACCGTTTTGGCTGTGTATGGTCCAGCCGGCGCTTGCCCAGTGGACTGCCCGACGACGGACTTTTCCGAACTTACGTGCAGCGATGACATCCTCGATGGCGCCGATTCGTATATGGTCCTGCCGGCAAACATGGGCGAATGCCTCCTGATCCGCGTCGGCGGCCTGGGTAGTGCATCCCAGAACAGCGGACTCGGCGTGTTGAATATTGACTGCATCCCGACGGGTTTCGGCGCGTGTTGTCGCGGCGATCTGGAGTGCGATGTCATTGCGCAGGCCGCCTGTACCGCGCCAGGCGACTTTTATACGCCCGGTCAGCCCTGTTCGTCGCAGTTCACGTGTCCGCCGCCGTGTTGCGTGGGCGACATGGACAACAACTGCGTCGTGGATGAACTCGACATCCTTCCGTTCGTTGAGGCGCTGCTGAATGCGCCGCTCGCGGGCACGAGTGCGCATTGTCGTGCGGACGTGAACCGCGACTTCGACGTAAACTCCCTCGATATCGCGCCGTTCATCGACCGTGTTCTGCTGCTTGCGTCCTGTCGAATTGCCTGTTGTCCGGGCGATACGAACGGCGACGGCGTGCTCGATGCGCTGGACGTTCAGGGACTTGTCCTCGCGATCCTCAGCCCGCCCTCCTGCACGACGGCGCTCTTCTGCGCGGCGGACGTGAATCAGGATTTTGTCATCGATCTGTCGGACCTGGACGCCATGGTGCAGAAGCTGTTGGACGGCGAGATGTGCCCGTGAAGAGCGGCAGGTGGCAGGTGATGCTGGGCCGAAGTTCACGGATTGCCGTTCGTTGGCAGCATCTTGACGAACCTGCGTGCAGGATGGATCATATCTCACTGCAACATCTCGCCGACGTAGCTCAGCGGTAGAGCACGGCTTTCGTAAAGCTGAGGTCGTGGGTTCAAATCCCACCGTCGGCTGTATTCACCGGCATATTGAATACATCCCTGGCATCGGTCCAGGTCGTGGTCCATGAAGATCGCCCTGGGCGGATGACCGCAAGCAGACGACCTCGGGACGATCCGGGCGCGGTATGGGCGCCATTTCCACTTATGCGTAGTCGAACAGCACTTACCCTATGTGCCCTGGGTGCCGTCCGACCGTTACCCTTTGCGCCTGTGGCACGAGCAATTAGAATAGCCCTGCGGCAGCAGAGTGGTCCTTCTCCCTGTCGCCGATGCGCATCGTAACGAGAGACTGCATGCTGCAGAGTGCGGCCTCGGTACGGTGATGGCCATCAAGCCCGTCTTTCTTAATTGCGATTCAATGGCGCACCGGCGGATGCATTCGCAGGAGCCATTGCCAACGGAAAAAATCTCATGATGCATAACCCGGCCGAACCATCTGAATCGGCGCCGACGGACGACGGCGTAAACGACCTGGAAACGCCGGTCGATGTCGCAGCGTTTCCGATCGTCGGGGTCGGCGCTTCAGCCGGCGGACTTGAGGCGCTCACGCAACTGCTCAAGGCGCTGCCGACGGATACCGGCATGGCTTTCGTTCTGATTCAACATCTCGCGCCCACTCACGCCAGCGCGCTCGCGGAGATTCTTTCGCGGATGACAAAAATGCCGGTTATGGAGGTTCTCGATAATCTGACGGTTGCGCCGAACCACGTCTACGTGATACCGCCCGACCGAAGCATGATAATCGACCAGGGTGTCTTGAAGCTGCTGCAGCGCGAAGGCGGGATGCATCGGCCGATCGATCTGTTCTTTCGGGCGCTGGCGGATGATCGGGGGCATCAGGCCATCGGCGTGGTCCTGTCCGGAACGGCCACGGACGGCACCCTGGGCATGGAAGCGATCAAGGGCGAAGGCGGCATCACTTTCGCACAGGACGCGTCGGCCCAGCACGAGGGAATGCCGCACAGCGCCATCGCATCCGGGTGCGTGGACTTCGTCCTGCCGCCGGACGGCATCGCTCGAGAGATTGCCCGGATCAGTCAACATCCCTACACGGCGACGGAGATCGAGGCCCGAGAGGCGAAAGAAAAGCCGAACCTCACCCAGGTCGTTCAACTGCTCCACCAGGCCACGGGCGTCGACTTTACGTACTACAAGTTCAACACCCTCTTCCGCCGCGTCGCACGCCGCATGGTCTTCCAGAAGCTGGAAACACTGCCCGATTACGTCCAGTTTCTTCGGGAGACACCGTCCGAAGTGGATGCCCTCTACCAGGACATCCTGATCAGCGTCACCAGTTTCTTCCGCGACAAGGGTTCGTTCGCTGCGCTGAAGAACATCGTGTTCCCCCGTCTGCTTAAGGATCGGTCGCCGCACGAACCGGTGCGGCTCTGGACGCTCGGTTGTTCGACCGGGCAGGAGGCATACTCCCTGGCCATCGCGTATACGGAGGCCGCCGAAGCCGTGGGCAGCTCCGTGCCGCTCCAGTTGTTCGCCACCGACTTGAACCCCATGGGGGTCGAGAAAGCCCGCGCGGGGAGCTACTCAAGAGACATCGAACACGATCTCTCGCCGGAACGTCTGAGGCGGTACTTTACGCTTGTGGACGGCAGTTACCGCATCAGCAAGCTGATCCGCGACCGCTGTGTCTTCTCTCGACACAATGTGTTGACCGACCCGCCGTTCTCGCGCATCGATCTGATCAGTTGCCGCAACTTGCTCATCTACATGGAGCCGGTGCTTCAACAAAAAGTCGTGCCGACGCTGCACTACGCGCTCAAGCCCGGGGGCTTCCTGTGGCTGGGCGGCTCGGAAACGATCGGCGCCTACCGCAACCTGTTTGATGTGGAGGACGCCAAGCACAAAATCTATTCTCGAAAACCGACTTCCAGCCCGGTGTACGGTCACTTTCCGCTGCAGAAGAGCGGATTGCCGCGAACTCCATTCATGCCTGTCACGGCGCGGCCGAGCGAAGGCGCTGACTTACTCCGCGAGGCGGACCGCATCCTGTCCGTCAAGTTCGCTCCGCCCGGCGTGCTCGTCTCGGCCGACCTGGAAGTCCTGCAATACCGCGGCGATACCAGTCCGTACATTTCACCGCTGCCCGGCAAGGCCAGTCTGAGTCTGCCCAAGATGCTCCGCGAAGGTCTTCTGGTGGCGGTTCGCGCGGCCGTCCTGCGCGCCGGCAAAGAAGAGAAAATGGTTCGGGACGAGGGATTACGCGTCAAGTCCAACGACGGTTATCGCGATGTCGCGATACAAGTGATTCCGATCAAGAAAAACGCGAAGAAAGAGGGCGGCTTCCTGGTTCTGTTCGAGGATATATCGGCGGCCAACCGAGAGTCGCCTGTCACCGACGAAGATGCCAGTGACCGAAAGCGGCTTGCGCAATCACAATCACATGCCGTCTCGTCGGACCATGACAACGCCCGCCTGGCGCAGGAGCTGACCGACACCCGTGAGTATCTGCAATCGCTGCTCGAGCAGCAGGAGGCGGTCAACGAAGAGCTGCAATCCGCGAATGAAGAGGTTCAGTCCGCCAACGAGGAGTTGCAAAGCACCAACGAAGAACTGGAAACCTCCAAGGAAGAGATTCAGTCGAGCAACGAAGAGCTGGCCACCGTCAACGACGAATTGAACAATCGCAATGCCGAATTGAGCCGCCTCAACAACGATCTCGTCAATCTGCTCGGCAGCGTCCAGATGGCCATCGTCATGCTGGGGCCGGACCTGCGCATCCGACGTTACACACCGATCGCGGAGAAGCTGCTCAACCTGATCCCCAGCGACGTGGGCCGGTTGCTGACCGACATCAAGCTCAACCTTGAGAACATCCCCGATCTGGCGCCGCTCCTCACGGAGGTGCTCGACACCGTCAGTCCAAGGGAACTCGACGTTCAGGACACGCGCGGCCGCTGGTACTCCCTGCGCCTGCGCCCCTACCGAACCCTGGAGAACAAGATCGACGGCGTGGTCCTGATGCTGGTGGACATCTCCGACCGCAAACGTGCCGAATTCGCCGTCAAAACCCAGAACGAACAGTTGCAACTGCTCTGGGAGGCAGCAGGCGTGATGCTTTCCACCGACGACCCGGATACCCTCCTGCGCGGCCTCCTGGCGAAGATCGGCCTGCCGTTTGGCGTGGACAGTTACATCAACTACGTTGTCAACGATGCCGGCGACGCCCTGCAACTGGCGTCGTACGTCGGCATCCCTGACGAAACGGCCCGCTCCATTGAGCGTTTGGAGTTCGGCCAGCGCATTTGCGGCACGGCGGCTTTGCACCGCCAATCCATGGTGGCGAGCAACGTCCAGAAGTCCGACGACCCGAACGCCCGACTGTTCAAGTCGCTCGGCTTCCGGGCCTTTGTCTGCAACCCGCTGATGTCCAGCAACCGGCTGCTCGGCACGCTCGCTTTTGCCAGCACGACGAAGGACCGATTCGATATCGACGAGTTGGCCGTCTTACACACCATCTCCCATTACGTGGCCGTGGCCTACGAGCGGCAGCGGCTGCTTATCAAGCTCCAGGATTCCGACCGCCGCAAGAACGAATTCCTGGCTATGCTCAGCCACGAACTCCGAAACCCGCTCGCTCCCATCCTGAATGCCGTTCAACTGATTCGGTTCCAGCCGAATGAGAGCGAGCTTCGGCAGGACGCCTTCACGATCATCGAGCGCCAACTTGGTCAACTGGTCCGACTGGTGGATGATCTGATGGAGGTGTCCCGCATCTCGACGGGGAAAATTCAGCTCCGGCGGGTGCAAGTGGACCTGCGGTCCGCCGTGGAGTCTGCTGCGGAATCGTCACGCCAATTGATCGAGCAGCGCAGGCACACCCTCGAGGTGAAGCTCCCTTCATCGTCGGTTTGGATCGACGGCGACTCGACTCGTCTCGAACAAGTCGTCGTGAATCTTCTCAACAACGCCGCGAATTACACGGACGAAGGCGGAAGTATCGAGCTGAGTCTTCAGCGAGAGGGCAAGGAGGCGGTGCTGCGCGTGCGGGATTCAGGTGTCGGTATCGCACCCGAGCTCTTGCCGCATATCTTTGACATGTTTACGCAGGCCGAACAGTCCCTGGCCCGCTCGTACGGCGGCCTGGGTATCGGGCTCAATTTGGCAAAGCGTCTCGTGGAAAAGCACGGCGGAAGGATCACGGTTCATAGTAAGGTGGGGCAAGGCAGCGAGTTTGTCGTGCGTCTTCCGATGAAATTGAATCCCGAATCGCAGCCGAAAACGCCCCGTACGGCTACATCCGGGCCGGTCCGATCGTTGCGGATTTTAGTGGTCGATGACAACGACGATACGGCAATGAGTGCGTCGCTGCTTTATCGGCAGCTCGGGCATGAGGTTCGAACGGCTCCGGACGGCCCGAGCGCCCTGGAGGCCGCGCTCGATTTTCGACCCGACGTGGCGCTTCTGGACCTGGGTTTGCCGGGATTCGACGGTTTCGAGGTTGCCAGACGATTGCGGCAGCAACCGACACTCCAGAAGATTATGCTGGTCGCCATGACGGGCTACGGGAAAGAATCCGACCGCGAAGCTGCGCAGGCAGCGGGGTTCGATCACTTCCTGGTCAAGCCCAACACGTTCGATGGCATACAGGAAATTTTAGCGAGTGTCTCGGAGCAGGTGACATAAGGCCCGGCACGGGGATGATGACTTGTGCTACCGGGACGACTACATTTTGTGGGCCGGCGTAACGGAAAGTGGATGATGCCGACAGACGCTAAAACGCTTCGGGTTCTCGTGGTTGATGACTACCGAGACGGCGCGGATGCCCTGGGTTTGCTGATTGAAGCACTCGGCAGCCAGGTGCATGTGACCTATGGCGGGTTGACGGCGATGGAAGTTGCGGTCGCGTTTCGCCCCGACCTGATGCTTGTCGACCTGGTCATGCCGAAGCTGGATGGTTGCGGACTGGTAGCTCGACTTCGACAGAATCCCGCCTTCGCTCATACGAAAATCGTGGCCCTGACAGGTCACAAAGATGACGAACACAAGTCCTGGGCGATGAAGGCCGGGTTCGATGCGGTTCTCTTCAAGCCGATTACGCTGAAAGAAGTCAAAAAGGCCATCGACAGTGTCAATGTTTCGGAGGAGGGCCGATCGACGCAACGAGTCAAGCCGCGCGCAGATTTTGGGCTGGGGCCTCGTCTGCCGATCGATGAAGCCCGGCGAATTCGGAATGAGCGCCAGTCAAAAGCTCTCACGAAAGCAGAATGCGAAGCCGCCATCTGCCACGGCATCACCTGCTTTCAAGAGGAGTATCTGGGATGGAGATCGGAGCAGATCTATGTCCATCTCGTCGAAGACCTCGTCGTCATCCGCATTCGAGGTGTTCTGGCACTCGTCGAGCGACAACTCGTCAAGTCGCTGTCGCCGGAGAAGGGACGGGATCTCATCAAGGATGTTCGCAAACAGCTCCTGAACGTGGCGCGCCCGATGCTGGAATCGCTGATCCACGAGGTCGCCGGCGTGAAGGTGTCGAGTCTGCACCACGACATCAGCACCGTGACCGGCGAGGAAGTGGTCATCTTCTCCCTGACGGGCGTGCCTCGTATCGAGTAGCGGACGACCTCCCTGCCTTTGCGTCTTAAGCCAGCGTGCACGAAGTGGTAGCGCCTGAAGCCGCTGCTTCGATTCCGCATCGTTTGACCGGATCAGACGTGCGCAGCGTGCTATACTCGATGCGGTGGCGATCAACGCCGCCGATGGGTATTGAGCCGTTCACGAAGACCCCAGGTGAAACGCATGCTTATCCAGATCCACACCGACCGGAATGTCCAAGGGCGCGAAACGATGGTTGCTGAGTTCAGCGAGGTCGTGGCAAGTGCCCGGAGCCGATTCAGCCATCAGATCACGCAAGTGGAAGTCCACCTGAGTGATGAAAACAGCAACAAGAAGGGCGGCAGTGATGACATGCGCTGCATGATGGAAGCCCGCCTGCAAGGCCGCCAACCCATTGCCGTCACGCATCAGGCCGCGACTTTGGACCCAGCCGTCGCCGGCGCCGATCGGTCCGCCGACAACTCCGCCGATGATGGCGCCCGTCGCACCGCCTCCGGCTGCGCCCGGCGTCTACGCCGATCGGATGCGCTCCGGGTGTACCTGTGATCGGATCGCGATTGGCGTCTTCTTCGCGCTGCGGCTTCGAGGATCGTCGCACGGTATGGTCAACTGTTTCCAGTTCTCGATCGGCATCCTCGTACTTCCTCGTTGTGGTCTTGCTGTTTTCATTGTTATTTCTTGACATCATCGTATCTCCATGTAAGGGTTGTATTCAGGAAAGTGTTCTTACGGATTAACGGCCCGTATCGGGGCTTCGGTTATTGATCGCCTGAGAAGCTGCCGCCCCGCGGTCTTGTTCGTGCCTCTTGAATTGCAGCCGCAACAGGCACTTAGCGGCCGCCTTGCTTCGATTCAGAGCAAAAAAAAGCCGACGCGATCGGGCACTTCGGGGTGCATGATCACGTCGGCTTACTTCTTAACGGCCTCCCGGCAATGCCGGACTGCCCTAATTTCAGTCTTCCGTTTTTTTGCTTTTCTCGGCAGCTACAAGCTTGTATCGGGCGGACTTGAAGTTCGCCGTTCACTGTCGATCTTGTAGCACGTACGGTTGAAATAGCAAATGAATTTTGTCTTTCCACGTTCTCCGTGAATGGTTGTCGAATTAAACGGATGCCGTGGGGAGGTGCCCATACTCGATACGGCGTTTTACCAACGGGTATGGGTTTGCGGATTCGTGGTTTGTGGAGCAGATGATCCTTGCGATTGATCGTAAGCGGGTCGATGTCTGGGTCGAGCATCCACCGGGCGTGACGAGTTCATGCCCAAAGTGCGGTTTTGCACTCGGCTATTCGAAGAGCTGCAAGTTCACCTCGACGTAGAAGAAGTCTGAATCGTCGGCCGGTCCGGTGTTTCGCGTGAACGCACCCGGCATGAAGTACGCGTAGCCGAGGATAATCTCGACGCGAGGATCGACCTTCCACCTCACGCGAACGTCGATTTCCTGCCCGACGAAGTCGCCGCTTCGGCCGAGAGGATCCCGACGAACTGTGCTGCCGGCAGCCCATCCATCGGAATCACTGGCCAGCCAGTATGCGTGATAGCCGGTCTCGAAGGAGACATTCTTGTGCGGCTGCACTTCGAGCCGAAGTTTCGGCGTGATGATGTTCTCCCACAGAAAATAATCGTTCGACGACCACGGTCGGGCAAACCCAAAGAGCCGGTCGAATCGTTCGTTGATGTTGTCGTCGGGGTTGCGGTCTCCGCTGGCATATCCGATGGAGCTGCTCAGCCGGGGCTTCCAATCGTGCTTGAAGGTGTAGCCGATTTCGTTGGCCGTGGCGAAGGCACGATGATTGCGACCTTCAGCTTTTCCGAACTGCCACGCGGCGTGCAGGTCGTAATCCAAGCCGGTGTCGCCCACGTAACCGTACCCGCGAAGCGCGAGCGTATGTATCTCTCGATCTTCCGCCTTCCAACCCTTTCGGTCCCGGTCGCGGATGAGGTAATACGGCTGCAGCGTGATGTACTTTGACCATCGCCGCCATTGCAGGATGGCTCCGTAGAACCACTCCTCTTCATTCGATCGGTCCGGCTGGCGAACGCGCCGTTCGACGGGCTGAAAGGCGAACAGGTCCAGCTGCCAATCGTTTTTTTGCTGGCCGAGGATGGCGCGGAAGCCGTCGAAGTTGTTGACGGTATTTCGCCACGGGTTTCGGCTGATTAACCGTCGATCGAGAATATCAAAGGCGAAACGCCCGGCCTGGAGCCGCAGGGGGCGCTCATTCCCGTAGTCATCCGTTCCGAGCGCGCCCTTGAAATACAATTCGGCGATCGCCTGGATGATTTCGTTTTCGTTGACATCGCGATCGGTGTCCGGGAATTGGCTGTTGAACCACCGCGCGTCTTTGAATTCGACGGCGAAGCGGAATGGATCGAGGATGTCGTGAATGCCGACGTAGGCACGTGAACGAAGGAGAAAGGGCGTGTCTCGCACCAGTGCGGATCGACGGTAATCGTCATCACGATATTCAAACCGGGTGCGATGATCGATTCCGAAGTCGAGCCAGTTGAGTTCTTCCGTTCCCGGCAGGCCGGTCTTGCTGAGGGTGCGAACGTAGCGCGGCGGCTCCGTCTCCCCGCGCGTGCCATACCCGGGCGAGGGGACGTGGTAGCTAAGAGACATCGGTGCGGGCTGCGACGCAGCTACAAGTGTCTTGTCCTCCTCCGTTGCATCCTTCACCGATGGATGGGCCTGGGCCCAAGCAGCGGACGCACAGCATAAAGCCCAGGCAATCGTTGTATGGCTCAACCCGGGCAGCGCGGTCACTTGCACCTCATCCTAGTAATCGTTGGACTCGCGTGTCCTGAATAATGATCGGCTAATTCATCGCAAAAAACGCTGGCAAGCTTACGGGCCTGTTCGCGTAGTTCAGGTACGGCCGTGCTTTCCCATAGCTGGGCTTTTCGAAGGGGCCCGATGAGGTAAAGCCAACTCGATCCGCGGCCTGCTCCGTCGATGGCTGCTCCGTCGTCGTTCGTCAACAGACCTAGTTCCAACGGGTCCGGCTTTATCAATTTCTGCTGCAGGAGGTTTTCAAACAACTGGCCGCCGCTGCGCCACACCTTACTATCGGGACCGGTCGCATTGATGATCCTTGCGACTGCCAGGGAATACGTTTCGCTTTCGCCGCGCGGCCGAATCCGCACATCCAGCAGTTCGCCGCGAGTTGAACACCGCTCGATACGCCCGCGATGCACGACAAGATCGCGACGATCGCGCAACAGTCTTATCGCCGCGTCGACTTCGATGGCAACGCGATGCCGATGAGTGTCCCAGTAGGGCTGCAAGTGCCGCAGAAATCGCGCGCGTTCCTGCCAGCTCCAATTCTGCCACAGAGCATGCGTCAGCGGCCTCAACGAAGCAATCACGTCGTGCCATGTGAAACCCTGGGCTTGTGCCGTCCGCACCGCGGCGCGAACGGTACGCAAGAGCCCGATGACGGTGCGGCCAGACTTCAAAATATCACTGGGTGCAGCAAACGGTCGCGGCGGCTCGGACGCTCGGTGCGGCTGCGGCAGCAGCCCGCGGCGAGAGACAGCGTGAATCCGGCCGCAATGACCGCCGGCATAAAGTTCGAGCACGATGTCAAGCGCTGTCAGCCCAGTCCCGAGGATTAGAATGTCCTCATCGGGCTGGATCGTATTCAGGGTGTCCGTGCACCACGGGTTTCCAATGTAGTGAGGCGAATTCAACAAGTCCGACTGGGCGAAAGCCGGACTCGCAGGAGGGAAGTTGCCGATCGCCACTACGACTCGGTTCGCGTCAACTGTTCGACCGTCCTCGAGAATCAGTAACGCGCCGTCGTGTTGAGGGACGAGCCCTGTCGCAAAACCTGCTACCCTCTCTAGCCGAGTGCGTGGCCCGGCTTCTCGCGCGGTCTCATTCAGAAGCCAGGCAAGGTATTCACCGTACCAGGATCGCTGCGCAAACGTCTCCGGATTGACGGGCAACTTACGGTTCCGCGCCCATCGCACGAAGTGTTCCGGTTCGTCCGGCAAAGCGCTCATGTTGCCGGCTGGCACGTTCAGAAGATGTTTGCTGCACCTCGTGCCATATGCCAGACCAGGGCCAAACCGCCCGGATTGCTCGACGAGTACGACGCGCAGGGCGCCATGACGCCATTGTCGAAGAATCTGAACCGCGCTGATCGCGCCGGAGAAGCCGGCGCCGACAATCGCAATTGTGGGTATGCCGACGCTGCTCATTCACTCTTCCTGATCGATTCCAAGATGCCTGGCGACATGAGATCGTGGTCCGGCGCAAGCTGATCAGCAGGAACGGGCGTAACACACGTCTCCGGATAGGTCTTCATGTTTTGCAGGGGAGGCGAGTAAAGATGGAGTGTGACGAGCGGGCAACCCGAATTACTCCAATTTGCCACTTGGTGCAGGTCCGGTCCACTCGAGCCCAGAACGCCTCCGGCTGCAACTCTCTGGAAAGAGTTCGCTCTCAGATATTTCTTTGTATTCCAAAGGTAGCTGAGTTCGACCAGCTCGCCGGCCAACACGGCCAGGGCGCAATTGGATTCCCCATGATCGTGAATCGGGCTGAATTGTTCCGGGAGCCAGCAAAGCAGCAATGCTTCATAATTGGGTCGAATGTGAATCTGGTTACGCTGGTATTGAAGTGAATTGAACCGCAAGAAATCACGTAGATCGTCCGGGTGTACAATCAGTCGTTTCAACCAGTGCGACAGCAGTTTCAGCGACAGCTTGCCGCTGTACTGATCCAGTTCATACAGCAGTTCAGGCAGTCGGATGCCTCGCTGGTGCTGTACATTCCATGCTGCGAACAACACCTCAGTACATGGAACCGAGGGGCCGGATTTGTCGTCAGATCGAGCCATGATGACTTCCCCATCAGATCGCTTGAATCGCTCAAGCGATAGCCGCTTCGAGCCGACTTTGGCGACTCGAAGACTCTCTTCATCAAGACCTGATCTCAAGGGATCGGCGGATGATCCCGCAAGGGTTCGGTCCATGAGTAGAGTACCTTCGTGAAGCAGTCTTCCTGCCGCACGTTCTCGCCGTGATGATCCATGAACACAATGTTGCTGCCGTTCCGGTGACGTTTCAGATTCGGCTGGGGCCTTCCGTACTCCTCCGGTATCTCCGCGAGTCGGTTCATCCGGTGCGGAGCGCCGGCGTTGGACACTCGCCCTTTAAGCTGCGGGGCGTCGTTGATCGTCGTGTTGTGTGCTCGGGCATTGACCCACGCGCAGTCGGCGTACATCAGTGTCTCTGCCGGTCGCGGATAGGCCGTGGCATTCGGATTGAAGAGCAATCGCTCCCCGTCGGTCGAAGGGTTAATCCCGGTCATGTTATTAATTCCATAGCTGTAGCGAATCTTCGCATCCGGTGGCAGCCCGTAGAGATCACCGATCCCCAATGAATCGGGGAAGTTCTCCGTACCATCGCCGAGGGCATAGTCGCGCAGCGGTTCGTTGTCATCCGGACACGTGAGAACATCCAGCGGTCGTGCGTCGAATCGGATGATCGTTCTCGACGGCAGGAATGCGTGGAAGACGCCGCTTCCGCCGGTCTGTGAGCCATCGCGCGTGGGAAACATATCGCGATTGGCGTCCAGATAGGTCTGCGTCATTTGGGCCTGCGAGCGGAGATTCGTCAGACACTTCAGACTTCGGCTTGTCGCCCTCGCGGATGAGAGCGCCGGCAGCAGGATGGATATGAGCGTCGCGATGATGGCAACCACCACGAGCAATTCAATCAGGGTGAATCCCGGTTTCTTGATTCTTCCGGTCATGGTACTTCCTCCCAAGGGTTCGTGTATAAAGTGCCGCCCGATGGTCACATTCGTGGCCGAGCGATGCGCTACTTCAATCCCTCCAGAATGCGATAACCGGGCTCAAGTCCCCGATCCTCGACATCGGGCGACTGCTTCTGGCGCCGGCCGTTGCTGGTGAGCGTGTCCAGTTCCGATGACGCGTCCTCGTCGCTGTCCACAAACACGCGAAGCTCGCGCGGACTGACAAACACGCGACTGCCACGCGAAAGGTTGAGCGTGTCGAATCGACCGCGCGTCATCTCCACAAAAACGGGCTCTCTGTTTTCTCGCTCCAGCTCGATCTTCACGATCGAGCCCGCCGCATTGATATGGGCCACGGTCGCCGGGAAGGACGGCCCCGGACCGGGACGCGTATGAATGACGAGGTTGTGTGGACGAACGAGGGCTCGAGCGGGCTTTGAAGCCGCCTCGTCATGTTCCGGATAGTCGAGCTCGACCTCGCCGAATACGGCCTTCCCGCGTTCCACGCGCCCGCTGAAGACATTGACTCGGCCGAGGAATTGCATGACGAACTCATCCGCCGGGTTATGAAAGACGTCGGCTGGCGTCCCCACCTGCACGATTCGACCTTCATTCATCACCACCACGCGGTCGGCGACCTCAAGGGCTTCCTCCTGATCGTGCGTGACGAAGACGCTGGTGACGTAAATCTCGTCGTGCAGCCGACGCAGCCAGCGGCGAAGTTCCTGACGCACCCGAGCGTCGAGCGCGCCGAAGGGCTCGTCGAGCAGGAGTACTTTCGGCTCGACCGCCAATGCCCGCGCGAGCGCCACGCGCTGGCGCTGACCGCCGGAAAGCTGCGACGGATAGCGATCTGCCAGCCAGTCCAGTTGGACCAGCTTGAGCAGGAAATGGACTCGGTCACGTATTTCGTCACGGTGCGGTCGATCGCGCCTCGGGCGTACGCGAAGTCCGAAGGCGACGTTCTCGAATACGGTCATGTGGCGGAAGAGTGCGTAATGTTGAAAGACAAAACCCACGCGTCGCTCGCCCACGCGTCGCTCGGCGACATCCTCGTCGTGAAAGTAGATCGAGCCGCTTCCAGAATCCGGGCCTTCGAGACCGGCGATAATGCGCAGCAGCGTCGTCTTTCCCGAACCGCTCGGCCCGAGCAACGCAACCAGTTCGCCGGTGGGAACATGCAGACTGACGTCATCCAGCGCTTTGAAGGCCCCGAAGGTCTTCGAGACGTTGCGAACTTCAATACTCATTTCAATCCCCCTTTAGATTCGATTCGGACATGGCGATCACCGGCCGGCGCGCCTTTCGCCTTTCGTTCCACGATGCTCTTGGCAATGAGCGTGAAGAGGGCGAGAAGCGTCAGCAGGGATGCGACAGCGAACGCAGCCGCAAAGTTGTATTCGTTGTAAAGAATCTCAACGTGCAGCGGTACCGTGTTGGTCAGGCCGCGGATATGGCCGGACACGACGGACACCGCTCCGAACTCACCCATCGCCCGGGCATTGCAGAGGATCACGCCGTACAGAAGTCCCCACTTGATGTTCGGCAGCGTGACTCGCCGAAAGGTCTGCCAACCGGTGGCGCCGAGGACGAGTGCCGATTCTTCTTCCTCCGTGCCCTGGGCCTGCATGAGAGGGATTAGCTCGCGGGCCACGAAAGGAAACGTTACGAACATCGTCGCGAGGACGATTCCCGGGACGGCGAAGATAACCTGCACGTCATGCGCGGCGAGCCATGGCCCAAACCAGCCGTGCAGGCCGAAGAGCAGCACATAGACCAGACCAGAGACGACCGGCGACACGGCGAATGGCAGATCGATCAAGGTAAGGAGCACCCCCTTGCCGGGAAACTCAAACTTGGTGATGCACCAGGCGGCGGCGACGCCAAAGACAATGTTCAGTGGTACGGCAATCACCGCGGTGAGCAGCGTCAGGCGAATGGCGGTAAGGGCGTCCGGCTCCACCAGTGCGCCCCAGTAGACCGCCAGCCCCTCGGACAAGGCCTCGGTAAAGATGGCCGCGAGTGGAATCAGAAGAAACAGCACCAGAAACGCCACCGTCAATGTGCAAAACGTCGTGCGCAGGAAGAGCGAGTCGCGCGTCGCGGGCCGCGGGCGGACCAGACTCGATAAATTCGTTGCAAGCGCGGTCATCTCTTAGTTCCTTATGCAAGCCGTGCCAGGCGTCCGCCCGCGGTTCGCCGCTGCAGATAGTTGATGAACAATAGCAAGGCGAACGAGACGCCGATCATCGCCACGGCCAGCGCCGTCGCTCCGGCATAATCAAACTGTTCGAGCTTAATGATGATGAGCAGCGGCACAATCTCGGTCTTGTTCGGCATGTTGCCGGAAATGAAAACCACCGAGCCGTATTCGCCGATTGCCCGAGCGAATGCCAGGGCGAACCCGGTCAGCAGCGCGGGCCACAGTTCGGGGAAAATGACACGGCGAATGATTTGCCAGCGCCGCGCTCCCAGACTCGCGGCGGCCTCCTCCATTTCGGGATCGAGGTCTTCGAGGACCGGCTGCAGCGTCCGCACGACGAACGGCAGGCCGATGAAGGTCAGGGCGACGATCACACCGATCGGAGTGAACGCGACTTTCAGCCCCAGCGGTTCGAGCAGCCGCCCGATCCAACCGTTCTGCGAATAAAGCGTGGTCAAGGCGATGCCGGCGACGGCGGTCGGCAGCGCGAAGGGTAGATCGACAATGGCATCGATGATTCGCCTGCCCGGAAGTTCATAACGAACGAGTGTCCATGCGACGATGAATCCGAAGACTGCATTCACACATGCGGCGACAAAAGCGGCGCCCAAGCTGAGCTTGAAGGCAGAAAGCACGCGCGGATCGGCGAGCGTGCCATAGAATTTTTCCCACGTCATGGTCGTGCTCTTGAGAAAGAGTGCCGACAGGGGAAGCAGCACGATTAAACTCAGGTACAGCACGGTGTACCCGAGCGAGAGCCCGAAGCCCGGCATGATCCGCCGTCGATTTGTAAGAGCGATCGTCCCCACATCATTCTCCGAATCGACCCCCTACCGGAGGCAGCGGCGCTGAAACAGGAGGCAAACAGCGCCGAATGCCTCTAGGGAGCAGGAGGCGATTGAAGTAGTTGATCGAAGATGCCGCCGTCGGCGAAGTGTCTTTGCTGGGCTTTTTCCCAGCCGCCGAATACGTCGTCCACGGTAAAGAGTTCGATTCTCGGAAACTTGTCAGAATACTTCGCGGCCACCGCCGTGGATCGCGGGCGGAAGTGATGCCGGGCCGCCAGATCCTGTGCGACGTCTTCGTACAGATAATTCAGGTAGGCAAGCGCGACATCGCGCGTCCCCCGAGCTTCGACCACCTTGTCGACCACGGTTACGGGCGGCTCAGCGAGGATACTTCGCGCTGGCCAGACAATCTCAACGCGATCCTTGCCGACCTTCTCGACCGCCAGCAGGGCTTCGTTTTCCCAGGTCAGCAGTACGTCTCCGATACCTCGCTGGACGAACGTGGTCGTTGCTCCGCGCGCTCCGGAATCCCACACGGGCACACGATGAATAATCTGACCGATATATTGCTTTACCTTCTCGTCGTCGCCTTCGAACTTTCGTTGGGCATAGCCCCAGGCCGCAAGGTAGTTAAGCCGCGCACCGCCGCTCGTTTTCGGGTTCGGCGTGATGACCGAGATATCGCCTTTGACCAGGTCGTCCCAGTCCATGATGCGCTTGGGATTTCCCTTGCGAACGAGAAACACGATGGTCGAAGTGTACGGCGCGCTGTTTTCCGGGAGGCGCGACTGCCAGTCCTTCGCGATCAGACCGCTGTGCCGATGGATTTCGTCAATATCGTAAGAGAGCGCGAGCGTTACCACATCAGCTTTAAGACCGTCGATCACGGAACGCGCCTGCTTACCCGCTCCACCGTGAGACTGGCGGACGGTGACATTCTGACCGGTCTGCGATTTCCAGTGCTTCGCAAAGAGCGGGTTGAACTCCTGGTAAAGCTCTCGGGTCGGATCGTAGGAGACATTCAGCAGTTCGATATCCGCCGCTTGGGCCGGAGCATTCAGTGCAAAAGAAGCCGGCGCGGCTGCCAGCGCAGGCGCCAAAACGAGCAGGACTCGAATCACTCGACGAATGGAAGAATTAGTTACCATACCCAGACGATCCTCCGTCGCTCCTCTCGGTTTATTCCCACGGTGCAACATGAGAACCGTGTGCGCAGCGCCCACTTCGCGAGCATCGGACGACTTGTGGCAGAGCAAACTCTGTGCCACGATAAGCGACCGATAAAAGCTCAATTTATTAGGCAATTAGCTCTCGATACTGGAAATATGAATAAAAAGAACTGTATTTAACAATAAAAGCGCCTTCATATGGTGGTATTTCTATCTTATACAATATAATATCTGCTTATGGAGAAGGTAGCGATACTCTTGCTCGATGTGTGGAGGGAGGCCTGTCGGCACATCGAAATCCGCGACTCAGCCGCTCGAATCGCGCCAATCCTGCTCAAGCGATTGCCCCTCGATGCTCTGCTCGTCCAACGCCTGGACCCTTCTGATGGCACCTTGGAGACCGTCGCTGAAGCTCGTGGCGGCGAGGGCAAGGAACTTCACGGGAGTCGTCAGCATCTTTCGTCTGAGGTGATGGAGAGCTTGATCCGCTGGTGCCACGAAAGAAAGGTGAGGCGTTGTCCAGCGCGCGAGATTCACCGCGTATGGCCTGGCATTTTGTCGCCCGAAGTACGCGGCCAGGTTCTGATGATGGCGCTCTTTCACCTTGGAGAGCCGGTCGGATTATTGATTCTGGTAAACGCCGCCCCGCGACAGTTCCAACCGGAGCACGAGTCGATCCTGGAGGCGCTTTGTGAGCCCTTTGAAGCGGCACTCGCGAATGATCTTCAGGTGCGCGAGCTGGAGCGCCTTCGATCGGCCGTCGAAGCCGATAAGCGCACCCTGCTCCGTCGACTGGGACGAAAGGAACTCGCCGACGTGGTGGTCGGCGCCGAGTCCGGATTGCGCACCGTCATGGAGCGCGCCGAGATGGTGGCGAGATCCGATGCGCCGGTCCTGCTCCTGGGTGAGACCGGTACGGGCAAAGAAGTCGTCGCACGCGAGATCCATCGAAACAGCCCGCGCGCCGAAGGCCCTTTCCTTCGGGTGAACTGCGGGGCCATATCCCCGGAGCTCATCGACTCTGAACTCTTCGGCCACGAGGTCGGCAGCTTCACCGGCGCAACCACGCAGCGAAAGGGATGGTTCGAAAGGGCCGACAGCGGAACCCTGATGCTCGACGAAGTTGCCGATCTGCCCCCGGCCGCGCAGGTGCGACTGCTGCGCGTGCTTCAGGATGGTTCCTTCGAGCGCGTCGGTGGTCAACAGACGATTCACGTCAATGTTCGCATCGTGGCCGCGACGCATCGTGACCTGCCGGCGATGATTGCGGATGGCCGATTCCGCGAGGATTTGTGGTACCGCCTGGCTGTCTTCCCCATTCAACTTCCCGCCCTTCGAGAACGCGTAGCCGACATACCCGCCATGGCCAATCACTTCGCGCTCCGCGCCGCGCATCGCTTTGGGCTGTCGCCGCAGCTTCCCACTCCAGAGGACCTGCAACTGCTCACAACCTACGACTGGCCGGGTAACGTACGCGAGTTGGCTTCGGTGATGGACCGTGCCGCAATCCTTGGGGACGGCCACGGTCTCCAGGTGGCTCGGGCGCTGGGTTTGCACGCCGCACCGCGCCCGGCTCCTTCTCCTGTCGCCGCTTCTCACCTCGGTCCGAATTCATCGAACACTACGGCGACCCACAGCGGCGTCGAGACGATCGACGATGCAATGCGGCGGCACATTGAGGCGGCTCTTCAAAAGACGTGCGGCCGAATCCAGGGACCGTTCGGCGCGGCCCGACTCCTGAATATCAACGCCAACACCCTGCGCGGTCGAATGAGGAAACTGGGAATCGATCGGCGCAAGTTTCGAGAATTCTTGAAACGCAGTGACGCGTAGGCGAGTCGCAACGGCGGGCGCGTCAGCGGGCACATGGCCTGAAATTACGCCCGAATGAGATCATCTCGAACGATTTCGCAGCCGACCCTACGAATAACCCGGTGGCTGCCGCGGCTGCTTCTAATTCGGTGATGTTTGCGTTTCGGAGCGGGACGACTGAATCTTCTCGCGCCATGCTGCCGCGTTTTCGTCATAACCCTTGCCCGGCTTGGCCGCATGTCAGTCGTCGTAGAGTTCGACGAGGCCGTTGAGCACGCTGGTGTGGTCCTTCTCCGGCGCACCCGGGGCATTGTTCAAAATGGTGTAAGACTCGTTCAGGTTGGCCTCGGCCGCGGAGTACTCGCCGACGGCCATGCGGGCCTTCCCCAGTACGCTGGAGGAATTTCGATAAGCGATTGACGTTGCCTCCGGTGAAGGCCTGGCGGGCGGCAGTTTCCGCCACGGCCAGCTAAACCTTGGGATCCATACGATCCTCTGGAGCGGATAAAGAAAGAAATGCGTGATCCATGGGATGAGTGGGCGAAGGAAGCGGGTCTTCCATGGACAAACCCACCGAAGGATCTTCTAAACTTATTTGATTGGTGCAATGCTCTCGCCGATTATATCAAGAATCTTCAGAAGAGTATGAATCGACGAAAAGACGACCTTGAGCGGAATCCACTCAATTTGCCGTGGGATAGCTGCAGAGAAATACGCGATGATCAAAAGGGGCATCTAAGACAATTGCTATTAGAAGAATTATTAATAAGATGGGCACAGTATCAGTTCGAAAAGATTTGTAGGAACAACAACATGGTTGGTTTACCTAACAGCCCGTGGTAAAAGTCTTTGACACGCATGGTAGGATGTTTGGGTCATCAGGGTGTCACGGAGGACGATCATGGCAATGGGCAGACGAAAGCAGGACGCGCAGCCGACGTTTTGGGTGGCCACGTCGGCGCTTCCCGCTGGGGCGGGGCATCCCTACTACGAACGGGTGAACCGGATTCTGGACGGCCACGGCTTCGATGTCTTCGTCGAAGACCTGTGCAAATCGTACTACGCCGCAGGGCTGGGCCGGCCCTCGTTGCCGCCGGCGGTTTATTTCCGTCTGCTCCTCATCGGCTACTTCGAGGGGATCGACAGCGAGCGGGGCATCGCCTGGCGGGTAGCGGACTCGCTGGCCCTGCGGCGCTTTGCGGGCTACGGCCTGACCGACGCCACGCCGGATCATTCGACGATCAGCCGCACCCGCCGCCTGCTGGACCTGGAGGTCCACGACGCGGTCTTCAGTTGGATGCTGAAGGTGCTGGCCGAGGACGGTCTTTTGAATGGCAAGACGGTAGGGATCGACGCCACGACCCTGGAGGCCAACGCGGCGATGCGGGGCATCGTGCGGCGAGACACGAAGGAGGGCTATCAGGCGTTCCTCACCCAGTTGGCCCAGGCCTCCGGGATCGACACGCCGACGCGCGAGGACCTGGCCAAGCTGGACAAGAGCCGCAAGAACAAGGCGTCGAACGACGATTGGTACAACCCCCACGACCCGGACGCGAAGATCACCAAGATGAAGGATGGGCGGACCCATCTGGCCCACAAGGCCGAGCACGCGGTGGACATGAAGACCGGCGCAATCGTGGCGGTGACGCTCCAGCCGGCCGATCGGGGCGACACGACGAGCATCGGCGAGACGATCGATCAGGCCGGCGAACAGGTAATGGACGTGCTGTCGGACGAGCATGCGGGCGAGCAGGTCAGCGCGGCGGCGCTGACCGAAGTGGTGGCGGACAAGGGATACCACAGTGATGCCGTGATGGTGGCACAGCACAATCGGGGAATTCGGACCTACGTGGCCGAGCCGAACCGCGGGGCGCGAAACTGGGAGGGTCGCACCGAGGCCCGCGACGCGGTGTATGCCAATCGGCGGCGGATTCGCGGGGCGCGGGGCAAACGGCTGATGCGGAAGCGCGGGGAGTACATCGAACGGAGCTTCGCTCATTGTTATGACACCGGAGGGATGCGTCGCACGCACCTTCGCGGCCACGCCAACATCCTCAAACGGCTGCTGATCCACGTGGCCGGCTTCAACCTGAGCTTGCTGCTGCGCCGGGCCCTGGGCTTCGGCACGGCCCGGGGCCTGCAGGACGCCCTGTCGGCCTTTTTGCGGCATTCGGAGTCCCTCTGGGCGCGCTGTCGGCGCTCGATGGGCCCTCCGGCATGCTCAGCGGCGTTCCGTAGACCATCGGCGCCGTGGCGCCATCAAGCCGCCTGAACCCAACCGCCACGCCGAGTCCGCGGCTTTTACCACGGGCTGCTAAGGCGCCGCTGAATCCTGATGGCCGTACTCCTGTTCACTACTTCGAGAAGCTGGCTGCATGTGGCTCAATTGAGGAATCGGCGCGTGTGAATTTCGATGACGGGTTTTTTGATGGAAAGGAAGCTGCCCACCCTGGGAGATTTCCGCCTGCGGACTCGCGTTACAAGGAAGTCGATCCTGCAAAAATCGATCGATTCATCGAAACTCGGTACTATAATCGTCCTCCTGTGCCATACGCGCCGGGTTCAGACATGCCATAATATGGCTAACGTCGTTGCATTGCAAACGTTAATGCAACGATTTCCAACGGCATGAAAACAGAGAACTGAGGCAACATGAATTCGAAGGGACTGATATGTATATTCGATCGGCAAAACACATCGTTCTCATGATCAGCGGGGTGTTGTCATTCTTCTTGCTATTTACTATTCAAGTCACAGAAGTGAGTGGTGGAGCTAAGCATGAGGAGATACCAATGACGAAGGATATTACACTCACAATTGAATATCGGATAAAGGGCTCTACGTTGGCTTTGTATGCATGTCGAGACGGCGATGGCGAAGAGATCGCGATCGAATTACGGTCTGGAAAAAATGAAGTGATCAACCGCCATAGAGTCGCATTTCCTGGTGGATTGCGAAACATGATTCGAGGTTTGACTCTTGGTTTTTCTCAAGTCGTTGAGCAAGAGAACATTACCAAGAAGTCGAATGATGACTTTGACGCTGCGATTATAATAACTGTTCGACGAGGTGATATAATACAAACAATGAGCGTTGCCGGGACTGATGCTTCGGTCAACGCACTCGTTTATCGTTCACCGTGCTGGCGCTATGTATTTGATACAATTTGTGGAGGACAACCCAAGATGTATAGAATCTTCACCGAGTATCGGGAGGACCCCACCATGATTAGAATTCCCGCTACAAGTTCCGAAAGCACAGGTAAACAGACCCCATGATTGCGCTCTCAGATGAAATCTGGAGAGTCGCGAGAGGGGCCAGTGGGTTTTGGGTATTCAGGCAAGCCACCTTATTCTTGGCTTACTCCGGGTTTGTCGTTGGTGGGAACCGAATCCCGTTGGTGTGTGCCGACCGAGCCGATGGTGATGGATTTCGTCTATGACCCTTGACGTGCACGACGGCGAATGCCGTCGGTCGCCAGGCGAGGAATCGCATATGCGATTCAGCACGTCAAGGGTATGACGCATTGGGCCGGCGCGTAGAAACGATAGAACCCGGCGACGGGCGAGCTTTGGGATGGCCAGGGCAGCAACCCGGCGCCGCGGAGGACGCGGCACGTGTACTTCGGTTTGGAAGTCATTCAGGAATACGCCTGCGGCGGGGAGAATGTGTTCTGTGAGGCCGGGCCTGACCTGCTCCCCAAGACTTGATCCAGTTCTTATGAGAGTCTTTACTTCCCGGATGGGCAAGGAGACTCTCGATGAAGCGGAAGCGTCATGGCCCGGAACAGATCATCGCCAAGCTGCGTGAGGCGGACGCGATGCTCAATGCCGGGGCGAGTATCGGTCAGGTCTGTCAGCGGCTGGAGGTCAGCGAGCAGACGTTTCACCGCTGGCGGAACCAGTACGGGGGCATGAAGGCCCAGGAGGTCGGGTGGCATGGCCCCACCGGGTGGCATGGCCGCGGCCCTGGGCGGCCATGTCCGCGATGCGACAATGCCTACGCGGAATCACACGTAAGCGATGCGCCCGCTATCGGTCGATGGTGGTTGTCGAGCGGCGTTCGGTGCCCTTGCGACCGGGGGGATTCGGGTCGATGCCGGGGGCCTGGCCCTCCCATTCGCCGGTGCGGGCATCGCGCCATTCCTTGGCGACGACTTTGCCTCGTTCGTCGAAGTGGATGACGACGTGGAGGTGGTTCTTCTCGTCGTCGTAGTCCCAACGATCATCCGAATGCGCGGCGTAATCCTCGCCCAGAGTCATGCGGACTTCGTCCTTGTTGGACATTCCTTCTTTGATCATGTCGAAATTGTGGCGCGTCAGTTTGTTCTCAGCACAACCCGACAAAACAAAGACGAGGCCGGGCGTCAACAGGCAGAGGAATTTTCTCGCGGTCATGGCAGGCACCTCCCCGAGTATAGATTAGTTAGGGTCGTCCGGATAATGCGTCGAGGATTTCTTCTCGCACGACGCGGAACTCGAATTCGTATTGATCGAAGAGCCGCTCGCTCCCCGGCGACTGAAAGCTGGCGGTGAGGATGTACTTTTGTTGCGGGGCGATGGGCCGCCCTTCCCAACTAAGCTGGAATTCGTAGGAAGCCGTGATTCGCTCCCAGAATTGCTTCTGGTCTTTCGTATCGAGAACCGGTTGGGTCCACGATTGGATCAACTGGCCTTTTCGGTCGCCGAGGGCGCCGCGGTAGGCGTAGAGTTCGAAGATGAAGACGCCGTATGCCTTGACGGGATCACCCGTGGCATCGAGGGTTCGCAGGGATACGGCGATGCCGTCGGGGATGGCGTCCTCGTCGAAGCTTCGCGGCTTGGTGAAGGGTTGAATCTTGATGCTGCGTGGGCTGTAGAAAGCGATGAGTTCATCGACGGAAGGGCCGTCGGCGGTCTGGCCGATGCTGCTGCGCTGGCAGGCAGCGCCGCTCCATGTGAGGCAGAACCCGGTAGCGACGATCAGGGCGGAAGCAATTTGCGATCGAAGCGACATGACCCATTCCTTTGGTCAGTGGTCAGCGGCCGGTGCTTGGCGGCCAATATTCCCGGCGGCGTCCTTACCTCGTCTGCGCGGCGATTGTAGCGGGGCGATGGGCGTCGTCAACAGACGGCATGGGCGGCTACTTGTGCCGGAGAATCAGGGTGGCGGGATGTGCCATGAGCTTGCGCTCCGCGTGATCATCGCTCAGCGGCGAAGCCACGGTAGAGCCGCCCAATGCTTGTCAGGCATTGCCGGCAAGACCCTGATCACAGTTTCAGGACATGGGCCACACGTAGTAAATGATGAGCGTGCTGATGATGCCTGAGAGGATATTCAGCGGGAGACCGACTTTTACGAAGTCCATGAACTTGTAGCCGCCGGGGCCGAAGACCATCAGGTTGGTCTGGTAGCCCATGGGGGTTGTGTAGGCGGCGGACGCTGCGACGGCCACGGTAATGGCGAGAGCCCGCGGATCCGTGATGAAGGTGAGCTTCGTCGCGGTAGCCATGGCGATGGGAAACATGAGCGCTGCGGCGGCGTTGTTGGTGAGGAGTTCCGTGAGAATGGTCGTACAGAGATAGACGGCGGCGATAACGGCGATGGGCCCCATGGTGCCGATCAGCGAGGTGATGCCGCCGGCGATGAACTCGGCGACACCGGTTTTCTCCATCGCGGATGAAATGCCGAACGACGCGGCGATGACGAACAGAACATCCCACTGGATGTTTCGCCGTGCCGTTGAAGACGAAACACAGCGACAGATCACCATCAGGCCGGCCGCGCCGAGCGCGAAGAAGACGCGACCCTGATCGAGATAACTGTGAATATGTGAATCGGTCCCGAACCACTCGAGAATATCCGGAATGGCCATCATCACGACCATGATGCCCAGGATGATCAAGGCGATGCCGGCGCGCTCGTGGCGCACGGGCTCCGCGCCGCCGACTTCGCTGACGAGATAGAAGTCCGCGTTGTTGCGATGGGCGCGAAGGAAGCCGGTAGCGGTCTGCAACAGCAGGGTGTCGCCGGGACGCAGGACGATGTTGCCGAGCTTTCCGCCGAGCCGGACGCCGTTGCGATGGACGGCAATGACCGCGGCGTCGTAAACGGTTCGGAAATTCGCACCGCGAATGCTCCGGCCGACAAGCGGGCTGCTCTGGCTGACGACGGCTTCACACAGGTGGCGACCGAGACGCTGGGTAATGGATCGACGATCGACCTCGTCGGTCGCGGGGACGAGGCCCTTGATCTTCTGGAGATCGACGATGGTGCTGACCACGCCGACGAAAAGGAGCCGATCGCCGCTCTGAAGTTTTTCCTCCGGATCGACGGGCGCGATGGATTCGTCGTCGCGCTCGATTTCGACGAGGAACAATCCGGGCAACTGTCGCAGGCCGGCTTCCTGTACGGACTCGTCGATGAGCGGGCAATCCGGTTCGACGATCATCTCGACCATGTACTCGCGCTGGGAGGCGCCGATCTGGTCGATGAATTCCTTTCGATACGGCAGCAGCTTCGGAGCGATGAAGATGAGATAGATAAGGGTCATCACCGCAAGCGGAAAGCCCACGGCGCCGATTTCGAGAAAGCCCATGCCGCGATGGCCAAGCTGCTCGGAGTTCAACATGAAACCGTGAACTACGAGGTTGGTGCTCGTGCCGATGAGGGTGACGATACCGCCGGCGACGGACATATACGAAAGGGGTATCAGATAGCGAGAGGGCGAGAGCTGGTGTTTACGGCACCAGTCGAGGATGACCGGCAGGGCCATGGCGACGATGGTTGTGTTGTTCAGCAGGGCCGACATCGCGCCCACCGGGGCGAGAAGGCGCGTCATGGTGCGGCGCTCGGACCTGGGCTGACCGAGGAGCTTGCGTGCGATGCCGTCGAGCGCGCCGCTGTCGCGCAGACCGGCGGCTACGACGAAAAGCGCGGCGACGGTCAACATGCCGGCGTTCGAGAAACCGCGGAGGGCTTCGGACGGCGTGATGATTCCGAAGAGGCCAAGCAGGGTCAGGCCGCCGAGGAAGATGACATCGGCAAGATGCGAGAAGCGGGTCAGGCCGTAGAGCATGACCGCGAGCAGCAGGAGTACGAACCAACCTTCCCAGGTCATAAGTGGGTTTTTACCTTGTATTGCGGTTCGTTGCTAGTGGACCGTTGTTCGTGGATCGAGATGGGTGGAGAAGCCGATGGATTGCACTCCGTCGTCTTCGCTGCGTGTGAGAGTCCGCAATCCACACTTCGCACGACGAGCTTCACAATTCCATAACACGAGATCATCCGCCTGTCAGCAGCAAGCCGGGCGATACTTTCTCCACGAACCAGACGACCAGCGGGGGCAGGAAGATTCCCGGCAGGAGATCGGCGACGGGTATTTTCTTGATATCGAGGATCATCAGGGCCGTCGCGAGCAGGATGATCCCGCCGACGACGTTCATCAGTTGGAGGGAAAGATCGGGGATCGCGGCGGCGAGTTGCCACGCAGCAAGGGACAGCGCACTTTGGAAGAACAGGATGGTCAGCACGCTGAAGGCAACGCCGAAACCGAGTGAGGCGGCCAGGGCCATCGAGCAGAAGCCGTCGAGGAAGGACTTGATGTAGAGCAGACTGGGGTTGCCGTAGCCGCCGTTTTGTAGGCAGCCCAGCAGGGTCAGAGGACCTACGCAAAAGATTACGCTCGCGGAAAGAAAGCCCTCGCCAAAACTCCCCATAAACCGCGACGCACCTGCTTCGCCCTCCCCACCGCCGACCCTGGCATGGATGAGCCGCCCCAGGTCCTGCACACGGTCGTGCAGGCGAAGGGCTGAGCCGATGATCGCGCCGACAATGAGCGAGCCCACGGTCACCATTGCGAGCCGTGCACCGTAGGTGGGGATGCCCTCGCCGTAGCGCCCGACAGTTTCCGACATCACCAGCACGGAAGCATCGATGCCGAGGGTAATCGTCACGAGGCCGAGACAATTCAGAATGATCCTCTGGTAGCGATCGGGAATGCGGGCCGACAAGGACAGGCCGATGGTTGAACCGACCGCCACGGTCAGAACGTTCACGATCGTGCCGTTGAGAAGGGTCCACATCGAGAAAGTCGCCGGTGCCGGTGAGCGGGCGCCCCAGTGAGCGCGCCCAACGCGCCCAACGCGCCAGACCGTATGCGGCGGCGAGGGTCCGGTCAACCGTGGTCAGTGGTTACACGTGCGTTCTGTTCTCGCAGGATTGCACGGAGGGCCTCAACGAGCGGGGCATCCGTGAGCGCATCCGCGGGGGCATCCGTGGGCGCATCCGCGAGGGCATACAGCTGGTTTGCGTGTTCGAGCCGGACGCGATCGCAGTGGGTTAAGTTCATCGATCGCTCTCGAACCCTTTCTCGCGCGCGCCTTGCCGTGCTAACATGTTCCTCATGCCTGAACTGCCGGAAGTGCAGACGATCGTATCGCAGCTTGCCCCGGCGCTGACGGGCGCGCGGATCGAGTCCGTCCGCATCGTTCGAGGGGACATCATTCGGCAGGGGCGGCGCGAGCTGACAACCCACGGACCCGGCAGCAGCGTGGTTCGCGTCGATCGAACGGGCAAGCGGCTGATCTTTCACCTCACCGATGCGATACTTGTCGTTCACCTCGGCATGAGCGGCCGATTGACGCTGGAGCCGAACGACGCGCCGATCATGAAGCATACGCACCTGCGTATCCGTTTTCACGACCGCAACGACGAACTGCGATTTCGCGATCCGCGGCGTTTCGGCGGCGTCTGGTTTATACCCAACCCTGCGCAGGCAAGCCGCAAACACGCGTCGCGCGCTGTGACGAAGGCAGCGATCGAGCTTTCACCCCTGGGGCCGGACGCCCTCTCGATTCAAGCGAAGGGTCTGCGGGAGGTGCTGCGTCGGCGGCGGCAGATCAAGGCGCTCTTGCTCGATCAACGCGCCATCAGCGGGCTGGGTAACATCTACTGCGACGAAGCGCTCCATCGAGCGGGGATACATCCGATCACACCGGCATCGGAACTTACCGCCGCGCAGATTCGACAATTGGCGAAGTGTATCCGTGCGACACTTCGTTCGGCCATTCGGGCGGGCGGTTCGACACTCCGCGATTATCGCGACGCCGACGGGGCCGAGGGGTGGTTTCAGGTTCACCATCGCGTCTACGGCCGCGAGGGGAAGCCGTGCCAACGACGACGCGGTGCAGCGCGGTGCGGCGCGTTGATCGAACGCGCCCGTGTCGCGGGAAGATCGACGCACACGTGTCCAAACTGTCAGCCGACGACGGTGCGGCGATGAAGGACGCCCACCGAAGAACCGCTCCGGCCGCATCGCCCCCTCGCGGGCATCGGCTGGGATATCGGGTTATCGCTTTCATCGCGGCGGCGGTTCTCTTTGACCGCGTGGCGACGAGTCTGGCCGTCGGCGTCCTGGCCCTGTTGTTCTACGAGATTTTCTTCCGGCGCAACCTCAAGCTCATCGCCTTCACGCTCAGCGCGGCCGTGTCCGTCGCGGCCTTTGAATACGTCGGGCGGTGGGTCCTCAAGGCACAATTCGGCAGGTATTACGGCGATGACGCCGATCATCGACTCAAGCCCAACGCGGAACTCGGCATCAACTCAGACGGAATACGTTGCCCGGTCGAGGCCGAAGACTTCACCGACGAAACGTACAACATCCTTTTTCTTGGCGATTCGTTCACCTACGGCTCGCGCCTGAGCTATGAGGATGCGTTCCCGGCGCAGGTGGAGCGGATGCTGCGCGAGCGCCATCCGGAATTGAACGCGCGAACGGTGAACTTCGGGTGGATCTCCTCGTCCCCGGCGCCCTCATTGCGTTTGCTCAAAGACATCGGCGCGAAGTACAAGCCGGACCTGGTGATCCAATGCCTGGACATGACGGACTTCCACGATGACCTGTGGGTGCTCGGAAAGGTCGGCTACTGGGATCGCTCGCCGACGGCGTACCTGATGGCGCGGCTGGGTTTCGCCGAGCAGATGCTGGAGCTGTACAACGCCTCGCGGCTGAACCGCTGGGCACGTCGCCGCGCCGGGCGTGATCGGCCGATCCCGGCGCATCGATTCTTCGTCGTGGTTCAGCCGCTGGAATACAGTCTTCCCGACATGGAGGAGACGGAACACCAGATTCGGGAGACGCATCGGTACAGTCGCGACGTGCTCGGTGCGAAATATCTGCTGGTCATGCTGCCGCGGCATTTTCAATACAGCGATCGGGAATCGCCGAAGAACTGGGAAAAGAGCAGCTATCCGCTTCTGGGGCCGTATGTGAGGGAGCCCTTCAAATGGCTGGATGCGTTTCGATCGCGTGCGACGTTCCCCTGTTATTCGCTGCTGGAGGACTTCGAGCAGACGCTCGTTTTCCCCACCTGCTTCGAGGACGACCCGCATTGGAACACCGACGGGGCGCGCGTCGCCGCGGAGGGAATAGTTCGTATTCTGATGCAGGAGGGCATTATCCCCTCGCACGCGAGCAAGCTATCCGAGTCAGCAGGCAATCGGCAGTAGAAGGCCAATATCCGGGCGCGGGGCGCAAATACCCACGAAGAATTGGGGTAACTCCAAAAAAGTCTTGATGAATTAAAGCTCGTTGATTAAGCTCTCTAATGCGTTTTTGCAAGTGATTATGAAGCACCAAACCGCCCAGCACTTCCACGAAACATCCTGAGAGTCCCGTTCCGATCGTGTACGTGCACCCCGGCAACCGATGCTAGGTATAACGAGTGATTTTGATTCGCTGACGGCCGAATGCGTTGTTCCTGGCTGTTTTCGGAGTCAATCGCATCGTACGGAGACGGTGAAAATGCGAAGAACAGCACTGATCGCGACGATGGCGGCCCTGACAGTTGTGCCGGCAATGGCCAACGTGAACATCGGCGACCCGGCCCCTTCCATATCCGCCGGCTCATGGTTCAACCTGCCTGAAGGTCTCAGCTCGCTCACTTCAAAGCACCTCAAGGGGCGAATCGTGATGGTCGAGTTCTGGGCCACGTGGTGCAAACCCTGCCGGGCCGGCATCCCGCATCTGGTTGATATGCAGCGGAAATACAAGAACAAAGGGCTTGTGCTGGTCGCACTTTCGTATGAACCGGGCTCCAAGGTGGGTCCTTTCGTCGGGCAGAACGACATGTCTTACATCGTCGGCGCTGAGGCCGACTCCATGCAGGATGCCTTCGGGATTCGCGGATATCCTACGGCGATACTGATCGACCCCGACGGCAAGGTGGCATGGAAGGGACATCCGCTGGACGCCGAGGAAGTCATCGAACGGCTGTTGAGGACGAAGCCGCCCAGGGCCGTCGGTGCCCTCGGGGTGGACGCGGCGAAGCGCGACCTTCAGAACGCGGACCAACTCCTCAAGAACGGGCAGTACGCCAGGGCCATGTCCGCCTACGAAGAGATTACCAGGGACTTTGCCGGAACCCATGTCGCCGTGCAAGCCCATGCGCAGATCAGGAAGATGAATTCCGATCCCCGAATCATGGAGGCCATCCGAAAGGATGAAGCCCAAATCGTTGCCGGTCACCGGCTCAGCATTGCACGCAAATTGGCAGGGAACGGCGCTGAAACGGACGCCGCCAGGCAATACAAGCAGATCATCGAGGAGTTCCCCGACTCGACCCATGCCGAGGTGGCCCGAATCGAACTCGCACGCCTGAACGTCGGCGCGCCGGATTCATGACCTTCGCGAACCGTCTGATGAGCAGACACGGCCAGTTTCGGAATCGTGAGTACACAGCGATTGCCAACCATCCTAAACGGCTTAAAGACAAAGAGTTGTTGTCGCTCAGATCGCCTTGAGCCGATGGATGCAACGAAAAATGCCGTCGAAAAGGGCTTGCAGGTGATACGACCTGTCTGTTTATAATGAATGCTCGGCAGAGCATCGTCGTTCGCGAGGCTGGGTTTCGTCCTCGGGCCACGGGTCGCAAGCTGCCACAAGTTAAGGGAGGTATAGCCGTGAGAAGGTCAATGATGATCGCCGCGATGGCGGCCCTGACTGCGGTGCCGGCGATGGCGGGAGTCAACGTCGGCGATCCGGCGCCGCCGATCTCCGCCGGGTCGTGGTACAACCTGCCCAAGGGTATCAAGTCATTGACATCGAAGCACCTCAAAGGGCAGTTGATAATGGTCGAGTTCTGGGCCACGTGGTGAGGGCCTTGCCGGTCCGGCATTCCGCATCTGGTTCAGATGCAAGAAAAATATAAGAAGAAGGGTCTCGTACTCGTCGCTCTTTCTTATGAGCCAAAAGCGCTGGTCGCTCCCTACGTCACCAAACACAATATGAGCTACATCGTCGGGGCCGATGCCAAGAGCACAAAGGAGGCCTTCGGCATCGACGGGTATCCCACCGCGTTCCTGATCGACCCCGATGGCAAGGTGGCATGGAAAGGCCATCCATTGAAGGCGGACAAGGCCATCGAGGACTTGTTGAAATCCAATCCGCCGAAGACGGGCGGCGCGCTCAGCGAAGAAGCGGCGAAGACCGCCCTGCTTAAGGCCGACAAGCTCTACAAGAAGGGGCAGTACACAAAAGCCCTGACCGCGTATGAGAAGGTCGCTAGGGACTTCGACGGGACCAAGTCAGCGAAGAAGGCCGGCACCCAGATCAAAGCGATGAAGGCCGATCCCGAAATCTCCGCGACGATCAAGCAGGAAGAAGCCGATCGCACGGCCAAGCGCTGGCTGGACATGGCGCGAGTGATGGCGAAAAACGGCGCCGACAAGGACGCGGTGAAGTACTACAAGCGGATCATCCAGAAGTATCCCAAGACAAAGTACGCCGAGACGGCTCGAACTGAGTTGGCCGACCTGACCGGCGGCGCGTAGGGATCCTGACCATCCGCGTTATCGGCCGGTCTTCCTGAAGCTGCATCCTCATCGACGACGAGGTGGCGCGGGCAATTACCTGTACCACCCTCCTTTTTTATCCAAATCACACGTTCAGTTTCGATGCTTGCGGGGTCTGAACGCTGCCGATCGGCGTCGGCGCTCGCGTGGCGACGAAAATTCCGACCAGAATCAGCGCGGCGCCGATGATCTGTGGTGCGCCGGCGGATTCGCCCAGCAGGAAATACGCAAGCACACTTGCTCCGACCGGCTCTGCGAGAATACAGACGGAGACGAGCGTCGCGGAGAGGTGCTTGAGCGCGTAGTTCAGTGAGCCGTGCCCCAGGATCTGTGGCGCGACGGCCAGCACGACAAAATAAACGTACGTCTGCCATCGATAGCCGCTGAACGAATGCCCCATGTACAGGCCGACGAGGCAGAGCAGCACCGCGGCGACCCCATAGACGCTGACCATGTAGGAGAACACATCCACCTCGGAGCGGACCCTTCGCCCGATGAGCAGGTAGCCGGAGGCAGTCATCGCGCCGCACAGAGCGAGGAAGTTTCCGTAGGTACTGCCGATTTTGCCGGCGTCGCGATCGGCGATACTGATGACGGCTCCGCCTGCCGCAGCGAGCAGAATCCCAACAATGAGACTGCGATGAATGCGCTCACGGAGCAGGAGCCACGAGCCGACGCCGACAAAGATGGGATTGGTCGTGACGATGACGACCGAGCTGAGTACGGACGTATGACGCAGGGAGGTCATCCAGAAGAAGAAATGGGCGCCGAGAAGGAGGCCGCCGAGGAGGACATGGCCCGTAAGCTTTCGTGGCACGCGGAGCATACGTGGTCCGCGCGTGATGGCGAGGCCGGGAATGAGCACGAGCGTGGCGATGCTCATACGTGAGGCGGCGATGATGACCGGCGGTGCGTCGTCGCAGTATCGCACGAGTATGGCGGCGGAGGAGATCGACAGCATCCCGACGGCGAGTAGCAGGGGCAGGACGAGCCGATTCTGGTTCATGCGGGTTCCGTCGGGTTGCGGCAAATCGCAGGTGTTTCGGCGAAGTTGCGGTGTAGCCGATCAGGTGCAACATCTCGGAACGATGGATTGGATTCAAGCCCGCGCAAGCTGACAGTCGACTTGGTGCACGTCCGGATTTTGCGGTCGGCTTCCCAGTTCGCCTTGATGTGTGGGTAAATGTGCCTATTGTTGGGTTATCGGGGGCGTTTGTTATAAGCGCCAACCAATCCTAGTGAATTCATTAAAGCATTTCTAATAAACAAGTTATAGTTATTATACGGCACGTCCTTCCCCGTACATGTGTGGATGGCACGGGGTGTGATGAGATACAGGTGGGTTCTCGCGGGTTTGCGCAGTCCGTCCAGCTCGCACGAGCGTGAAAAAGGATGGCGGCGCTTGCGGATGACCGGGGGAAACATCGCGTTCTTGCTTGGCCACGAGCGTCACACCGAATGCATGCCCCAAGCTGAACGGACGTAATCAAATGAATCTGACCATGCCAAGGAAGACCCAGACAGAAGACGATGCTGCAACAGGGGAAGCGAAGTACCTGCTCGCGAGATGGGAGTTTTCCATCTCCTGTACGGGCTTACTTTGGATTCAGCCGACGCGGGCATCTCTTTCGCCGGAAGAACTCGCGGGGATGTTCTCCCTGCTGGCGCGCGGTTGCGACGAGGACATGCCACGGCTGATCAAGCTCGATTTGAGCGGCGTGCGGATCGTCGGGGAGCAATGGACGACAATCGAGTCGATGTTCGTGGACTTCGCGAGGCAGATCGGGGCGGAGATTCGACTCGTTCGGAGCCCGAGTGGCCCGGCGGCGTCGGTCATGTTTACACGCGGTCCCCGAGCGGACAACGAGGCGTCGCATCTCCCGCCCGTTGCGTAAAGGGCCATCGATCGCCATCTTTGACGATGCGAACCTGCGGACGTAGACTGTCCCCATCAAGATGAACCCGCCTACGATCGCCATTCTCGATTTCGGCTCGCAGTATGTGCAGCTGATTGCCCGTCGCGTGCGTGAGAATCAGGTCCACTCGCTTATCTTTGCTCCCGGTGTCAGCCCGGACGAACTGCGGGCACAAAACGTCATCGGTATTATTCTTAGCGGCGGCCCATCGAGCACATATTCGCAGGCGGCGCCGAAGCCGCATCCACTCCTGTTGGACATGGGCCTGCCGGTCCTGGGTATCTGCTACGGGATGCAGGCCGCGTGTGAGCAGCTTGGCGCGAAGGTGCAGGCCGCGACGCAGCGGGAGTACGGTCGAACGACGCTGGAGTTGACGGGGGACGACGCCATTCTCGCGCATCTGCCGCGTGCGACGACGGTCTGGATGTCGCACGGCGACGTGGTGACGGGCATCGGCGATGAATTTGTCACGGTGGCGAAGACGCCGAGCTGTCCGCACGCGCTGGTTCGCCATCGCAAACGACCGATCTACGGCATCCAGTTTCACCCTGAGGTGACGCACACGCCGGAAGGCGCGCAGCTTCTGCGGAACTTTCTCTTTGATATTTGCAGGGCCGAGGCAACTTGGAGCCCGGGCCACATCATTGATAAATCCATCGAAGCCGTACGGCGACGCGTGCAGGGCGATGCCCACATTATCTGCGGCCTGTCGGGCGGGGTGGATTCATCGGTGACGGCGGCGCTGTTGCACCGCGCCGTGCCGGACAAATTGACATGCATCTTCGTGGACAACGGGCTCCTTCGATTGCACGAGCGATCGCGCGTCGAGGCGATCTTCCGCGGACATTTCAAGATAAACCTGCTCGTCGTCGATGCGGCGAAGTCGTTTCTGGATCGACTCAAGGGCGTCACCGACCCGCAGGAAAAACGCATCCGCATCGGCCACCAGTTTATTGACGTCTTCAGGGAAGAAGCGCGGCGCATTCCGAACGCGCACTTTCTCGCCCAGGGCACGCTCTATCCTGACGTGATCGAATCGGGCCAAAGCGCCGCGGGGACAGCCGCGAACATCAAGGTGCATCACAACGTCGGCGGGCTTCCGGCGGAATTAGGATTCGAACTGATCGAGCCGCTTCGGGACCTGTTCAAGGATGAAGTTCGGATGATCGGCGAACTGCTCGGGTTGCCGGAAGAACTCGTCTGGCGGCATCCGTTTCCGGGGCCGGGCCTCGCCGTGCGGATCATCGGCGAAGTCACGCCGGAGCGACTGGAGCTGACACGGCTCGCCGATCAGATCATCATTGAGGAATTGACGGCCGCAGGATGGTATCGCAAGGTGGCGCAGGCCTTCGGCGTGCTCATGCCGATCTCGAGCGTCGGCGTCATGGGCGACGGACGGGCCTACCACGGGCAGCACGTCATCGCCGTGCGCTTCGTGGAGTCTACGGATTTCATGACGGCCGACTGGGTACATATCGACCCGAACGTACTCTCGCGAATCAGCAGCCGCATCACGAATGAAGTGGCGGGCATCAACCGCGTGGTGTACGACATCACGAGCAAGCCGCCGGCAACGATCGAATGGGAGTGACGGCGCCACGATTTCGACCGACAATTTCTGATTGCCTCCGGGCCGCTTTAATCATACTCTGTTTATCGTAAACTCTGGAGATGGCGTACTTTCGGCGCTCACGGAGGCAGCAGGATGGCGGCTTTTTTCCTGATGAACGGCTGCCGGATGGATTTGTTTCCTAAGACTTCTTGTTGTGACTTCGGACCTCGGATGTTACGCTGGCACAGTCTTATTCAATCGGGTCAGGCGCCGAAGCACCATCCCACGAGCGTATCGATGCGTCGGCGCAAGTCTTGAGACTGGTTAGAAACTCGTACTCCGGCACAGGCCGCTGGATTCGAGGCATGATCTATTCCGTCGGTTGTGAGTATGCGATCCGCGCCCTCGTGAAGCTGGCTCAGCAGAGCGCGGCCGGGGGCTTTGTCCTGCTGCGATCGCTGGTTCAGACGGAGAACATGCCGGAGCATTTCGTCGGCAAGGTTCTGCAGACGCTCGTACACGCAGACATTCTCGTATCGGCCAAGGGACGCGGTGGCGGCTTTGCGCTGGCGCGACCTCCGGGCCAGATCACGCTTCGGCAGGTGGTCAATGCCATCGACGGACCGGAGCGAATGGGTCGCTGCATTCTGGGCTTCTCACCCTGCGATGAGTCGCAGCCGTGCCCGCAGCATGATGACTGGGTCGCCATTCGTCAGCAGATCGGCGATCTTCTGGACCGAACGACGCTTGAAGATCTACTGCGGGCGATGGCGAAGAAGCATCGGCGGCCGGTGTAAAGGATTCATCGCCGGCAGCGCTCAGAATGTCCATCCAAGATTTACCGTCGCCGTACGGCCTTGAACATCTCCAGCGCCGCAGCGCGGGCTACAGCGTGGTCCACGATCGGCGCGGGGCAGTCCTTGCCGATGATGCAGCCGAAGGCGTTTTGATCGAGCGGGGTTGCCCTGTGTGGTGCGTGGATGAGCGGAGCGGGATACCGGGCCAGCTCGGGAACGAACCGGCGAATAAAGTCGCCATCGGCGTCAAATTTCTTTGATTGCAACTCGGGGTTGAAGACGCGGAAGTACGGCTGTGCGTCGGTGCCGATGCTTGCCGCCCATTGCCAGCCGCCGAGGTTCTGCGAAAGGTCGTAATCGAGCAGCTTCGCCGCGAAGTAACGCTCGCCCCATTTCCAGTCGATCCGCAGGTGTTTCGTGAGAAACGACGCGGCGATCATTCGCAGCCGGTTGTGCATGTACCCCGTCGTGCTGAGCTGTCGCATCGCGGCATCGACGATCGGGTACCCGGTGCGCCCCTCGCACCACGCGGCGAAGGTCTTTCGGTCCCGCCGCCACGCAAGATCGTCGTAGACGGACTGAAACGCCTGCGTTTCCGTGTGCGGCCAGTGGTGCAGGATCATGTTGTAGAACTCGCGCCAGATCAGCTCGTCGATCCACTTCTCCGCGCCGGCCGAGCCCTGTTGCGCGGCCTCGCGAATCAGTTCACGAATGCTGATCGTGCCGAAGCGAAGATGTACGGACAGGTGCGATGTGGCGTCGATGCCGGGGAAGTCGCGGTCATGTCCATAACGCTCGATGCGAGCCAGAAATGCGTCGAACAGGGTTCTCGCGGCTGCGCTTCCGCCGGGCCATTTCAGATCGGTCTCTTCGAAGCCGAGGTCCTTGAGCGACCAGGGATGTGACCGGGCGGCGGGCTTCGCGAGCTTGCGCGCGAGCGACGAGCAATCCCGGGCGTCGAGATCGGCATCGGTCCGTCGTCGTCGCCATGCGTTTCGATAGGGCGTATAGACCTTCAGGGGCTGGCCGGACTGGCCGAGCACTTCGTCCTTCTCGAAGACGACGTGATCCTTGAAGGTACGCAGGGTTTGCTGTTGAGCAGCCAGTTGATCGGCGACGGCTCGGTCACGGGCGATGCATCGGGGTTCGTAATCGTGATTCGCATAGACGGCGCTGGCGCCCAGCTCGGACATAAGCCGGGGGATTTCGTCACGGGCCATTCCGTGGCGAACGATCAACGCCGCGCCGTGCTTCTTGAGTGCGATATCCATTTCCATCAGGGACTGGTGGATGAAATCGACGCGGCGGTCGGCGCGATCCTCCAGCTTGTCGAGAATCTCCCGATCGAAGCAAAAGCCGCAATGGACAAGGTCGGCATCGGCCAGGGCATGATGCAGGGCGGTGTGGTCGTCGATGCGAAGATCACGCCGAAACCAGACGAGGATGGACTTCATGAGGGGCTGTGCCTTGAGGGGTCAGGCGCCGGTAGCGATGGTTTCGGCGAACCATTCGATATGCCCGGCTGGGCGTCCAGGGTCCGCGCGAAGGCGACGAGGTGGGCGAGGGTGTCGCAATACGCGGAGTAGTGGATTCGCTGACGAATCGGTTCGGTCAAGGCGCGGCCTCCGAGCACCAGGGCCGCGCCGACTTCGACAGCGGCCTCGTAGATCTGGCGGACATCTTCGACGAACGGATCGACGGATGGAATGGATGAGACGCTGAGCCAGAAGATTCGCGGCCTTTCCGCCCGAAGGGAGGCGCAGAGCGTGAAGGCAGGGTTGCCGGTTCCGTAGGATTCGGCGCGCCAGCCGATCTCTCGAAGCGTCATGGCGACCATGACCGTGGCCAGGGTGTAGGGGTCGTAATCAAGTGTCGCACCAATGGCACTCGGCGCGCCGGGCTTCGGCGAGGGCAGCGCGGCGCGAAGACTGGTAAGCACCCGATGACAGATCTCGCAGGCGCGGCGCTCCTGGTACACCTCGACGCGGCCGTTTTCCCAGTGGTGGCCGATCATGCGGAAGTCATAGGCCAGGGCCTTGTCGCAAATGTCAGCAATGGAATAACCCGCGAGATAGAGGCCCATGACCAGACGCTCGACCTGCTCTTCGTCGCCCTTCTGGAGCGCCGCTTGCAGGACCTCTCGACTTCGCTCGATGGTGACCTCGCCGTTGCCGGTCGCGGTGGGCAGGCCGAGTACTTCGGGGCGAACGACCCGATGACCCGATGTGCGGAGAAACTCGAAAACACCGCTGATGGGCAGTCGTCGATGGCCGCCGGCGGTGCGCATGGCGGGGAGAAGGCCTTTGTCGCACCAGCGTTTGAGGGATGCCTCGCTGACGCCGATGGCGAGTGCGACCTGCTTGGGAGTGACAACTGGCTTGATCATACTCGTCTATGCCTCGGAGTGCGGGCTGACCGTTTTGAATGATTTTAGTGTGGTTGGCCAGGGCTCGGCAACAACAACCCCAGATTGGCGTACGCTGGGACAGAAATAGCACCCGCCATAGGCCTATTTCTTGACCATGACAGGCGTCCGAGACCGGCCGACCCATATCGAGGTGGTTCTTCCAGGCAACTCGGCTTGCCGCATGAAATGGTGATGAGGCGAGATAACCTTGGCGAATCGGTCAACCCGCCGACACGTCGCTTAAGGGGCGACCAGTACCTCCGCGAAGCGCTGGGCATCCAGCGCGTCGTGGAAGCCGTCGTTGTTCAGGTCGCCGATGCAGCTTCCCGGTGGGGCTGTCAGGACGGCCTGCACAAAGAGGGATATGTCCGCCGGCGTGACGAGGCCGTCGCCGTCGAAGTCGCCGGACTGGCACTGCGACGGGGTGAATTCATGTGCGCCTCGGTCGACGACGGGCGAAGGGCCCACGCCGGTGTCGGGGATGGCGGGGATATCCACGCGACGCGAAAGTCCGCCGAAGTCCGAGACCAATTCAACAGGTAACGCCGTATTGTCACCGGAATCAATGGCCGGAGAGCCCGGCAGCAAGCGGACGTCGTCATCGGGCGATGCGAGGAAGCCATCACGGCCGACGGGGTCGATGAAGCGTGGATCGAGGCCGTTGTTCCCCAAGCCGCCCATCGCGCCGGTCCATCCCTGAAGGATGGTGGAGTCGACGTAGGTTTGTCCCGCGAAGTTCCAGATCTGTTGCGCTTCGGTGGTACCGAAATCGGCGACGTTGTCCCACAGGATGCAGTTCGTGACAGTCGGTCCGTCGGAGTCGTTGGCGATGGCGCCGCCGACGGCGCCGCCGTCATTGGCGACCATGGTGCAATTGACGATCGTCGGGCTGCTGTTGGCGAAGGTGGTCATGGCTCCGCCGTAGTTCGCAAGAGCAATATTTCCCGTGAAGACGCAGCCGGCGATGAGAGGATCGCTGGCGATGATATCGAACGCGCCGCCGTGGATATCGGCGATGTTGCCATGAAAGCCGCAGTTGATGAAGGAGGCGCTGCTGCCGGGACCGTTCTCGACCGCGCCGCCAAAGGCGCTCTGGTTGCAGGCAAAAGTGCAGCGTGTGAAGACGGCCGGGCTGTCGTAGTTGGCGATGGCGCCGCCTACGTATCCTGCCAGATTCAAGCTGAAAGTGCAGTCGCTGACCTGCGGGGCGCTGCCATACATATTGGTCATCGCGCCGCCGCCGGGGAAGAAATCGGGGTCGGCCAGGTTTTTCGTGAACGTGCAGAACGATATGATCGGATCGGCGGCTTCGCAGTAGATGGCGCCGCCATTTTGTCCCGCGGCATTGTGTTCAAAGCGGCAGTTTTCAATGGTCGGCCCGGCGTAGAGCACGCGCATGCCGCCGCCGCGGATGAAGAAGAAAACGGATTCCGCATCGGCGTTGCCATTGCGAATAACGAAACCGTCGAGGACGGCCGTGGCATCGACATCCTCCGCGACGACCACGTGCATGGTGTTGTCGGACGAGTCACCGATGAGACCGACGTCTCCGGAGAGGATGGTCGGGTAGGCGATCGGATCGCGTTGGGAGCGAAGCGTTTCGTTTCCGAAGAAGCCGCCGTAGAGGGCAACGCCGTTTTGCAGCCGGAAGGAAAGCTGTCGTAGCTCCGAACCGAGGTCCGGCTTGTACGTTCCCTGGGCGACCCAGATTTCCTGTACGTCACCGCGCGAACGCGCGGCCTGACAGAGGGCATCCTGCAGGTCGTTGAAGGCGGTGGCCCAGGTCGTGCCGTTGCCACCGGGTGATGCCGCGGCATTGACTCGCAGGACGGAGGGCAAGCCGAAGACGGGCGATACGCGATAGTTGGCGACGATGTGACGGGTCTGATTGATGGTTAGGGCGTTGTCGGCGAACGCGTCACCGGTGGGACGACCGTCGTAGTTGACGTTTGGGTTGGAGAAATGCGGGATCGTCGGGTTCGGCTGAAAGACAGCCATGACGGTGTGCCACTGGTCGAGCGGATCGACATAGCCGTAGGAGTAGGGGAAGTAGGCATCGTCGAAGGAGTTGGGCAGATCGTGGGCACAGCCGAGATTGTGGCCGATTTCGTGGGCCATCGTGTGGAGGTCCCAGTTGTCCCAGCGCATTTCGTGAAAGCCGGCTTTGCCGGAAGGATTCGTGGGGGCGAAGACGCGGCCGCCGACTTCGAGGTTGTTGACCCACAGGCCGACCAGATCGGCGCCGTAGAATTCTCGCAGAGTGTGGGCGGGGGCCAGGGCGCCGTCGCCGGCCAGAAGCAGCGGACCGTCCACAAGACTGTTGCCGGTTTCGGTATAGGCGACTTCCGCCGTGTGTACGAGAAAGATGCTTGTGTTGATCTGACTGTTCGTAAAAGCAAGGTTGGTATCGGCCACGGCGAAGTTGATGAGGGCGACGATCGCGGCGGTGCCACCGGCGGCGATGCGTGCTTCGGTCGTGTAGACGATGAGCAGGTCAATCACCGTGCCGTCGTCGCAGCCCGTGGGAACGGGTACACCTCGCGGCTCAACGAGATGATCGTTTCCCATTGTGCCGGATGAGGAGGTTGCAGTTAATCGTTCACGATCTATTCGCTCCTGTTCGAGGGCGGAAACGCCGCAGTGGCGCGTGCGATCGCGAATTGTCTCGACAGCGCGATGTTGGCTGTCTTCGCCGGGGAAGATTTGAATCTCCCGCTCGGCATCCAATCGGATCGAGCCCGCCAGAAGTTCTCCACGGCGATACAGCTTGAAGCGTCTTGCAGCGTCATCATCGACACGACCGGTCAGGATGGATGTGCCGGCGGCATCGCTCGTGACGTCCTCAACGCGCATTTCGACCGTGACATCATCAAATGGCTGTAGCCGAAGGATCGAACCGGGAGCGATCGAAGCCAGCGCGGCAGGATCCACTCGAAAGAATGCGGGCACAGCTTCGCGAAGTGCCGGTTGACTGTTCTCCGTGGGTAACGGGCGGTGGACATTGACGCTGCGTATGCCCGATGAACTCGGCGCGTCGGCCAGGACCGAAGATGACAGGCCGAGCGCCAGGATCAGGACCATCGCTTGCACGCATTCGTGCAGATGGTGGATCGCGGTTCCGTAAATGCCACGTCGATAGCGAATGCGATACGGATTCAAGAATAGTCCCTCCGGCTGCGCCGCGCGAGATCGGGCGCATTGGTGATCTTACTCGCTTTGGCATGTCCGATTCAACGGTAAGCGGCCGCCTTTGCGGCGCATTGTGTTAAGTTTTTTGAAATCCTCACCAAACGGCGAAGCCTCCTTGCAGCGGACTTGCGCGCCAAAGCGAGCAACATTCTACATCGCCAGCGATTCGGTTCGGAGCAGGTATTGGCCGGACAATTCGCCGAGAAAGACGAAGATCATCGACAGGTAAAAGATGGCCGTGGCAGATTGCGTGGCACGTCGTTTGACGCAGTCCCAGACCATCCATGCAAAAACGGCTGTGCCGAGGACGCCAACGCCGAAACGAACGGACATCATCATCCAGAACCATGTGTAACTGCCATTCGGCACGAAGCCGCTCAACCAGGCGGGGTAGCTCGCGCCCACGACCCAGACACTACGAAGCACGACGATGATGAGGTAGAGCCCTGCAAGACGCCGCAGCGGCGTGATCGACATGCCGGTGTCCGTGAGGTAACGATGACCGAGGAGCATGGCCGCCGTGGCGGCGCCGAGGAGGGCGGCGCCGAGGAGGATGGAGACGGCGGTTGCAAGTCCGTAAAGACTGCTCAGCACGATCGGCGCCGCGGCATGCGCGTCCGTGGTTGCGACGAGCGCATCGGGCGACGTGGCCAGCAAGATCGAGGCGGTCAGCCAGACGATGCCGCAACTCGCAGCCCAGAGACGTTGAGAGGCGCGTATGGTCTCACCCTGAGCCGCGTTGTTGATTAACCATGCGATGGCCGCCGCCACACCGGCCGCGAGGAGAATCATGCTGAACTGTCGAGTGGAAGGATCAGACCCTCCCTCTTCGCGGTAGATCAAGCCGATGGCGAGCACCGCGACGGCGAGGCAGACGATGGCCATCAGCCGCAGGTACTTCCAGCTTACCTGTCGAAGCGGAACGATCGCCAGAGCAAGGGCACTCCCACCGGCGAGTTGTGCGAGAAATGTGGGCAGCATCACGCGTGCCTGCGAAGGTAATCGATCAATAGACGCACGCCGAAGCCGGTCGCGCCGGCCGGGCAGATCGGCAGGACCTTGGTCGTATTGGCCACACCGGCGATGTCGAGGTGCGCCCAGGGCGTCTTGTCGGAAACGAACTCTTTAAGAAACATGGTGGCGGTGATCGTCCCTGCAAGGCGACCGCCTACGTTTTTTAGATCGGCATCGACGCCCGCGATCTGTTCGCGAAAGACCGGCCACAACGGCAGCCGCCAAAGTCGTTCGCCGGTGGTCTCGCCGCTCTTCTGAAGGGCGTCGGCCAGTGCATCATTCGTGCTGAGCAGGCCGGCGCAAGCATCTCCGAGAGCGATCGTGACTGCGCCCGTGAGCGTCGCCAGGTCGATCATCGCGGCGGGGGCGAAGGACTTCTCCGCGTAGTGTAGACAATCGGCAAGGACCAGTCGGCCTTCGGCATCGGTATCGAGCACCTCGATGGTCTTGCCGCTCATGGATCGAATGATATCACTGGGGCGGTATGCGTCCCCACTGATCGCGTTGTCCGCGGCGCCGATGACACCGATGACGTGACGCGGGAGCTTGAGCCGCGCGACTGCGACCATCGCCGCGAGAACCGTCATGCCGCCGCACTTGTCGTATTTCATTTCCACCATCGATGCGGTCGGCTTGATCGAGTAGCCGCCCGTGTCGTGGGTGATGGCCTTGCCGACGAGGACGATGGGCTTGCCCTTGGCGCGCGCGGGCTTGTGCTCCAGCACGATGATCCGCGGCGGCGTGGTCGAGCCCTTGCCGACCGCGAGGATCGCGCCCATCCGTCGGGCTTTCATCTGCTTTTCGTCCACGATACGGCAGCGGAGTTTATGACGTCGGGCAAGCTGCTGCGCGCGGCGGGCGAGGGTGACCGGGTTGATGATATTCGGCGGCTCGTGGCCGAGGGTTCGCGCGAGGTTTACGCATTCGGCGACGGCGATTGCCGCTTCCACAGCGCTGCGGGTCTTTTGGGTCCACGCACGATTTGAAGAAAGGATAAGGGCCGAAACGGGTTGGCGAAGCTCGTCCTGAAGTTGTGAACGGTGTTCGGTGAAGCGAAACGATCCGAGCACGGCGCCCTCGACCCATGCGGTGACGGCCTCCTCGCCGGCGAGAGAAACCAGTTCATCGGTGGCGAGCGCTACCTTGGCCGCTCGATGGCGTGCGACCCAGTCCATGGCGGCGGCAGCGGACGTGCGAATGTCGACCGGCTTAATCGGCAGTTCCTCGCCGAGAACCACGAGGGCGAGCCGGGAGAAGGGCTGACCGGCGGGGAGGATGATGTCGTCGACACTGCCGGGCTGCTTGGCGGCATGGTGCCGGGTGGCGAGGATTCGGGCGTGATCGGCCAGTGACCGCGGCAGGTTAAGACGACGTGGGAGCTGGACCTTGCCCTGCTTGACGGCGACCGGGACGATCAGAATGTCGGCGCGGAGCCGGTTGTCGAGCCGGACGAGATTCAAGGCGAGTCGTTTGCGTCCTGTTGTCGCAGTCATAGGGCCGGGCATCTTAGATGATGTCGGAATGTATCGCAACGCAGCGTCATTGGCTTGAAAAGTGTGATGGCGTTAGATTACGGATTGTGCAGGCGGAAATGCGCGAGAAGGCATTCACGCACCCACGGTGGCCGACAGATTGCAATCCGTCGGCGTCGTAACATGGACCACGAACCACAGCACACAGCCACGAAAACCATGCGAATACTCAGCGGCGTACAACCCTCCGGCAAACTCCATCTCGGAAACTACTTCGGGGCGATGAAGCAGCACATCGAGAACCAGGCGCAGCACGAGTGCTTCATCTTTATCGCAAATTATCATGCACTGACGACGATTCAGGACGCAGCTCGATTGCAAGCACTGACTCGCGACGTGGCACTGGATTATCTCGCGCTGGGGCTGGACCCGAGCAAGGCGCTGCTTTTCCGTCAGAGCGACGTGCCGGAGGTGACGGAGCTGGCGTGGATTCTCTCGACCGTCACCGGCAAGGGGCTGCTCGATCGGGCGGTGAGTTACAAGGACAAGGTGGAGAAGGGACTGTCTGCTTCGATGGGCTTGTTTTCGTACCCGGTCTTGCAGGCGGCGGACATTCTCATCTATCGCAGCGACGTGGTGCCGGTAGGTAAGGATCAAAAGCAGCATATCGAAATGGCCGCGGACATGGCGGGGTATTTTCACAACACTTACAAGTGCGAGGTGTTCGTGTTGCCCAAGCCGATGTTCAACGAGGCAGCGGTCGTGCCGGGGCTCGATGGCGAAAAGATGAGCAAGAGCTACGGCAACACGATCGACCTGTTCGAGGAGCCGTCAGCGGCGAAAAAGAAGATCATGGGCTTGAAGACGGACAGCACGCCGGTGGCCGACCCGAAGGACCCGGACAAGTGCAATGTGTTCGCGCTGCTCAAGCTCTTTGCCGGGCCGGAAGAGACAGCGGAGTGGGCGGCGCGGTATCGTGCCGGCGGCATGGGCTACGGCGAGGCAAAGAAGCGGCTGGCGGAACTCTACGAGGCGAAGTTCGGCCCGGCGCGGGAGATGCGAAAGAAGCTCGCGGCGGACCCGTCCTACGTCGACGGTGCGCTCGCGGAAAGCGGGAAAAAAGCCCGGGCCGTGGCGCAGCAGGTGATGGAAGATGTGCGCAAGGCGTGTGGGATCGCTCGCGCGGCAGGTTGACTGACTTTTCCTGGCGGGTTTTCTTTTCCTCGCGCGTCACACATAATTCGTTCGCAGGGTGGACTGCCCGGTCCGGGGGGCAAAGCAGCGCCGTACCGTCCCCGGCATGACCCCCGTGCAAGGATGCGATGTCAATCATGACGGAATACGCTATACAGACTGACGCTTACTCGGGTCCGCTGGACCTCTTGCTTTATCTCATCCGTCGCGAGGAAGTCGATCTTTACGACATCCCCATCGCGCGGGTGACGGAGCAGTATTGCCGCTACGTAGAAACGCTGGCGACGATCGACCCCAATGTCGCCGGGGATTTTCTCGTCATGGCGGCGTCGCTGATGGAGATCAAGAGCCGCATGCTGCTGCCGCGTCCGCCGGTCGAGGAGGGCCAGGAGGAGGACCTGTCCGATCCGCGGCTCGAGCTGGTGCGTCAGCTACTCGAATACAAGAAGTTCAAGGATGCTTCGCTGGAGCTGGCCGCCGCCGCGCAGGTGCAGTCGCAACGTTGGCCGCGCACACCGGTGCGACCGGCCAGCGCCGCGCCGGACGAGCTCGATCTGGAAGACGTGCAGATCTGGGACCTTGTCGCCGTCTTCAACAAACTCATGTCGGCCATCGGCGCCGGTGCGGCGACGCACGACGTCGTCTTCGATGATACGCCGATCGCGCTTCATGCAACGGATATTCTCGATCGCCTGCAGGGCGAGAACGGCGAGATGTCATTTGAGAATGTCTTCGCCGGTCGCAGCCGGGCGGAAATGATCGGCCTGTTCCTGGCGGTGCTCGAACTGATGCGGCAGCAGCGCATTCGCGTGCTGCAGGACGGCGTCTTCGGTCCGATTCGTCTCGTTCTGCTTTCGGCCGAGCCGATCTCTGTCGGCGCGGAGTGGGAGCCGGCCCTGCGCGAGGCGGTGCTGGGACCGCAGGCATCGCCGGAAGATCGGGATTCGAAACTGGCTTCGCCCACCCGGGATGACGCGATGGACGAAGAGGTCGGCGACGATGAACTCGATGATGAGGATCGCTTCGACGAGCTGGATCATATCAAGACCGACGTGGACATCGACTCAATTCTGAAACACGGGGAGCGCCCATCGCCGGATGACACGCAGGAGGAACCGACGCCATGACACCCTCGCAGCGCCTTGCTGAATTGAGAATCTCGCTGCCGCCCTCGCCCTCACCAATCGGCTCCTACGTCCCCGGCATCCGCACAGGCAATCTCGTCCTCGTGAGCGGGCAGCTTCCTTTTGTTGACGGCAAGTTGACCTGCGTGGGAAAGGTCGGCAAGGATGTAGCGCTGGAACAGGCCAACGCCGCCGCGCGGCAGGCCGGCCTGAATGCACTCGCCATCGCGGCGCACACTGCCGGAGGCATCGACCGTATCGTGCAGATCGTTCGACTTGCGGTATTCGTCAGCAGCGCGCCGGGATTCGTTGATCAGCCGAAGGTCGCCAATGGCGCCAGCGATCTGATGGCCGAGATTTTCGGTGAGGCGGGCCGACACGTGCGCGCAGCAGTGGGGGCTGCTGAACTGCCGATGAATGCCTCGGTCGAGGTCGAGCTGATGGCAGAGGTCGATGGGTAGGTTGATGGAGCGCGCAGCGGGAACTGAAGGCGATTGGATGATACTGGATAGCGGGTCCGAACCGCTCGCACAATGCAACTACGCGTGCATCCTGAAACCCCTGTGGCGCCGTGCTTCCAGCCGGTGGATTTGGGCTTTCAGGACGCACTCTAACCCGCATATTTCATCAGTGCTTGCCGAAGCAAGTTGATGGCGTGATGAGCC
>CAYLOE010000019.1:0-106174 GCA_964385225.1 uncultured Planctomycetaceae bacterium
AGACCCAATGGCTGCCTTGGGCATCGCCCCATTTCTCGATGAAGACCTTGCCGTAAGGGTCATACGTGTACCGCTCGACGAGCGTGCCGGTTTCATTGACGACGCCGATGACACTGCCCAGCGCGTCGTGCAGATAATGATACACCTGCGGGTTGACCGACGTCGGCGGGGCCGGCGGCTCGCCGTAGGGCACCTCCGTCGGCATCAGGTCGTACGTCACCATCGCCACGGCCTCCGGATACCGTGCCGGGTCGCCGTGCAGAAACTCGCGCACCATCGCCGGCCCGGCCTCACAGAACACATTCTCCCCGCCGCAGGCGTATTCCTGAATGACTTCCAAACCGAAATACACGTGCCGCGTCCTCCGCGGCGGCGGGTTGCTGCCCTGGCCGTCCCAAAGCCCGCCCGTCGCCGGGTTCACGTATTCTATCGTTTCTACGCGCCGGCCCAACGCGTCATAGACGAATTCCATCAGCTTGACGAGTTCCGGTAGCGACCCAAGAGCGTTGCGCCCGGGGACGTCGTTCGTGTCCCGCAGGATGAGGACCAGGCGGTTCTCCACGTCGTACTCGTATTCCTGACCGAGCCCGCAGCCGGGTTTCGTCGGGTCGCATTGCCCGCTGTTGTTGCACTCCGTCGGTACACTTGTCCCACACGGGTTGCCTACGTTCCGCGCCCAGCGGTTGAAGGTCAGGTTGCCAGCCAGGTCGTACGCCAGCCCCTTCGGCGTCATCGCGCCGATATAAGTATCGGGTTTGACCGTGAGGTACTCGTTCGCGTCGTTCCGGGTGCGCGTCTCGGTGCGGTCCGTGCCGTCCAGCTTCTCCTCGAACTTCAGCCAGTTGCCGCGGCGGTCCATCTCGGTCCAGGACTGCTTGCCCGGCAGCTTCGGATGGTTGAGAATGAGGATCACCAATCCCATTCATAAGTAGACGCTAACACACCGTCATGTCAACCAGCTTTGCGGTCAGCATCCCCAATAGAGCGACGGCAAGATAAGTCCAGTATGTCGCATTCTCTGATAAAGGCACAAGTGAATACAATACACATGCTCCCAGTATGTGGGCACCATACCATATTATGGTTCGTGGCCGGAGTATCGACCGAGTCTTCAATTTCTTAATTGACTTTAGCATAGTCACCTGCATTGTATCGAGTGCCCGGCGGTAGCCCAGTGCAGTAGCTTGTGCATACTGCCGAGATCCAACCGGCCACGGCACCCTCACCAAGAGTTAGTGCGACATTGATGCGGCCGAGGACTCGTGAGATGCTTCCCTTGGGATCGAGCTTCTTGAGCTCAGGCGGCAAGCGATTCCATGCGTCGCGCCAATTCGTTGTGTTCTTCTTTATTCCGTTGGACTTACCCCCCAGATTACTACCACGGTCAGATTTTCTCGGGACCGGTTGCAGCAATCTAATCCCTTGCTTCGGGCCATCGATGAGTCCTCCGATGGCAGCCGGTGGAAGGTTCTGCACCACATAAGCGGCTGCGAGTGCAGCAACGACATCCTGGAGATCGTTGATGCAATCACCAGTGCAGTCTGCGGTGGTGTATCCGAACCCTCCCGTACAGAATAAGAATGCTTTGGCAAGGCCTTCCTTTGCGTCTGCCCAAGACAACAACCCCAATGGGTCAACCAGTCCCGTAGGACTTGACAAAACGTACTCATACAAATTGGCCGACCCGCCCTCGTACTCAATCGGATCTCTCTGCAACCACCTGCCCAGAACCGGGTCATAGAAGCGAAACAGCGTGTGGTACAACCCCACCGCTGCGTCGTAGCGATGCCCCGTCCACATAAACGGATTGCCGATCGGCGAATACGGCAACCCGCTGGAGGGTTCTTCGGCGGAGACCCAATGGCTGCCTTGGGCATCGCCCCATTTCTCGATGAACACCTTGCCGTACGGGTCGTACGTCGTACCCTTGACGCGACGGCGAATGCTCCGCGTTCGCCCCGCTCGCGGTGAGCGACAAAGTCGCTCGCCCGCGTCAAGGGTGAACCGCTCGACGAGCGTGCCGGTTTCATTGACGACGCCGATGACGCTGCCCAGCACGTCGTGCAGATAATGATACACCTGCGGGTTGACCGACGTCGGCGGGGCCGGCGGCTCGCCGTAGGGCACCTCCGTCGGCATCAGGTCGTACGTCACCATCGCCACTGCCTCCGGATACCGCAATTGGGCATGCGTGCCATAGTTGGATGAGGGTGCGTGGAAGATGCCCGTCGAGGCTCCCACCTGGTCGCCTCGACCGCCGTGCAGAAACTCGCGCACCATCGCCGGCCCGGCCTCACAGAACACATTCTCCCCGCCGCAGGCGTATTCCTGAATGACTTACAAACCGAAATACACGTGCCGCGTCCTCCGCGGCGGCGGGTTGCTGCCCTGGCCATCCCACGCCGCCCCCGTCGCCGGGTTCACGTATTCTATCGTCTCCACGCGCCGGCCGAGAGCGTCGTAGATGAATTCCATCAGCTTGGGCTCGGGGTTGCTACCGGTCAGCGGCCCCGCCGCGTCGTTCGTGTCCCGATGAATCGCCACCACGCGGTTCGCCACGTCGTACACGTATTCCTGCCCGGGTCCGCAGCCGGGGATGGCTGTGCCACACTCGCCGGCCGACTGCCCCGCCACCTTCGCCAGCGGGTTGAAAACCAGGTTGCCGGCCAAGTCGTAGGTCGGCGTGACCGGCGCGACGCACTTGGAGAGACAGTTGCCGGTGATTGGGCTGGTCAACGCCGGCCCGTCGGGATCGATCTGGGTATAGGCGTTGACCCCGCTGCGCCGGCGGCGCTCGTCGCGCTCCACGCCGTCGACCAGCTCACGGTAGATGAGCCAGTTGCCACGACGGTCGAGGCGGACCCAGTCCTGCTTGGCCGCCAGAGTGGCGTGATCGAGCAGGTCAGATTCCTCGATGACCGGCTTGCCGTCCTGATCAAAGTCGAGCACTCCCCGCTCCATCACCGTCAGCCGGTTGCGGTTGTCATGGCCGTAGCGCTCGCCGCGCTCGGGCAGGAGGAAATTCTTGGTGTGCGTCCGGTTGCCTTCGGCGTCGTAGCCGTAGGCCAGCTTGACGATCGACTGGGGGTTGGAGCCGCCGACGTTCGAGTAATGCGTCAGGTCCGTAAGCCGGTCGTTGGCGTCGAAGTCGTACATGCTCTCGCTCGGGTGCAAGGTCCTTCGCGATGCCACGATCCGTCGGTCGCCCGCATCGTACTGCCAGTCCACGCCGATGTTCGTCCCGATGTTCGCCGAAATCTGCCGCGCGCGACCGTCATGCACGTCAAGGGTCGTACTCGTACTCCTGACCGAGCGTCTGATGTTGGTCGATTAGACGACAATTAGCTTGTCGCCGAAACGAATCTGATAGCTCTCATAGTTTTCGTTGTCGTCGTAAACAACCAAGCGCGTCCCATTCTCGAATTCCAAACTTAATGTTCCATCTGGACTTCCGACAGCCCTCTGAACGCACAGGCCCAGTAGACTACACAGCGACTGGGCGGAGTCCCGGAGAAGCTCGAATGTCCTTAAATTATTATCGGACTCGTGTACATGTATTGCTGTTTCGATGCTAATAGAAAGGGCATCCTCAAAGTTAAGAATGATTTGATGCTCTCCAATGCATACTTGCTCTAGCTTCTTTACTTCAATAAAGCACAGGTCTATGTTCATTGGCAGTCCGTGCATATAGACATCTCCGAGTTTCCTTATGGTATGGGAGTATCAGTTGACGGGGTCGCTGGCTTCGGAAACTCCACATGTGTTTGAGCTTCGAACTCCGCGCGCGTGACATTTGAAGGGGGCTTACCTGTTCGAGGATTCACAGGTTGTCCGTGTTGATTGTACTGCCGCCAGTAGCCGTTGCGACACTGTGGTGAAGGCGGCATTTCTCGTACAGTATGTCCAGGAGGCAATTCGGCTTTAGTGGGCGGCATCCGTGGAGAATTGGTTGGGGGCAGAAACTCTTTTGGAGCCTTCGGAGGTCCTTTCGGACAACTTCCCGGCGGCTCGACCTTCGGCGGTGTGGTCGGCTTTTTCCGGCAGGCCTTATCCTTCACCCCATCCCAGATCTTCCTGCCCTTGGCGACAAGTTTCTTCGGAACCAGCTTCGCCACCAGCGTCCCAATTCTGCCGACAGGAATGAAGTTGATGCCCGCTTCGATGACAGCGTCTTTCAACCTTTCGCCAAACTCGTGGTCCGGCGGCACGGCATTGGCGCCGCCACCCGAGGCCGCAATCCCGGCCGCACACGCATTCTGCTTGCCTGCGGCATCGGCCATCCGTTCAATCTCATCAACCATGTCTCCGCCATCCGCTGGCAACAGCCCAAGTGGATCAATCCAGTATAGCGGAGCCGACAGCACATATTCGTAGAGGTTTAGGAAACCGGCAGCGTATTCAATCGGATCTCGCTGCAGCCACCTGCCCAGAACCGGTTCGTAGAATCGGAACAGCGTATGATACAGCCCCACCGCCGCGTCGTAGCGGTGGCCGGTCCAGAGGAATGGATTGCCGGTTGGGGAGTAGGGCATCTGTCCACAGGCGGGGACGCCTGTGCCACACTCGCTCGCGCTTTCGACCCGCGCGCCACTGCCTTCGTTGGCGGCGTCGTCCCATTTCTCGATGAACACCTTGCCGTACGGGTCGTACGTCGTACCCTTGACGCGACGGCGAATGCTCCGCGTTCGCCCCGCTCGCGGTGAGCGACAAAGTCGCTCGCCCGCGTCAAGGGTGAACCGCTCGACGAGCGTGCCGGTTTCATTGACGACGCCGATGACGCTGCCCAGCACGTCGTGCAGATAATGATACACCTGCGGGTTGACCGACGTCGGCGGGGCCGGCGGCTCGCCGTAGGGCACCTCCGTCGGCATCAGGTCGTACGTCACCATCGCCACGGCCTCCGGATACCGTGCCGGGTCGCCGTGCAGAAACTCGCGCACCATCGCCGGCCCGGCCTCACAGAACACATTCTCCCCGCCGCAGGCGTATTCCTGAATGACTTCCAAACCGAAATACACGTGCCGCGTCCTCCGCGGCGGCGGGTTGCTGCCCTGGCCGTCCCAAAGCCCGCCCGTCGCCGGGTTCACGTATTCTATCGTACCCGCCCTTGACGCGGACGACGAATGCAATGCGTTCGTCACGCTCTGCGGTGGGCGACGAAGTCGCTCGCCCGCGTCAAGGGTCCACGCGCCGGCCCAACGCGTCATGGACGAATTGCATTACCATCGGCTCGGTCGGCCCGCCGCAATGCTTGTGTGCTACTGGCCTTCCATCGCGCCATCGCGTAAGTGCGCCGTGAAAAATAACTTATGGCGTTTCGAGTGCTAACTTAATGGCATTCTATAATGTCCCCCTTTTCTTCCCATGTTTCGCGCCCAGCGATTGAACGTCAGGTTGCCGAATGCGCCGCAGAAACGCGTCTGGACAATAAGCTTGGAAGGTGAATCGCAGCGATCCAGACCCTGCCAGTTGTTTCATTCCGCATAAAAGGCGATAAGCCGGTCGAGGTCGAATAGTGAGGACGGGAAATCCTCTCCGTGTCTGTCACGCAGATATTCTAGGAACAACCTGATGGCCGAACGCTGCTCGGTAGTCAAGAGTTTGATGGTTTCGTTGAATTTCTCGGTTCGTCCAGATTTCTGGTTGAATACCGGGTCTAATGAACAGACAATTTCGTCGGGAATCACGTCAGCCTCTTTGTATTCGTCAATGGAGAGCAACATGTAGGCAGGCAAGTAAAACCGGAATGCATGGGGAGTGAAGAAGGAGGTCGACGAATTGTGGAGCGTAGTTAGATTCACCTTCTTCCAATGCTTTCCCTTAAACCGCTTGATCAGATCCAGTTGCTCAAAGTTGCAATCTCCTGGGTAACAATGGGCGATCTCATCGTCTCCAGGATAGGAAACGTCATCGAATGCGCGCGCGATCGCCTCCTTCACGCCGCGCGATTTGTCGCCGTCGTTGTCGTGAATACTACTCATGGGAGGACCTCGCAACGTTCGTCTGCGAATCCCGGGCGAGCGAAACGCCATCATCGTTCACATGCATACTTTCCATCCCAAGGGACTGTTTCAATACAGGGAAGAGCCACGACTTTCAGGCCGCGCGGCTGTGCAATCGCACGATTCTGAAGCACACTTTCTCTAAGGACACGAAAACTCGCAATTCTTAGCCTTCGCGTTTGCTTCACACTTGGCCAATGATCGTTCCGCTTTGTTACGAGCGGCATAGTGATCTGCCGTATTATTTGGGAAGAATCTATCGCATTTTAGTCCGATGTAGATGACTCTCCCGTGTAAACAAGCCATGTTTGCTTTAATTTTGCTCTTTAGAGCATCACAACTGTCAGCCATAGTACATCTGCGCTTTAGCTTACACGCGGCTTTATAGGCGTTGTAAGTCTTCGTGCATACCGCTCTTTGCTTCTCTTCAAGGCGATATTCTCGATCCGCCTCCTTTTCTTTGTCTCTCTGTTTCTTGCCGCGATACGCCTTATAAACGAGAACGCCGTCAACCACAGTGGCGACTCCAAGCGCGAGAGCAGCCGCTGCATCACCAATGGGAAGCGGACCGTCGGCGAGTGCCGCCCCTGCTGCCCATGGCGCGACTATCGCTACGGCACTATCGCCATGCGGATCGACAAGCTTTAATGGACTACTTCGTACGTACTCATAGAGATTGATTCCGTCAACGAATTCCTCGGGATCTCGTTGCAACCACCTGCCCAGAACCGGGTCATAGAAGCGAAACAGCGTGTGATACAACCCCACCGCCGCGTCGTACCGATGCCCCGTCCACATGAACGGATTGCCGATCGGCGAATACGGCATGCCGCTGTTCGGCTCGGCGCTGGCCAGCCACTGGCCGCCCTGGCCGTCGGTCTGCCATTTCTCGATGAGCACCTTGCCGTACGGGTCGTAGGTGTACCGCTCGACGAGCGTGCCGGTTTCATTGACGACGCCGATGACACTGCCCAGCACGTCATGCAGATAGTGATACGTCCACTGGTCCTGCGTGTCCGGGTTGTGACGGATCATCGCCACCTGCTCCGGGTACCGTGCGGGGTCGCCATGCAGGAACTCGCGGACCAGTGGCATGCTCGTCTCACACGGCCAGCCGGCCCCGCAGGAATATTCCTGAATGACTTCAAGCCCGAAGTACACGTGCCGCGTCCTCCGCGGCGGCGGGTTGCTGCCCTGGCCATCCCAAAGCTCGCCCGTCGCCGGGTTCACGTATTCTATCGTACCCGACCTTGACGCGGGCGACGAATGCAACGCATTCGTCCCGCTTTGCGGTGGGCGACGAAGTCGCTCGCCCGCGTCAAGGGTCCACGCGCCGGCCCAACGCGTCATACCCTTGACGTGCTGAATCGCATATGCGATTCCTCGCCTGGCGACCGACGGCATTCGCCGTCATGCACGTCAAGGGTCATAGACGAATTCCATCAGCTTGGGCTCGGGGTTGCTGCCGGTCAGCGGCCCCGCCGCGTCGTTCGTGTCCCCATGAATCGCCACCACGCGGTTCACCACGTCGTACACGTATTCCTGCCCTGATCCGCAGCCCACGCTGAATGATGACACCTTTGCATACTACCTTGCCAAGGGTTGCCCGTTGACGTCATCCAGCGGACACGAAACCGCTCTGACTTCCGCGCTACATCTCTTTGATGAGTCACAACGCAGGACTAGCTGCTTATTTACGCTCGAAAGTCGATGGCCTGAACTCTGTACGCTGTATGCTAAGGTCCCGCCCCAGAGTTCCACGCTGTTATCTCCCAAGCTTTCCGAGGACGCTGACGACCTAATCGTCCAGCCATGTGCAAACAATCCATCGCGTATGAGACCCCAGGCTGCATCTTCGATACTCAATCGCTCGCTCCATTTTCGTGAGCCGGCAACTTGTACAAACTTCCAAAAGATTGCTCTTTCGGCGTCGCGCGAAAAATTTGCAAATGTTGCGAACTGATTATCGTGAAGATCAATCAACGGGATTCGTTGGTTCATCGCCCATTCACCCCACTGGGTTTGCTGTTCGCCAATAAACTGGGCCATTGAGTGGTTTATGAGCAATAAGTCACAGTTGACGTAATCATCGAAACCAAAAAAGTCTCCGTGACGGAGCACCCCCGAGAGATCGATTACGCTAGGGCTAGCGGCTACACCGTCAATTAGATATGTCCTTTCGTCATGTCGATGTATGCATTGAGCAATAACATGTTTCCAATCAAGTACCCTCACGAGCAAATCGAGAATCGCCCCTATCGAAAAATAGTAGGCTGCTATCATCGTGACATCTCGATCGGCGGTGCCTTGCCGCCCAAAAATACAACTCGCCGGCGCTTCCCATGGGCCGAACGGGAAAATCGATTGTTCATGATCTTTGTTCATCTTAAGTTTTTTGCGGTACGATTGCCCGAATGCCACCTCAGCCGCAATCTGCTCTCGTGATCGGCGAGGTTCGTTTCCCACATTTTCAACTCGAACAATTAATTATTCGACGTGGGCTTCTCACACCCGTTCTTTTCCTCGCGTTTGCGCCTTTCTTCCTTCTTGTCGATACACGCGTTGTAAGCTTGGTCAGCCATCTGGTCGAAGCTTATCGCCGGAAGTCCTATCTTGGTAAGGTCGCCCTTACACCGGTCTTGATTACCACGCATCTCCTCGCAGTCCCCTTTGGCTGCGGCCCTTAGCCATTCATAGCAACTACGACTCTTGCTGGGATCGCAGAAATAGTCTAACGCTTCGGCATATTGTGTCATTAGTCCTACCAGCGCTACTGATCCAATGCCTGCAATGCTCATCGCACCTCGGAAACGCTTCGTCTGGCGCACGCCAACTTCGACTCTGGGGGATCTGCGCTTCTTGCTCTGTAAATACATTTTTCCATCCTCTGACACATATAAGCGGTGCGTCTTGCTGTCATAGTGGGCGTCGGCAATGTTATGTGTTTCGCTATTCCGCCAAGTATAGTGCATCCCATCGAGCTTGAAGTTTTCTGGAAACCCGGGAGGTGGAGGACGACTCGAAGGCGGATTAGGAGTTCCCTGAAGTCCGAACGAATCGACCCATTCAAGTGGTGATGAAAGTACATATTCGTACAAATTGAGTGACCCCGCTTCATAATCAATTGGATCCCGCTGCAACCATCGCCCCAAGGTCGGGTCATAGAAGCGGAACAGCGTGTGATACAACCCCACCGCCGCGTCGTAGCGGTGGCCGGTCCAGAGGAAGGGGTTGCCGATGGATGAGTAGGGCATCTGTCCACAGGCGGGGACGCCTGTGCCACACTCGCTCGCGCTTTCGACCCACGCGCTGCTGCCTTCGTTGGCGGCGGCGTCCCACTTCTCGATGAACGGCCGGCCGTAGGGGTCGTACGTCGTACCCTTGACGCGACGGCGAATGCTCCGCGTTCGCCCCGCTCGCGGTGAGCGACAAAGTCGCTCGCCCGCGTCAAGGGTGTACCGCTCGACGAGCGTGCCGGTTTCATTGACGACGCCGATGACGCTGCCCAGCACGTCGTGCAGATAATGATACACCTGCGGGTTGACCGACGTCGGCGGGGCCGGCGGCTCGCCGTAGGGCACCTCCGTCGGCATCAGGTCGTACGTCACCATCGCCACGGCCTCCGGATACCGCAATTGGGCATGCGTGCCATAGTCGGATGAGGGTGCGTGGAAGATGCCCGTCGAGGCTCCCACCTGGTCGCCTCGACCGCCGTGCAAAAACTCGCGCACCATCGCCCGCTCGGCCTCACAAAACACATTCTCCCCGCCGCAGGCGTATTCCTGAATGACTTCAAGCCCGAAATACACGTGCCGCGTCCTCCGCGGCGGCGGGTTGCTGCCCTGGCCGTCCCAAAGCCCGCCCGTCGCCGGGTTCACGTATTCTATCGTACCCGACCTTGACGCGGGCGACGAATGCAACGCATTCGTCCCGCTTTGCGGTGGGCGACGAAGTCGCTCGCCCGCGTCAAGGGTCCACGCGCCGGCCCAACGCGTCATACCCTTGACGTGCTGAATCGCATATGCGATTCCTCGCCTGGCGACCGACGGCATTCGCCGTCATGCACGTCAAGGGTCATCGACGAATTCCATCAGCTTGGGCTCGGGGTTGCTACCGGTCAGCGGCTAATAGGCGGTGGTGTATCGACGTGCACGATGCGACGCGCGCAGGAGCGTTACGAAGCCCGCGGCGATGTGAAGTAGTCCCACCCATGCGGGCCAGGACGATACCTGCGAGGAAACGGCCTGCGGCGAAAGATAGCCCAGCCGCATGAACAGCAATCCCTGGATGAGCAGAATAAGCCCGATGATGGCGGCGAGTCGTGACATCCGTGGATGCAGCAGCAGCACAAATGCCGTCAGCAAGATAATCAACTCGCGCTTCAACGGAAACACGGCAATGCCGAACGAAAGGGACGACGGCCAATTTTGGAGTGCCGCCGCGTAGGCGATCTGATTCCCCCCCTCGCTGGAGGAGACGACCGTCGCATCGCCAGGTCCCATCCATGCCCCCTGCGATGTTCGTACCCACATATGCCGCAAGTCACTTTCGAGGCGCGCGTCGTATCCGAGCCGGCGCATCAGCGAGGCCGCCAGAAGCGCGCGCCCGTCGCAGTCTTCGCGAAGCTGTCCGTCTGTTTCGGCCGCCTTTGCAAACATTTCGGCGATCGTCGGCAGATAATCGGCCACCCCCCAGAGATCCCAGTCCCATGCGTACTCGACGCGCTCGTAGACAAATCGCTCGACCTCGTACTGTACCCGCGCGGGATTCTCCAGGAGCGGACGATTCGGTGCGTGTAACTTCAATTCATGCAGTCGCTCGACAAACTCCTCCTCCAGCGCCGCCAGCTCCGGAGCATGCGGCTCGATCATGGCGTCCAGATTGCGCGTGCGTTGCACTTGACGAAGGAACTGTGACGGACTGGGAAAAAGCACGAAGAGGGTGACCGCCGAGAAGATCAGCAGCTTCACCGGCATGCGAACATACCAGCGGCGTCGCACGGGCTGCTTTTCGCCGACGCGCGTCCCCGGGGAGGGCAGTTCTGTCCAGTCGGGTAGCCCGTTCATGTACGACACCGGTCCGGCGCAAGCGTTATCGCGAAGCACGTCTTCGCGAATCGTCTCTGAATAATCGTATGCCTGCTGAAGTGGCGAAACAAGAAAGATTGCGACGCGAATTATTAACTTGTGCGTTCCGTTGGGCTCGTTGAGCATCGCCACCCGATACGTGTGCTCCGATTCAGGCCGCCTTCGGACCGCTTCCCGTCGCCGTCGGGCTTGCAGGTTCGTGGTGGCCGCGATCAAACCAGAAATTCATCAGAAGCACCGCCACGCCGACGACCAGCAGTGCATCGGCGATATTGAAAATCCACGGCCACAGCGTCAAGCTGCCGACGCGCGCTTCGATCTTGATGAAGTCACGCACCACCGGCTGCGGCCCCGATCGCTCGTCGTCGGGGAGGCGATAATCTCGCGGGTTGGCACCGCTCGGGAAGTCGCCGAGCTTGATGGTGCGGTCGTTTTCCTCCACGAACGTCCCGATCACCCGGCTTCCATCGCGATAGTATGCGACGTAAGCCGATTGCGTCGTGCGGTCGTACAAGTTCCCGATCGCCCCGGCGAGCACGAAGCCGAGCGCGAAGTGCATCGACCATCGCGAGGCCGGCGAGTTCGCAAAGAGATAGAGCACGAACATCAGGGCGAGCACCGAAGCCCCGACGAAGATCGGCGCCAACCCTGCCCCGAGACCGAACAGCGCGCCGGGATTCAGCGAGAGCTGCAAACTCGCAAGATGATCGATCAGGGTGCGCGATTCGTGGGGCGCCAGTTCGCGAAAGGCCCAGTCCTTGGTCCAGAGATCCGCGACAAGCCCGATGACAACCGTGGTCCACAGTCGCACATGGCTTGCCGCATGGGTCATGGCCCATCGCTCGGTCGGAAGCGCATCGAAGCCAGTCGCCGTTTGTGTGGTGTGAGAGGTGGACATGAGCACCCGAACGTCGCCATGTGAAACGAACCCAAGGCCTCAAGCAGGTTGCGTGACCGAGCAGCAGGGGGTCTTACGACGTATGCGCACGGGAGAAGGCCCCGCGCGCGGCTCGAACACGACGAATCATCGGCGGCCGGTCACTAGCGCCGGCGGCTCTGCTCCTGCGAGAGCTTGTACTCGAGGCAGTATCTCGCCCAGGGCTTGGCTTTCAGCCGCGCCTTCGTGATGGGCTTGTGCGTCGCCTCACAGACGCCATAGGTGCCATTCTCAATGCGAAGAAGTGCTTCGTCAATCTCCTTGACCATCTCGCGTTCGTTGGCGATCAGGCCCAGGGTGAATTCCTGTTCGTAATTGTCCGTGCCGATGTCCGCCATGTGAATCGGCATCATCGATAGATCGCCCGAGGCGTCGCTGCGGGTCTTTCGCAGGGTTTCGTTTTCCATCGTGGACACCGTTCCGATGAGTTCCTGCCGCTTCTCGAGCAGTAGGCTTCGAAACTGTTGCAGGTCTTCGGCGCTGAGGCGAGTCTTTGGCATTGGCCCAGCGGGCTTGGCCGATTCGGCCGGTGTACCGTTGCGACCATTCCTGCCTGCGGACGTACTCTGACCCGTTGTTCCTTCTCGGCGATTCGACACGTAGATTCCTCCAGCGCCCATCTTACTCAATTTCAACCGGGGCAATCACTGCGATCGGTTTCGGGCAGGGCGCCGACGGCATCGACCCGAAACCGAGCCCACGGGCGTGGGCCAAGACCTGCTACTATACGCCATGCCGGCCCTCGTTGTCAAGATCCGCGGTCGGTGAAAGAATATCGGTCAGGCCGTCGCCACGGCGGCCGATCGCCGTCATAGTGCCCTATGCGTGGCACTAACTCCGATATTGAGCCGCTGCAGTTTCGCCGCCGATGCCCATGCAACACTTTCCATATACCATCTTGACACGGAGCGCGAACCGCGCCGCACGCGCCGGCCGCCTTGAAACGCCTCACGGCCCTGTCGATACGCCCGCCTTCATGCCCGTCGGCACGCGCGCCAGCGTGAAGGGCCTCACTCCGGAACAGCTCCGAGACGCCGGCGCGCAGATCATCCTGGCGAATACCTATCACCTCGCCCTGCGGCCGGGCGCCGATGTTGTTGCTACGATGGGCGGCCTGCACAAGTTCATGTCATGGGGCGGTCCAATTCTCACCGACAGCGGCGGCTTCCAGGTCTTCTCCCTCGCCACCCTCAACGCCGTGGACGACGAAGGCGTAACCTTCAAATCACATATCGACGGCGCGCCCCTGCGTCTCACGCCTGACAGTGCGATCGAAGTTCAGGAGCAGCTCGGCGCCGACATCATCATGGCCTTCGATCAGTGTCCGCCGCTCCCCGCGCCGCGCGAACAGGTTCAGATTGCCGTCGATCGTACCATCCGTTGGGCGCGGCGATGCAAGGAAGCGCAGCGCCGCGACGATCAGGCCCTCTTCGGCATCGTGCAGGGCGGGCTCGATATCGAACTGCGAGGCCGATGTCTCGAAGAACTCGTCAAACTCGACTTTCCCGGCTACGCCGTCGGTGGCCTGTCCGTCGGCGAAAAGCCCGAGGAAACGACCAAGCTCCTGCGCGCCTTCGCCGGCGCGATGCCGGAGGATCGGCCGCGCTATCTCATGGGCGTCGGTCGTCCCATCGACATCATCCGCGCCGTCGACACCGGCATCGACATGTTCGACTGCGTCCTGCCCACGCGGAACGGCCGCAACGCCTTCGCCTTCACCGACGACGGCTACATCCGCCTGAGGAATTCACAATACAAGACCGACGAACGTCCGCTGCTCAATGGATGCGACTGTTACACGTGCAGTAACTTCTCGCGGGCCTATCTGCGCCACCTGTTTCTCGCCGGCGAGATGCTCGGGCCGATACTGGTGTCCCTCCATAACATCGCGTACTATCAGCGCTTCATGCGGCGCATCCGTGAGGCCGTCGCCGCTGGAGAATTTCCGCGGCTGCTGGCCGATTGCGAAGCCCGCGCCGCAAGTAAACACGATATCGAGGAACCGTAAATGATCATGCCTGCTCTCCTGCTTGCACAAGACGCGGCGCCGACGCCGCAAACGGCACAGCCCGGACTCGAGTCCATGCTGGTCCCGCTCCTGCTGATTGGCTTCGTCTTCTACTTTCTGATGATTCGCCCCCAGTCGCGGGAGCGCAAGAAACGAGAGGAAATGCTTTCCACGGTAAAGAAAAACGACCGTGTCGCCACGATCGGCGGCATCCTCGGCACGGTCCTTTCCGTCAAGGACGACGAGGTCACCCTCAAGGTGGACGAATCGAGCAACACGAAAATCACCTTTCTCAGGTCCGCCATCCAGCGGATCATCTCCACCGGCCCCGGCGAACCGGGCGAGGGTGCGGTGACGAAGAAGTAGCCATTGAGCTGCCTCGAAACCGGACTTGCCTCGGGCGAGACGATTCTACGGCCAACCAACCATCGGAGAAAAAAGGTATGAACGACGTCGCACAGCTCGAATCGGAACTCAATTCCATGATCCAGCGCGGTGAAATCCTGCCCGCCTTCGAACGGTTTTATGCCGAGGATGTCGTCATGCAGGAGAACTCCGATCCGCTGTTCGAGGGTAAGGCCGCAAACCGCGACCGTGAGCAGGCCTTTGTAGATTCCGTCCAGCAGGTACACGGGATCAAGCTGGTGGCGAGCGCCATCCATGGCGACACGGCTTTCGGCGAGTGGCTATTCGATGTGACCTTCAAGGGCGGGGGCCGTGTGAAGATGGAACAGGTCAGCGTGCGTCGCTGGCGTGATGGCAAAGTCGCTTCCGAACGCTTTTACTACAACAAGGGCTGAGGGCTCGTCCGAGGCAATGACGAGCCGGAGTACCTGCCATGCCTGCTGACAAGTGGCACGATGTGGGGTCCGCTCACGAATTGAGCCGCAAACCTCTCCAGCAGATCACTGTTGAGCGCGTGAAGATTGCCCTGAGCTTCGTCAACGGTTCGTTCAGTGCCATCAGCGGCGTGTGTAACCATGTTGCAGGACCGCTGGGCGACGGCCGGCTCGAAGGCGAGTATGTCGTCTGCCCGTGGCACAACTGGAAGTTCCACTATCAGACAGGCCTCGGTGAACCCGGCTACGAGGAAGACGCCGTCCCACGGCACGACGTGAAGGTCGAAAACGGCCGAGTTCTCGTTAATCTCACGCCGTCCTCGCCGCGCACGCGAAAGAAGCACGAACCGCATCCACTGGCCCGATCCATAAAGCGAACGGATTGTCCGATCCGCGTCGTCGGCATCTCCACGACCGTCATGGATGGGGCGAACCCGCGCTACTCAACTTCCGACGCGCTACTCGAATTCGCCGTCGATCATGCCAGGACACAGCTCGGTGCCGAAACCCGTCTTATCAAGCTCAATGACCTTTCGTTCCGCGCCTGCGAGGGCTATTACTCCAAGAGCGCCCACGCCTGCACCTGGCCGTGCAGCATCACGCAGATGGACCCGAACGACCAGCTCGACCGGGTGTACGAGGCGATCGTTCACTGGGCCGACGTGATCCTCGTGGCCACGCCGATCCGCTGGGGATCGGCCAGCTCGCTCTATTACAAGATGGTCGAGCGGATGAACTGCATTCAGAACCAGATCACCATCGCCAACAAGGTGCTGATGCACAACAAGGTCGCCGCCTTCATCATCACCGGCGGGCAGGACAACGTGCAGGCCGTGGCCGGGCAGATGCTCGGGTTCTTCGCCGAGCTGGGCTGCCACCTGCCGCCGTTTCCGTACATCGCGCATTCGCGCGGCTGGTCAGCCGAGGACATGGAGCGAAACATCAAAGCAGTCTCCAATAGCAAGGAGCTGCGCGCAGGTGCGGCGGACCTTGTGTGCCGCGCCGTCAACGTGGCCGGGACGCTCCTGGCCGGCGTGCCGGGAGAAGCCCGTACCACCCGCGGCGGACGCAAGGCACATCAGCTCGACGTGCGGGCTCAGACTTGACGACGACGTGCCCCTCAGCACTGATATCGCCCCTGTCGAGGGATGCATCTAAACGCCTACCCCGTTTCCGGCCGATAGTTAGGTTCGGTTCGGGATGCCCCCTGCCGGGTCGGCGAGCGGGGTTCTAATGATCCGCCGCGACCGACGGGCGGCGTTTGCTTATAATGAGTCAGTGATGCGGGGGACCGATACGGCACGCGGCATGTGCAACCAGGGGATCGACGCAGGGAGTAGAACGATGATGCCTTCGACTCGATATCAGAATCGTGCAGTTCGTCTGGTGACGGCCTTGTGTATTGCCGCATGTGTCGTACTGCTGAGTGCGAACTCCGCGTCGGCACAGGCGACCACGCCCGACATCAATCAACTCCTCCAGCAGTTCGGCCCCTTGCTCGGCCTGACTGACACAGGCACGCCCCCGACAACTCCGACAACTCCGACAACTCCAACGACGCCCACGACCCCCACAACACCGACAACGCCTGGCGACGGTACGGGTCCGCAGCCGACGATCGTTACGAGTCAGTTCACCACTACGTCGGGTGGAGCGCTCAATGCCCGCCGGCCGGGCCTGATGATTCAGAGATCCATCGCCGTTCAGAGCGGCTCCGTGACCCTTTCCGGCAATGGCGAGGACGACGAGAGCTTCCTTTCTGAGCTGTCGAACGACATTGCGCTGACCATCCTCGACACTTTCAGCAGCATTCTGACCACCTTCAGCACCTTTCTCGGCTTCAGTGATATTTTCAACCCAGGCGACGGCGGCGCCGGCGGCGGCACGAGCATGCTGCCCAACGCAGCCACCACGGGTGGCGGCACAACAACGCCGATCCAGAAGAGTATTACTCCAGACAATTCAAGATAGTCGCTTGCTAGCTTGTACGCGAGGAAGGCCGACGCGATCGAATCACCAGTCCCAGCCCGACGATGAAGATCGCGCCAAACATCGCGGTTCGCACGTTCCATTGCGGCGTGACCAGTTCTTCCTGCGTCATCGGCATCGCCAACAGCCGCTGCAATCCCTCATGTCGCGTGGACGCCAGCGCGAGCCCGTTGTTCGCCAGATGAATCAGCATCGCCGGATAGATCGATCCGCTCCACAAGCAGATGATTGCCAGTAGCGCGCCGAGCAGAGTGAGCACGGGTATCTTCTCCATGTACATATGAAAGAGCCCGAAGACCATGCCCACGATCACCACCGAGACAACCGTCGAGAGCCGCCCGCGCAGTCCCGATAGCAGAAACCCGCGGAAGACAAGCTCCTCGCAGATCGCCGGCACGAGTGCGAACACGATGAGCACGCTGACGATCGAGCCCTCTTGCAGCACGGCCATCTGATCGCCCAGTAAATCCATCCCCGGCGGAAACCACTGATACTGCACCGCTCGCAGCAGATTCGCGATCGGCACAATCGAAGCCGCCAGGAACAGCGAACCCACCATCGCCGTGGTCTCCGGCCGCCGTAAGGCGAACGTCTTCCGCAGGTCCAGCTTGAGATACCATGCCAACAGAATCGTCGGGGCCGCCAAGACCAGCACCTGTGCTCCGGCGATGACCAGCCGAATGCGCTCCGGCGCGTCTCCGAGATCGACGAGATAGGACTGCCAGTAGAAGTAGAACGGAAAGATCATCGCGATGGCCGCCAGCGCCGTTGCCGGAGTCGGCACCGGCTGAGGCCGAAAGAACCTCCTGCGAAACAGCGTCTTGTAGCTGCCCACGTCGGAGAAAAGCACGGCCTCGTTGCCATACAACCGCGCTGCCACCGTCATCGCCACCGCCGCATAGAAGCAGGTCGACAGCAGACAAATCCCCATCGCCGCCGGCTGATAGTTCCCCAGAAACAGCTCGCGAATGAGCACAACGATATTCGCCACCGGCAGGACCAGCAGCACCCCCTCCAGCCGAGTCGTGGGCATGTAAGACACAATCATCGCCGGAATCATGAACGCCATCATCACGGGCATCATGTAGTTCTGCGCTTCCTTGAACGTCCGCGCAAAGCTGCACGTCGCCAGCATCACGCCGCCCGCCAGCACCGCAAAAGGCAGCATCGCCAGCAGCACGATCGGCGCTGCGGTCACAATGAAGCCCGACTTCTTCTCCGCCTCCGCTTCCAGTTGTTTGCGTCGCTCAAGATAATCCCGCTGCGACAGCCGGTCTGTGGATTTCGCGTCCGATGTTTCGAGCGTCGGTTCTACCTCCGTCGTCCGCCCGATGCTCGACCCCGCTGCAAGCTGGGCGAGCTTGCTGAAATGAAACATCGCCGTCATCGAGCCGAGATTCAGCGCTGTGCTGAACATCGCAATCGTCACCACGACGCCGAACTTGCCCGCCACGATCTGCCCGACCGGCACCGGCGAGACCGCCAGCGTTTCCAGCGTCCCGCGCTCTCGCTCGCCCGCCGTCAGGTCGATTGACGGATAGAGCGCCCCCGTCACCGTCATGACCACCAGTAGAAACGGCACCACCATCGCCAGAATCTTTGCAAACTGCTGCTCCGGGCTGGATGTAGAAACATTCGTCATCACCAGCGGCGTCAGCGTGGCCACGCCGCCCGGCAGCTTCGACAGCCGTGCCCGCACGATTCGATCCGACTCACTGAGGAGAATCGAATTCAGCTGCGAAAAAACAAACTCCGATCGCGGGTTCGTATCGTTGTGCAGGATCTGCACCCGCCGATTCGTCAGGTCCACCTCCACGATCGGGTCGGGCGGCGGTTCCACAATCACGGCTGTTGATGCATACTGCTCCGCGACCATGTCCCAGAGTGAACCGCCCGGCTCCAGCACGATGATCTCCACCTGATCGCTGCGAAGCCGCGCGCGCAGAAAATCCGCCGCACCCCCCATCTCCGGCATCTCCACGGTCGCTTTCGACGTCTCCGGAGGATCGCCCAGCGCCGCGTCTACCCGATCCAGCACGCCGCGAAGCCACTGGCGATGCGCCTCATCCGGCACGCAGACGCTGTATCGCTCCGCCTGCCGACGTCCCGTCTCCGCGCGCAGCGCCTCGACGATGATGATCATCAACACGGGGTAAAGCACGATCGGCACAAGGATCATCGCTGCCAGCGTCCGCTTGTCGCGCAGCGTCTCCAGCAGCTCCTTGCAATACACGACCCAGACGCGGCGATATCGTCTCATGCGCTCCCTCGCTCGTAGGTCGTTCCGCCCGGGCCCGTCTCCGCCGGCCGCGCTTTTAAGACATGCTCTTCATGTCCGCAGAGCTTCAGAAAAATCTCGCTCAATCGCAGCCGGCCGGACATTGCCTGCAAGTGGGCCAGATCGCCCTCGCCGACGAATCGTCCCTCGTGTATCAGCCCGAAGCGATGACAAAGTGTCTCCGCCTCGTCCAGATAATGCGTGGACATAATCACCGCCTTGCCGCGGGCCGACTCCGCGCGGATGAAATCCAGCACGATCCGATTGGTCAGCACGTCCAGCCCCAGCGTCGGCTCGTCCATGATCAGAATCGGCGGATCGCCCATCAGTGCACGGGCGATGTTTGTCCGCTGCTTCTGCCCGGTGGAGAGCCCGCCGCAGCGCAGATCCGCGAACTCGTGCATATCCAGCCAGTCGACAAGTTCGAGAATCCGCGTTTCAGCCGCCGGCTTGTCCATCCCCAAGAGCGCGCCGAAATACCGCAGCAGCTCCCGCGGACTCAACCGCTGATAGAGTCCCGTGCTCGCCGTCAGATAGCCGAGGCATCGCTTCGCTTGCTCCCGCTCTACCAACACGTCGTGCCCCGCAAGACGCACATAACCCGATGTCGGCGTGAGCAGTCCGCTGACCATCCGCAGCGCCGTGGTCTTCCCCGCGCCGTTTGGCCCGAGCAGCCCGTAGATTTCACCGGGACCGACCTTGAACGAGATGCCGTCGACCGCGCGTTTCTCGTCGCCCTCGGTCGTCGGAAAAATCTTGACCAGTTCGTGAACTTCAATCATCAATGCTTCCGCAATTCACAGCCGCGCCAAACATTCCACTGCCCCCATGAAGCCGCCGCGTATAATAGCCGGTGCCTCGATCTTCGATACGTTCGTGAATCTAGAAAAACGGTTTCCGCTGCCATGCCTCGCGCCAAAGTCGATCGCGCCACACCCTCGCTTCTGGATCAACCGGAACTGCGCGAGGCCCTCATCGCCACTGTCGCCCCGCTGGTGCCCATCGATCGCACCTACAGCTATCTCGTCCCGCCCGAGTTGGAAGGCCGCATCGCTCCCGGCATGCGCGTCACCATTCCCTTCGGCCGCGGTGGCCGCCCGCGCGTGGCCTTCTGCCTCGATGTCAGCCGTCAACCGTGGAAATCGACGCTGAAGACGCTCATCGACGTCATCGACGACCAGCCGGTCCTCAGCCCCAAACTCCTCGAACTCGGCCGCTGGATCGCCCGCTACTACTGCGCCCATCTCGGCAAGACGCTTGACCAGATGGTCCCCGCCGCCGCAAAAGGCCGCGCCGGCTGGAAGAAAGTCAAGTACGTCGAGCTGAGAGAAACGTCGAAGCATCAAAATGTCGAAGCCGACGGGTTGCAATCCGCCGCCCCCAGCGCCGAACATCGCGAAACCCCCCATTCGAAATCTGATCTTCATCATCTCCCCCAGCTTCCCCCCAAACAATACGCCGCCCTGCGCGTCCTGGCCGACCACGCCGGCCGCTTGGATGTTTCCCGCCTCTGCGAACTCGCCGACTGCACGCCCGCCGTCCTGACCGCGCTTGCAAGAAAGGGCCTCGCTCACATCGAAACCGTCCTCGAACCCGTCTTGCCCATCACCCCGAATCCCGCGCCGCACGAGCCCGACTACGAACTCACCGCCGACCAGAAAGGCGCCATCAACCAGATCGCTACCGCCGTCGCCGCCCGCGACTTCTCTGTGCAGGTCCTTTTCGGCGTCACCGGCAGCGGCAAGACCGAAGTCTATATCCGTGCCATCAAGCAGGCACTCTCCGAAGGGCGTCAGGCGATCATGCTCGTACCCGAAATCGCCCTCACCACGCAGACCGTCCGCCGGCTCGAATCCCGCTTCGAGCGCGTCGCCACGCTTCACAGCGGCCTCTCCGCCGTCGATCGCTCGCGCACGTGGGCCGCCATCGCGTCCGGAGAAATCCCCGTCGTCATCGGCACACGCAGCGCGATCTTCGCCCCCTGTCCGAATCTCGGTGTTATCATCGTCGACGAAGAAGCCGAGCCGAGCTACAAAAACCTCGCCGCCCCGCGCTATCACACCCGCGACGTCGCCATCCAACGGGCAAACATGGAAAAAATCCCCGTTGTCGTCGGCTCCGCCACGCCGTCGCTCGAAACATGGAAAAACGCACACCAGATGCGCCACTACCAGCTCATCCGCATGCCCACGCGCGTCCGCGGCCTTGCCATGCCCACCGTTTATCTCGTCGATATGCGCGAAGAACACCTCGCGCGCCCCGGCGTCCACATGCTCTCGCGCGAGATGGAAGCACACCTTCGCGCCACGCTCGACCGCAAGGAGCAGGCCGTCCTTCTGCTCAACCGCCGTGGCTACGCCGGCTACCTTCACTGTCCGCGATGCAAGTACGTCTTTACCTGTCCTCACTGCACCGTCCACATGGTCTTTCACGCCACCACCGGCCTCGCCCATTGTCACTATTGCCACGAGCGCGTCGAAGTGCCGACAGACTGCCCGACGACGAATTGCAAGGGCCGTCTCGTTCGCTTCGGAATCGGCACCCAGCGCGTCGAGGAGGAGATGAAGTTCAAGTTTCCGGATGCCCGTGTGCGCCGCATGGACTCCGACGCCATGAAGCATCCCCGAGACTACGCAGACATTCTCGCCGCATTCGAAAAGCGTGAGTTCGACTGCCTCGTCGGCACCCAGATGATCGCCAAGGGGCTCGACTTCCCCTTCGTCTCCTTCGTCGGTATCGTCAGCGCGGACACCGCCCTGGCACTCAACGACTTCCGCTCCGAGGAGCGCACCTTCCAGCTTGTCCTCCAGGTCGCCGGCCGCAGCGGACGCGGCGACGCCCCGGGCCACGTCGTCGTCCAAACCTTTGCCGCCGATACCTCCCCGATTCAGCACGCCGTCAAGGGCGACTACGAGGGCTTCGCCAACAGCGAACTGCAAAAGCGACGCACGGCCAGACTGCCGCCGTGGACGCGCCTCCTGCGCATTGTCCTCGCCGATCCGCTGTTTACCCGCGTGAAGAAATCGGCCGAATTGCTCGCGTCTCAGATCGACGAACTGCTCAAGAAGCGCGGCATCCGCGCCCGCGTCTTTGACCCCCAGCCCTGCCCCATCCAGCGCCTGCGCGACAGCTACCGTTACGACGTTCAGATCAGCTTCGACACCGCCGCCTCCATGCTGGCCGCCATTGACCTGCTCAAGTCCGAATCCGCTCTCCGCGCCGACGTTAAGACCCTCACCATCGACATCGACCCCGTTTCGCTGCAATGAGACGACTCGCAAAAACTTTGCCTCGGACATGCAATCGCAGTCAACTCTGGGGGTAAAACTCGTGCGTCCGAAGCACTGCCGGAGGCAGCGTAATCTGTGAGTCTTCGCCGAATACAAACCGTCGCGTATTGTATAACGCTAGTTTACATAATTATTTGCGCGCATCCAGCGATCGCGCATGATTCCTGGCTGATCGTCGATCAGAATACCGCCGCCGAGGGTGATTCCCTTTGGCTCTCCTTCGTTACCGGCGAGGTTTTTCCCCTGGGCGAGAAGGCCACTGATCCGAAGCGTGTTGCCGACTTGGTGGACCGTCATGGCGGCCGCACCGAGCAGGTCACCGGCTACGCTCCTCGCGAAGGCGGCCTGAGTGTTCGCAGGCCCGTCACCGGCCCCGGCATCCACGTCATCGGCTGTGCCCTGAATCCGCACCTGATCGAAATGAAGCTGGATGGCTTTGAAAAGTACCTCCGCTCCGAACGCGCCGATGCCGCCATGGCGCGTCTGGCCGATTCGAAGCCCTCCCCCGACAAGACCGTCGTCGAGGCGTACACGAAATTCGCCAAGACCATTGTCGAAGTCCTTCCCTGCCCGACGGACGACGAGTCCTGGAAGGCGCCGCTGGGCCATCGCCTCGAAATCGTCCCGATGTCAAATCCATGTCACTGGAAGACAGGCCAGACCGTCCGCGTCCAGGTTCTGCTCGACGGCCATCCCTGGGAGGGCGTCCCGATCAGCGTCGGCCATGAAGGCGCCGACGCGAAATCCGCCGCAACCTCCGAAAAGAAGCCGGACGACGATTCCCACGCCTACACGTATCGCACGGTCACGGATGCCAAAGGTGTGGCATCCATTCCCCTCGATCGCGCCGGCCACGGTTTTGTCAAAGCGCATCTGATCCGCCCGACGGAAGGGCTCAGCAAGGCGAAATGGGAAAGCTTCTGGGCCACGCTGACCTTCCGCGTCACCGGCAAGACCGACGTGGGCGGCGAACTGCGCTCCATCCGCGGCGTGCACGGCCGGCTTTCGCCCGGTGCCGTCATCGGCTATCGAATGGGCCTCGCCGCCCTGAGGCAGCTCGATTTGCCACACGGAGATGATGCCCTGCTTGTGCGCCACGCCTGCCCCCTCGAAACGCATTACACCGCAATGGTCGACGGCATCCAGGCCGCCACGGGTGCGAGTCTTGGCCGACTATCCTTGTGGATCGACCCTGCCGATTCCCCCGCGCGGATGCAGACGCTGTTCATCAACCAGCGAACCGGAGAAACCCTTCGGCTGAACTGCCGGGATGACTGGCGCGATTCCATCGCCCAGACGCATGATCCTTTCGATGTCGAAGCATTGGCACTGAAAGCGGCCACGCTGGCCGATGACCTGCTCTTTGAGTTGACGTCCTCATCCCCCGCGCCGGCCCCCGAGAGCGCCCCCGATATCCTCACTCGTCGCTGACCCCGTGTTCGGCATGCATAAAAAAAAGGTTCTTCACGGATTTCCGGGAACCGGTTGGCAGTGGCCGGCTTTCAGCCGGACGGCTCTTGCCACCGCCTTTAGGCGGTGGATTGCGGCCAACACGATTTCTTTCAGCCGGCTTCAAGCCGGCTTTTGACCACGCGAGAAGCCCGGCTGAAGCCGGCTCGCAAGGGTGCTTGTCCGACGGCTCCCACCGACTCAAAGTCGGTGGCAAAAACCCGTCGGCTAGAAGCCGACGAAAATCGACGCAAGAAGATGGCACATCTGCCCATGCTGCTGTAGCTCCCCGGAAATCCGTGAAGAACCAAAAAAAAAGACGGGCATCCTTGCCCGTCAGCTTTGCCCTACGGGCCTCCGTGCCCGTCTCGATCATGCTCTATCTCAGCGAGGGCGGACCCCGCGAGTGCAGCGACGAGGTCGGCACCTCGTCGCTCCTTTCATTCTGATGTGTGCGAGTTACCACATTGGTATTGCCCTGCTGGGCCTCGCGCGGCAGGCCGGAACGATCCGGCACGCCGTCCTCCCGTCCGCCCTTGCGAAGCCAGCCGATCTGCCGTTGCACATCCGCCGGTTCGCCGGGCGTAGAAAGTTGCAGACCGGTCGCATCCTCCTTGACGCGATCCGGCTGCCGCGACTTCGACGCGCTCCGCGCGTCCTCTGAATCGTTTTGTGTCGGCGGCTCCCAGGCCAGTAAGCCGAATGCCGCCCCAGCGGCCAGTGCAAGCAGGACTCGGCCGAAGCGACCGATCCGCCGCCATCCGATGCTCGATCGTTGCCGCCGTCCGCCTCCTGAATAAATTGGGCCTGACATGTCGCAACTCCATCCAAAGTGTCGAAGTGTCGTTACCAAGTTCCGCTTCGACCCCGAGCCGGACTACCATCGGCAGATCCTGCTCGCCGACATTTGCGCCTTGCCGAAAAAAATCTTCATCGTCTTTCAGTATTCGAACACCATGCGTGACGCGGCTGGCGCGCCGTGGATTTGCGGACGTCATTATCAGTGTGCTGAGTGGGGCCGACCGCGATATCAATCCTGCTGCATGCGTTGGATGTGCTTCATGCGCAGTAAATCCGACATGAAAGTCCGATGGTCGCGGTGGGAATCGCAGTAGCGGATCAGCGCCACTCCCGGACCATCCTGCGGATCCTCAAACGTAACCGTATCCATATGCTGGTGATCGTCGAGCAGGGCCTGAATCGCCAGGCGTGTCCGGCCGCCGTCGGGGTCAAACTCCAGACGTAGCGTCTTGTAGACGCATGGTCCGCTTACGAGTCGATCGATGAACTGGGCCGCTGAAAGCGTGAACATGATAAGCAAGGAGAAGAAGAGGCCCGCCGCTATGTATCCTCCGCCGACCACGACGCCGACGGCTGCCGTCGCCCAGATGCCTGCGCCGGTGGTGACGCCGATGACCATGCCGCGCTCGCGAATGATGGCGCCCGCGCCGAGAAAGCCGATGCCGGAAACGATTTGTGCGGCAATGCGCGTGCGATCGGCGAAGCCCTCGGCGAGCAGCAGCGAGGCCTGCGTGAAGATGGCGGATCCGAGGCAGATGAGAATGAGCGTGCGCAGGCCGGCGGGTTTCTGTGCCCGCTGACGCTCAATGCCGATCGTCGCCCCGCAGATCACCGCGGTAAACGTGACGATCACGCCGGCAATTTGCGGCGAGGTGAACTTGTGTATATCGCCCAGCCAGAGCGAGAGATCATCGAACATGAGCGATGGTCTCCATTTTGTGCCGATCCACGAATCGGCGCTTAATCCATCGGCGTAACGGCCGATCCTCGAAGGAGGCATCGGAACACGCCCGGCTGGGAAGATTACCACAGGTTCGCGGCAAGGACACCCCCACAGCCGATCGTCAGGGCGCCTTCGATGGCGCGTCCTCGATCAGGCCGAGGTCCTTGAGTGTGTCGAATGCCATTTCGCGCAGCGTGGGCCCCCTCGCACCTTCGCCGCGGATGTTCGCCACGAGGACGAATTGCCGTTCGCCCGATCGGATGTGGCCGACAAACCATCCCAGCGCGGCCCCGTCCGTGCCGCCGGCGCCCGTGCCGGTCTTGCCGCTGAAGGTCCATCCGTCGCCGCGCCGGAGGACGATCATTTCGCGGACCGCCTGCATTGCCTCGGGCGTAAACGGCAGCTTGTCGGTGTAGAGCCGCTCCATGAAACGAAGCTGTTCAACGGCGGAGATGCGGAGCGAGGTTTCCAGCCAGAAGGTGTCGATGCCGGCGGAGATGTCCCGGTTGCCGTAATCGCAGCCGTCGAGATAGCGCTGCATGCGTTCCGGCCCGATGCGCCGTGCGACCTCCTGAAAGTACCAGACGACGGAGTCACGGATGGCGCTGGCCAGGGTGTGGTCCTTCTCGCATTCCTTACGACGATTCGGCGTGCCATCCCACTTGAGCAGGGTGTCGGGGCCTTTGACTGCGCCGGCATCGAGGGCGGCCAGTGCGTTGAAGATCTTGAAGGTCGAGCAGGGCGCGAGGCGACGTTTGCAGTCTTGTTCCTTGTGGAACCGCATCGGGCCGGTGCCGACCTCCTTGATGACGAAGCAGCCGTCGAACTTGCCGAAGCGCGCGGCGAAGTCGACTTTGCTCAGGTCCATCGAGGGGTCGTTGACGGTCGTGGAGAAAACGAAGGCCAGGGCAATGGCAGATGACATGTCGGCAGACTCCTTTCTTTTCAACCAGGGGTGAAAGCCCGCATCCGTGCGGTGGGCATAGTACGGCTCGTATCGCGGCATGGTTCGACGATATTTCCAGACCTTGCGGGAGCAGGGTGTATGTTCGAATGAGACATGCGGTAGTCGCCAGGAGGGCGGCGCCTCGCTCACTTGCCGATCCTGCTGGCGTCCCTTCTAATGCCCTGCTCGATATCGGGTAAACAGGGCGTTTTTTAGAGCGCGATTGACGGGAGACGACCATTTGTCAGCAGCCAAGTTAGAACAACGGATTCGCAGCAGGAAAGCCCTCGTGGGCATCATGGGCATGGGGTATGTCGGTCTGCCGCTCGTGCGGACGTTCGGCAATGCCGGCTTTACCACGTTGGGCTTTGACGTGGACTCCGCCAAGGTGCGGATGCTCAACGCCGGCAAGAGCTACATCAAGCACATTCCCGACTCGATGATCGCCGGGCTCAAGCGGGCCAAGCGCTTTCGGGCGACTGCGGACTTTCGCGAGCTGCGAAAGCCGGACGCGATCATCATCTGCGTGCCGACGCCGCTCTCCAAGTCGCGCGATCCAGATATGACTTACGTGGAGTCCACGGCGCACGCCATCGCGAAGGAGCTGCGCCGCGGGCAACTGATCGTGCTCGAATCGACGACCTATCCGGGGACGACGCGCGATCTGGTCAAGCCGATTCTCGAAAAAGGCAGCGGGCTCAAGGCGGGCAGGGATTTTTATCTGGCGTTCAGCCCGGAGCGCGAGGACCCGGGTCGGAAGGATTATTCGACGGAGAGCATCCCGAAGCTGGTGGGCGGGCTGAACCCTGCAAGCCGCAAGCTGGCGGTGGCGTTGTATTCGGGAGCCATCAGCCAGGTGGTTCCGGTGGCGAGCTGCGAGGTGGCGGAGGCGGCGAAGATCGTGGAGAACGTTTATCGCTGCGTAAACATCGCCATGGTGAACGAGCTGAAGATGGTCTTCGACAAAATGGACATCGACGTGTGGGAGGTCATTAACGCGGCGAAGACCAAGCCCTTCGGCTATTCCGCCTTTTATCCCGGTCCCGGACTGGGCGGACACTGCATTCCGATTGATCCGTTCTACCTGACGTGGAAGGCGCGGCAATACGGCGAGTCGACACGGTTCATCGAGTTGGCCGGCGAGATCAACACGCAGATGCCGGAGTATGTCATCCACAAGCTCGCGGCGGCGATGAACGATCGCGGCAAGCCGCTCAAGGGTTCGCGGATTCTGGTGCTGGGTCTGGCATACAAGAAAGACGTGGACGACCTGCGGGAGAGTCCGAGCATTGAGTTGATTCATCTCTTGTGGAAGCATGGGGCGAAGGTGGACTACAACGATCCGCATATCCCGCGGACGCACAAGGGGCGGGAGCACGATCTGCGAATGAAGAGCGTTCCACTGACAGCGGCGCAGCTCAAGAAATACGACGCCGTGCTGATCTCAACGGATCACTCGTCGTACGACTACAACATGATCGTGCGGAACAGCAAGCTGGTGCTCGACACGCGCAACGCGACGGTCGGCGTGCGCCAGGGGCGGGGGAAGATTGTGAAGGCGTAACGCATCGGCGCGACCAGGGAGAGACGATACGCGTGATTTCCCCGGCACAGTTTAGACGCAAGTGGCGAGGGCTTGTTCTCGGCTTCGCCCTTGTGTTGGTTGCGGCGGCCTACCTGAACGCGCTTCGCGGCGAGTTCGTTTATGACGATCAGTTCGAGATCGTCAACAATCCCTACATTCAGCATGCGCGCTATCTGTGGAAAGCGGTGACGTCCGATGTCTGGGCTTTTACAGGTGATCGCGGCAGCGCGTGGAGCAATTACTGGCGCCCCATGTTCGTTCTCTGGATGGCGGCCAATTATCATCTCTTCGGGCTGGCGACGCCTGGCTGGCACGTTTCGAGCATCCTGGCGCACCTTATCGTGGTCGTGCTGATCTACGTCGTGCTCTGTCAGCTCCGGGCGCGGCCGGTCGTTATCGCCCTGGTCGTCTGGCTGTTTGCAGTTCACCCAACGCACGTGGAGTCCGTTGCATGGGCGTCGGGCGTGCCGAACATGCTGATGAGCGGTTTCGTGCTCGGCAGCTATGCCTGTTATCTGAAGTGGCGAAGCGCGTCGAAGCGAAGATGGTTCATTGCGTCCACGGCGATTTTTCTTCTGGCTTTGTTGAGCAAGGAAGGCGCGATTGTCTATCCGATTATTATTTTTCTGACGGAATGGGCGTGGGATGAGCGCGCCGCGTGCGACAGGCGCTCGCGCATTCGCTCCGCGCTGTGTCGCGCGTTGCCGTTTCTGGTCGTCGCCGTCGTGTTTGTGATCGTGCGGTATCAGGTGCTCGGGATGATGCGACGACTTGCGCCGGGGGCGCCGAGTTTGAGCAGCGTGCTGGCGACCGCGCCCTCGATCGTAATGTTTTACATTCGGCAGATGATCTGGCCGGTGGGGCTCGGGCCGATTTACGGTTTGCGCGCAGTGAATAATCTGAACATGGGCTGGGGGAATTTCTGGCTGCCGCTGCTGGCGTTGTTAATTCTTGCGCGGCTGGTGAGCCGTTGGTGGGATCGCGATCGAATTCTTCGGATCGGCCTGATCTGGTTTGCGTTTGCGCTTCTACTGTCCCTGGATATTCGCGTGTTTATCCCGGAGGAAATTGTTCACGACCGTTACCTCTACTTGCCGCTGTTGGGTGGGTTGGCCCTGATCTGCACGCTAGTGGACCGTGCTGCGCGGCGATTGGCCGGGCGGGTTGTTCGAGCGCGTCAGGCGTGTCTGAGCTTTGGCATCGTGACGGCCGTTGTTTTTGCTGCATTGACGCACCGTTATAACCCCGTATGGGGCAACGAGGTGGCGTTGTGGGCGCGGGGCGTTCGGACCGACCCGACATCGGCCTATGCCGCTGCACAGCACGGCGAGGCGCTGCGACGCGCGGGGCATAGCGTCGAAGCGCGAGCGGAGCTGGAGCGATCGCTCGCAATGAATCCCAATCTGCGCACCACGAACCTGTCTCTGGCCATGCTCGCCATTCGTGAACGGCAATATGCGGAGGCGGAGCGGCTTTTCTTGCGGGTGTTGGGCTATTTCCCCGAGGATGATGTCGCACGCGAGCAGCTCGGGCTCTGTTACCAGCAGCAGGGACGACTCAGCAAGGCGATTGAAGTCTTCGACGAAGGCCGTCGTCTGATGCCGTACAAGCGAGAAGTCTATACGGTCAATATTGCCGTGCTCCACCAACTCGATGGCAGGCCTGATCAGGCCCTGCGCGAGCTGGAGTCCATTCGCGATCTGATGCAGACCAGCACGAAAGCTTCCGTACTACGGGGGTGGTACTTTCTTGGAGAGCTGTATCGTGAGTCCGGCAGACTGAACGAAGCCGAAGCGTCGTATCGGCAGTTGATCGAGATCGCCGCTGGAATTCGACAGGCCGAGGTGCGGGAGCTTCGCGATCTGGCGGAACATTCGCTGCACGTGGTGCAGCATCGTTGAGACCGGATCTATTCCGATGGATTGGTAGGGAGCCATCCTTTCGAGTGCGTCTGTGTGTCGTTTCTTTTTCACCTGTCGATGGCCCTCTCTACGGTTAGAATCAGCGATTTGCATCCTTGCAAAGGAGATTCTTGTTGGCGATCCTAGAGGTCCAGTCGCTGAAGAAATCCTACGGCGAGCACGTGGCCGTCGACGGGTTGAGTTTCTCAATCGATGCCGGGGAGGTCTTCGGTCTGCTCGGGCCGAACGGCGCGGGCAAGTCCACGACGATCAACATCATTGCCACGCTTCTGACGCCGGACAGCGGTTCGGTTCGTGTTGCCGGTATTCCCTTCGAGAAGGTGGACGCCTACAAGCGCAAGCTCGGTTACGTTCCGCAGGAGGTCAGTCTGGCCGAGCGGATGACGGCGCGGGAGAACCTGCTGCTGGTCGGAAAGCTCTACGATCTCCACGGTCCGCAACTGCGTCGCCGCGTGGATGAGACGCTTGAGCTGGTGGGCCTGCCGGATCGCGCGCGCGACCTCGTGGAGACGTTTTCCGGCGGGATGAAGCGTCGGCTGAACATCGCGGCGGCGATCCTGCATGAGCCGGAGCTGCTGCTGCTGGACGAACCCACGGCCGGAGTCGATCCACATGCGCGGCTGTATATCTTTGAGATGGTCGAGCGCCTCGCGGACGAAGGTCGGGCGATTCTCTATACGACGCACTACATGGAAGAAGCCCAGCGGCTTTGCCGGCGCACGGCGATCATCGACCATGGCCGCATTCTCGCCATGGGCACACTCAGCGAATTGATCCATCGCGTGGAAACCAAGCGCGACATGGTGATTCAAGGACGCGGGCTGACCGAGGCGACCGTGCAAAAGATGGCCGACGGGCTGGGGAACATACCCTGGCTATTGGAGGATGATGCGGCGCACCTGAGCATCGCCGGCGATGGCCGAACCATCCTCCGCGCGGCGGAACTTGCGGCTGAGGCGGGCATTGAGCCGACGAGCATCCGGCTCGTGGAGCCGAATCTGGAGATGGTGTTTCTGGAGCTGACGGGCCGGGCGCTACGAGATTGAGAGCGGACTGTGGCGAATGCGTGGTGAGCGGTGCTCACCGGACGGTGTCGAATCGAGACCATCGTGCGATCCCTGCGAGTCATCTGGATACTGGCGATGAAGCATCTGCGCGTGCTGCTGCGCTCGCCGGCGACGTTGGCGGTGGTCTTTTTGCCGGGGATCGTGCTCTATTCGATCTTCACGGCGATCTTTGCGGGGCCGGCGGCGCGGCCGTTTCGCGTGGCGGTGATCGATCATGATGAATCTTCGCACTCTCGGCGTTTGATTGGTGAACTGGCGGCGCAGCGGGTTCGCATCATCCGCACGGAGAATGAAGAACTCGACGGCATACCGCTCACGGAAGAATCGGCAGAAGAATTGATCCGCCGGCGAGGCAAGTTTCGGGTTGCGTTGGTTATTCCCAAGGGCTTTGGTGAGGCCCCGAACACGCTCGTCGGCGAGCGACACACGGGCGTCAAGGTTTATTACGACGCGCTGGAGCCGGTGGAAGCGGAAATCTTCGTCGGTATGTTGCAGATGGCCGCGGGGCGGGAGTTCTTCATGCAGATGTTCGGCGCGGCAAGGGAAACGGACGACGTCTCGGAAGACGGCGCGTTTATTGCATCCGGCGCGGACACCCAGGCCGAACAGAAGCTGCTTATCAAGGTTGACAAGCACGACGTGGTCGGGCAGCGGATGAAAATCGCATCGAAGCACACCTTCCTTGCGGGCATCGTGCCGATGTTCCTGCTGTTTAGTGCCGTGAACGCGGCACGAACGATCCTGGAGGCGCTGGGTACGGGCGAGATGCGGCGACTGCTGGCCTCACCGCTGCGCCCCGGACATATTCTACTCGGCGAAATGGTTTTCTCGTTCATGCTCGCGTTGGCGCAGTGCTATGTCATGTACCTGTTCGCGTGGATGGTCTTCGGCGTGGACATCTGGGCGATTTCCGGCGGATTGCTGCTTCTTACATTCGCGACCTGCCTGGCCACGACCGGCTTCGGCGTGATGATCGGCTCGTTTTGTCGGACCACGGAGCAGCTTGATTCACTCGGCACGATGATCATCCTCGCCATGAGCGCCATCGGCGGCAGCATGGTGCCGCGCTGGGTCATGCCGGAGTGGATGCAGCAGCTCGGCCTCATGACGATCAACGGTTGGGCCTATGACGGCTTCATGGCCCTCATTCAGGGGTTCGGCGTTCGGGGCATCCTGGAGGAGTGCGGCGTGTTGCTGGGTGTGAGCGTCCTTTGCGCGACGCTCGGCTGTCTGATCTTCAATCGACGCCTCCGCCTGAATCCCGCCGGTTGATTTGTGCCGCGCTGCGAGCCGTCGCCGTGCGTTGCCGACCGGACTGACTGGCCCTTGATTGCCTGTGACGTTTTAATCCCGATATGTTCGTTGCACCTTTGTCCGCCATCACGTTCACACCGCTGGTATTCGCCGCGCTGGGGGCGTGGATCATCTGCGTCTGTATTCATGAATTCTCACACGCCCTGGTGGCGTATTGGGGAGGTGACCGCAGCGTGCGTGCCAAGGGCTATCTGTCGCTCGATCCAACGCGCTATATCGACCCTGTCTTCAGTTTGCTCATCCCTGCGATCATTCTGCTGATCGGTGGTTTTCCGTTGCCCGGCGCGTCGGTGAGGATTGATTCGAGCGCGTTAAAAAGCGAGCGATGGAGTGCCTACGTCTCCGCGGCCGGGCCGGTGAGCAACTTTCTGTTGTTTCTGCTTTTCGCCCTGCCGCTGCATCCGTTGCTTGGCATCGTTGATCCGTTTGTCGAACTCCAGCCGACGTGGGTCTATTTCTTCGCGGCGATGGCCATGCTTAATTTCATCGTGGTCATCTTCAACCTCATCCCCATCCCGCCGCTCGACGGTTTCGGCATCATCGAGCACACCTTCGACCACGAAACGCGATGGAAGCTTCGTCAGCCGCAGGTCGCGTGGATGTGCTTCGCCGGGTTGATGTTGTTTCTTTTCGCCGTGCCGGGTTCGATGCGACCGTTTATCTTCATGCTTGAATCTGCCTGCGATACACTGGGCCTGCCGTTCCCGCTGCTGATCGACGGCTATCGTTTTGTGCTCTTTGACGAACTCCCGCGATGAGATCGTCGTGATAAGCGGTGGGAACTTCGACGGAGGATCGCGCGAGATGACGACGGGCGACGAAACGGTTGCGGCGGTGCGACGATCGGAGCTGACGCTAGTGGAGCAGGTTTCCCAGTGGGAATCGCTGGCCTACGGCGTGGCGCATTGGTCCGAACTCTTCGCGGACTCGCCCGCTGCGAATCAGTTACGCGATGTCTGGCTTGCCGATGTCGACGGGCAAACGGCCTTTGATCGGGCCGAGGCGTTTTTCGCCGAGCGGGGTCGCCTTTGCCGGACGTGGGCGCCGGCTGCGGGGCAGGACGTTGAGCCGATTGAGGCGCTTCTTTCGGGCAAGGGTTGGAAGCGGGAGGAACTCGCCTGCTGGGGGCTGTCTCGCTGGGATTGGGTGGATTCGCCGCACGCCGAAACGATCCGCGTGCTGCCTGCGCGTGCCATGCCGAAGGCATTTCGTGCCACGTTTGACGACGATGCGGCGCAGGCCGAGCTTCATGCGGCGATCGCCGTCGAGCGGCTCAACGATTCGCGCTACGACGTATTCGTTGCCATGCTCAACGGCGAGCCCGCAGGCCGCATCGGTTACTTGCAGGCAGGGGACATCGCTCGAATGACAGACCTGTACGTCGTGTCGGGCGCGCGTGGATCGGGGGTTGCCCGGGCGATGACGGCGCACTTTCTCCAGCTCGCTCGACGGCTATTGCCCAAGTCGATTGTGGCGTGTGTGTCGGCGGAGGATGTGTCGGCGTGCACGTTCCTGCCGCGGTGCGGCTTCTCGCAGCATGGGTCGCTCGTGCAGTTTGTTCGGATGTAAGCTGTTTATGCGGGCGAGTAGCCGATGTTACGCTGAGCTTTGCGCTGGACTCAGGCGGACTTGACGGCCACGAAGCGTGTGACGCTGCCTAGGTCGCGGAGGACGTCGCTCGTCGCGAAGATCTTGCAGGAGTCGCCGGTCTTGGGCTGCACCAGTCGCGGGGCCTTCGAGCGAACTTCCCACGGTCGGCCGCCGCGGCGCTCGACGCGCATCGAGCTGGCCAGCAGCTTCTTACGGCGGACGCGGGCCTTCTTGGCCGAGGGGTCCTTGGCGAAGAGGCGCGAAAGCGTTTTGGCCGCGGCCTCGTTGGTGGGCAGCTTGGTGAGGGTCAGCGTGATCGTGGCGCCGGGCTTGATGTCTGCGGCCATGGTGGCTACTCCTTGCGTCCTGCGTCTTACAGAGCCATTAGCGAAAGCCCAGCAATATACTGCCCGGCACGGCTCGATGCAAGATGCCGGGCCCTGTGCAAAACGCTCACACCGAACCCATATCGGACATTACGACGCGGGCGCGGATGCGGATTCGCCTTCCTGGGCCGTTGGTTGCGTGCGAGCCGCGCCATCGCCGCCCGCGTCGGTAGCCGGTCCGGGGGCTGTTTCCGGCGGCGGCGCGGTTTTCGGGGCCTGTTTAGGGCCTGCTGTCGGCTTGGGGCCGGCAGCCGCTCGTGCGGGCTCGTGGTCGCTCGACTTCGGCTTGACGAGCGGGCTAACCTTGGTCGGTACAAGGAGCATGGTCATCCTGCGGCCAAAGGTTCGCGGGGGCTGCTCGACTTTCCCCACGTCCGTTAGGGCCGTGATGATCTCCTGAAAGCTCTCGTTGCCGAGGTCCTGGTGGAAGCGCTCGCGACCTCGGAACATCATGGTGAACTGCACCTTGTCGCCCTGCTCCAGAAAGTGTCGTGCCCGATTGAGCTTGATCTCGCGGTCGTGCGGATCGGTCTTCGGACGGATACGGACTTCCTTGAGCTTCTGCTCGTGGTGCTTCTGTTTGTGCTTCTTGGACTGAAGGTACTTGTGCTTCCCGTAGTCCATGATCTTGCACACCGGCGGGCGCTCATTCGGCGAGACCTCGACGAGGTCCATGCCGACGTCGCGCGCACGGCGCATGGCTTCGTCGGTGGGCATGACGCCGAGCATTGTGCCGGTGTCATCAATCAGACGAATCGGCGACAAACGAATCTGTTCATTGCATCTTAGGTTGGTAATGGGCGATCACCTGCCTTTCTCGTTTACATGGGTTCCTGCGCCGAGTGACCGACACTCGGCAGCTTTCAGCTAATCCCGCGGCGTGGGCTCCCCGCCGCCGGGCTGGTTTTCCTTTTTCAACATCGCCACGAATTCAACAAGCGGCATGTTGCCGGTCCGGCGATCCTCTCGATCGTTTACATTGACCGCTCGCGCCGCGGCCTCCTGCTCGCCGATCACGACGATGTAGGGCACTTTCATCTGCCGGGCGCGATGCTTCTTGGGGCCGATCTTCTCCGGCGAGTCGTCCAGCTCGACGCGGATGCCGGCGCCGCGCAGAGTCTCGAAGACCTCGCGGGCATAGCCGGCGCTCTTCTCGCTGATACCGGCCACGACGACCTGAACCGGCGACAGCCACAGCGGAAACGCACCTTCGAAGTGCTCGATGAGAATGCCGACGAATCGCTCCATGCTCCCGAAGGGCGCGCGATGGACCATGACCGGCTGGTGGGCACGGTTGTCGGCGCCGATGTAGCTCAGTTCAAACCTTCGCGGGAGGTTGTAGTCGGCCTGGACCGTGCCGAGCTGCCACTCGCGGCCGATGCAGTCTTTGACCACGAAGTCGATCTTGGGACCGTAGAACGCGGCCTCGCCGATCTCCTCGGTGGCGCTCATGCCGGAATTCGCCGCGGCAGCGCGGACGGCCACCTCCGCCTCGGCCCACGCCTGCGGGTTCTTGATGAATTTCGGATCGTTCGGATCGTGCAGGCCGACGCGAACGCGATAATCCTTCAGCCCGAGCATATCAAGAACATAGCGAGTCAGTTTCAGGCAGGCCGCCAATTCGCCCTGGAGCTGTTCCGGCGTGCAGAAAATGTGTGCATCGTCCTGCGTGAAGCCGCGCACCCGGGTCAGGCCCGACACCTCGCCGGACTGCTCATAGCGATAGACCGTGCCGAATTCCGCCAGCCGCACGGGTAGATCGCGATAGCTGTGCGGTTCACTCGCATAAATGCGGATGTGGTGCGGGCAGTTCATCGGCCTGAGCAGGTAACCGTCGTCGGCCTGAAGGTGCTCGCGGATGATCTGCAGATTGGGGTCTCGCGCTTCGGGCTTCGGGTGAAGTCGTTTTGCTTCCGGCGTGCCTTCATCGGCGCCGGTGAGCTGCGCCCAGACGTTTTGGTCCTCGATCTTCAATTCACTCAGCAGCTTATCCGCTGCCTTCGGCCAGCCCTCGTCGGGAGTGGCCTCGGCGATGGCCACCCACAATTCGTTCAGGATTCGCGCTGTGTCGGATTCGTAGAGCGGCGGAAACTGGGAATCGCGGTAATACGGGAAGTGGCCGCTGGTGCGGTAAAGGTCCAGTCGGCCGATGTGAGGCGAGAACACCGGCTGATAGCCCTGCGCGAGCAATTTCTCCCGCAAATGCTGCTCCAGGAGGAGCCGGATGATTGCCCCCTTGGGCTTCCACAAAACCAGACCGCTGCCGACGAGCGGGTCGATGGTGAACAGCCCCAATTCCTGGCCGAGCTTGCGATGGTCGCGCTTCTTCGCTTCTTCCAGGCGCGTCAGGTGCTCGGTGAGCTGTTTCTTTGCGAAGAAAGCCGTCCCGTAGACACGCTGAAGCTGCTGTTTGGTTGCGTCGCCGTGCAGAAAGGCCCCGGAGACGGTCAGCACTTTGTACGCCGCGATCCGGCCCGTGCGGGGAATGTGCGTCCCCATGCAGAGGTCTTCCCAGTATTTGCCGGGTTCGTCGCCAGTGACGTAGAAACTGAGCCGATCGCCCTTTGCACGCTCGGCATTCTCCACTTTGTACGGATTGCCCTCGCGGCGGACCTTGGTCAGCCCGTCGTCGCGGCTCATCTCGTAACGGGTGAAGGGCCGATCCTCGGCGATGATGGCCGCCATTTCCTTTTCGATCTTCTCGAAGTCCTCGGGCTTGAGGCGATGGTCGAGGTCGATGTCGTAGTAATATCCGTCGTCCACGGGCGGGCCGTAGACGAGTTTGGTCTGCGGCCAGAGCTTGCAGATGGCTTCGGCCATGACGTGGGCCGTGCTGTGACGCAGGATGGTCAGGGCTTCGTCGTTCTTGTCGGTCAGCAGCTTGAGACGGCAATCGCCGGTCAGCGGCGCGGCGAGGTCCAGCGTGACCGGACCGTGGCCGTAGTCGGCGACCGCGCCAATTGCGGCCTTGGCCAGACCGGGGCCGATGGCGGCGGCGACGTCGGCGGCGCTGGCGCCGTCGGGCATTTCCTTGATTGAGCCGTCCGGGAGGGTGATCTTCATCAGAGTACAAACGCCATAAAGTTGAAACGCCAAGACGCCGAAGCAGGGGCCAAGGGGCCAAGGGGCCGAGGGGTCGTGGAGACGAAGTAAGCGATGCAGCGTCGGGACATTGAAACGGTGGGATAGCCAGTGCGTGTGCGGAGGGCGACCTTACGCGCGGGCGGCGCGGTAACGAAGTCGATCCGGTGATGGTTCACCGGCGCGATCACGATGTGAAAGGTTGAGTGAACAAGCGCGTGTCTTGCACAGCGGGCATCGGTTTCTTCCGGGCAGTTACCACGATTCGTACTATCTTAAGGCCGTCCCCGGCTATCGGTCAAGGCGACCCATCAAATCAGGTACTCATGGACCTGATGCGGCGAGGACCGATGACGGGTAGGCGAAATCCCTTAGGGACCGATCCGAAAACTACCGGCACGGAAGTTGAAATGGAGGATGGTGTCGCGCCAGATATCGCTGGGTCCGACGACCGTTCCCTGGGGTAGCCATTGATGAGGGTTGGTTGCCTCCAGGTCGCCCTGGGTCTCGCCGTGACCATCATGGAAGATCAGGTTGATCTTGAATGCATTCGCGGCGGCGCCAACGGGCGGGTCGCTGTTGGCGTGACGGAAGCCCCAGATTCTGGCGTCGTAACGACCTACATATCCGTTGCCCGGGGCACGGGATCGATCCCATGACTTGGAAAACTTGGCCCAGGCGCCTGAATCACCGAATGCCCCACCGAAACCTGCCTCTGGAGCAAGGTCGTAGTCGGGCTGAACTTCCTCGCCGCCGGTGGAGGAAGAGTATCGCGAGCCGTCGGCACAGTAGATCTTGTTTGCAGGAACTCCCAGGCGGTTGACAGTCGGCCCGTATGTTGCGGGGAGGTTATCTGAGTTCGTTGATGCGGTTACCAGTCCTTGCGCGCGACTGTCACCGCCGGCCGCACTGAACATCGTGAGCTGCGCGCGGACGGTGTTGAAACTCACCATTCGACCGGTTCCGGCATTCGGCGCACCGGGCGAGGGGTAATACGTCGAAAGAAACTTATTCGACCTGCAAAGGAAAGCCGGGTGCGAGCGGAGTTCATTGAATCGACGAGCAACGGACTGCGGGTTCCCGTCCGCCGTGGGTATACCAAGTCCCATCATTTCCGCCAACGGGCCCATGAAGTCCCAGCGCTGAACGGCCGCTCCGTAAGCCGCTGCTGCTCCTTTGAGGTAGAGGCCGGTCGTCTGCGGCGAGCCGGGAATCCAACCATCGTTGTCAGATGTGTAAGCGGATTGCGCCTGGGATACACCGCGCATCGCGGCGAGACACGCTACGCGCTGGGCAGCCCGACGGGCACTGGCGAGTGAAGGCAGCAGGAGCGAGATAATCAGCGAGATGATTGAGATTACGACGAGCAACTCGATCAGTGTAAATGCGTGTCGCCTGCGACGGGTGAGGCGATGCATCGCGGATACATTCCGAGCTTGGTCGCCCCGTAAGGGACCGAAGGCAGTTCGATCTGTTCGTGAAGGAATGATGGATTTCCGGCCTGTACGCATGGCAATCCTCTATTCTTTTCGTTGTTATCTGCCCGCCTCGGCCATCTGTTCTTCTGAGGGTGTCGGATTGTGTCCGACGACTTCGTGTCCGCAATCCGTACAATACGTTTGCTCCGTCGAGTTCGGATCAAGACGCTGCTTCAGGATCACGTACGTCGGATCGAGCTTCGCCTTCCATTGGCCGTCGGCGCCCTTGGTCCAGTAGCAGCGTTCCGCCTGGTAGCCGGCCATGGCTTTGCAGTGCGGGCACTTCAGCGGTTCCATGTCGCCTTCCTTCGGGATGTGGTCGAAGGTTTCCTGGCAGTCATTGCACATGTAGCCGCGGATCGAGGCGCGGTCATGGGCACTCACGCCGCCGAACTGGTACCACGCAACACCGGCGGCGGCGAAGAAGACCACCAGCGCGACGATCAGCTTGATTCGGTCTTTTCCAGGATTTGCTTCGTTCATATATCTATCAGTCAACTAGCAGGCGTAGGGCTCACACGCTGGTGAACCGCTGAGCGCCGGCAGCACTTACGGCTCGCGGATTCACGATTTTTCATGTCTCAAAGTGCAAGACTCGAGACTTCAACGGGCAGACTCCACGGGTCGGATGCGTGAAAGACTTGCCCAAGCTCGGCTCGACGGTCCACCATCTCGCCGACACGGGGCGTCCCCGCATGATCATAGTTTCGCCGCAGAACGGTCTCCGTTCAAGGGAAACCCGGGTTAAATCCTTGTTCAGAGCTAAAGGGATTCACAGGCAGGGGGGGCGAGATCGGCGTGAACTGGGCGAAATGCGACGATTACAGGGCCGCACAGCTTCGTAATTGTGCCCCTGCATGAAGGGGTAGAGGTTCCTTCCGCAAGCGGATTTACGGCTCTCCGACTTCTGCCTCGAAATCGAGACTCAGATCGGCCGAGGCGGATTGCTGGGACATTTGTCGCAGGACGGGGGTCAGGGAGAAGTAGCGGCCGGGGCAGGCCGTTTTCTTGGTGACGCCGCCGTGGGTGTAGATGCGGGATTGCGGGATGCCGCAGTTGGCACCGAGGAAGGACGAAAGTCGGGCGAGCGTTGCCAGTTGCTTGGGCGTCGGTCCGTGGGTCTCGAGATTTCCGATGAGGCAGATACCGATTCCGTGATCGTTGTAGTAATTGTTGTCGGTCTTGCAGTGGGCGCCGTGCTTCTGCTGGGTCCATCGGGCGCCGACGAAGACCTGACCATCGCCATAGCCGATGCCGTTTCCGATGATGAAATGGTAGCCGAGTTCATCCCATCCACGGACGCGCACATGATGATCGCGCATGCCCTGGGGGGTCGATTTGTCGCTGCCGGAATGGTGGACGACGATGCACTCCCAGCGCTTCTTGATGCCGCCCGGCGGCGTCCAGCCCTTATCGGCGGTGGCGCGAACGGGCGGCGTCACCCTGGGCTGAGGCGGATCGATCGGTCGGATCGGAGCGGGTCGGCCGCCGACATAAGGATCGAGGTCGGCGATTCTCGGCTGCTTCTGCTCGGCGCAGCCGTATGCGAAAAAGCTGAGGGCAGCGGTTGCGGTCAGTAGCATGACCGACCGTGAGATACCATTCACGGGGAGGGTTCGTTTCTTCATGTTCCTAACATCATCATTCGGCGAACAACGACGCGACAGCGTAACATCGGGACGTTGGGGACGGCAAGTGAAAAGATTCGAGGCATTCCTTCTCAGTTCAGAATATCGGATGCGGATCGGGTTAATGCGTCAGATCGTGTCCGCTTCTTCTCGGTCGATTCGGTCGAGGGTTCGCCCTGCAAGTTTGCCGTTGTCACACCGTTCACCGGCAGGATGCCGGCGCCACACCAGCAAGGGCTGACGCTACTGCTGGACGAACTCTCTAAGGTACGCCCGGCTCTCGGACTGGTTCGCGGCTGCGTCGAAGACGTCCAGGGTCGCTCGAAAGTCGCCGCCCACCTTATCGAAGACCGCCTGAAAGTCGGCCAGACCGCCCTGATAGACGATCGCGGCGAGGATGCGCGCGTTGTCGAAGGGCGCGGTACGAAGGAAGGACCAGAAGTCCGGGTCCTGCAGGAGCGGTTCGAGGTCATCAATGTATTGCTGACGCAGGGCATCGAACTCGGCCTGACGGTTGGCAATGATCGTCTCCGAGGGCTCGCCGCGTGCGGCGGCTTCGTTGTAATACTGATTCATGTGGGCGTACATCATGTTGACATAGATGTCGATGATCAGCTTGTCGGCGTAACGGACGCGCGCCGCCTGGGATTCGGCGCTGTGGGGGCCGTAGGTCGCGTCGAACCATGCCTGGGCCGCGGTGCGACCGACGAACGTGGCCATGCTTTCGTTGAAGTTGCCGTCGCCCAGCTTGAAGATCGTCTGGTGCAGCATTTCGTGGAGAATCAGCTCGGCCAGTTCGATCTCGTCGAGTGTCAGGTTGGATTGTCGAACCGGGTCAGCGAAGAAGTTCAGCGTGGAGAAACCGGCGGCACGACCGAGGAAGACGTCGTATCCCTCGGCGACCAGGCCGAGGCCGACTTCGCGTGCATATCCCTCATCGAAGAAGCCGCGGGTCGAGAAGCGGCCGATGATCGGGAAATCCCACAGATAGGCCACGAGACGGTCCCTTTCGCTGGCGGAGACGACCCACGCGGCGGGCTCCATGCCGTTGTAATGAAAGACGGTGTAGGAATCGGTTCCGCGCAGGCCGACGACATCGATCCCGAATTGTCTGACCTGTTGTGTGATGGCCAGACGATGCCGCTCCAGTTCCGTCAGGTTGGGGTCGTTCAACGCCTGCGAGACGGGCACGATCGACGCCAGCACGCCGAGCTGCCCGAAGGCCAGATGAATGAAGTACCCGGCATCGCAACCGGGGAGAAAGATGGTGGCGAGCAGGAGCGAAAAGAATCGGCGTCGGAAACTCCTCATGTGGGCAGTATACCGCTTTCCCCGTTGTCCGCTCACTTGATCGGAGTGAATCGTTATCGAATGGGGCCCTGGCCGAGGTCATCTTCCGACATGACCTGAAACTTACGCCGCCGCAGAATCTGTGTCGCCGTGTCGGTGCTGTCCGTATGAATGGCGAGCGCGGCTCGTCCGGTGGGGCGCACGAGAAGGGGATACGCGTAGTCGATATTGACCTCGCCGGCAACGAGAGCCGAGCAGATCGACATCAACCCGTGGCCATGAGGGACTTCGACGACCAGCAATTCGGTCTGGCTGACAGGGAAGCCCTTCTTTTCGAGGATGCTGACGGCTTCCTCGTGGGGATCGCAGATGAGGCGGATGATGGCACAGTCGATGGCGTGAACGACCGACATTCCCGCGACGCGGACTTCGGAACCTTCAAAGGCCCGGAAAAGCCGCATGAGTGCTCCGACGCGGTCTTCGAGAAAGACCGATATCTGCCGGACCATGGGGGAATGGAAGGTCTCCGCGGTATCGAATGAATGTGTAGCCATACGGATTATTCTATCGGCCGCCGCGACGGGATGCATCATCTTCCGCGTGCCGGATTTGTGGCGAGGGACGTCGGTCCTCTATGATGAGACCGTAGGGTCTGGAGTCTGTTCCCATGAGTCATGCCACATCCAGAACGGCCGTTCCCGATGCCGCCGGACGCTTTGGAGCGTTTGGGGGGCAGTATGTGCCTGAGACCCTGATGTCGGCCCTGCACGAGCTTGAGACGGCCTATGTCGCGGCTCGAGTGGATCCGGCCTATTGGGGGGAGCTTGAGGCGTACCTTCGGGACTACGTCGGCCGTCCCAGTCCGTTGTACCCGGCGGAGCGTCTGACGGCGAAGCTCGGCGGCGCCCGCGTATTCCTCAAACGAGAGGACCTGAACCATACCGGGGCGCACAAGATCAACAACACCCTCGGACAGGCAATTCTTGCCCGGCGAATGGGCAAACGGCGTGTCATCGCCGAGACCGGCGCCGGTCAGCACGGGGTCGCAACGGCCACGGCCGCCGCGGTCTTCGGGCTTGAGTGCGTTGTCTACATGGGCGCTGAAGACGTACGCCGGCAGATGCTCAACGTCTATCGCATGGAGCTGCTCGGCGCTCGTGTAGTACCGGTTGAGAGCGGTCAGCGCACGTTGAAGGATGCCATCAACGAGGCCCTTCGCGACTGGATCGCCAGTGTGGCTGACACGCATTACATCATCGGCTCGGTCATGGGGCCGCACCCGTTTCCGATGATCGTCCGCGATCTGCAATCGGTCATCGGTCGCGAGACACGGCAGCAGATACTCGCGACGGAGCGTCGCCTGCCGGATGCGGTCGTCGCGTGCGTCGGCGGCGGCAGCAATGCGGCGGGAATTTTTCACCCGTTCATTGAGGACAAGGGCGTCCGGCTGATCGGCGTTGAGGCGGCAGGTGAGGGTTTGGACAAACGCCACAGCGCGACAATCTCCCGCGGCAAGCCGGGCGTCCTGCATGGTATGCAGACGCTGGTGTTGCAGGACGACGATGGCCAGACGCAGGGGGTGCATTCCGTCTCCGCGGGATTGGACTACCCCGGTGTCGGGCCGGAGCATTCGTATTGGGCGACGAGCGGCCGGGCGGAGTACGTCAGCGCGACGGATACAGAGGCGCTCGATGCGTTTGAATTGCTAAGTCGCACCGAAGGCATCATCCCCGCGCTTGAGCCGGCGCACGCCATTGCGCAGGTGGTCAAGCTGGCGCCGACGCTTGGCCGTGATGCGATCGTCGTGGTAAATCTGTCCGGCCGCGGCGACAAGGATTGTGTTGAAGTCGCCCGACTGCGAGGCAAGAATCTTGGCAGTTGATCTTCCGCAAAACAGAATCGATCTCGTCCTGAAGAGTCGGCCGCCGGGGCTGTGGCCGTTTCTCGCAGCGGGTTATCCGAGTATCGGCGCGACAGCGGCTATGCTTCGCCAATTGGCCTCGTTTCCCATTCGCGGCGTTGAGCTGGGGTTTCCGTTTTCCGATCCGATTGCTGACGGGCCGGTGATTCAGAATGCCTTCACGCGGGCACTCGCATCGGGCATTCGGGTTACGGACATCTTCGAGATGGTTCGGGATGTGCGGAGCGATACGGACTCTCCGATTCTCGCGATGGTGTCCGCTTCGATTGTGTATCGCCTCGGCGTGGAGGCGTTCGTCGAACAGGCGAAGGACTCGGGCTTCGACGGGCTCATCGTTCCCGATCTCGCGTTCGAAGAAGCGCCACAACTGGCGAAGTGCGCCGGCGACGCGGGCCTGCGGCTTTCCATGCTCGTAGCCCCGACGACGCCGCCGGAGCGACAGGCGCGGATCGCGCGGGTGGCCGGCGGGTTCTTGTATTATGTATCCGTTCAGGGGACGACCGGTCAGCGGAAGTCACTGCCGAGCGATCTGAAGGAGCATGTGCTTCAGGTGCGCGGGGCCGCCGGTTTGCCGGTGCTCGTCGGCTTCGGCATCAGCACGCCGGCGCATGTGCGTGAGGTTTGCAGCTATGCGGACGGCGCCATCGTGGGCAGCGCGATCGTGAAGCGAATCACGGAATCACTGGATTCCGGTGACGACGAAAGACAGATCATCGACAAGATCGTGCAATTCATCGGCGAACTCTGCGTATGACAGGGCATCGCCGTGAGCTCGACGCGATTTCAACTCGTTCTCCATATGATCGCAAGCAATACAAAAGCCCGCGACAGGCCTGCCGCGGGCTTTTGTGAGTAATGCATTGACCAGCGAGAGCTTTTTTCTTCCCGCTTGTTCGTACTTACGGGTTCAACAACAGGTCGACGAAGGCCTCGGTATCCGCGGAATCCAGCACGCCCTGCGGCGCGGCCAGATCGGCGCAGATGTGGTAGAACGGACTGACCACGTGGGCCTCAACGAAGCGCTGAATATCCAGCGCGTCGATCATGCCGTTGCCATCCATGTCGCCGAGGATGCCTTCGCATTCTTCCGGAACGAACAGACATGCGAAACGCTCGACCTTGAAGTCATCGAGCGCGGCTTCGACGAGCGAACCGGCGCCGAAGTCCGAAGCGACAAATCGCAGACGAATCTGATTATTCGGCGTCACGAAGTCGCTGACGACGAACTCGTGATAAATCCAGCCGCCCGACGTACCGGGACCGGACGGGCCGACGACCTCAACGCTGACATACGTACCGATCGCGCCGCCCTGGTTGGAGATATCGACCTCGAAGATGTCGGCGTTCGGCCCGCCGCCGGTGTCGTTTGAGTACCAGCGCCAATAGCTGATCGTCGCATCGCCGTCGGACAGATCGAGAATCGGCGAAACGAGCGTCGTCTTGCCGTTGTCCACGTCGTTGTCGCCGAGGCCGCCACCGGGAACACCCTGTCCGGTCACCCAGCACATGACGCCGGGGGGCGGCGTGTGATCGTCTTCCGGCTGCGCGGCCGTGCCGACCGGATCGACGCGTACCCAGATACCGGTCGTTGCGTTGTCGTCGGGGATACCGCCGGCCGCGCCGACGGTCCACCCGCGGTCAATTTCCATATCATCTTCGAAGACGATTTCAAATTCGCCGACGACCGCGGTGAACGGACTGGCCGCGCCACCGGACGGATTCGTGATGACGCCGCTGAGCACGCCTTCGGCGGAGAAATAGAACTCCGGAGATTGATCGCAGATCGCCGCGGGAAGCGAAGCGGTGTAATCGTTGCCGCCGATCGGAGTCAGCGGTACGTCGATGAAAGCGCCGCCATCGAGGCGATAGTGCAGCATCTCGGTGCCGGGCACGACCGCGTCGTTCAGGGTGGAGATCGTCACGGGAATGACCACGGGGGTGTTTGGCGTGAGGACCGAAGGTGCACCCGCAGGCAAAGCCACACTGAGCCCGTGCAGGTCGTTCAGGTCCGCGGAGGAGCAAATGGAGAACGGCTGAGGTCCATCCTGGATGTTGGTCCCGACAATTCGGATCGTCCAGACTCCGGCTTCGGGTGAATCGACGAGTACTTGCTCAAGGTTGTTCACATGATCGGCCTGCGTTCGCACAGCGGCTGAGGTAGGCGAGAGCGGGTTCAGCGTCCAGGGGAAGGCCTGCGTCTGCGAGGGGCTGATGACAACCAGATCGAGGTCGTTTACCAGCGAGGGCGAGATATTGGGCGTGCCCGGTGGGTCGTCCCATGCGAGAGTGATCTTGAGTTGTGGTGTGCCCTCGGAAACGACGACGGTGGTTAGAACGATTCCGCCCTGATCGATTTCGGACTCGGTGAAGTTACCGGTTCGCATGAAGTCGATGGTGTTCTTGATGCGGACGCTGCCGTAGCCGAATTGATAATCCGGTCCGGGGTTGCCGAGGTCCACGGCGTTGTGGGCCAGCAGGATTTTCAGGGTCGAGTTTCGCGGATCGGGCTGCGCCGGGAACTGTGCGCGATAGTCCTGGAGAAGGAGTGCGCAGAGGCCGGTGACCGTCGGGCAGGCCATGCTCGTGCCGCATTGAACCGTGTAGGCCGTGTTGCTTGAGGCGCTGCACGAGGTGACGCCGCCGTCTTCGTTGCTCTGACACCCCGGCGCGACGATGTCCGGCTTGAGCCGTCCGTCATCGACGGGGCCCCAACTGCTGAAGGACGTCATGGAGTCGTTGTTCGAGTTGATCGCGCCGACGCAGATGTGGTTCTTCGCGCCGGAAGGCGGGGCGATGCTGTAGTACTGTCCGAACCCTTCGACGTTGCAGCGGCTGCCCTGGCGTTCGTTGCCGGCTGCCCAGACCACGCGGTATGGCGCACCGAGTGAGCCGCGAACAATCGCATCAATGAGGGCGCAGGTCACGCCGTAATCACCCTGCATGGAGCATGGAAAGCCGTTGGTCTCCACGTTGGTGCCGATCGAGTTGTTCGAGATGTCGCAGCCGAAGGTATTGATCGCCTGGTTGTAATCGCTTTCCAGATCCCCCGGGTTCGTGTAGAGGAACGTGCCGCCGCCGCTGAACTGCAAGCCATAGGAATCCATGATGACGCCCGGCGCCATACCGCGATTCGCGCCACCACTGGCGGCGCCGTCGCCACCGATCGTGCCGGCGACGTGCGTTGCATGGGTGATCTGACTCGAACTGTCGCGCACGGTCAGACGTCCGCCGAAATCGACGTGCGTGGCTCTGGCCGAGCCGCCGTCATAGACCATGACGCGAACGCCGGTGCCGTCGAGGTTGTACGGAGCGGCCTGGGCATCGTTGGCCTGAGTGATGACCCGATTGCTGCTATTGACGGTCGACATTTGAGGCAGAGGCGGCTCGATCCATTGCACTTCGTCGAGTGCTGCGATGGCGTCGATCCGCGAACGGGGCAGCTCCACGACCAGCGCGTTAATACTGAACAACTCTGAGATGACTTCGGCCTGATGGGCTTCTACCCGTTCGCTTGCCTTGGCGAGGGATACATCGCGATGAAAGACAACATAGAGCGCGATTCGATCCACTTCGGCCGATACGGTTTCGTCGAACTCGCGGCCGACGATCGACCATGCGGGCAGGTCTCCGGCGGCGATGGACGGATGGAGCTTGACCGGGGTCTCGACCGGCTGGATGGCAATGAGCGTGGCGATCTGTTCGATCTGCGCGAAGCGCGGCGCTCGATTACCGACCGAAGCGAAAAAGGAATGGTCGCCAAGCGGCGCAAGCAGTTCGACGCCGGCCTGGCGAAGCTGCGCGCGAATTCCGTCATCAACCGGCTGTGAGAAACGGGCGACGAAATGCCGCTGCCCGTCGCGTGACAGGAGATTGCGGAGTGCGGTGACATTTTCCCGCGGGGAGGCGGCCACGGCCGTATCCGGCGGCGCGGAGCGCCATGCGACCTGCCCCGTGGCTGGGGCGGATGCGATGAGAATCAGGGACCACAGCATTCCGGGTCTCAAAATTTGCGCGCGGACTCGACCTGTAGCCCGAAGTAAGGGCGATGAATTAAGCAAGACAACACTCCTCAAACTGATCCCCGCATGTGGGACTGGGTTTAGGTCTCGGCTCGACCAATCTCCAAGTTAGCTAATCCGGCGGGATGAATCAATGCATTATGACGGAATATCAGGATTTTCTTGATCATCGGCCCTCTCTTGGCAGGGCGGATTTGCCCGATTCGGCTCGTGCGCCAATAATCCCGGCGTGCTTTTGACGAGCACGATACTCAGCGATGCCGGATTCAAGGCCCTTTGCAACCGACTGACGGCGGGCGAGACCCCCCTCGCGGTGAACGGGCTGTGGGGTAGCGCTGCGCCGATGGTCGCGGCACTTTCCGCTGAACACATTGGCCGGCCGATTCTTTATCTCACGGCTCATCTCGATCAGGCGGATGATGCCCGCGACGACATGGAGACAGTGCTCGGGCGCGCCGCCGAGATGCTTCCCGCGTGGGAAACGCTACCGGGCGAAGGCAGCGCGGCGGGGGAGATCGGCGCGGATCGAACGCGGCTGTGTGCGGAGTTGCTGGAGCTACGAAGGGGGCGCGTCCGGGCGCCGAAGCCCATGCGGATGATCGCGCCGATTCAGGCGCTGATTCAGCCCGTGCCGACGCCGGACGGACTGGATGCCAATAGTCTGACGATTACGGTAGGCGAGACGCGCGATCCGGAGGAGATTGCCGGCTTTTTGACCGAGCGCGGCTTCTCGCGACTGGATCAGGTGGAAGACTCCGGCGATTTTGCGCTACGCGGTGGGATTCTCGATATTTTCTGGACCGCCGATCTTGATCCGTTGCGAGTCGAGTTTTTTGGCGACCGTATCGAGTCCATTCGCCAGTTTGAGGCCGGTTCCCAGCGTTCGACGCGCACGCTGGAAACGACGCGGATTGCCCTGTCGCCGCAGACTTGGCGCGCGCGGTCCGATCCATCGACGACTTTTTTCGATTATCTCGACCCGAGCACGGTCATCGTGTTTCACGAGCCGCTTGAATTGCTTGAGCTGGGCCACGTTTTTCTGGATCGCCTGGGAAACCCCATCGGCCACTACCCGGTTGAGGCCATCTTCCGAACCGCGAACCGATTCACGCAGCTGCACTTGTCGCGCTTTCCCACGGCAACGGCGCCGGACGCGCAGACGCTCAGTTTGCCCTGCGATGCGCTGCCGTCGTTTGAAGCCAAGGCCACCGATGCGGTTACGCAGCTCATTCAGCTCGCCGTCGAAGCGCCGGTCGTTGTTTGTTGTGACAACCGCGGCGAGGAAGAACGCTTACGCGAACTTGTTGATCAGGTGCTGGCGTTGGCGGCCAGGGAAAATCGCGCCCCGGCGGAGGCGCCGCGGATTGAAACGCACATCGGCCTGATCCACACCGGCTTCCGTTGGAAGGGCGTTAGCGGTTCGGCATCGCCGCCAGCGGCGCGTGATCCGCTCGTGTTGCTCCCGCATCATGAACTTTTCCGCCGCTACACGCAGAAGCGCCGCCTTCGCAAGGTCGCCGCGGCGAGGCCGATCGAGTCCTTCCTTGATCTCCACGACGGTGATTACGTTGTCCATGTCCTTCACGGCATCGGCCGCTATGTCGGCATGAAGACGATCCGCAAGAAGGATTCCCGCAAGAGCGAAGAGTTCCTCACGATTCGCTATGCAGATGACGCGACGATCCACGTGCCCGTCTCGCAGATCGACCTTGTGCAGAAGTACATCGGGGCGAAGGCCGCGCGTCCGCAGCTTTCCAAACTTGGCGGCACGCGATGGCAGGCGACGAAGGCCCGTGTCGAAGAAGCCGTCGATGAGCTGGCGAATGATCTGTTGCGCGTCCAGGCCGTTCGCGCCTCGCAGCCGGGCGTCGCCTTTCCGCAGGATACGCACTGGCAGAACGAATTCGAGACGGCGTTTGTCTATACGGAGACGCCGGATCAACTCAAGGCCCTCGCAGACATCAAGCAGGACATGACACGCGCCCGACCGATGGATCGTCTGCTTTGCGGCGATGTCGGCTACGGCAAGACGGAGCTGGCCATGCGCGCGGCGTTCAAGGTGGTCGAGTTCGGCAAGCAGGCAGCCGTGCTGGTGCCGACGACGGTACTGGCGGAGCAGCATTTCCGCACGTTCGGCGAGCGGATGCGCGATTATCCCTTCACCGTGGAATGCCTGAACCGCTTCCGCACGTCCGGGGAACAGAAGCGCATCATCGCCGCCGCCAAGGCCGGCCGGGTGGACGTACTCATCGGAACGCACCGGTTGCTCTCGCGCGATGTGGGCTTTGCCGATCTCGGGCTGGTCATCGTCGACGAAGAACAGCGCTTCGGTGTCGAGCACAAGGAGCGTCTCAAGCGCCTGCGCGAGACGGTGGACGTGCTGACGCTGACGGCCACGCCGATTCCTCGCACGCTGCACATGGCCATGATCGGCCTGCGAGACATCTCCAGTCTGGCCACGCCGCCGATGGATCGCCGGTCCATCACGACCAGCGTCTGCGCCTGGAGCGACGAGCTGATCCACGAGGCCGTCAACCGCGAGCTAAACCGCGACGGGCAGGTCTATTTTGTTCACAATCGCGTCCATTCCATTCGTGGCGTCGCGGCGAAGGTTCAGTCGCTCGCCCCGGACGCACGAATCATTATTGGCCACGGTCAAATGCCCGGAGATGAACTGGAAGAGGTGATGCTCAAGTTCATGCGGCGCGAGGCGGATATCCTCGTCTGCACTTCGATCATCGAAGCCGGCCTGGATATTCCCAACGCGAATACCATGTTCATCGATCGCGCCGAGATGTTCGGCCTGGCGGACCTGCATCAGCTTCGCGGTCGCGTCGGGCGTTATAAGCATCGTGCCTACTGCTACCTGCTGCTCTCGCCGAATCGCCCGTTGACCAGCACCGCCGCCAAACGCCTCAAGGCCATCGAGCAATACAGCGAACTCGGCTCGGGCTTTCGGATCGCCATGCAGGACCTGGAAATTCGCGGCGCGGGAAACATCCTCGGCCCCGAGCAGTCCGGCAACATCGCCGCTGTCGGGTACGAGCTGTATTGTCAGCTCCTGGAAAAATCGGTTCGTCGCATGAAAGGCGAAACGCCGCAGGAGCGCGTCGCCGTTCATCTTGAACTGGATGTCGAAGCGTATATCCCCAAGGGCTACATCCCCTCGGACCGTCAGCGGATGGAGTGTTACCGTCGCTTTGCCGCTTGTACAAAGCCGCAGGAGGTCGAGCAACTCGCCGAAGACCTGCGCGATGCCTTCGGCCGTTATCCCGACGCCGTGGAGACGTTGCTGACCCTTGCAGAGATCAAGGTCCGCGCGGATGCGTGGAACATCAAGTCGATCATCAAGCGCGAGCCCGACCTGATCTTCACGTTCGAGGGCGAGGTCAAGAAACTGGAGCCGCTGTTCACCGGCGCGACGGGTTCCATCCGCATCCCGGATGGGGGTACCATCCACTGGCGCCTTCCGGAGAATTACTTCAACAGGCAGACGCTGCTGCGCGTCCTGACGAACCTGTTCCGGCGTGCCGAAGTGCATGCATCGACCAGTCCATCCCCGAGGACCGTCAAGTCCTCGTCGCCCGGAGTGTCGTAAGATCGCACGGAATGCTGAAATAGGGACGATTATTACCGCCGCCAAATCATTTTTTTCTGGCGTTTGTCAAGACGTGGGTATAATTCAGTTGTGTCTCCGTTCTGGCTGACACCCGGTTTCGAGGGCAGATCATGACACTTGTTCGCCACGTGATCGAGAAGAAGGGCCAGGATGTCGCGATGGTTGATCGCGAGGCCTCCGTACTGGAGGCCGCGGAGAAGATGAATGAGCGGCGGATCGGTTGCGTCGTCGTCATGCATCAGGGCAAGATCGTCGGTATCTTTACCGAGCGCGACATCCTCAACCGCATCGTCGCCGCACAAAAAGATCCCGCACTCACAAAAGTCAGCGAAGTCATGACCGCGAAGGTGGCCGTCTGTTCGCCGGATACGCCGCTTGAATCCTGCCGCGCTGCCATGAGTCGAAACAAAATGCGCCACCTGCCCGTGGTGGATGGCGATCGCCTCGTCGGCATGCTCTCCAGCGGTGACCTGCTCGCCCGGGAGATTCAGGAACAGGAAGAAACCATCCGCTGGCTCCACGAATACATGCACGGTCCGAACTGACATCCAACGTTTCGGCGTTTCCTACGCCAGTTCCGCCAGGACCGCGGTGAGATACTTCCACGACTTCGCCACCGAATCGACGTAGACCTGTTCGTCCGGGCTGTGCGCTCCGGTAATCTTCGGTCCGAAGGAAACCATGTCCATCTTGCCGACGCGCTCGCCGATGATGCCGCATTCCAGCCCCGCGTGAATCGCCAGGACATGTGGCGCCGTGCCGAAGAGCTTCTCATATACGCGCTTGCAGGTCGCCAGCGTCGGAGAATCGGGATTCGGCTCCCAGCCGGGATAACTGTTGCCGTGTTCGATCGACGCGCCGCTGAGTCGGCCGATGGAGGCGATCTGCCGGGTGGCCAGGTCCAGCAGCGAGGCCGAAGAGCTGCGCGACAGACACCCGACGACGATCTCGGTGGCCCCGCCGGGGCTGCGCGTTTCGACGGTTGAGACGTTGTTCGAAGTCTGCACCAGATTCGGCACGCGCGGGTGCATCCCGAGGACACCGTTGGGCAGCGCGATGATCGCCGCGATGATGGCATCCGATCGCTCGGTCGAAGCCGCCTTGAGTCCGGCGCGATCGACGGATTCGCGCTTGATTCGCACGCCTTCTTCGAAGGATTCGGCCCGCGCTTCCGTCGCCACGGTCTCCGCCGCCTGGTGGAGCGTATTGATCGCATCCGGCGAACCGACGACGATGGCGTGTCCCTCGCGCGGGATCGCATTGCGCTTGCTGCCGCCGACAAGTTCGGCGAGTCGCAGCTTGCCGGGCTCCACACGCGCCAGCACGCGGGCCAGCAGCTTGATCGCGTTGGCGCGGTTTTCGTGGATATCTCCGCCCGAGTGCCCGCCGCGCAGGCCCTCGACGACGATGCGACAGGCCCCGGCCGACGAATCAATCGCCGTAGCGTCCAGCCGCCAGATGAGGTTCGTATCGCAGCCGCCGGCGCAGCCGATGTAAATGGCGTCATCCTCTTCGGAATCCAGGTTGAGCAACCGCCGACCGCGGAAGGATGCCGGTGTCAATGCCTTGGCTCCGCTCATGCCTGCCTCTTCGTCAACGGTAAGGAGTAGCTCCAGCGGACCGTGAACCACGTCCTTTTCCGTCGCCGCCGCCAGGGCCATCGCCACGCCCATGCCGTTGTCGGCCCCCAGCGTGGTGCCTTCGGCGCGGACGATTTTTTCGCCGGTCTTGGCGTCGGTGTCGATTCGAAGTTTAATGCCGTCGCGGTCGAAGTCGTGCTGCGTATCGCGGTTTTTCTCACAGACCATGTCGAGATGGGCCTGCAGGACGGTTACTGCGGCTTTCTCCCGGCCCGGCGACGCGGGCACTTCAATGATCAGATTGCCGATCGCCTCCTCGCGGACTTTCAGGCCGTGGTCGGTTGCAAACTTGCGTACATGCTCCCGAATCCGCTGCTCCTCTTTAGATGGTCTGGGTACGGCGGCGATTCCATCGAAAATTTTCCAGACGGGCGTCGGTGCGAGCGAATCAATTGAGAAATTCGACATGGGAAGTCTCCTGTATCAACCCTACGCGTTGGCAACCTGGATGCGACCGAGGCGCACCCTGATCATGATGATGTGCATAGCGTATCGCCGATCGGCCCGCGGCATAAGTCATCGAAGGAAAATGGTGCCGTCCTACGATGGCCGGCGTTATACTGATTCTTGTGTCTTGCGACTCGTTCGGGTCGTTTCGTTGTGGAGGGTAGGGTCCTTGAGATGAGCCAGACGCCTCCTGGCATGGTGACGCTGGTGCTCCGAAAAGTCGGCGAAGGCGATCCACGCGCCGCGTCGGAGCTCCTTCCGCTCGTTTATGACGAATTGCGTCGTTTGGCTCAGTCGCGCATGGGTCGCACGCCGCCGGGAAACACACTCCAACCGACGGCCCTGGTTCACGAAGCATATCTGCGACTGGTCGGATGCGATGATCCGACGTGGAACAGTCGCGGGCATTTCTTCGCCGCTGCCGCGATGGCGATGCGGCAGATCCTGGTCGAGCAGGCGCGGCGCAAATCGAGCTTGAAGCGAGGCGGCGAATTTCATCGCGCGAAGGAGGACGCCGATGAGCTTGCGATCGAAGCACCGTCGGAAGATATTCTCGCGCTGGACGAAGCACTAAAGAAACTGGAGCAGGACGACCCTCGAAAAGCGAAGATCGTCATGCTTCGGTTTTTCGCGGGGCTGACGGCGGAAGAGACGGCGGCTTCACTCGGGGTGTCCGTGCCGACGGTCGAGCGAGACTGGCGTTTCGCAAAGGCCCTGCTGTATTCGCAACTGTCAAACTAGTCCCTGGATTCATCTTCCGCAGCCGACGCTTGAGGGTTCGAGTCATGCTACGCGGCAACCGACTTGCGCAGGCCGAGGCAGTCTTTCAGGAGCTGGTTTCGGTCGATAGGGATCGACGCCGCGAAGCGCTCGACCGACTCTGCGGAGCGGATGACGAGCTGCGCGGCTTTGTTGAGCAACTGCTCGTCGGTGATGGCCGAACGAAGAACGACTTCCTCGAATCTCCCGTGATTTCGAGGGAGAAGGCCGAGGTCGCTGTCGACGAGAGTCTCCCTCAACGGATCGGGCGTTACGAAATCATCCGCAAGCTCGGCGAAGGCGGGATGGGTATCGTCTACGAGGCACGGCAGGACCACCCCAATCGGACCGTCGCGCTGAAGGTCATCTCGCCGGGCATGACCTCGCGACAACTCATTCGTCGATTCCAGCATGAAGCTGACGTACTGGGGCAACTTCAACATCCGGGTATCGCACATATTTATGAAGCCGGCGTCGCCGAAGTAACCACCGCGCGCGGCACGGCCTACGAACAGCCCTATCTGGCCATGGAATTGATCCACGGTCCGCCGCTACACGAATACGCTCGCCGTCACGAGCTGAGTACACATCAGCGGCTCGAACTCGTCGCGAGAGTGTGCGATGCCGTGCATCACGCCCATCAGAAGGGGGTCATCCATCGCGATTTGAAACCGGCGAATATCCTCGTGGCGGAACATGAAGCTGCCACGGCTACGGAAGCCGCGTCAATTTCCGCAACGAAAGGCACGGCACGCCGTACCCAAACGGAGCGATCACTCGGCCAGCCGAAGGTGCTGGATTTTGGTGTCGCCCGCGTGACGGAATCTGATGTGCAGACGGTGACTCTGCGTACGGATGTGGGCCAACTCATCGGCACGGTTCCGTACATGAGCCCTGAGCAGGTCAACGGCGATCCCGGTCGGCTGGATGTTCGATCGGATGTATATGCCCTCGGTGTGTTGCTGTATGAGCTGCTTTCCGGTCGGCTGCCGATCGACGTGAGGGATCGCTCGATTCCAGAGGCGGTGCGACTGATTCAGGAGGAAGAGCCGTCGCGGCTGAGTTCGATCAACACGGTCTTTCGAGGGGATGTGGAAACGATCGTTGCCCGGGCGATGGAGAAGGATCGGGAGCGCCGTTACCCGTCGGCCGCGGACCTCGGGGCGGACATTCGTCGTTACCTTCATGATGAACCGATCGTGGCGCGTCCTGCCAGTGCGATGTATCAGCTTCGAAAGTTCGCCAAGCGAAACACGGCGCTGGTCGGAGGTGCCGCGGCCGTCTTCGGGACGCTGCTCTTCGGCGTGATCGGCATGGCCTGGTTCGCGGTGCAGGAATCGCAGCAGCGTCAGCTCGCGGAGCAATCTCTCGATGAAGCGCAGTCGGCGCGGGTCGCGGAACACAAGCAGCGGGAACTTGCGGAGCGGCGATTCGATGAGGTGCGGCAGCTCGCGCGCATTTTCATCTATGACATCTATGACGAAATCGAGTCGCTCGCCGGCGCTACCCAGGCGCGCGAACAAATCATCCGAACCGCCGTCAGCTACCTGGACCGTCTTGCAACTGAGGCGAGCGACGATACCGAACTCCTGAACGAGCTGGTCGAAGGGTACACACGCCTGGGGAACCTTCTTGGCAAGACGAGTAGGGCTAATCTCGGCGACACGGGAACTTCACTCGAAGTCTACCAGAAAGCTCTGGCCCTGGCGCAACGGATGGCGGAACTGCAGCCCGACGCGGGTCAGACACGCGCCCTACTGGCCCGGACAATGGAACACGTTGGAAGCGCTTTGCGTACGCTCGGCAGAACGGACGAGGCCATCGCGTATCTGCGGAAGCATCTGGAGATCATGGAGGCCCTTGAGGCCGAGTATCCGGATCATCCGAGCTATCCACGCGAAGTGGCGTTCGGCCATGCGAATATCGGGCGCATGGAACTGGCGGTGGGGAAGTTTGCCGAAGCGCTCCGGGGCTTCGGGCGTTATGAAGCGTTCCTGGTCGCCGCAATGGAGAAGGCCCCTGATGATCGTTTCCTATTGAATAACTACGGCATCATTCTCAATCGGATCGCTGATATTCATTCTCAAATGGGCGACCACGACAAAGCCCGCGAGCTCAACGAGCGCTCGCTGAGGGTCTCCGAGCGACTCGTGGCGGAAGAACCTCAGAATGCGGCGTATCTCGCGGGACTTGCGAGCACACGCAGCAATTTGGGGCGCAATCTGATGCGTCTCGGGCAAAAGGAAGAGGGGCTGCGTCAGATCCTTGCGTCGCGTGAGTTGAGGAAGTCGATGGTTGCAGCGGATCCTTCGGATGCCAGAGCCCGACGAAACCTGGCGGTGAGCGAGTTTACCGTGGCCGATGCTTATGAGAAGCTCGGCCGAGACGAAGCAGCCCTGCCTCACTTCGAGAATTATCGAGACCAGCTCGTGGAACTCGTCGCCACGGACCCGAACTACATTGTTCTCCAACGTGATCTGGCATTGGGATACCAGCGGATCGGCATACTTCTGAACAGGTTGAAGCGTCCGCAGGAGGCGCTGGTCTCCTCACGCGAGGCACTGACGATGTTTCAGCGGCTGGCCGCCACGGATCGCGCAGACGCACTCGCAGCACAGGATGAAGCACTAGCTTATGGTGAACTGGGCACGATTCAGTTGGCGCTGGCGATCGCGGACGAACTGAGCCGGTCGGAACGTCTGGAGAAGCTGGCCGAGGCCCGATCGAATCTCGTTCGCATGCAGGAGATGGTTGCTTCGTTGCAGTCGTCCGGTCGAATGTCGAAGGATCGCCTCGATGAATACGAGACGATGATGAATTTGCTGGCTGATTGTGAATCGAGGATACGATCGCTCGATGGCGAAGCGGTCGCGGACGTCGAGTAGCTTATCGGCCGAAGCATTTGAGCCGCAGATTCACGTACCCACATCTGACCTCCGCAAAACAGACGGGGCGTGCCGTTTGAAGGGCACGCCCCGTGAAATGAGCATCTCAACTACGCCTGAGGTTTCAGGCGATCATCCTGCGGCTTAGTAGCCGTGGATGAAGAAGATCGACCAGCCGATCTCATGCACGCCCGGAGGACCGTTGAAGGAATTGTCGGTCTCATTCGGGCAGGTGATGTTGATGATCGCCGGCTCGTTGTAGCCGGAGGGCAGCGGCGGAATGACGTCGCCGGCTCCGACGGGCGCCGGTGCAGGACCGGGCACGTTGGGGTTCACGACCAGGGCCGCTCCCTGGAAGGCCTCTCGGCGAATGACGAAGACGCCACCACCCTCGCCGGGGCTGGGGAGGAGGTTCTCGTCGTGGTTCGAGAGGTCAACGAAGGCATAGCGGCTGCCGAGCGTCGGAACGCCGAGGCAGGTCTGAAGCGTCGGGACGCCGGAGGTGTTGCCAAACGGCTCGCTGAGCTGGTCGAAGTTATCGCCGTTGACCTGGACGGACTCGAAAAAGCCATCGTCATTGGGGCTGGGCGTATCGAAAAAGGCCGGGGGCGCGCCCTTGAGAGCGCCACTGATGTTGTAGAAGCGGCCGCTTCGGAATGCGTTGTCACGCATAAATACGAGCCAACCGGTCGGGCCGAGGAAGTTCATCGTGGCGGTCGTGCTCGTCGGGTTGAAGTTGAAGTTGATGCCGTAAGCGACCAGCGCGACGTCGCCGCCGGCCAGATTGATCAGACTTCGGCGAGCCGCGAGGTCGTCGTTGGACGGGAAGTCCGCCTGAGTCGGCAGATAACCGATGAGCGGCGCGGGGGCGTGGCCGTTGGCACATGGATTGACGGCTCGCAGACTGAACTCGATTTGCGTGAAGAATGCCGGGAGGAAGGGCTCGACCGGCACGCGAAGGGCGAGGGCGTAGCCCGTCTCGCCGATCAGGCCGACAAAGTCATATTCCATGGGCAGATTGAAGAACTGAGGCGTGAAGACGCCACCGGTGACGACGTCCCACGGGTTGTTAGCGGGGACGGCGCCGAATGGATCGCAGCGCGACTGCAGCGGATCCGCAAGATTCTGCTGTCGGATCTCGAATCGCAGCAGATTGCCAGGATTTGTGTTGATCGTCAGGGCGGCATTCTTGCGGCCCTGAGAGATCTCGGCATCGGCGCCGGAGGGCGCCAGGGGCGTACCGCCCGTTGCACCGAGATTCTGCAACGTGTTGCACGCTGCAAAGCCGGCCACCGCGATCGCGAAGAGCCCAGCGAATGTCAGAAACTTTCTTCCGGATGTCATACTTCTTCCTCCCAGAAAAAGATATCTTGTGCCAGTTCGGTTGGCCTGCGGGCAGCCACCCGACAACAAGCCGTTGGTGCACGATTCCCCCGCCGGTTTATTAGCTTGCTCTTTTATAACCAAAAGCTTACGTGCGGGTCAAGCCCCCGGCGGGCCATTCTGAGGCAGCCGCGATGCGCGAGATTGGAGCGGTCCTGAGTCGAACGCAGGTATCGGACATGGCAGAAGTAAGGTCCTGTATTATAGGCATTGGCGGCATCGGATCGGCGTCACTTGCCAGGGTGCAGCGGACCTTCTGTGGGCGATCTCGCTACGCGATCAGGCGGTGATTTCGTGAACTTGCGGCGAACGAAAGCCCGACTCGAATGTCAACGACACGGAACCGATCCGACGGATCAATCGAGTGACGAACTGAGCGGTCCGTGACCGGCGCGGTTCGGCACGGACGTCCGGCCGGAACTCGAAGCAAGTGCCATATTTTTGGCACTACGAATTGGAGGCGGCGGGAATCGAACCCGCGTCCCGAAGCACTTCAGAAATGGCCTCTACGTGCGTAGTCGATCATTTATCGTCGACGCTGCCGACGCCGGTCGACAAGCTGCGGCTGCGTCCAGCTCGACTGTTTTCTCGCGGGCTTCCGGTAGAGCATCGGAAGTCCACCAGCCTGCTAATCACCGTCGCCCCGCCTAGCAGGCGTTGGCAGTTTGACGGGCTGCGATTTAGGCAGCCATGCTCAACTGAGAGTTGGCATGTAAAGTTTTTGCCAGGTTTTTAACGAGGCCGCCTGACAACCTCGGCACGCCACCATCTCCTCAACTTGCCCGGTCGAAGCCAGATCGCCCCCGGGTCAACCATCACCCATGGTCATCGGCCGTTTCACAGGCCGTCTCAACAGCGGATTCTAGTCGAAGCGGGGCGGATGGCAACTTGCGCGACACGCCGCCCGGAAGCAGTCAGTCTCTCCGTGCAGAGTTCAAGCCCTTTCCCTGTTTGGCCGAACGCACGCAGACTATCGCTGCTGCGATCGTTGGAAGCAGGTCTTGGTCCTGTTTTGAAGGCGAAATAGGTCTGGAACGGACATCGCACTTGGAATCAACACCTGGTCACTACCACCGTCTTACTGCTGCTTTCCAACCTGTTCATGACCATCGCGTGGTACGGGCACCTTCGCTTCAAGCATGTGGACTTCTGGGTGGTCGTACTTGCCAGTTGGGGCATAGCGTTCTTTGAGTATTGCCTTCAGGTTCCGGCCAATCGCTGGGGTCATAAGCACTTCACCGCGGCGGAACTCAAGACCATCCAGGAGATTATCACGCTGCTGGTGTTTTGCGGCTTCTCGATTGTGTATCTCAAAGAGCCGCTCAAATGGAACTACCTCGTCGGCTTCGGCCTGATCGCGGCGGCAGGGTTCTTTGTCTTCAAGAAATGGTAGCCAGGGATTTCGTCACGGATAAATCGCCGCGTTGTCGATTGTGGGGCGAGATGTTTCAATGACGCAATGAATACTGAGACGGACCCGATTCGAATCCGAACCGCAACGCGCGAGGACGTGCCGCTGCTCCTGGCGATGATCCGAGAGCTGGCCGAGTACGAAAAGCTCAGCCACGAAGTGGTGGCGACCGAGGCGATTCTGGCGGAATCGCTCTTCGGCCGGCGGCCCGCCGCCGAGGCGATGATCGGTGAGATCGACGGCGCGCCGGCCGCCTACATGATTTACTTTCATAACTTCTCGACGTTTCTCGGCATCCACGGCATCTATCTGGAAGATATCTACGTTCGCCCGAGCCACCGCGGGAGCGGTCTCGGCAGGAGGATGCTTCAGCATCTGGCAAAGCTGGCCGTGGAACGGAATTGCGGCCGGGTTGAATGGGCGGTGCTTGACTGGAACGAGCCGGCCATCGCGTTCTACCAATCCCTCGGTGCATCGGCCTCGGATGGCTGGACGGTTTACGGCCTCAAGGGCGACGCGCTGCGTAAACTGGCGGCGCAATCGTAGCAGACCACCGGCTTGCTTAACTCGGCCTGGGCTTGCGGCGCTTCGGAGGCCGACCGTAACGCGTGCCCTCGCCGGAGATTCGTTCTTCCGCGGGTATTCGGGCTTCTTCCAAGTCGCTCGGATGTCGCAATTCGGAGAGCGAGCGATCGACGCAGACGCGCAGGTGATCGACGGCCTCCTCGATGTCATCGGTCACTTTGAACAGGTCCATGTCGGACGGGGAAATCGTTTGGTATTGGTCGAGCATGGTCTCGCGAAAGTAGTTGACCATGGGCTGCCAGAATTTCGAGTCGAAGAGCACGATCGGATACACCGGGCTTTTTCTTGTCTGAACGAGGGTCATCGCTTCGAAGAATTCATCCATCGTTCCGAAGCCGCCGGGGAAACAGACCATCCCGACACAGTATTTCACGAACATCACCTTGCGTACAAAGAAGTAGTGAAACTCAAGACTGACGTTCTGGTAGGCGTTGGCATCCTGCTCGTGCGGAAGGGTGATGTTCAGGCCGACGCTCGTGCCGTTTGCCTCGATGGCGCCCTTGTTCGCCGCTTCCATGATGCCGGGGCCGCCGCCGGTGATGACGGCGAATTCTCTCTCGACAAGTCTCGCGCCGAGGCGCTCGGCCTGCTGGTAATGCGAATCTTTTGGTTTGGCGCGTGCGGATCCGAAGACGCTGACGGCCTGACCGACGCGGCTCATGGTCTCGAAGCCCTCGACGAACTCGGCCATGATTCGAAAGAGGCGCCACGTTTCCTGGGAGGGGTCGCGATAAAGCGGGGGCTGTGACGCCATGACAAACTCCGGTTGAAGGAGCGCGGGATCATACCTCCGATTCAATCCGACGGATAGCGTGGGATTCGACGAGTGCCGCGTGTGCCACCGCGGGGCCTTGCGCGGTGTATGCTCTCTTGCGAATAAATCGTGAGTGCTATCCGCGTGGCATTTATCTACGCAGGGCGGATGCCGATGCGGACTGTGCGGGACTTGTGGTGGATGCCGAGTACGGAGAGGCGATAGAGATCGCCCGATCGGCCGCGGAAGGTCTGGGATCGTCCCAGCTCGAGCTCGCGGACCTTCTGAATGCGCCGCACCCCGTCGAACAGGTCGAGATCGACATCCATGTCATCGTCGGTGTCCTTGAGTCGGATCGTGATGCCGTCGATCGTGTTGGTGACACGCGGGTACCTTCGATCGCGCAGACTCAGCGTATGGACGAGCAAGTATTCCCGCTGCGGGCCCTGTGCATCGCCTGCTTGCGGCGGAGGTGGCTGGGCAGGGGTCGGCTTTGCCTCGACCGCTTTCATCGGCTCGGGTGTCGGTACCGGTTTCGGCTTTGGTGTCGGCCTCGGAGCGGGTTTCTTCTCTTCAGGCGCCGGCTCGTCCGCGATCTCGGGGGGTCGCGGTTCCTGCGTGTCCGCTTGCGCTAGCGCCACGGGAGGCGGTTGAATCATGGCAAGCGCCGTAAAGCCGCGACGCATGTAATCTTCCTTCGCGGCGGCGACTTCGCCGGGATATTCGCTTTCCAGACGTCGAATGAGCTGCGGTGCGTTCGGATGATTCGGCTGGATTTCCAGCGTGCGCATGAGCATACGCCATGCGTCTTCGTAGCGGCAATCGTCCATCGCCGCCAGGGCGGAACTCTCGGCTTCGCTCGCGGCGATGGGTGCGATTCGTTCGATCGCGCTCGCGACGGCGCCGCTGCGTTGTCGTGCGCCGGCGCGGAGGTATTCATCGTACGCCCGGGACGCATCGCCACGTTTCTCCGCCTCGAGCCCGGCGCGGTAGTTCTTGCCTGCTTCGCAGCCGAAGGTTCCGACGCAGAGGCACAAGGAAAGGCGCAGGACAATGGATGGGGCTTGCGTCTTCACGGTCGCACCCCCCTCGGGCTGGATGCGGCACGGTCCAGAATCGAACGATCGAGCGGGTAGTGCTCGTCGGTGAAGATGCGCGGCGCGATGACATGTTTGACGAAGCTGCGATTCGTAACCGTCGTATGGCTTCCGTTCCAGTGGTATCCCAGGTAGGACGGCTTCCACGGCAAATTGATAACCCGGCTGTAGGCCATCAGCGTTTTCTCGCCTGCTCCGGGCGGTAGTTTGAATCCATAGCGGCCGGCGGGCGCCCCGCCTTTGCCGTCGGCGTTGACCGGCAGGCCGGCGAGGATGCCGTCGTATGGGCTGCTGGTGGCGTAGAGATTCCGCTTCACATGCTTCATCGCCTGCGTCAGGTTGTGTTCCGATGACACCGAGGGCGAGAACAGTACGACGTTGTCGACCATGACATCATCCGGCAGCATCGGCAGCGCGAGCAGGATGAGCGATGTGCCCGCGGAAAGGCCCATCAGGTGGATCGGTGCGTCCGGTTCCTTGCGCCGCTGGGCTTCGATGCGACTTGCGAGTCGGCGGGCGATGATCCGGCTTCGGGCATTGACGAAATGGTCGTGCGCGGGCCCGAGGAAGGAGGTCCAGGTAAAGCGGCTGAATTCACCGGTGTAGCCGGCGTCTTTCAATCCGGCCTGCACGCCGCCTCCGCTGGTGTACCAGCCGGCGCCTTCCAGATAGATGACGACCGGCCCCCGTTTGGGCTGAGCGCATCCGCCGAGCAGGAGCGAAGCCAGCAGGATGCCCCAGACGCCGGTCATGGCGAGGCAGCGCCTTGGGACGATCGGGATTGCCCGTCCTGGTGATTGGATCATTGGATTGAAGCAAGAAGAACCGGCGCGAGGTACGGCTTCTCGCTGACCACTCGCATCAGGCAACTGGCCGCTGCGATCACGTGCCGCCGGGTTCGGGGATGTCCCAGCCCTTGGATTTTTCTCTTTCCTGGATTTGTTCAAGCGTCAGCGCGCCAGGGAGAGCGTCCTTCTTCTCGGTGATGTTCGTTCCTTTGGAGAAGAGGTCTTTGTTCTTTGCGGTCCACTCCTTGTACGGATCGGGCAGCTCATCTTCGGTGTAGATGGCGTGAACAGGGCACTCCGGCACGCACAGACCGCAGTCGATGCAGGTGTCGGGATCGATGACCAGCATCGCGGGGTCGTCGATCTCCCAGAAACACTCGACGGGGCAGACGGTCGCGCAGTCGGTATAGCGGCAGTTGACGCAGCGTTCTGTCACAATATGGGTCATCGCGTGATTCCCTCTAGGATTCCTTGGCCTTCTCGCACGACCGGCTGCGACCGGTTCGGCTTTATAAGGCGTGTAATAGACTCACATGGGCGAGCGGCGTCAACCTTCGATCAGCGGCGACGCCAGCCACTACTTTTTTGTGCCGGTTGACCGGGCGGCAACACGATTCGGCGACGCAAGTTGTTCGCCAGCTTGCTGAAGTCCGACCATTGCGGGAACTCGAACGGGCCTCCAAAATACTGCCCTCGTTCGCGTGCTCTGCGAACGAGCGAACCATACAAGATGATCAAGGAGATGTCCACTTGGAGCGAATCCCCGACAATTTTCTCGGACTAAGTGATAAACTCTCGGATTACCGCAAGGCGAAGTACGCCGTCCTGTCTGTTCCATATGACAGCACGGTCAGCTTCCAGGCCGGAACCCGGGGTGGGCCGCGTGCGATCATCTCGGCCAGCCAGCAGGTGGAACTCTTCGACGAGGAGTACGGCAGGGAGTTCGCGGGAGCGGGCGTTGCCACGCTGGCGCCCGTCGCGCCGGAGATGGGCGGTCCGAAGGCGATGCACGAGGCGATTTATGAGGCGGCGCGACCCGTGGTCGCCGCAGGGAAGTTCTTGATCGGCCTCGGCGGCGAGCATTCGATCACCAGCGCGCTGGTCCGCGCCGTCTTGCGCAAATACAAGAAGCTGAGCGTTCTGCAAATTGATGCGCATGCGGACCTGCGTGACAGCTACGAAGGCACGCCGTACAGCCACGCTTCAGTGATGCGACGGGTGATGGAAATGGGCGTTCCCTTCGTCGGCGTCGGCATTCGCAATTACAGTCTCGAAGAACATCGCCTGATGCAGCGGAAGAAGATCGCGCCGATCACCGTACGCGAGACGCGCATGAACGTCGACTGGATCGAACAGGCCGTCGAGCGGCTCAGTGAACACGTCTTCGTCACGATTGACATCGACGGATTCGACCCCGCCTACGCACCGGGGACGGGCACGCCGGAGCCGGGCGGACTGGACTGGTTTCAGGTGACGGATTTGCTCAAGGCGACGGCGATGTTTCGCACGATCGTGGCGGCGGACGTGGTGGAGGTCATCCCCATGCCGGGTAGCGCCCAGACGGAGTTTCTCGCGGCGAAACTTATCTACAAGCTGATCGCCCACGTGGAAGCAAATCAATAACCTGTTGATGGAACAGCAGCGACCGATGTCGACGGTAACGTCCGGCGTCGCTGCCGGACGCAGAATGCGAATACAGTATCAAGTCGATGCATCTACAGAAATGCGCAATCCGCGATAAATCCGTGATGACCTCATCCCGTGCCGGCACAGATCGATGATCAACGCGCCATCGCACCGTAGAAATTTCTACTCGGGCGTGGCAACCCACGGCGCGACGAACTCGGCGATCCATCCGACGAGCAGGAGGTACTCCTCGTGTTCACCGTAGTAGCCGTACTCTCGCCAGGCCGGGTCGTACTCAATCTCATGGAGTCGGGTATCGTCCATGTCGAAGGAGAAGGTAGCCGCCGGTTCCGATTTTGTACTGTCCGCGAGGTTAAACGTCGCGGCGATCGTCACCGTGAAAGTATCCAGCGGCGACCAGAAGCAGACGGCGCCGAGCCGCGTTTTTGCGAGCGCGGCAGTCAGATCATAATCGCGGCGGATCGCAGGGCTCATCATCAAGATGCGGTCAACCGACACCGATGGATCAAGCCGCTCGGCCGTGGCCACCGCAAACCAGGCACCGCCGGAGTAGCCCACAAGCGTGATCGGTCGCCCCGGGTGCGCCTCAGCGTAGGCCTTGATGCGGGCGGCTTCCTCGTGGGCGCGCGCGGCGATTCGTACCTGCGCCCCTTCCGGGTCGATCATGTGATCGAGAAACGCGGCCCACTTAACAACTTCGATCGCCTGATCGACGCCGCCCTCCTTGAGGCCGTAGTAGAAACCGATCATCTCGGAGGTCGTGTTGAAGGAGCCGGGATAAAGCAGAACGAGGCCGCGGTTGTATTCATCGGTCGCAGGCGGAAGCGGAAACCAGGCCTCGCAACCCGCCAGCAGGGTTGACCACGCCGTGAGGATGACGGCGATGCCCGATCGTTTGCGCATCCGGTGTGCTACGCTGCTGCGCTCGAGCTTAATTTCATAGGACATATTGCTTGGCGATTCCTTTCGCGAGGTGTGGAGCGCAGTCCGGCGCGCGAACACGTATTGCCCGGTATGCGAAAAACCCCGAACTCACATGGGCGTCGGATTCTACTTTCCCATGTACGACTGAACAAGCCGCCGGTTATACTGATGGGCAAACAGCGTCGGCCGGTTCGAGTTGGAAGGCAGTTCGGGTAGGAAGCATTCATGACGCGACAGATGGCGGAGCCGACGGCGGCGGCTGAAGCACGGGAGGCGCCGTACAACGAGATGTTTCTGGCGGATGCTTCCCCGCGCCCGCATTATCGCATCCTTCAGAACCGACTCGACGAACTCGGACCCGAGGAAGTGCTGCGCCGTCAACAGGCAGCGGACCTTTCCTTTCTGCAGCAGGGCATAACGTTCACGGTCTACGGCGAAGAAAGCGGCACCGAGCGCATCTTTCCGTATGACGTTTTGCCGCGGATCGTCACTGCGCAGGAGTGGAGCACGCTCGAACGCGGCCTCACCCAGCGCATTACCGCGATGAATCTCTTCCTTCACGACCTCTATCACGGCGCGAAGATCGTCCGCGAGGGTGTCGTGCCGGCCGACCTCGTCTACAGCTGTAAGCACTATCGGCGGGAGATGCGCGGCGTCGAGCCCCCGCGCGGAATGTATCTGACCGTCGTCGGAACGGACATGGTGCGACTGCCGAACGGTCGCTTCGCCGTGCTGGAAGATAACCTCCGCGTGCCCAGCGGCGTTTCGTACATGCTGGCCAACCGGCAGGTGATGAAGCGCGTCTTTCCGGTCATCTTCCGGCATTACGGCGTCCGCTCGATCGACCACTACGGACAGGAGCTGCTGGCCTCGCTGCGGGAAATCGCACCTGTTTCGCAGGAGGGCGCGCGGATCGTCGTACTTTCGGCCGGCGTCTACAACTCCGCTTATTTCGAACACGCCTTTCTCGCGCGGCAGATGGGCATTCAACTCGTCGAAGGGCGCGACCTCGTCGTGCATGACAACGTCGTCTATGAGCGGACGACCGCGGGGCTGCGTCGCGTGGACGTGATTTATCGCCGCGTCGATGACGACTTTCTCGATCCCGTCGCCTTCCGCAGCGATTCGCTTCTCGGCGTGCCCGGCCTGATGAACGCCTACCGCGCCGGCAAGGTGGCGCTGGCGAATGCGATCGGTACCGGCGTGGCGGACGACAAGGCGATGTACGCTTATGTGCCGGACATCATTCGCTACTACCTGAAGGAAGACCCGATCCTCGACAACGTGGAGACCTACCTGCTTACGCGCCCGGCGGAACGCGACTATGTGCTGGCAAATCTCGACAAGCTCGTGGTCAAGGCGGTGGGCGAGTCGGGCGGCTACGGCATGTTGATCGGCCCGCACGCGACGCGCGAGGAGCGCGAAGAGTTTCGCCGGTTGATCCTGGCGAACCCGCGAAATTACATTGCCCAGCCGACGCTTTCGCTGTCCGTCGCGCCGTGCTTCCTCGACAGCAAAGTCGAGTCGCGGCACGTCGATCTTCGTGTGTATGTCCTCTCGGGCGAGCGCGTGCGGATCATTCCCGGCGGGCTCACGCGCGTGGCCCTGCGCCGCGGATCGCTGGTGGTGAATTCGTCACAGGGCGGCGGCAGCAAGGATACCTGGGTGCTTCATGACTGATGCCCAATGCCATCGGAGGGTCTGCCGCCCATGATGCTCTCGCGCGTCGCCGATGGTCTGTATTGGATGAGCCGCTATCTGGAGCGCGCTGAGCACATGGCCCGCGCTTTGGATGTACAGCTCCACATCGCGCTGGATGTCTCTCCGCAAACCGCTTCGGTGGGCTGGATTGCCCTGCTCAACAGCTTGCGGTTCGAGCTGCCCATGGAAATGAGTACGGACGCACGGGCAATTACCGAAGCACTGGCTTTTGATCGAAGCAATGCCTCGTCGATCGTCTCCTGCGTGGAACAGGCCCGTGAGAACTGCCGCCAGGTCCGCGAGCAGATTCCGACGGAAATCTGGGAAGAAATCAACCGGCTGTATCTCTCGGTACGCGACATGAACATAGACCGATTGTGGCACGCTGGGCCGCACCCTTTCTTTCGCGGCGTGCAGCGCGGGGCGCAGCTCGTGGCGGGCCTGTCGGATTCCGCGATGAATCACGGTCAGGGATGGCAGTTCATCCGACTCGGCAGATACCTCGAACGTTCGGTTCTGCTCTCATGGCTACTCGATGCGCATTTCGGGCTGCGTGGCGTGGGTGTGGATGGCGAGGCCGTTTCAGAGGATTTCGTCGGCTGGGCGGGCGTGCTGCGGACGTGCACGGCATTTGAAGCGTATTGCAGAGTTCACACGGTCGAGCTTCAGCCGAGACGCATCCTCGATTTTCTGCTGCTCAATGCCGAATTTCCTCATGCGGTACGGTTCTGCACGGCGGAGATTGAGGCGGCCGTCAGCGGCATCGCCGAGTGGACCGGCACCTCGCATTCGGCGCGGACGCGGCGGCTCGCCGGGCGGCTGGGCGCCGAGCTGGGCTATGTAACGATCCAGGAGATTCTCACCGGCGACCTCTCCACTTTTCTCAGCGGTATCGTGGTCCGTTGCCAGTCGATTCATGATGAAGTCTATACGCGGTACATCGGCTACACAGTGGATGCAGTCTTACAGGGTCAACTGGTCGAATCGTAAACGCAGGGCTATCACAAACGATGCAATATCGAATCCGGCATGTGACGGCGTTTGAGTATACGGAGCCCGTCCGCGAAAGCGTGATGGAGCTGCGAATGCGGCCTCGCTCCGATACCAACCAGCGCTGCCTGGAGTTTGCGCTGGAGTTGACGCCATCTGCCCGACCGCACAGCTACACGGATTATCTGGGCAACGTGGTGCATCACTTCGATATTCCATCGATGCACAGTCGCACCGAGGTCACAGCGCTGGCACTGGTTGAGGTGTACGAGAAGGGCCGCGCCAGGCCGGAGGCCAGCCCGGACGCGTGGACGAAGCTCGACGCACTGTCCGGCGATCCGGATTACTGGGATTGGCTGATGCCCAGCCCGTTTGCACGGCCGTCGCCGAGCGTGGAGGCCTTCGCGGTGGAGTTGGGCGTGCGCCGGGGCGACGATCCGCTGGCGACGCTTACGGGTCTGAAGGTCGCGCTGAATCGCACAATTCAGTACGACCGCGGCAGCACGCACGTCGATTCTCCGATCGACGAATGCATCGAGAAACGCCGCGGCGTCTGTCAGGACTTTGCGCACCTCTTCATTGCCATCTCCCGTGGTCTCGGCATCCCCGCGCGCTATGTCAGCGGGTATCTCTTTCATCGCGAGGGCGACCCCGACCCGACGGCGCGTGACGCCACGCACGCATGGGCCGAGGCCTTCATCCCCGGCGCGGGCTGGGTGGGTTTCGATCCGTCAAACATGACCCTGACCGCCGAGCGCCACATCCGCGTTGCCATCGGCCGCGACTACAGCGACGTGCCCCCCAATCGCGGCGTCTTCAAAGGCCCGGCGAAAGAAGCACTGCACGTCCACGTGGAAGTCGAACGCGTTTGAATGGAGCAAGTCTTACCCGATCCATGCGCGCCCGTAGCGTCACCCCTCGTGGGTGACGATCAAATGCTTCCGTCGCAATGGCCGTGGCGATCGATGTGATGCAGTGTGAATAAGTTTCATTGTTTCGAAGGTCGGGCACTGCCCGGCATGTCGACCGAGCCATCTCATCGCTCGATCACCGTACCGCCGAGGTTGATGACGCGGGGCACTTCCGCCGTGGGGAGTCGAAGGTCAAGCCGTATCCGGTCATCTTCATAATCCTGCCCGAGGATGTGCCCGTGCTTGCTGACGTAGGCCAGGAGTCGTCCGTTGCCGGTGTGGGTCTCGATCGTGATGCGTACGTACCGTCCACGCATCAACTCAAGGACGCGCTCACGCAGACGGTCGATTCCCTGTCCGGTCATGGCGGAAATCTCGACTGCGTCCTCCAGTTGCACACGCAACAGCGGCAGCGAGGCGTCGTCGCCGGCGGTGTCGATCTTGTTCAGCACGTTCAGCCGCGGGATGTCTGCGCAGCCCAGCTCGGTCAAGACGGTCTCAACGGCGTGAATCTGTCCCGCCGCGTCATGGTCCGAGGCGTCGATGACGTGCAGCAGCAGATCGGAATGGATCGTCTCCTCCAGCGTTGCGCGAAACGATGCCACGAGCCGGTGCGGCAGATTGCGGACGAACCCGACGGTATCCGAGAGCAGAGCCGTCTGCCCGCCGCCGAGGTCCCAGCGGCGCGTCTTGGTATCGAGCGTGGCGAAGAGCTTGTCGGCCACGAGCGTGCCTGCGTCGGTGAGCGCGTTCATGAGCGTGCTTTTGCCGGCGTTCGTGTAACCGACGAGACTGATCGTGAAGAAATCACTACGCGATTTGACCTCGCGCAGCTTACGCTTATCTATCTGGGCGATCTGCTCGCGCAGAAAGCTGACGCGCTTCTGCACGAGCCGGCGGTCGATCTCAATCTGCCGCTCACCGGGGCCGCGCGTGCCGATGCCGCCGACGGCGCCGACTTTCGTGCCGCCGCCTGCGCCGGCGATGCGCTCAAGGTGGGTCCACATGCCGCGGAGACGCGGCGCCGTGTACTCAAGCTGCGCCAGTTCGACCTGCAATCGTGCGGCGTGCGTCCGCGCGCGACTGGCGAAGATATCGAGAATCAATTCGGTGCGATCGATGACGCGGCGCTTGCAGAGCTTTTCAATGACGCGGATTTGCGAGGGCGTCAGGTCGTTGTCGAAGATGACGACGTCGGCCTCTTTCTCCTCGACATACTCCGCCAGTTCCGCCGCCTTGCCGCTGCCGATGTAGGTGCCGGGGCAGATCTTCGGGCGCTTCTGGATGGTGCGGCCGACAACATGCGCGCCGGCCGCCTCCGCCAGCGCGGCCAGCTCAGACAGCGGGTCGTACCGCGTTCCACCGTTGGGACTGCCCGGCAGGAGCAGGCCGACAAGCACCGCTCGTTCCGTCTGTACGCCGGTTTCAATTCGTCTGTCTTGCTTCAATTTACCCCGGTCGCTATCGCGTTGAGTCGTCGATATGATTACCCTGCCTGACAGGCAACGCCGCCTGCCTGATCCTTCAATCTACAAGTTATTCTACGAATACGGGTAATCGTCGGCCAACGCAATCCGAACTTATTGGACGGATTCCGTCCGCTCGCAGTCCGACGCGAGCATTTCACCCAGGATGCCGGCCGTCCGATCCGCCGCGCCGGCCTTCGCCAGCGGCTCGGTTACGGCGGCAAGGTCGCGTCGAATCTTCTCCAGCTTGCCAGGCGTGGAGAGCCATTCCACGGCCGTGGCGATGATCGGGTCGACATTTCGGTAATAAGGCATGAATTCGGGGACAATCGTCCGACCGGCGAGGATATTGGGGATGGAGAAGAATGGCGTCGTGATGAGCCAGCGCCCCACAAGGTTGTAAGTCCAGGCACTGGTATTGTACATGACGATCATCGGTGTTTGTCGGTAGGCGACCTCCAGCGTGACGGTGCCCGATGCGACCAACACCAGATCGGCAGCGCGAATCGCCGCGGCGCGATGTTCATCTCCCGTAAGAATGCGAATCGGCAGACTCCTGCCCAGTCGCGCGATGGCCGTCTCCAGTCTGGCTCGGATTTCATCGTTCGCCGCGACAGCCAGAAACGAAATCTTGCGGTATCGAATCGCCAGTGCTCTGGCCGTCTCAAGCTGCCCCGGAAACACCTCCTCGACCACGTGCTTCCGTGAACCCGGCAGGAGCGTAATAACGGGCTCCGCATCGCCGCGCAGATCGGCCATGCGCTCATTCGAAACGTCCACACCAAGCAGGCGATCGAAGGACGGATGCCCGACAAAGTCTGCTCGGATTCCGGCCGCACGAAAATAGGGCTCCTCAAAGGGCCAGATACACGCGAGTCGATTGACACGCTGACGCACGCGACGATTGCGAAACCACTTCGGGCCCCACGCCCACGTTTGCGGCGCGATGTAGTAGAGCACGGGCGTGCCGGCGCCGCGGCACAATTTGGCGATGGGCAGATTCAGGGCCGGTGAATCCACCATCACTGCGGCATCAAAACGCTCAGCCCGGAGATATTCCTTGAGTCGCTGCAGCAGTCGCCACGCCTCCGGCACGCGTCCGAATGCGGCCATCGCCATGGCCGATTGCGACGTCATATCATGAAAGCACACGGCGCCGGCATCGCGCATCGCCGGACCGGCAAGTCCGGCGAATACCGCCTGAGGATTCCGCCGTTGAAACGCCCGAATCAGCGCGGCCGCGTGCTCGTCCGCGCTCTGCTCGGCGGCGCTGATGAAGATTCGGGGTCCGGTCCTGTGGCCACTCATGATTGGGTACCGAGTTGGAAATTGCCAAGAAGCAGGAAACACCCACCACGCCTAGGGGGTTTATACCGGTCAAGCTCAATCAATAGTAGTACATCCGGTTTGGCCGATACCGTGGGTTCCCGAACCGGATACCGACAATCTGCCCTCCAAATGACTGGAAATGATATTCCGCCGGAGAACGCGATTCGCCCAAAGCATGCGCCGTCCAGCCCATGTCTGCGGGTGCTGTCGACGCGAATTTCGGCTGTAAACTCGAGAAACCAAGCCGCGACGCTCGCGGCGGGCCCGAGCGGTAATATCTTCTTGACGCGAAGCAGGTTACGCCTTAAGGTTTAGGGTTCTGCGTAGGACAGTCTTACGGTTTACGTCCAAACCTTTTTACCAGAGACGGGAGGTGACGTTTGGCATCGGCGTTGGTCCGCGAGCTGATTGACTCGGGTGTGCATTTTGGCCACCGCGTGAGCAGGTGGAACCCGAAAATGTCCCCGTACATCTTCGGCAAGCGGAATTCGATTCACATTATCGACATTCGCGAGACCATCAAGGGACTGCTTCGAGCGAAGAAGTTCCTCTCCGCCATCGTATCGCAGGGGCACGACGTTCTGATCGTCGGCACCAAGCGACAGGCACGAGAGGCCGTGGAAAAGCAGGCCACGCGCGTAGGCATGCACTACGTAATCGAACGATGGCTCGGCGGCACACTGACCAATTTCAAAACCATTCGATCCCGGCTGGCACGCCTGGAAGAGCTGGAAGAACTGGAACGATCCGGCCGGATCAATCAGCTCACCAAGAAGGAAAAAGCCACGATCGACCGCGAAAAACGCAAGATCGCCCGCAACCTCGAAGGAATCCGCAGGATGACTCGGTTGCCCGGCGTCCTGTTGATCGTGGACGTCAAGCGAGAACACATCGCCGTCAAGGAAGCCCAGAAACTGGGCATCCCGACCATCTGCTTTGTGGACACCGACAGCGATCCGGAATCCGCGGATATCATCATCCCGGCGAACGACGACGCCATGCGCGCCATCGACCTGATCATGACACAGCTTGGTGACGCCATCGAAGAAGGCAAGCGCAGCCGAACGGCGGCGCCGGAGTCCGACGACGGCCAGCAGGCCGGCGCTCCCGGAGCCCGCGCCCGTCGCAAGCGACGCACAACGTCTGAGCAGGCCGAGGAAGGCGCCATCGCGCCGGATGTCGGCGGTGACGAGGGCGGCGTGTCTGCATCCGCGCCGATGGAAGAAGTGGCCGCTACAGGCCGCGAAGTATCCTCGGTCCAAGAGGTGCCTGACAGCGTCTAGCGTCAGCCCGTGTCTTCAGACGAATTTGGTCGATCACCATGCATCGGAAGCCGTCCGTCGGCTGTCGATGCTCATGAACGTGCGAACGGCCGCCGTTATTTTGGCGGCCGCGGGCAACAAGTACCAACGAAACCAAGAGACCCGGCCCGGTGTGGGTCAGGTTCCTTACTGATTCGGAGATGAGCAAGATCATGGCTGAGATCACCGCACAAATGGTCCAGAACCTTCGAGCGAAGACGGACCTGGCGATGATGGATTGCAAGAAGGCCCTCGTCGAATCCGGCGGAGACGAAGCCAGGGCCCTCGAATTCCTTCGCAAAAAGTTTGCCGACAAGATGAGCGACCGCGCCGACAAGGAAGCCGCCAATGGCCGCATCGGCGTCTTCGCCGATGACAAGCACGCGGCACTCGTCGAGATGCGCTGCGAGACCGACTTCGTCGGCACCAACGATTCGTTCCGTCAGCTCGCCGACACGATCGCCGCCGCCTGCGCCGCGACCAGCGCGACCGACGTCGAGCCCCTCAAGGCCGCCAAGGCCCCCGACGGCCGAACCGTCCAGGACCTGATCGTCGACGCCTTCGGCAAGCTGAAGGAAAACATCGGCATCAAGCGGGCCCTGCGCCTCGAAGGCCCCGGCGCCTGCTATGTTCACCACAACGGCAAAGTTGCCGCCGCCATCGTCTGCGACAAGGTCCCCGGCGAGGCAGGCCGTCAGGTCTGCATGCACATCGCCTCGACGATGAACATCGCCGGACTCAATCGCGAGGATGTGGACGCCGCCGCCGTCGCGGAGGCCCGCGCCAAAGCCACCGAAGAAGCTCAGGGCAAGCCCCCGCAGATCATCGAGAAGATCGTCACCGGCAAGATGGATCGCTGGTTCGCCGAGCGCGTTCTGACCGAGCAGCCCTTCGTCATGGACGACAAGAAGAGTGTCCGGGACTTCGCCAAGGAAAACGGCTTCGTTATCAAGGGCTATGCACGATTCGAAGTCGGCGCTCTGTCGTAGACCCGCTCGACGGCTGCCGAACCTTCGTACCCCATTTTTCTGACAAGAATCCGCGTATGCCGAAGAAAATAACCAAGCCCTCCCACCGCAAAGCCGCCCGAAAGATCTATCGAGTCGTATTGAAAATTTCCGGCGAGGGCTTCTGCAGGCCCGGCGAGTTCGGCCTCGACGGCAAGTCCCTGCGGCGCATTGCCGAGGAAGTCATTGATGTGACGCGCCTCGGTGTGCAGGTCGCCGTGGTGGTCGGCGGCGGCAACTTCCTTCGCGGGGCCACGGTCGCACAGAAGCTCACCATTCAGGAAGCCACGGCCCACTACATGGGCATGCTGGCGACGATCATCAACGCTCTCGCCCTCCAGGATATGCTCGAGGAATTGGGCCAGCCCGTTCGCGTGCAATCCTCCATTGCCGTCCACAGCGCCTGCGAAAACTTCATCCGCCGGCGCTGCATCCGCCATCTTGAAAAGGGCCGCGTGGTCATTCTCGCCGCCGGCACCGGTCGCCCGTTCGTCACCACCGACACCGCTGCCGCCCTCGCGTCCGTCGAGATCAACGCCGACATCCTGTTCAAGGCGACCAACGTCGACGGCGTCTATACCGCCGATCCCAAAAAAGACCCCCGGGCAAAATTCCTCAAACATCTGAGCTACAATCAGGTCATCGACAACCGACTCCGGGTGATGGACGTGTCCGCCGTTGATCTGTGTCAGCGTCACGGCGTACCGATCACCGTCTTCAGTCTGATGACCCACGGCAACATGCGTAAGGCCGTGCAGGGCAAACCCATCGGCACCCGGATCAGCGAATAAGGTCCGCGATGTCTTCCACGCCTGAACAACCCGCGCCGATCCACCTGCTGGAACTCGACCCACCCTCGCTCGATGCGTGGTTCAGCGAGCGCGAGGAGCCGTCCTTTCGCGCCAAGCAGGTGCTCCAATGGGTCTATGAGCGCGGCGTGACATCCTTCGATGAAATGACTAATCTTTCCAAGTCCCTGCGTGAGAAAATGTCGCAGAATTTCCGCTGCTACGCATCCGAGATCATCCGCCGCGGCGCATCGAAAGACGGCACGGTCAAGCTGCTGCTTAAGTGGCCCGACGGCGCGACCAGCGAGTGCGTGATGATCCCGACCGAAACGCGGCGCACGGCCTGCATCAGTTCGCAGGTCGGATGCCCGGCACAGTGCCGTTTTTGCGCCAGCGGGCTCGGCGGTCTCGTGCGTAACCTGACAACCGGCGAAATCGTCGAGCAGGTAATGCGGATTAGTGCGGAGGCCGTGGCAGCCGGCGGGCGACTTACCAATGTCGTCTTCATGGGTCTCGGCGAGCCGCTGGCGAACTACGACGCCGTCCTGCGCGCCGTGCGGACCATCAACGCGCCGTGGGGACCGAACATCGGCGCGAGAAAGATCACCATCAGCACGGTCGGTCTGCCGAAAATGATCCGCCGCCTCGCCAGTGAGGGCCTGCAGGTGAACCTTGCCCTGTCGCTGCACGCGCCGAACGACGCCCTGCGACAGGAACTGATCCCCTGGGCCGAACGGATCGGCCTCGAACAACTCGTCGAGTCGTGTCGGCACTACTTTGAAAAGACCGGCCGCGAAATTACGCTTGAATACATCCTGCTGCACGACGTGAACGATCGTCCGCAACATGCGTCGCAGCTGGCGAGCTTCTGCCGACAGCTTCGTTGCAACGTGAACCTCATCCGATACAACCCCGTCGAAGGCCTTCCCTACGAACGGCCCGCGAGCGAAGCGGCCCACGCCTTCGTCGAGCAATTGCGCCGACACGGCGTCAACGCTCACATCCGCAGCAGCCGCGGTCTCGACATCGACGCCGCCTGCGGACAACTACGCCGCAAGGAATTAGCAGAGGCCGACACAAATTCTGTGCCATAGCTTTTCATTCAGTGGCGGAATCTTCGAGAAATGGAAGCAACACAAGTTACCCATTTTAACATGGGGTGCGTCGAAGGTGCCCGAATCGTTGCACTGAAAATTCGGACGCTTAATCTTGACAGCAAGGTCGAGATTACTATAGTTCTGTGCGCCAGAAGGGGCCAAACCACTGTGGGGCGGGTCTTCTGGAACCGTTAGCAAGTGAGGTGCAGAATGGCTGAGTGGCTTCCATTGCTGGGAATCGTCCTCCTTTGGCCCATTGCCGCGATCATCTGGCTCGCCGAGTTGGCCCTGGTCGGCTTTCCGGTTATTAACTTGCTGATCCCCTAGTCCCAGCGCCTGCTTGAGGTCCGAGCTTCGTCAGCAAGAAGGGTAGCGTGAGTTTGAGATGCGTGAAACTGGGCATGGCCGCTGTTGCGGCTGTGTTGGGGGTATTATGAACTTTTATTCGTGATTACGCATCTCGTCGCTCTCCTCCCTTCTTGCCTGACCCCTTCTTCATGTTAGTCGACGCATTCGAATCTGTCAGTTTCTCACCAATGTGCCCTTAAACACAGGGGTACGCCGCGCCTGCCCTTCCACGCTGCCCCCGGAACATTACGTTATAGTGTTGGATGGTGCATCCGTGGATGAACGGACCTTCAACCGCAAAGTCCATGAATTCGCTCGGCGTCTCGTGCCGCGCGATGCGAAGATTCTCTGCGCCGTCTCCGGCGGGGCGGATTCCGTCGCCATGCTGCATGCCCTTTCAAAGGCAAACGAGATTCAGGATGGCCGGTGGACGCTGCATGTCGCCCATCTCGATCATCAATTGCGTCCTGAATCCTGCGAAGACGCCCAATTCGTACAGGACTTGGCAGGCGTGCTTGATCTGCCCTGCACGGTAGGGGTCGCGGACGTACGCTCCTTCGCGGAGGAGTCCGGCCGGGGTATCGAAGTGGTTGCTCGAGAGATTCGCTATGATTTTCTTGCGGACTTGGCGGAACAGGTCAGTGCCAGTGTTGTCTCCGTGGCACATACCGCGGACGATCAGGCAGAGACCGTTCTGCATCGCATGGTCCGAGGCACTGGACTTCGCGGCCTGGCCGGCATTCCCGAGCAAAGGCCGATCCGAACGGACAGCGACACGCGACTTGTCCGTCCGATGCTGAGTTTTCGCCGTGACGAACTTCGGGAGTACCTGCAAGTCCGCGGCCTTGCTTATCGTGAAGACGCCACAAACGCCGATTACGCAGCGGCCACGCGGAATCGCGTCCGTCATGTCGTGCTGCCGATGCTCGAGAAGGAGTTGAACCCCGCAGCCGCACAGGCGCTCGTGCAGCTTGCGGAACAGGCAAAGCGAGCTGTCGAGGTGATTCGCAATCAGGCCGTCGAGGCAATGCGCGATGTCTGCGAAGTACGCGAAGCGGTTCAATGGACGCTGCGAGCGCGGAGTCTCACCATGCAACCGCGGGCGATTCAGACGGAGTGTGTACTTCTGGCGCTTGAAGGCGTTGGTGCGCCGTTCGGTAGTGTGGGCTTCGAGCGGATCGAGGCCGCCGTGGACCTCGCCGCAGGTGACGGCAGTCTGCGAACCATCGAATTTCCCGGCGGCATCGTCATTGAGCGGCGCGGAGATCGCCTGATGATTCGTGCAACGACCCCCGTAGCGTCACCCCGCGCGGACGACGGCGCGGTGAAACCCTGCTGACGAAACCCACGGCTACGATGATTGCTGACAGATCTGAAAATCGCATGGATTCCCTCGCCGGCGCTACGGGCTGGTTGAATACGCCGCCGATGATTCCGGCAACATGGCGCAAATGGCTGTCACGGATTCTCCTGCTGGCGATCATCTGTCGCGCGGCAATTCTTCTCTATGCCGAACAGGCGCCGGAGCGATTTAACTTCCCCGATTCGCATCGATACGTGCAGGTGGCGCGAAACATCGCCGCCGGTCTCGGGCCGATCGACTCGACCGATGTCCGCGCCGGCACAGACCCCGCTTATCCTGCGATTCTGGCGCTCGGCGTGAAGCTCGGCTGCGAGTCGGACACGGCAATCTTCCGCTTCGCCCGCATCGTCAATGCCGTGTTGAGCGTTCTATCCGTGGCACTGCTCGCCTTGCTCGGCCGGCGGCTCGTCGGCGATCTCGCGGGCCTGATGGCGGCAGCCATCCTCGCGGTCGATCCAATCCTGCTGTACTTCAACGCGTTGGTATTGACGGAGACGCTCTACATTCTCACCCTTCTCGTTGCTCTGACGGCCATCGCTTCGCGTCGCGGGCTTCCCGGCATGGTACTCGCCGGCGCGGCGTTCGGCCTCGGCGCGATGACGCGAAGTACCAGCTTTCTTCTGCCGTTCGCACTGGTGCCCATCGTATGGCGCTTTCTCCCAGGAGGACGTCGCGCAGGCGGGGTCGCCATTCTCCTCGCTGCCTTCTTGGTGGTCCTCACGCCCAATATCATTCGCAATGCCCAACTCTTCGGCCGCTTTGTCCCCGTGCGCACCGGCGGCGGCGCAGGCCTTATGGAGGCCCTCGGCCCCTGGGCCGACGGCGCGCCCGGCATGGATCGAATCGAGTATCCTCCGACGCCTGACGATGCGAATGAATCCGATCGCGATGCGGTCTACCGTCGTGCTGCATGGCGCTGGGTGCAGGAGAACCCAGGCCGCACCGCTCGACTGGCACTCACCAAGTTGGCACGGACGTGGTCTCCCATGATGAGCGCGCCCGGGCATTCGAGCGCCGCCTATCAAGCCGTGGCGATTCTGACGGTGGCGCCGATTTATTTACTGGCGATTACCGGCATTTTCATCATGCGACGTCGCGTTTTCGTCCTGACGCTGTTGCTCGCACCGGCCGCGTACTTTACGCTGGTCCACATGATCCTGGTCGGTTCCGTGCGCTATCGCGTACCTGTCATGCCGCTGCTCTTCCTGCTGGCCGGCGTCGCGATCCAATACTGCTTTTTGCGTCGCGCCGGTTCGACGGCCGCGCATCGGGGGGCCGGATGCATCTGACGACGCACGCACGGACTTCACGGGGACGCATGTGGTGGCGGCGATTTGCCTATCGCCGCGCCCTGGTGCGTCACCCCGTTTCGCTCACGCGGCAGCGTACGGGCTTTTTCATTCTCGTCGTACTCGCATTGATCCTTGCCTGGTACGCCTTCATCACGCGCGATCATGCCATTCGCAGCCGGGCGATCCAGTTTCTGACGGACGCCACATCGGGCGAGGTGGAAGTTCGCCAGGCCGAGTTTCATCTGTTCGACGGCATTACCCTCCGTAACGTGCGTATCTCTACTCGCTATGAAGAGAATCTCGATCCCGCGGCGCGCGAATCGGCTGCGCGCGAGATTTTTTCCGCGGCATCGCTGAAGCTCGTCCATAACCCCTGGCTGCTACTCTTCGGCAAGTTGCAGGTCGAGCAGATTGTGGCGACCCGGCCGATCATCACGCTCGTGCACAATTTTGATACCGGCATGCGAAACTGGCAGCTTCTCTCCGGACCGAACGCCGCGACCTCGCGCCAGGGGCAAGCCCGACCGTCGATTGTCATTCGTGGCGCCAAGGCCGTGTCGGTCGGTGTCTATGCCGACGGTCGTCGCGATCGAGGCGAGGAGGAACTGGACGCGGACGTACACCCTTCGCCGCAATCGGAGAGCGGCTACTGCATTGAGGTGCGACGCTTCAGTCAGCCCGGCGAGCGCGCGACGGTTCTCTTCGATCCTGCGGAGCGAATCGTCCGGAACACGCCGTTTGTCGATGCACGGACCGTCCGGCTTCAATTGCCGCTGGAGGTCAAGGAATTCTTCGCCCGAATCGCGCTGGAGGGCGAAGTCAAGCTCAATCGAATGAAATACGAAGGTCTGGACTCGCCCGATCGAAACACGGAGATCCAGCTTCGGCATGTGCGATGCCGCATTCCGCTTGCGATGCTTCGTTCCGGCGACGCTGAACCGCTGATCGCGGCTGATCTCGTCACTTCCGCTCCGGCATCGGGAGACGTGGCCGTGCAAATGGAAGGTGTCCGCGGCGAGATCAAACTGCGCGGCCAACGCCTGGAGGTCGACATCTACGGACGGATCAACCACGCGAGATGTCACGTTAAAGGCACCGTCACCGGCTCGGAACTGGCGCCGGATCAGATGGGCATCGATCTGACCATCGAGGCGGAGCGTCTTCAGGCCCCGGAGGGCGAATTCCGGCATCGGTTGGTGGCTGAACCCGGTGTCCCCGAAGTGCTTCAGGCGGTGCTCGCGGACTACGATCCGCACGGGCAATTCGATCTGGCCCTGCGCGTCCAACGATCTCCGGGGCCGGCGCAGCCGGTTACGCTGACCGGGCACTTTGCTTCGCTCGGTGCAACGGGCACCGCGCAGGGCTTCCCTTATCGCGTGGATGATCTTTACGGCTGCATTCGCTTTGAACCGCCGAACATCATTGTGGAAGATTTGATCGGTCGGCGGGGTTCGGCGTTGATACATACCGACGCCTTCATCGAGCAGGGGCACGAATGGTTTGACATCGTCGTGGCCATCAACGCCATCGACGTGGCACTCGATTCGGCGCTCTTCGACGTGCTGCCGGAGCGCTATCGAGCGGTCTGGGAGAAGTTCAACCCGCAGGGCTGGGCGAACCTGATCGTGCGAACGACGAGGCCGAGCAGCGAAGAAGTCGAGCCCGAGCCGCCCTGGACGACGCTCGTCACGGCCGATCTCGTTGGCGCACACCTGCTGTACACCGATTTTCCCTATCCGCTGGATGACGTCACCGGTCGCCTGCACATCAGCGGCGATGAAATCCGCATTGAAAACCTGATGGGGCGACACGGCGATGGCGTGGTACACTTCGAGGGAACGGCCCGGCTCGCGGAGGATCAACCCGCAGACGCGGAGATACGCGTCACCGCCCGCGGGGTGCGGATGGATGATTCGCTTGCATCGGCACTGCCGTCCGACGGCCGCGGGGCTTTCGAACAGTTTCAACCCGAAGGGCTTTTTGATCTGTCGGGGACCATTCGGGTCGAGCCGACCGGCGGAGATGTTTTCTATGACCTGACGGCGAAGCTCTGCGACGCGGCGATCCGCTATGTGGGCTTTCCCTATTCGATCACCGGTGTGCAGGGGGAGATCCGAATTTCGCCGGATCGGGTGTCGATCATCGACGTGGCGGGTCGGCACGGGCCGTCTCGCGTTCTTGCGCGGGGCAGCGTTCACCGGATGACCAACGGTTACGAGGCCGATCTGTACTTCGAGGCGGACGAGCTGGTGCTGGACGAAGAACTCTATGCCGCGTTGCCCCCGTCGCTGCGGAGGGTGTGGAGTCTGCTCGAACCCAGCGGCACGCTGCGGACGCAGACGGCCTTGCGTCAGCAGGCGGCGGACGGCGTGACGCACCAGCTTCACCGGTCGCGCATCAGTGCCACAAACGCGGCACTTACCTTCAAGGGCTTTCCCTGGCCGCTGACGGATGTCACGGCCGAGGTCGTCGCGACGGAGCAGGACGTGGAAATCCTCTCGCTGCACGGCTGGAACGGCGAGGCACAGCTTCGCGTATCCGGCAAGATCGAACTCGGCACGCCCGGCTATCGCGGATCGCTGATTGTCCGAGCCGACGGACTCAAGGCCGACGACGCGCTGATGGCTGCATTACCGGAAAAGCTGCGCGCCACGATCACCTCCATCGCGCCGACCGGGTCGTTCGCCGTTGAACTCAACCCGCTGATGTTTGATCTCGACGAAGCGGGTCTCGGGCAGTGGGATGCCACCTGTTGGATCGAGTTGCACGGCGCGGCGCTGGACCTGGGCTTTGCGGCGGAGCAACTCAACGGTGAGCTGACCGGCCGCGTGGTCGTCGATCGCAGCGGCTCCGTCTCGATGGACTGCGAGGCCCGTTTGAAGACGGCGCGGCTTGCCGGCTGGGACCTGGAGGACGCGACAGCCCGCATCACCCGGAAGGCCGGCACGAAGGAAGTTCAAGTGCAGGATGTTGTCGCCCGGGCGTACGGCGGCGACGCGATCGGATCGGCCGAGATTCGTATGCGCGAAGGTCACTCGACGTATCAGGCGTCGATTTATGTCAGAGACGTGGCACTCGCGAGTTTTGTCGAGTCGCTCGGCGGCGGCGCGGACTCGACGGCAGGGGGCCTGATCCGTGGAAACCTGATGCTCCAGGGCCGCAGCGGCACAGGCGGTTATCGCGAGGGGGCAGGCGAGTTGTTCATCCAGCACGCACAGGTCTGGCGAATGCCGATTGTTTTCGCGATCTTTCAAGTGTTGAACCTCGCTCCGGATGAGAACGTCTTTCACGATGGCTGGCTGAAGTACCACCTCTCGCAGGATACGCTGACCTTTAGCAAGATCGACTTGCAGGGCAAGGCGATGTCCTTCATCGGCGGCGGTCGGATGGACCTTGTCACGAAGCAGCTTGATGTCACGCTGCTGGCAGGCAGCCCGGTGCGATTGCGCTTGCCGCTGCTGACCGATCTGCTGGAAGGTGCATGGCGTGAGTTGATGGAGGTGCGACTGCGCGGCACGCTGCAGGATCCGGACATCCAGCCGCAGCCGCTCAAGAGTCTGGCCAAGGCGTTGCAGACGATCTTCCCCGAGCCGCCGCCCCGCAGCGACGGCCGAGCCCCACCGGGGACGGCGGGGTAGGGGGGAATGCGGAACGCGGAATGCGGAATTCGGGGGCACGGGCGATACTCCTCGTAGAAAAAGCGCTTGAAAACGCTTCTATGAGCGAATTCATGTCAAGGGCGGGATATTGATGACGGGGATGACCCAAGCTTCTATTCGTGCTCGTCGGGGCGGCCGAGGGGTTGCGTCGGCGGCACATCAGATTCATGCGGGGCGAGCTCATTCTGAAAAACGGTCTCTGAGGACCACGCGTTTTCTCGAGCTTCGCCCAATCATCCCGTCACCTTGACCTTCTACGCCTCACCTTTTGCCTTCTCCCAACATTTTGAACCGCCCACCCCGTCGGCCTGACTTCGTCCGGCGGCGATCCCTTCACCAACAAGGAGGGGTCGACGACGGGCGAAGTCAGGCCGCAGGCCGAACCAGCCGCGCCGGATCAAAGGGCGTTGGATCGCGCAACATGGCAAAGAGGATGGTCAACAGCTTTCTTCCCGTGGCCACGATGGCCTCGGCGCAGCGAGGTCCGATGCCGGGAACCGTCCGCAGGCGGGCCACGGCCGGATGTCAACCGGCGACTTGGTCCAATTCCGCTTCAAGTTCCTCCATGTCGTCTTCCAAGCCGCGTAGTTCGCGGAGAAGGCGCTGGACCCTGCTCTGGCGCAACGTCTCAAACTTCAGCGTGTTCAGCCACTCCCGGCCGCGCCGGGTCCATAGACTCCGGTGCGGACTGCGGAGCATGCAGCTTCGCAGAATCGATCGAATCTGATTCTTGACCATCGTGCGGCGGTGGATGAGCGCCCGGCGGTGTTGGATCGAACTCCGCCAGAGCGAGACCTCGGCCCGCGGCAGATGCACTCGCGGAAGCTGATCGAGATACAGCAGGGTGGCCAGCTTGCGGGCGTCGAGCCGGTCGTTCTTGCGGCCATCCCGGAAAAGCCATGGGATACGGGCGGGGTTGGCCACTTGAACTTCGGCCGCCAGCGGCCGGATGATCGCGGCCACCCACTGCGCCTGAATCTCCACTTCAAAGGCCACCTTGCACTGACGATTCAGGGGCTGCAGCACCGAGCTCGGTCCCTCGACCGTCGACGGCACGGTTACGCAGCGGTGCTGGACCCTGGGCGCCGCGGCTGGATCAAAGAGGTTGCAGACGGTAAGATTTTTGTGAACGTCCATTCAACGTACAGCATGGCGTGTTCTCCTTTCGTGTGAGATAACCAAACCCGAATCAAAACGACTGGGTCCATTATCCCGCCTTGATGGGGACACGCTCATAGTTTCTGATCAGCAAGGCGCTGTACGCTTATCGGGCAGCGCATGATAGCATCGCCAGAAGCGTGGAGTCGCCCGGTGCTTCACAGATCCGAACAGCGTCCTTCGCGCATATCATGGATCGCTTCGTTGGCAAGATGATCAAGTCGTCCATCTGCGACGTTTTGATCAATCTGCCGATCCCAGAGCTCGGCGTCGAATTCGGCAAACCATTCGCGAAACGCCGCCAGCTCGTTCGGCGAGAGACGGCGTATGGCGCTTTCGATTTCCTGAATGGTGCTCATATCTATTCAAGTATTTCATCATGCGGGCCGGGGACTCGCCAGAAGCTATTCCCTGGAAATTCACAAAGGGACCGGCTCTTGCTCAGATATCCACGATGATCGTTGCCTCGTAGCCGTCCTTCGTTTGTTTCACTGCCAGTGCGTGGTAGGTGATCGCCTCGACCTCACGGAGATCGACGCAGCGCGCGGCGTCGATGGGGCACGATCGCCCTTCGACGCGCAGGTGATCGTTGCTCATGGTCCGGACGGTGACGTCTCGAAGAACGGTGTACTCAGTTTCGAAGCTACTCAATAGCTTGGTTAGAAAATCTCGAAGCAGATCGACGTGCTGCCCGCCAGTGAACTCATGCGCTACGGGCCGGCCGTCAGATGAAGTGACGAGTTCACCGATGACGGCGTAGAGGGCTTCGGCTGCGATGGGAATCAACTCTTGCTGCGTTTCGGCGAAGAGCCGGATGCCGAGGTCGGCGGTGTGGTCGAAGAGTTCATAACGAGGCGACATGAAGCGTGTTCTACCGCCTCCTTCGTCGGGGCGAATGTTGCGGCAGCCGGTTCCGCAAGCAGACGAGAGGTATGTAAAAAGACCGGCGGCCGATGGAAGTCGGTGACTCCAGCGGCCGTCGGGGGCACACGTGTCTGGTTTTTAGGAGGTCGGCCGTCGGCGAGCTTCCGCCGAAGCAACCGATCCGTGCGGCGTGAATTTATCAGCAGCCGCCGGCAATGAGACAGTTCACGAAATTGGTGACGTCGTTCACGCCGATTTCACAATCCTTGATGAATTGGACATCGCCGGCGCACTTCTCCGTGGGCGTACCGACGCCGCTCATGAGAATCTCGACGAAGCGTGCGACGTCCGCACCGTTGACGAAACCGTCGCCGTTGACATCACCTCGAAGACAGCTGATTTCCGACGGAACCTGGGCAGTGACGGAGACAAAGGTCGGCGTGCCCGGCTTGAAGAGGCCGATCTTGATCGAGCCGGTCGTCGGCGGTGTCGCCGCATCGAAGCGGAAGTTGTACAGAGTTGCCCATCGCAGGGCATTGGCGTTGGGGTTCTGGGCGTGGGTCTGGGTGGTGGCCCAGATGATCTGATCCTGAAGAACCGTTCCCGGCCAATCGGTGCCGTCGTAGGGTTCGCCACTGTGATAGAAGACGTCGTGGAACCCGAGGTTGGACGCATCGACACACTCAGGCACGGCGACAGAGAAGAACTGGGCGCCGCGATCGCTGTTCAAATTGAAGAGGGCGTATTCATAGTGCCAGGTGCCGTTGCCGTTGTCCGTAACTTTGTGTCCAAGGAAGAACCTTCCATCGCTGGGAACGTCGAATGGCAGGATCGTGACACCGGCATCGTAGGCCGCCCATGCGTAAATCGCCGGCTGCTCGCGGACGGTATTGGCGCCAGGGACTCCGCCGGTCGCCCAGGTAATGGGATAGTTCGTGGCACTGCTCCCCACGTTTACGCGACGCCAGGAGGCGTTGTTGTGCAGATTGCCGGCAAGCGAATCGTCGTGGGCGACGTACTGGCCTTCGACGAAGTAAAGTGCGCCGGCGTTCAGACTGGGATTCATGTCGGCTGCGAGCGCCTGAAGTCGTCCGCGGATCGCGGTGGCACCGGATGGTAGTGCATGAGGATCAGGGAAGGTACCCAGGTAGGGATTGATCGGCGACTTGGGACCCAGGTTTCCAAAGGAACCGTTACGCGTAGCGGTGTAGGGATCGCTGCAGTTCACGCCGAGCTGACTACAGCAACCGCCGCATACGGGCTGACAGCCGCTTGTGCAAAGGCCCTGCTGCAACGCGCAAAAGCCGTACTTGAGCCACGACTGACCGATCTGCTCGAATCGCTGGTAATTTGTTCCGGGCTCGGTCTTGAGCCGGAAAAGATTCTGACCGATGACCGGGTGCATGTTGGGTACGCCGTCGAACCAGTTGAGCGGAACGGTTCCGATGTTACACGACGTCGTGCCGACGGAATAGGCATAGACGCCGCCGCTGTTGCCCCAGCTTCTCGGCTGGCCGGCGCTGTCACCGGTGAGGGCACCGACGATCACGTCCGCCCCGGCGCGCGGCGTGGCGCCTTCGGAATCCTGCGGTGTGAAGAACTGGGCATCGGCGAGGACGGCGTCGGCAGTAATTTCGATGTGGCCGACAGGCATTTCCGATCGGGATTCATCCTGAAGCACCTCGACGGCGAAGGACCGCGAGACGACGAGATCAGCGGCAATGGTGACGCGTCCGGTCGCCGGATTCATGTCGACGATCGCGCCGGAGGGCGCTGACTGAAACACAACGCGATGAATGTCCATTCCATCGATCAGGGCGACCTGGCTGCCGGAAACGGAGATAGAGATATTGCCGATCCGCAGTTGATCGGGCTGTTCCGCCGAGCTGATTCGCAGGGCCTCGCCAAGGGTCGCGAGGGCGCCGGCGGCGTGATGGAGCTGATCATCGACGAAGCCGACCTGAAGAGTACTCGCATCGGCATTGAGCGATGAGATGATGGTCTCGCCCGACGGCGCCGAAATTCCCAGGGCAGCCAATGCCTGCGGGTCGAGGGTGATCGTGGAGTGACCGGCGTTGACCGACCATCCTGCGATCGATTCAAAGGGCTGACCGGGTCGCGGATCGGCCGCAGCGGTCGATGCCGCAGCAGCGAGCAGGACGGCAATGCAGACCATCGCCGCCACGATTTCGTTTCGCGTCTGAACCATCGGTATGAACTCCTTCTCCAAAGGGGCGCCGCTGCTCTATCCAATCGAGAGCCGGCGAATGGCGCCAGTTTCCACGCACCCGGAAGAACCGGCGAGCTTTCGCCGTCGGGTGACCTTCACACATGATAAAGAATCAACCGCAGCCGTTGTTCAGCAGACAATCGGCGAAATTGGGCAGATCATCGACCGTGATCAAGCCGTCGGGCGACGCCTGCAAGTCGCCGGCGCACTGCTCGCGGAACGTGATGCTGGAGCCGAGCAGTCGATCGACAAAAATGGCAATGTCCTGACCGTCCACCAAGCCGTCACCGTTCATGTCGCCCCGGAAGCACGGCATGGGCGTAAAGCCCTGACCAACGACGGTATCCGGTGCGCCGGACGCGGGCTTGAAGTAGCCCAGGGTCACCTCGCCCTTACCGGGCCAGGGCGGAACATCGGAATCGAATCGGAAGTTATACATCGTGCCCCAGCGAATCGCGTTGCCGCCGATGTTTTCAGCTTGGGTCACCGTGGACCAGCTTACGTCGTCGAACGAGTGAACGGCGGGCCAGTCGGTGCCGTCGCAGTTGACGCCACCGGGACCGTCGCCGCTGTGGTAGTCGACATCGCGGAAACCGATATTGGTCACCGTGGCGCCCGGGCGAATGGGCACTTCGACGCTTCGTATGGAACGATCCGAGTTGAGATTCTGCACGGCGAACTCATAGTGCCACATACCGCCGCCGAGATCCGTCGCCTGCGAGCCGATGATGACCAGTGCATCCCAGCCGTTGGCTTCCTGCGTCGTCACATTGGAAAGGAAAACGGTCGCGTCCATATCCCGCCAGGCGTGAATCGCGGGCTTCTCGCGCTGCGTGGCGCCGATCCGGGCGAAATCCCACGCGCCGCCACTGCCGCTTACTGAAACCGGACGATAGGAGGCGTTGTTGTTCTTGTTACCGGCGGCGGCGTCGTCGGCGGCGACGTACTGGGCTTCGACGAAGTAACGCGTGGCGTTGATGTCGCCGGTGCCGGTGGACACTTCGAGATCGGCCGTCTTAACCTGAAGCCGACGAGCTACCGAACCCGAGAAGCCGGGAACGGTGACGCTGTGCGTGTGAATGCCGGTCGTGGCATTCACGGCCCACTTGGGACCCAGAGCGCTTTGTCCGCCATTTCGTGAAGATGAATAGGGATCTGAGCAACCGACGCCGAGCGTGCTGCCGTTAGTGCCGTTGCATGTGGAACAGCAGGCATTGTCACTCAGCGCGAAGAAGCCATGCTTGAGCCAGCTTTGGCCAAGCTGTTCAAAACGGCGCGTGCCGTCTACCAGCTTGAGCCGGTAGATATTCTGCCCGATGACGGGGTGATTGATTCCGCCCGACTGCCAGATCAAGGGTTGATTGCCGAGGTTGCACGATGTCGTTCCAACGGAGAGCGCTTCGATACCTCCGGAACTGGCATAATTCGAGATGATGTCGTGCGAGAGCACGCCGACGATGACGTCCGGGCCCTGCGACTGCGTCGGTGATCCCGGGCAACCGGAAGCCGAGACTCGCGCCGCTGTAGAGGCGACCAGTATCGAAGAGAGCACAATTGAGACATAGACTCGGGACTTACAGTGTGTCATAGAAACTACCTGCATCTCAGGGTAAAATCTTTAAACAATAATCCCCCGTGCCCTGTTCACGAGGGAGACCCCGGTAGGGGTAATCGGTTGTCAACCAATAGGAACCTGATACGGTCGGGCAGGTTTTAGATCGGGCAGAACCACCCCTCCTACAATAAGAAGCTCGCTACTAACCAGTTTAACGATATCGGAATCATCATTCAAGTTACTTTTGGGACGTATCCTTAAGATTCACAGCCCAGCATCCTGGCATACATCGCTGCCAAAGCATACAGGTCCATCATCGCCGTTTCCGGTGCGATTTACCCCGATTCGACGCTCAGTTGCCTTACTCAGAGGCGATAATCAACGGATATGCCGCAGCCGCACAGCGCAGAGCACCGTATCGACGCTGGCTCTCTGCGCAGTATACCGGCAGGACTTCCACTTCATTCCCTAATTCCAGACGAAAGGCGTCGGACGCCGCCGCGTCAAGCTCGGAGAACAGGCCGCCGTATGCAGGCATGAGGTACCGGCCTCGCTCGTGGATGCCGTTCAGATAATTCACCCCGCGATCGCCCTCTGCCAGACTGGGGATGGGTACGATCTTGAATCTCAAGTTTTCCAGGCGCTTCCATAAAGCCGCGCGATCTTCGGCGCGACGATGGAGAACACCAAAGTACTCGCTGGCTTTCGCATCGATCGACGTCTGACCGGCATACTTCTCAGCGACGGCCAGGTCCATGGCAAGAAGGAATCGCTGAAAATTTCCCACGCCGGAATCGACTAGCCCGGTGGAGAAACGGGCCGTGAGCGATTCGGGGTATTGTCCGGGACGAATCGCGCGTCGATCCAGAATCGGACGGATCAGTCCCACGCTGCCGCTCAGGTCGCCGCCGGCGATTTTATCCTGCACCGAAGCGGCCACGGTCTCATCCAGCACCCCGGCATTTTGAAGTGCCTGTGTTCCGAGACGGAGGACGATTTTCACGGCGGCATTTGAATCGTTGACGAAGGCGGTGAGGCCTCCCTTCCGCGTTCGCAAAGAAACTTCGTAATCGATGTGATAGGACACGGCCGGCAGGACGAGGCAGATATCGGTGTCGAATTCCGCCTCGAAGGCCTGAAGGGTTTGCTCTTCTGTCAGGCCGAGCGCTCTATTTCGATGGATCTCTGCTTCGCCAATGAGCAGGTAGCGCCAGCCCGTGTCGGGATCTGTGGCGAGGATTAGATTTCCGCCCTGGAAAAGCAAGGGCGATTGAATGATGGCATGTCCCGCCGAGGCGAGGCCTTCGAGGAGCAGATTCTCGCCCGGCACGAAGACGGTTCCTTCTTCACCGCGGTTGGCGTAGCGAGGGACGAGGGTGGCCGGCCGCTGCTTATCGTCCGATGCCGATGTGATGACACCTGCCTTGCCATTGTCCTGTGCCCATTCCGCGACGGGGAGCTTCTCGGCGATGATGGTCAGACGCCTCGCGTGCCGCCGCAATCGCGCTTCGGGCTGGTTCAACGGCCACTGGCCCGCGATCCCGAGAAGCATATTCAAATGCGTCGCCTGGATGCTGACGAGGAAGCGGGCATCCGGAAGCGTCTCGATCAGTTGGCGGCAGACGTCGAGTCCACTGCCGTCGCCGATGCCGCGCCAGTAATCTCCGCGAGGCAGTTGAAGTCGAATGAGGCCGATGTCGAACTCGCCTGACTCGCTCGCCGCGCGAAACGTCGGCGACGATTTACGAAACTCGAAGGTGAGATTGCTCAGTGCGGCCGCGAGATCATCGGGCGACCTGCCTGACGAGAGTAACTGCTGGACAAACCTCACGATGGGATATTGCTCCGCCGTGCCCGCACCCGGAATGGGAAAGAAGGCGAGCAGATCGACCGGCAGCCCGGCGCGTCGGAGGAGCGCGGCGTCCTGTTCTTCGCCGCGGTTGAGATTCGCCGGACCGATCGCCTCCACCACGCGTGCGAGCGTGAGCAGCAGCCCGTCCGCGGCCAGCCGATCGGCGACGATGCGGGCGGCGCGCTGGACATGCGCCGGGGACTGCGCATCCGGCACGTGAAAGGGCCACAGGGTCGCCGCATGGTCACGAATCGGCGCACGAAAACCGCGAAGCGGCGGTCGGGCCTCGGGCAGCGCGGACCAGTAGGCCTCGATCGGCGCAGGCGGCGCGTGGTGAAAGACCTGCATGGGCGGCGCAGGCGCGGTATCTTCGTTGGAGGACAGCCCCAGTCCGACGATCAACAGCGCGTTGCAGAGAAGTAGAACTGACACGCGAGCACTACCCAGAGTAGCCGCTGCGCGACAACCCTGAGCTTGAAGCTGCAACGCCTTCGGCGCAGGTGTTCGTTTATCCCTGGCGTCGGGCATCAATCGGCTTTTTCCGTCGCTACGCAGGCGTGAAAAGCCCGTGATCGCGGATGTTATGAGTTTCGCCGCCCTCTTGCGCAGTGCGGTCATGGTGAATCGCCTCCTTTTCGCAAGGCGAGCAGAATGCCCACGGCGAAGATGACGGCCATTCCGATACCAATGGGTAGCCAGGTGTAATTTGGTCTTCGAGCGGACTTGAGTTCTTCCGGCTGTCTTACTGAGGGAGAATCGTCAGGCGACGCGATGGCGGCTTCAGCGGAAGTCGCGTCCTGATCGCGTACAACGATGCGATATTGCTGCTCGAAGGAGGATTGGATGATGCGGTCCGCCGCACGCCGCAGGTAGGGCTCAGGCATATTGAGAGCGTCGAGCGTCGCGGGGCCGAGCGGCTGGCGGAGCAGTTCGGTGATGATCTGTTGCTGGGCCGGTGTGCGCGGAGGCAATGCGTTGGCTTCGCGCGGCGTCTGTGCAACTGCATTCGCCGAAACCGCAAGCTGGAAGATCGGCAGCAGGAACACGAAGCATGTCAATAAGCGACGAATGGTTCAATCCTCCGTGTAACGCGCTTGCACGCGCGTGCGCATCTTACGCAAACGGGCCGGTGATGTCAGCAGGCGAGCATGCGACGAGCCGATCGGCCAGCAACTCAACGAGATGACGCGGCGCGGCGCCGGTATGGTGCTCGATCTGTTGGCGGCAACTGAAACCGGAAACGGCAATGGACGCAGCGGGCTGTTTGCGGATGGTCGGAAACAGTCGCTGCTCACCGATGGCGGCGGCGACTTCGTAATGTTCTTTCTCGTGGCCGAAAGAGCCGGCCATGCCGCAGCAGCCGCTGTTGGTCTCGCTCACCAAATCGCCGAAAACGGAACGCAGTACGGCGATTGCATCGTCGGCGCCGACGAGGGCTTTCTGATGGCAGTGGGAGTGGTAGAGAATTGCGGAATGTGGAATGTGGCATGCGGAACTGTCGGGTTTGGACTCTGTTGCGAAATTGCGGGCCCGATGGGAGAGCGATACGAGGTCGCGGGCCAGGAAGGTTTCGAGCATCATTGCGTGGTTCGCGATTCGGCGAGCTTCGGGGGTTCGCACAAGCTGGGGCAATTCGTCAGTGAAGGTCAGAATGCAGCTTGGCTCGGTGCCGAGGATGGGGATGCCCTGCTCGGCGATGGGAGCGAGGACTTCGACGCAGCGCTGCGCCTGACTTCGTGCATAATCGAGCAGACCCTTGCTGATGGCAGGGCGACCGCAGCAGACCTGCGGGGGGATAATCACTTCGTAGCCGAGAGCTTCGAGGACGCGGACCGTGGCAATGCCGACATCCGGCGTGAAGTAGTTCGTCCAGGTGTCGATGAAGTACGCCACTCGAGGGGGAACTTGGATGGTATCGAATGCGGTATGCGGAATGTGGAATGCGGAATTTGGCGCTTCGGGTACCCCTGAACCATTTCGAGGCGCAAGCGAGGGAGTTTGCCTTCGACGCTGTTTTAACCAGTTTCGGAATGTTTGCTCGGCCAGTCGTGGCGGCGGGACGCGGCGGTCGATATCAAGCCAGCGATCGAGCATCGAGCGAACCCATCTGTTCTGACCGATCGCGTTCGCCAGCGGCGCAGCACGACTCGCCCAGCGGCAGAGCAACGCCGTGTGCTCGATCAACCGGCTTCTCAGCGGCGCGCCGGTGTGCTGGTGGTGATGATGCTGCCATTCGGCCTTGAGGCGGGCCATGTCGACGCCGGTGGGACACTCGGACTTGCACGCCTTGCACGACAGGCACAGGTCCATCACCTCCGACAGGGCCGGATCTTCGAGGCCGTCGAGCAGGTTTCGATTCGATAGTGCCATGCGCAAGGCATTCGCACGGGCTCGCGTGGTGTGACGCTCGTCGCCGGTGGCCATGTAGGAGGGACACATCGTGCCGACGAGTCGCTGGCGACACTGGCCGACGCCGCTGCACATCTCCGCCAGCCCTGCCATGCCGCCGTGCGCGGAGAAGTCGAGCACGGTGAGCGGATCGGCCGCCTGATACGCCGGGCCGTAGCGGAAGTTTTCCAGCATGGGCAGCGGGTCGACGATCTTGCCGGGGTTGAGGATGTTGTGAGGATCGAAGACGGCCTTCACCTTGCGGAAGGCCTCGATGATCCTCGGTCCATACATCTTCTCCAGCCAGCAGGATCGCAGGATGCCGTCGCCGTGCTCGCCGGTCATCGTACCGCCAAACTCGAGCGCGAGGGAGCTGATGCGGTCGGCGATGCGATGCATTTTCCGGATGTCGCCGACGCTCTTGAGGTTGAGAACCGGCTTGACGTGCAGGCAGCCGACGCTGGCATGTGCGTAGTAACTGGCCTCGGTGACGCCTTCCTCATCGAGCACCTGTATGAATCGGGCGATGTAGTCGCGCAGTCGCGCGGGGTCGACGGCGGTGTCCTCGACGAAGTCGTACGTCTGCCGGTCACCGGGGCGCGACATCAGCAGGCCCAGACCGCTCTTGCGAATGTACCAGATGTCGTCCTGCTCCACAGGGTCGGTCAGAATGGGCCAGGCGTAGCCCATGCCGCGGGCCTTGAGGTCTGATGCGGCAGCGCCCAATCGCTGTGCCAATCGTTCGGCATCTTCGTCATGCAGCTCGATGATGAGGACGCCTTGCGGATCGCCCTCGATGAGCCATCGGCGGCGGCGCATCACGGGATTGTCGCGTGCTGCGTCGAGGATCAGTTTGTCCAGCAGTTCCACTGCAGCGGGGTTGTGTTCCAGAGAGATCGACGTGGCGGTCAGTGCATCGAGCAGATCGTTGAAGTGCGCGACAACAAGGCCGCGATGTTTCGGAAGCGGTACGAGGTTCAGCACGGCACCAACGACGATGGCGAGGGTCCCTTCGCTGCCGCAGATGAGCGTCTCGACATTTACTCCGCCGTCCGGCTCCACTCGGAGGCGATCCAGCGCATAGCCGCCGTTGCGACGAATCACCTTGGGAAAGCGCGCGACGATCTCAGAGGAATATTCGTCGGCGATACGTCTCAGAACTACTTCACATTGAACGCCCAGGGCGATATGGTCGCCAAACGGAAAGCCGCTTTGTGGGCCGCCTTCCAAGTCGCTGCGTACCGATGTTTCAGCGTTGCGGCGTTTCGGCCTTCCAGCGTTCTGATGTTTCGACGATTCGATATTTTGACTTCTCGACGTTTCGACGTTTCGTCGTTTTGACGTTGCCCCCCACGTCTGCCGTGAGCCATCTGCAAGAACCAGGTCCAGTGCAACGACATGATCGACCGTGCGGCCGTACATGACGGAGTGGGCGCCGCAGGAGTTGTTGGCGATCATGCCGCCGATTGTGGCGCGACTGCTCGTGGCCACGTCCGGCGCGAAATGCAGCCCATGCGACGCCAGCGCGGCGTTAAGTTCGTCGAGCACCACGCCGGGCTCGACGACAGCGGTGCGAGCTACCGGGTCGATGTGCAAAACGCGATTCAAATAGCGCGAGCAATCGAGTTGCAGACCGCGATTGACGGCCCCACCGGCAAGGCCCGTGCCGGCGCCGCGTGCGGTGACGGGGAGGCGATGCTCTGCACAGATACGTACCGCCGTCTGAACATCTTCGACGCTTCGCGGGAAAATCACGCCGTCGGGCACGATCTCGTAGATGCTGGCATCGGTGGCGTAGAGGGCGCGGGTGAGACGATCCTCGCGAACTTCACCGCGGATTGCGCGGCGCAGTTCGTCCATGGCGCGACGGGAATCTGCCTGTGAACCACCGCTGCTCATTCGGAGCATCGTATCGCGCGCAGCCGTTTCTTCATGCTCGATTCCTTCGTCTTCGCCGAATCAGCGGGATCACACACAACAGGGCCAGCGTGGACGGCTCCGGCGCCGGCGGATCGAAGGCCACGGCGAGGGAGCCGTCGCCATCGATGTACGCGATGGCCGGCCAACCCGTGCCGTACGTATCGAAGGCCAGCGAAGGCCGACGCGGTCTAGCGGCGGACGCATCCATGCGGATCGTCGAATCGACGAGATTCGTCTGCCAGGTCGCTGCGGCATTCAGGTATGCGAAGTGAAGCTCTTCTGCCGGGCCGGCTGGGAATCTGCGCTCGTAGGCGATGGCCGGCCGCCCATCGGTCGGGTCGAATGCCAGCGAAATATCCTCAAAACGATGAGTCGTTGAGGTAAGGATTTCCGTGGTTTGGAGTACCGACCCGGTGAACTTGCTGTAGAGCAGCTTCGAAGTATTTGAGCCGCTGTCGAACGTCGTATACGCCAGCGCTGCGCGTCCATCGGTCGGGTCCATGGCCATGTCCACGCCATAGATGTTCGACGCTGAAACGAGGACTGCCGACGGCCATGTGGTCGAACCGTTCGTCGGCTCCGAAGCGATGACCACGCCCTGCCCGCCGCTGCTCAGTAAACCCCTCAGCGTCATGTGACGAAGACCGCGGCCGTCGGTGATCATCGCGGCATCGTGCAGGAGCGTGAGCCCGCCGATCGTCGTCATGTCCACGGAGGAGAAACTCGATCCGGTGTGGCGGATGTCGAAGAAACTGCCGGCGCTCGTTCGGGCATACATTCCGCGAAGCGTACCTGCAAGGTCGTAAGAGATATCGATCACGGGCCTTTGCGAAGCGGCGCCCGATCCGACCGTTTGTGCGGCACCATAGTTGAAACTGGCCTGTACGGTGCCATTGGAATTGACCCACGCAACCACCGGCCGCTCAGAACGATCGAAGGCCAGACTGGTAAGCAAGCCCGAGTCCGAACTCGACGGAGCCAGCTGCAGACGATTCCAAAGCCCCAATCCTGACATTTGCGAGAGATGGACCGTATGAGGGTTGCCGGCGGTCTGCGCAACCTGCGACCAGGAGACGGCCGGCATGCCGTAATGATCGAAGGCCAGCGATGGCGAAGAAACGTAGTAGTCATCCGGAGGCGTGGCAACGCTCGAAAAGATCCAGCTCGGTATGCCGTCCACGGCCGACAGTGTGGATGGACTCGCCAAAAAACATGTAACCGCTGCAGTGATCGACAAACTCTTGCGCACGATTCGTTCCTCCTATATTTTCAAGTATGCTCCTTCATTCCATTTGCGAGAAAGCCGCCGTCGGCACGCCTTGGCAGATTCAGGAGAAGACCGGACGAAGTACCGGCCGCAACGCTAATGATTTGACGGTGTCTCTCCGAGCGCTCGATCGCGTAGCTCTTCGGCTGATTGCAGCAGGGTCTCTTTGTCAACCGACTGCCGCGGCTCAAGAACGAGCACTTCCAGCACGTGGTTGTCGTGGATCGTGAACGGCACCAGACACTCGGCGAAGAAGTCGATGAACGGCCACTGATACCACGGAGCGTTGATGCGGCGGTGCGTCTTGAGGGTCTGATAGCCCTCCTTGCGGACGATGATGTCGTAATCGCCGTACCACGTGAAAGGCACTTTGACGGGCGACTTGCCGACTTCCTGATCGTTCAAGAAGACGGTCGCTTCTTCCGGTTCGGTGTGGATGGTCACGGTACGCTCGACGCAGCCCGGCGCTGCAGCGATGGTGGCGAGCAGCATCGTTCCGAAGAGCAGCGAGAAAGGGATGAGCTGACTGGGCACGCTCCGTCGTGAAGTTCGGTTCGTCATCGCCGGTGTTACTCCTTTTGGCCCCCGGGCGCCAAAGCAGTTTAACGGCCCCGTCCCGGCAGGCAAGGAAGTTCCCCCGCATGACACCGGCGAGTTGCTCGTGAGGACGAAAAGCAGGTTGCGCGGTACGAGGTCCACCCCATTGCCTGGGCTACGTGCGTAAATCGAATCCGAGGCGGAAGCAGAAGCGACCCGTGGGACGCCGAATGCCCAATGCAACCCGCATCACTGGGTTTCCCGGTCATCGTCGTTCGCGGGCCGATCCAGGTAGGCCTGAAGAATCATCTGCGCGGCGACGCGATCTGCTATCCCCTTGCGCTGCCTCGGGCGGAGCATCGCCTCGTCCATGGCCTCGTGCGCGGCGAACGTACTGAGCCGTTCGTCCTGTAGATGCAGGGGAAGGCCACCCATTCGTTCCAGTTCGGCGGCAAATTGACGCGTTCGCAGGGTCTGCTCGCTGTCGGTGCCGTCCATGTTCAACGGCAGACCGACGACGAGGATGGTCGCCCCTTCCTGTTTGGCCGTATCGAGCACATGGCGCGCGTCGCGGGAGATGTCGTTACGCCCATCAATTGTCGTCAGCGGTGTGGCGATGCGCGTCTCGACGTCGGCGATGGCAAGGCCGATCCGCCGACGGCCGTAATCAATGCCCAGTACGCGTGTGACGGCCATGCGACACCGATGCTATGTGTACCGCCGCTTGTCCGATTCTTCCAGCCGAGCGACCAGCTCCTTGATCCGCTGGACTTGATCGCGCCGGCAGATCAGCGTCGCATCGGGACTGTGAACGATGACCAGATCATCCACACCGATCGCGGCAATCAGGTGATCGTCCTCGCAGACGAGAACATTCCCGCGGCTGTCCATCGTGACGACCTGCGCCGCTGCCGACGTGTTGCCTGCTGCATCCTTGCCCAGTACGTTTGACAAGGCCGACCAGCTTCCGACATCGACCCAATCCACGTCCATCTCCACCAGCATCACCTGCTCGGCCTTTTCCATGACTGCGTGGTCGATGCTGATTCGCTGCAATTCGGGGTAGCGTCGTCGCGCCTCCTCGAGCCCTGTCGGCGTGTTCCAGGCCGCGGCCAACGCCTCTGCCGTCGACGCGGTCGCAGGAAGATGCTGGCGAAGTTCTGCGAGGATCGTTTCCGTCCGCCAGACGAACATTCCGCTGTTCCAGGAGAACTCCCCCGATTCGAGGAATGACCTCGCGGTCTTCTCGTCGGGCTTTTCTCGAAACCCAGCGGACGCCCAGACGCCGGGGGAAATCAGCTCACCACGACGGACATAGCCGAGACCGGTATGCGGCTCTGTCGGTTTGATTCCGAACGTGACCAGCGATTGCGGATGCGCCTCCGCAGCATCGTAGCCGCGCTGGACGATATCGAGGAAACGATCCTTCGGTTGGATAAGATGATCCGCCGTGAAGACCCCCATGAGGGTCTGCGAATCACGACGATGCAGGATCGCCGCGGAAAGCGCGATCGCCGCCGCGGTGTCGCGGCCGACCGGCTCGCCGATGAAATTCTCCCGTGGAAGGTCAGGCAGTTCCTCGGCAATGGCAGAAAGGTGTTCGGAAAGGGCAATAATGTAGATATCCGCCGGCGCCAACAGGCCGCGCAGGCGATCGTAGGACCGTTCGATCAGACTTCGCCCTTCCAGTATACGTAGAAGTTGCTTGGGCCTGTCCCGCCGTGAGAGCGGCCAAAGCCGCGTGCCTGCCCCCCCTGCCATGATGATCGCACATCTTCGCATGCTGTCTGCCGTTCATCGGACGCTGCCGAAGGACACCGCGAGTTGGTCAATCCATCACATAGAGTGACACGTGCTCACAGGCGAAGGCGCGTTCGCCATAGTCACCGAAGTAGATCCGCACATAGAGCGAACGGCCTCGCGGCTCAAGCCCCACCACCTCGCCTTCACCGTATTCCTCGTGTCGCACGCGCTGTCCGGGATAGTATTCGCCTCCGAATCGCCGGATCGTATCGTCGAAGCGGCCCAGATGCGACGCGCTGCGGTCACGATGGGTCTCGAAGACGCTTCGGGCGACTTCCTCCTGCGGAAGTTCAGAGAGGAAGCGCGATGCCACGGTCCGTTCCGTAATGCCTCGGACCATTCGGTACTTCGCATGCGAGAGCGTCAGCAATTGCATCGCACGGGTCATGCCGACGAAGCATAGCCGCCGCTCCTCCTCCAGTTCGTTCTGGTCGCCCTGAAGCGCGCGCTGATGCGGCAGCAATCTTTCCTCCAGACCGACGATAAAAACGTTCGGGTACTCCAGACCTTTCGCCGTGTGGAGTGTCATCAGCGTGACAGCTCCACCTTCGGCCAACGAGTCGGCATCACTTACCAAACTAACCTGCTGGAGCCAGTCCTCGAGTGTTCCGTCGGGATTGTCTGCGTCGAACTGCTTGGCCGCGTTGACCAGTTCATAGACGTTCGCCAGCGGCTCATTGTCGATATCGCCGGCGTCGGCGAGCGATGCCTCCAGCCCCGACTCCTTCAAAACGGCCTCGACGACCGGCTGCACCGGCTGACGCGGAAGCGTGCGGAGCCGGCTCAGCAATTCCACAAAATGCCCCACTTTCTTCACCGCGGCGCCCTTGCCTTCGATAATCTTGCGCATCGCACCCTCCAGATCGCCGCCGAGCCGCTGACTTTCCGACTTGATCTTCTCGATCGTCGTCTTCCCGATGCCGCGCGAGGGTGCGCACATCGCACGAAACAGCGCCGTTTCATCCGCCGGGTTTTGAATCGTCCGCAAGTAAGCCAGTACGTCTTTGATCTCTTTGCGTCCGTAGAATTCGATTCCGCGGGCGATCTGATACGGCAAATGCCGTGCCCGCAGGGCATCTTCGACCACGCGACTCAGTGCGTTGATGCGGTAGAAAATAGCAAAGTCACCGGGCTCCGCACCATCCGAAATCTTCTGGGCGATGTCCTCCGCAATGCGCGACGCTTCGAGCATCTCGTCATCGCAGGTCCAGATGCGAACGGCCATGCCCTTCTCGCCGCTCGTCCATAGTTCCTTGTGCTTGCGGTGTGCATTGTTGGCGATGAGCGCCGAGGCCGATGAGAGGATGGCGCCGGTGCTGCGGAAGTTCTGCTCGAGCCGCACGACGCGCGTTTCGGGATAATCGGCCTCGAAGTCGAGGATGTTGCGCAGGTCCGCGCCGCGCCACGCGTAGATCGACTGGTCCGGGTCGCCCGTGGCACAGATGTTGCGATGCGACGACGCGAGTCGCGAAGCGATAATATACTGCGCGTGGTTCGTATCCTGATACTCGTCGATCAACAAGTAGCGGAATCGCGCGGACATCTCCGCGCAGACCATCTCGTCTTGCTGCAAGAGGTTCGCCACACGCATCAGCAGATCGTCGAAGTCGCACGCCTGCTGTTCAGACAGCATCCGCTGATACTGGTGATATACCCGCGCGATCGTCTTTGTGGCGTAGTCATGGGCGAGGGTTTCAAATTCCTCGGGCCCGACAAGGCGGTTCTTGGCATCGCTGATGCGAACTTCGATCATGCGCGGCGGCCAGTGCGCCGCATCCAGGCCGCATCCAAGGGTCGCATCACGCAACAGCGAACGCCGATCCGACTGATCCACGATCGTGTAGTTTCGACTCAGGCCAGCAGCTTCAGCGTAGTCGCGCAGTAATCGGGCACAAAGGGAGTGAAACGTGCAGACCCACATCCGTCCTTCGACACCCAGCCCCCAGATGCGCTCGCGCATTTCTCCCGCGGCTTTATTCGTGAAGGTGATCGCGAGAACCTGCTCCGGGCGCGCGACCGTCCGCGCGATATGCACGGCTCGCCGGGTGATGACCCGTGTCTTTCCCGAGCCGGCCCCGGCCAGGACGAGCAGCGGACCGTCCGTGTGCATGACGGCCTCGCGCTGGGCATCGGTCAGGTTGTCGAGCAGATCATCGGTGGACATCGCTCTACATCGTATACGCTGCAGGGGCCTCGTCCATGCACGAGTCCCGGCTGATCGAATTCCGACGTTCGCGGGCCGAGGGCTGTCCACCGCCGGGTGTCCAAAGAGATCAGAAGTATTGGTCAGACATTCGCCGCTGGCATACAATGACCGTGATATGTCTGCACACGCCCGCCGTGGAGGTTGACCATGCCCATGCAATGTCGCCATCGGGTCGGCCTCGCGGTACGCGCTTCACTCATCGCCCTTGTTGCGGCGATGTCCCTCCCGGAAACCGTTCAGGCGGACGACACCGCAGGTATTCGCTCCTACACCGGCAGGCGAAAGATCAATCTTTGGCCGACAGACCAGAATGAATCCAATACGAATCAGCTCGGCCAACCGATCACGCTTGGCAACTGGACCTACCGTGCCGTCAAAGCTGCCGTCCCGCGCGACGGCGTCCCGTGGGAACTTATCGTCACACCGGCCGGCCCCCATGCCGACACATGGCGGAAAGGCGAGCCGCGAGCTTTTCTGCCCGGTCTCACGGCCGAGTATCGCGGCACCGAGCAGGCGACCCGCATCGCCGATGCCCTCCCGGTCATTGAAATGCCCGACGCGCTGTGGAAGAAATGGATGGAGCCCGACTTGCAGGATGTCGTGGGCATTCATTTTCACGCCATGGTGACGAATGACCATGCACGGATACTGTTCACCCTGCACAAGGTTCCGCCGGATAATCCTGACGGCACATCCGGCACGCCCGAACCCGGCGCGCCGCCCGTCGCCACCCGCATCGAAGCCACGCTCCTCGCGCCGGTGACGTACAGTCTCGATCAGACGGTCATCGCGCGAATGGATCCGCTGGACAAGCAGCGAGTCAAACATCGCGGCGAACACGAGCTGAGCCACGCTGAGCTTTCGCAACAGGTTCTTCTTGCCGTCCTGCGCGGCCCGCAGGATTGGGACCCTGGCAAGTGCGTAGGTCGCCGTTCGCGGATCGAGCACTACTGGAAGCGCGAGCAGATCGGGCGATCCTGGCAAGGGTATCGCGAGGGCAAGGGAAAGGTGCTGGCCCTGCGAACGTCGATCGTGCTCGTTCCGCCGACGCGCTGGTCGATGTTGCTGCCCATCCCGCCGGAGCGCGTTACCAGCAAGCACATCCAACGGTTCAACGATTCGATCGTTCTGATCGGCGACACCTTCGCCGCGACCGACCGCCTCGCTCAGGAGCGCTTCCACGCCGAGCATGGTGCGTACGAGTAGAGACTATTGGGCAAGGCCGGGTGCAAACGACGAGAAATTTACGGGCATAAACACGCGGCTTCGGCACCGGATGCGAGCCAAGTCAGGTGCGCGCGAAGCGCGAATAAGGGGCATTACCTCGTGCAAACGACGAGAAATATACGGGCATAAACACGCGACCTCGGCAGCGGATGCGAGCCATGTCAGGTGCGCGAGAGGAGTGAATACTGGCATGGCCTGGTGCAAACGACGAGAAATATACGGGCATGAACACGCGATGCCACGCGAGCCCGCGCTCCCCGATCATCACCCCGCTTGACAGCCCCCTGGCCTGCGACTAGATTCACCGGGCTAAATGATTGCGGGGTAGAGCAGTTGGTAGCTCGTCGGGCTCATAACCCGGAGGTCGCTGGTTCGAGTCCAGCCCCCGCTATTCGCGTAAGACCTGCAAGGACAGCCCTTTGGCTGTCCTTGTTCGTTGATAGGGGACCTCGAAAAACGGCCGACTGCAGTAAAATTGCAGTAACTTTTCGAGATCATCCCGCCGTCAATCCGCCAGGGACAGCCGCCGCTAGGCTCGCAACAGGGGCTCCGATGCCCCGCGAGGTCGGCTGTCATGGCAAGTCTCTACAAACGCGGCGACGTCTTCTGGATCGGCTATCGAACCGGCGGCCGAACCATCCAACGCTCGCTTCATACCACCAACGAGCGCATCGCCCGCGACAAGAAGAAGCAATTCGAATACGAGCTGATGATCGGCGACCTCCAGACCGAGAGTCGGCTGGAATTGACATTCATCATCGAGGAATATTGCAAGCATTTGAAGGCCCGAAGTCCGCACAAGGCGCGCTCAAACGACACGAGCCGGCTGCGAATTCTCTTTGGGCCGATCTGCCAGTCGCTTCAGCTCGGCATGCTCGGCGGAACCTCGAAGAAGCGATGTCCCGATAAGTACGCCCACGCACACATCAAGGTTCAGTTGCTGGAGGAAGTGACGGCAGAGATGATCAACCGGTTCATCTCCGACCGGCTTCGGGAAGACCGGTGGTCGCCGAAGACTGCCAACGCAATTCGCGAGATCATGCATCGGCTGTTCAATTTCGCGATAAAGCACTACGGCTTTCGCTCAAGAGACCGGCGCTACCCGAATCCCGCGGCGGCCGTTGAACGGATCCGTGAGCCGGCCCCGGAGATCCGTTTTCTGACGCTCGAGGATATTACTGAACAGCTCAAGTGCCTTCGCGATCGACCCATCATGTACACCCTGGTCGCTACGTACATCTACGCCGGGCTGCGGCGTGAGGAAGCGGTTTGGCTGACGCGGGAAGACGTCGACCTGGATCAACGCATCATTCGCATCCGGGCCAAGACCGTGGAGGGCAAGAGCTGGCAGCCGAAGACCCGGCGCAATCGGGCCGTACCCATCAGCGAGACCTTGATGGCAATTCTGAAGGCCTACGAGCCACCGGGGCTAAGCATTTGGTTCTTTCCCGCGCCGCTGGGCGGCCGATGGGATGTCGACAACGTCTCGCAAGAGCTAAAGAAGCTCAACTCGGCCAAGGGTCTGGAATGGACGTGTTTGGATTTCCGGCACACGTTCGGCAGCCAGCTTGCGCAGAAGGGCGAGTCCCTCTACAAGATCGCGACCATGCTGGGAAATTCTCCGACAATCTGTCAGCGGCACTATGCCGCCCTGATCCCGGAGACGATGCATGAAGCAGCAGAGTTCCCGATGACGCAAGAGAAACAGGCCGCGTCCACCGAGGCGAAACAGGACGCTGCCACAGAGCTACTCTTGGATCGGCTCCTCGTCGAGCTGGAGGCCAGGCAGGGCGGGAAGTTGAAACAACCTCCACTGAGGCTGGTGGCCGGTGAAGCCGAGGCCTAATTCACGCGTTCCAGCGTTTCCAGCCATCGTTGGACATCTGCCCAAAGATAGCGAATGGCTCCGTTTCGCCCGCGGCCCAGGACCAGTGGTTTGATGCCGGCCTCTTGAAGCCAGCGGCGCACCGATGAGCGATGCGCGTCCAGCATCCGCGCGAGGGTCTTTAGGCTGACGGTCAGGCGGCCCTCTCCCTGGGCTTGCTCGTGCGACTTAGTGTGAGGCATGGCTCCAACCATTCGTGGTCACTTATCGACAAAGGATTTGCGGGAGAGCATCCGCCACCACCATCCCTGTGCAATTATCTACGGGAGACCGCGTCACGAAGTGTCCATTCGATGACGGAAAGCTGATTTGAGAAAGGTGCGGGGCAAGTACAGCCTCAATCGATCTACCCTGCGGTTGAAAATCAACCACTGGATGGCTGTTTTTCAATCGTACGCTACCGTGGCTGAACGACCGCCGGGTCAAGTCCTTGACGACTGGCTGCTTCCCAAGTTGGACTTCGTGGGTTCGAATCCCATCGCCCGCTATTTATTGTTAGGCAAGCACTTGCGTTTCCGGATTAATTGATGACGTTCAGTCCGCAAGCTAGCACTCTTCGAAGGCCGCGCGCCTCGGCAATTCGCACGGCCGATCGCCTACCGTGCAGCTCCTGTGCGGTGGAACTGGTTCCATGGGTTACTTCACCAGGTGGACGACGAGCAGCAAGATGAGGGCTCCCGTCGCCAGGCCGAAGAAAACCGGAAACACCCAGCGCACCGGCAGGCACGCTGCGAAGCCACGAGGCGGCTCGATCGAGCCGACCATTCGGGCCATACCGTTCTCGTCGATGACGCGCTGGAAATTCGCGATGGAGTTCCGCAATTCCGCGACCAGCCTTCTGCTGGTCAGAAGCGATGCGAATGAAAACAGCAGTAATACCACGAGTCCAATGGTCGTTAAAGGCTTGTTGGATGCACACGCGCCGATATCCCTCTGCAAGAGAACCAATCCGCCCGCGACGATGGCGGTGTATACGATTGTTAACGAGATCCGCTCACTGCGGATATGCCGGACGTTCTCCCATGCTTGGACAAACGCGGCCGTTGCGAGTTCGGGGTTGGCGGGGATGCGACTACTTTCTTCTGTGATGTGCTCAATCATCGGACGTACTCTCCCAATGTCCGCAACCCACGCGTAGCATATTTGCGCTGCTAATGCAGCTATCGCGCAAACTGACTACTTCGCGCTGCTGGCAATCTCCTTCTCGAATTCGCGGCGCGTCGTTTCAGAAACGAAGTAGTAGGTGCGGCCGCCGCGTTCGAGCTTGGCGCCCGCCGCTAGTTTCGGAAACGTCGTCTTCGAGACCGGATCGACGACCATCTGGTCGTGCAAGTAGTACTGATTCTCATGCAGCGCGACGTACGTTTGGACGAACGACATGATGCGCTCATCAGCCCAGCGGCCCGCCGCCTCGCAGTCGATCGCATCGAGCGGCATTTCCAGCGCCGAATGCGAATCGAACTGCATCAGGATCGGGACGATCTCCAGGTCATAGTTGAGGATGAGCTTGCGAATATCGTGGTCGGTGGTTCCCTGAAACCGGAGGCGGATTCGAGCCAAATTGGAGTGGAACTCCAGCGCGAGTTCCCGTGTCGAGTGGGTCACGGTCGGCGTTACTGTGAGCCTGTCGCCAAACTTCTTGATCAGCAGCTCCAAACGCGTCTCCACCAAGGGGCGCAAGCTGTCAAATGCCGTGCCGAGGTTTGCGAGCCGTTGTTTCCACTCCTTGTACTTGCGTGTTTCCAGTTCCTGAAATTGCTTGTGTTTTTCGTCCATCGACGACAATGCTGCGTCGATGCGTTCTGACAACTCTTGCGTCGTTTCCATAGGTAAACTCCTTTTTTCCGTTATCTTGGCTTGCCACCCAGGCCTGGCCGATGCCGCTGGCGGTGCAGGTAATAATGGCCGACTTGCCTTTTGAGTTTCATTGAGCGGCCTCCGCTCGACCGCTGTGCCGCGAAGCCGCGGGAGCGTCCTCGATACTGAACAGAACCTTTATCTCATCAAACCGACGCTTGGCTTCTCCATCGAGCTCTCCGGCGGCCATCATGACCGCCCTCAGCGCATCGAATAATTGTTGGCGCTCACCGGCCTTTGCGGGCAGAAGTCCCGGCAACGCATTCAAGGCCGCTATCTTGTCGATGGTCAACATAGCCCACTGCTGGCGGACAATCGCTTTGTAGCGGGCTAGCCCGCATATTTCATCAGTGCTTGCCGAAGCAAGTTGATGGCGTGATGAGC
>CAYLOE010000020.1:0-78952 GCA_964385225.1 uncultured Planctomycetaceae bacterium
CGGCGATGTGAGGCGCGGCGATGTGAGGCGCGGCGATGTGAGGCGCGGCGATGTGGGGCGCGGCGATGTGAGGCGCGGCGATGTGAGGCGCGGCGATGTGAGGCGCGGCGATGGGGCCGGAACCCGAGGGACTCTGCTCTCGGTGAACGCATCGTGACCGTTTCGAGCACATCGTGGGCGATCGCAGGCGGCAGCGGGCTGGCCGTCGCGATTCTTCACTTCATGCTGATCGCGCTGATCGCGCTGATCGCGCCGCTTGGGGTCGGCTGTCGGCGCAACACGTCGCCGGCCGGCGCCATGCCCATCGGACCCGGACCCACCACCTCTGCTGCCACAACAGCCCCTGGACCGGGACGATCGATTCTGCCGCGCTCGATGGAACGAAGTTTCGAACGCGCACGGATGGTTACCGTGCAGATGGAGCGGCGCGGCATCCGGGACCAGCGTGTGCTTGCGGCGATGCGGAACGTTCCGCGGCACTGGTTTGTTCCCACGGCATATCAGGAAGCGGCGTATGAGGATCGGGCGGTGGCGATTGGGGAAGGGCAGACCATTTCGCAGCCGTACATTGTTGCGCTGATGACCGAAGTGCTGAAACTGAAGTCCGGCGAGAAGGTGCTGGAGATTGGAACCGGTTCCGGCTATCAGGCAGCGGTGCTCGCGGAACTGACGGACAAGGTGTTTACGATTGAAATCGTGGAATCCCTCGGCAGGCAGGCCATCCAAACGCTGGCCGAGCGGGGATACGAACACGTAAACGCGCGGATCGGGGACGGTTACAAGGGCTGGCCGGAGGAGGCGCCCTTCGACGCGATTATTGTGACCTGCGCCCCGGAGGCCCCGCCGCCGGCCCTGATCGAACAATTGAGGATCGGCGGGCGCATGTGCATTCCGGTCGGTCCACAGGGATGGGGGCAAAACCTGGTGCTTATGGAAAAGCAGGCGAACGGCAGCTTGCGCGAGCTGAGTATCGCACCCGTACGATTCGTTCCGATGACGGGAGAAGCAGAGAAATCACGTACGAAGGGCCAATGACGCTTGTCCATTTCTTGTTCCGGAATCGGCACGGCCTGCGTTAAGTCGGCGTCTGACCTCCCGAACTAACTCGTTGCCCGAGCGCGCCGAAACGATGACGCTGCCGCTACGCTCGCTTATACTCCCGACTGGGCAACGTAATCGAGGGTTCATGACATGGCGAAAACGGTAGCGGTGCTGGGAGCTTCGGCGGATCGAAGCAAGTACAGCAACAAGGCGGTGCGGGCTTATCTGCGGCAGGGGTGGAAGGTCTATCCGATCAATCCCAAGGGGGGCGAGATCGAGGGGCTGAAGGTCTATTCGTCCCTGGATCAAGTGTCAGAGAAGATTGACCGGGTGACAGTGTATCTGCCGCCGACGGTGGGAATACTGGCCTTACCGAGCATCGCGAAGGTCAGACCGGAGGAATTCTTCGTGAATCCCGGCGCGGAGAGCGACGAGCTGGTGACAGCGGCGAAGGAATTGGGCCTCGAACCGATCCTGGCGTGTAGCATCATCGAAATCGGGGTCACGCCGCGGGAATTTCCGGACGCGTAGCCCGCTCGGTGCCTTTCCGGGGGGCTCAGCGAAGCCGAGAAACTCCACAAAAAGCGTTCCTCCACGGCCCTTGAACATGGGGTGGGGGTACAGCGTACAATCCAGGTGTTCAAGGGATTGCGGTCACCATCGGGCCGCATCGAAAACGGACCTGACGGTTTTCAGAACCGCATCATTCGGGAGTTGGCAAGAAGCCGAGGTAGACTTTGATGCTCCGTCACGACGAAATCCATCTGCTCACGCCGGCGGTCAGCCGAAGCGTGGTCGTCGTGCGCGCCCAGCAGGTCCAGGCGCAGCGTCCCCCCCAGGGGTGACGCAAACGGTTCTTCCATTTTCAGGTTTTTCACACCCACCGCGCGGCGACGGAGCGAGGCAAGTCGTTTTGTCGTCGTCGCACGCACGCAGGTCATCGAATTGGTGGGAGCATTTGCACCCAAAAACGGATAAAGTTCTGCGTACCCGAAGCGCTGGATCGCGCCGGGTATGCTCTTTGTTAAAGGAAACATGCACATGAGTCTCGAGAATCGTCGCTATGACGCCATCAGCAAGATCGCCGCTCAGCGCCTTCCGCCACGGACGATCGATCCGGACGCCGACCCGGTTTCCGAGATATTCGCCAGGAATGTCTTCTCCCTCGCGGTGATGCGGTCTGCATTGCCGAAGGATGTGTACCGTTCACTGCTCAACACCATTCAAGGCGACCAGCCGCTCGATCCGCAGGTGGCGGACGTGGTGGCCAACGCCATGAAGGATTGGGCCATCTCCCGTGGAGCCACGCATTATTGCCACTGGTTTCTACCGCTGACCGGCGCGACCGCCGAGAAGCACGACACCTTTCTTGTGCCGACCGGCGACGGGCAGGCGCTGGTGCAATTCTCCGGGCACACGCTGATTCAAGGTGAGCCGGATGCCAGCAGCTTTCCATCAGGCGGGGTGCGTTCGACGTTCGAAGCCCGGGGTTACACGGCCTGGGACGCAACGAGTCCGGCATTTCTGATGGACGGTGTCAACGGAAAGACACTATGCATCCCCACGGCATTCTACAGCTTTGACGGAACGGCGCTCGACAAGAAGACGCCGCTCCTGCGATCGATCAACGCCATCAGCACGTCCATCGTGCGGATGCTTCGACTGCTCGGCAATACGGGCGTGAAATGGGCTTCGTGTACCGTCGGGCCTGAGCAGGAGTATTTTCTCGTGGATCGCCGGCTGTACTTCCTCCGGCCCGACCTGATCAACGCCGGGCGCACGCTCTTCGGCGCCCGCCCGCCGAAGGGTCAGGAGTTGGAAGACCACTACTTCGGCTCGATCAAGGAGCGCGTTCTGGCGTTCATGATGGACGCGGAGCGGACGCTCTATCAGCTCGGTATCCCCATCAAGACGCGGCACAACGAGGTGGCCCCGGGGCAGTACGAAATCGCCCCCATCTTCGAGAACATCAACATTGCCACCGATCACAACATGCTCCTCATGGAAGTACTTAAGAACGCCGCGCTCAAGCACGGGTTCAAGTGTCTCTTTCATGAAAAGCCCTTCGCCGGGATCAACGGCTCGGGCAAGCATAACAACTGGTCCATCTGCGACGATGCCGGCAACAACCTCCTCGAACCCGGTACGACGCCGCACGAGAATATGCAGTTCCTCGTGTTCCTCACGGCGGTCATCCACGCCGTACACTTGCATTCCAAGGTGCTGCGGGCGACGATCGCCACGGCCGGCAACGACCATCGCCTCGGCGCAAACGAGGCGCCGCCGGCGATCATCAGCATCTACCTCGGCGACAAGCTGACAGAGATCGTTCAGGGGCTGATCGCAGGCAAGTCGGAGTCGGGCGCCTCGAAGGGCGGCGGCTTCATCAAGCTCGGCGTGTCGAATCTACCACCGCTTCCGCGGGACGATTCCGACCGCAATCGAACTTCGCCTTTCGCTTTTACGGGGAACAAGTTCGAATTTCGCGCCGTCGGTTCGAGTCAGTCGATCGCCTTTCCCAACACGGCACTGAACACCATCGTTGCCGACGCGCTGCACGAGATGGCCGATGAGATCGAGAGAGAGACGGCCGGCGGAGCCAATCTGGCGGCCGCGGTGCAAAAGGTGATTCAGGAGAACCTCAAGAAGCATCAGCCGGTGCTGTTCAACGGAGACAACTACTCCGCGGCCTGGGAGCAGGAGGCGGCGAAGCGCGGCCTGCCGAACATCAAGAACTGCGTGGACGCAATCGCCACCCTCGCCGAGCCGGATGTCAAGGAGCTGTTCAAACGCCGCGGCGTTTATACGGAGATGGAGCTGGATGCCCGATGCCGGATTCTGATGGAAGCGTACATCAAGACGATCAACATCGAAGCGCAGATCACGGCGGATATGGCACGCACGCTGATCCTTCCGGCAGCCATGCGTTATCAAGCCGACGTGGCCCAATCCCTGCTCGCGACGAAGCAGGCCCTGGCTTCGGCGGACAACTCGGCCGGTGAGAAAGTTCTCAAGGACGTGGCCACATTGACGGCCCGACTCAAGAGCGCCGTGGACAAGCTGGACGAGACGCGATCGAAAGCCGACCAGGGCGCCCACGACGTGACGGCGCATGCGGTGTTTTATCGCGACCAGATTCGACCGGCGATGAACGAAGTTCGGCAGGTGGCCGACGCGCTGGAACTGGTTGTTGAAGATCGCTGCTGGCCAATTCCGAAATATCGGGAGCTGCTTTTCATGGTCTGACCACGGCCGGCGCTGCCCTGAACAGCGATCGTGTATGAACCAACTGCCTCCGTTCGGTGCATCGCGCATCGGACGGAGGCAGTATTCCTAAAAGCGGCTGCGTCAGTCTTCCGGCTCATCCAACATTGCTTCGGTCATCGCGAAAAGTCGGGGAGCATGCTGAGGAACGATATCCCAGACGCGTTCGGGCTTGATCATTCAATCGCCCTGAATGATGACATTTCGCAATTGGATGACGCCGTGATGTTCCTTCAATCGGTCTGAGGTTTCCGGGAACGCTCGCCGGAGCTGATTCATCGCCTCGCCGGCGATTTCCAACTGGCGTTCGACTGCAGATCGCAGGAGCAGGTCAGCGCAATAATCCTCAAATGACCTGCCCTCGACAAACTCCATCGTCGCGCGACAGGCCGCAGCGATGTCATAAAGGTACTTCTTTGCTTCGAGCTTCATAGATGAGCGTGCGCGTGGAGTCGACCGTTTGCCGGAAGTATGGATTGTCAATCGCCTCGGCATCGACCAGATCGATGGGTCGGCCAAAGAGGCGCTCCAGGCCGGACAATAGTCCAAGATACCGGTCGGCGGCGCCTTGAAGTGTGTCATCGAGAAAATAGACGAGAAAGTCCAGGTCGCTCGTTGCAGAATCAAACCTGGATGAGACCGCCGAGCCGAAGATTTCCAGCCGCAGGACGCCACAACGGCTACACAGCTCATGCAGTTGAGTTCGATTGGATTCAATGATCGGAGCCATTTTGCACCTGCCGGTACATTATAACGGCTTTTCGTAACGATCGCACGGCAGCGACTGCCCCTGGTCAATCGCCGGTACATGCATGCAAGCCATCTGTCATTCATATCCCGATGGCACGGGCGCTTCAATTCATCCGCTGGCGGTAGAGCGTCTTGTCCACCACGGCGGACATGGCGGCGACATTGAGGCGGCCACCGAGAAAGCTGTTGATAGCGGCGATGTGCGGAGCGGAATTCTTGAGCATGGCGTTGTAGTCGACTTCCAGGAGCTCGACGCAGTCCAGCTTGTTCAGCCAGCCGAGGACATGCTCGACGTGTCGAGCGAGCATGGCGCCCATTTCTTCGTCGCTCGGGCCGCCTTCCTGATGCGTGCCGCGGCGGATCATCATCTGTCGCTGCGATGCGAGAATCTCGGCCATGTGGCGGCGCATGAAGAGGATTCGGTAGCGATATCCTTCGGTCGGCAGATCCAGCAAGAGCTGCGAGATCATCTTAACGACCTTGCCGCGGGCTTCCGGCAGCCAGGACTTGTCTTCCTTGATCTTCTTGACCCGCTCGAATTCGTAGTATCCCTTGGGATTGTCCTCGTCGGCGGTGCGGATGCCGTCGGCAACCGGGGCGACGCCGCCGGCTTCAAGCATGCTCATCATCATGCTGGTGCCGGAGCGGGGAAGGCCTGAGACGATGGTAATGACGTCGGGATCGGTCATGGGGTGATAAACCTGCTTAGGGTGATTATCGTTCTCATGCATCACCGCGTCTCAAGCGGATCGCGGCCATACGACACAATCTACCACGAACGGCTTGTGCTGCAAAGCGAACAGCCAGTGTCGGATCACGCGGAAGCGATCTCGACACTGGCTGATTCCTGGGGTCCACCCGACGATATGACCCGATTGGGGCCGCGTCATCGCAGGTGGACGAAATCGGAATGCGCGTCGCAGGATTTACCAGGCGACGTAGCTGCGGCGCATCTTGTTCGAGCGCCGAGCCGTGTTGCTCTTGCGAGTCCGGCGGACGTTGCTGCGGGTCTTGTTGCTGCGGCGAGCATTGCTGCTCTTGCCGTAGCGCTTCCGCGAGGTCGTCTTGCTGCCGTACTTGCGGGTCGTCTTGCGGCTGTTCTTGCGCGTGTTCTTGCGTGCGGCCGTCGTGCTGAAACCGGTGGTGCCGGTGAAGCCCTTGGTGATCCAGTTGCAGGGGCCAAAACCGCAGTTCTTCCACTGCTTACAGAACTGCTTGAGGTCCTTGACGATCTGCATCGCCTCGGCCTTGAGGAATCGCACCTCAACAGGATTCGAGCAGGCCTTGCAGCGTCGCTTGAATCGGTTGAACTGGTTCTGCTTTCGGACGATCTGGTCCTTGAAAGCGGCCTTGCTGAAGTTCTTGATCTTCATCATTTGACTTTTCCTTTCGTGTACATCGAAGGCCCGGTCCGGTACCAGGGCACGCCGGATAGTTCGGCAAGCTCAGGCGTCGGGTTAAGATAGGAGGCGGTCAGTTAGAGAATTATTTCAAGTCTGGACGGGCTGTTGCGCAGGTGCGGCCGCGAGGCGTTGCGATATAACATGTGAATTAAAAAGCAGTTACACGCGAGATACAGCCCGCTCATAGGGCGAAACCGGGTACTTCGAGATTCTTCAAATTTTCAACCAATAAATGAATATCCGGGGCTGGATAAGAGATGAACAGTTCCTCAAAAACATCACTCGGTGCGAGTTGGAGGTTGATCCGAGCACGAAACGCGAGCGACAGACAGCGAGCGATGTCGGTGCGGGGACTCCCGGTTACACAGTTACAGGCACGATGCCTGCGATACACCCGCCGACAGCACCGGCGCCACGACGCATGTCACCCGCTATTGGCAGTTGTCACACTGAACCTGTGCGAACGATCGGATTTCATGCTATTCGGACGCGGGTGCCGTAGTATCAGCACTCTCGGATCGGGAGCGTAAGTCCTCCGGCAGATAGCTTGCCGCCATGGTGCGGACGGCCTGGCTCGTGTCGGACTGCGCGATGTGCTCCAGTACCTTGTGGAAGGCCGCACCCTGCTTCGCAGCGAACAGGCGAACCGCGAGCATTCGCAGCAGCGGCTTTTCGTCTTGTACGGCCGGGGCGGCGGCTTTCGTCAGTTCATCGGTCAGCGTTGACCAGCCGGCTGCCACGAGGGCACGAGCACGCACGCGCTCGTCGCGGTCGCCGAGCAGTCTTGCCAAAATGCCCCGTAGCTGCGAGATCGCTTCGGCCGTCGCTGCGTCCCTGTCGGAATCGCTTACCTCACTGCGACGCCTCTCGCCTTCCGCGCTGAGCGATGCCAGGACTGCACCGACGGCATCGGCCGCATTCATTCGCACCGCCGCGTCGCCGGTCGAGGCCTGATCGGCCAGCGCTGTCAGGGCGGAACCCGACCACTGCACGGCCTTTCGAGACGCGGAGATCGGTCCTGCCGTAACGGTACCCAGGCCGGGGGCGAGGCGGCCTTCGTGATAGATCGGATCGAACATCGCGGTGATGTCGATTGACACTTCCTGCGTCGCCGAAGTGATAAGCCGCTCGCGCATCGGACCCACGTCGATCGCTACGGTTTTCTCGATGGCATCGCCCGGCACGAGCACCGGCCGCTCGCTCAACAGGACCTGCAGATAATCCGTGAACTCAACGGGAACAGGCCCGCCGAGCTTTGCGGTAATCGCCACCAGGGGGCGCGCCATGAAGCCCTCGCCGAGGGTAATGACGAAGGGAGCGATGTTCTCCAGCCGCAGCACAACGTACACCGGTCCGACCGGCGGCAGGTTCGTGGACTCGAAGCGAATCGTGAACTTGAGGAAGTCGGACGTGCGGCGGTAATAGTCGAAGACGTCGCGCTGGAAGCGATCGAGAGCCGCGGCAACCTTGTTGTGCATGGGCGGTTCGCCGGCCTTTTCGCCGTACTTTTCGAGTAAATCACGGATGAGGTTATAGGCAATGCCGGAATACTGAATCCGCGCGGCCTTGTGCAACAGGGTAATCCCCTCGGCCTTCTCACCGCGCTGAATCATGCAGCGGGCCAACTCGAGCGCCGCAAGCTGATCCGTCGTCGACAGCGGGCGAAGCACCTTCATGGACTCATCCACTCGGCCGTTGGCGCTGAGCGCGTAGCCGTAGGCGAGTTTGGCGAGATTGCTCGGCGTTCGGGCGTTCATGGCGATATCCGCCAGCTTGAGCGCCTTATCCTTATCAATCTCGTGGTAACAGTAGTACCATGCGATTTGCGCCGCCTCGTCGTCGAGCGACTTGCTCATGATCTCGTCCAGGCGGACTTCGTACGCCTTGCGCACAGACTCCTCTTCCTCGGCGGCCGCTGCTTCGTCGCCGAGCTTCCGCTTGGCGAAGGCGCGAAGCAGTCGCGCCGAGTGTAACGAAGCGTCCACCTTTAAGGCCTCGTCAGCGGCCTCGCAGGCCCTCGAGTAGTCTTCGGCGGAGACGTACGATATCGCCAGCTTCTGCCAGAGATCCGCGGCGATGGGACCTGCTTCGGCGCGGCGATGCAGATCAATGGCTCGGTTGTACCACTCCTGCGCCTGCTTGTGCAGACAGATGCGATCGAGGAACTCCGCGAGATCCCAGACGAGATTGACCTGACTGGGGTTGATGGCGATGAGCTGCAGGGCCATCTCGACGCGCTGCAACTCCGGCTCGGTCTCGCCGTAGAGTTCGTAGGCCAACTCGCGCGCGGCCACGTTCATCGGATTGAGCCGAAGCGCCGCTTCCGCTTCCTTACCGGCGACCTCGTTCTCCTCGCGCTCGTGGTGGTACTTCGCCAACCAGGACCGCAGCGCGCTTTCATACACGCGGGTCATCGGCTTCTGCTGGAGTTCGTCCTGCACGAACTGGATGCGGGCCTCCGCGGTCTGCCGTTCGGCCAGTTCGATCTCCAGTCGCCGGAGCCGCGCGCCGTCATCGGTCGGCGCGAGTTTGACGTAGCGGGAGAGCGCGGCACGAGCGGCCTGTGCCCTGCCCATACGAAGGTGCAGGTCATAGAGCCAGTAGTACGCTTCTGGGCTGTCCGGTGCAACAAGTGTGGCGCCTTCCAGCAGGGCGATCACATGCAGCGAGGCGCTGCGCGGGTCGCCTCGACCGACAAGATGCCCCTGGTGGCGGGCCAGATGGACCAGCCAGGCGCCGACATCGACGGACGAAGTCGACTCCGACGGGGCTGTTGATTCCGTTCGCTTCTCGGCCGGTGGGGAGACCTGCGGCTTCAGGTCATCGGTTAGGTCCGCGGTTTGCCCAAAGACCAGCATCGAGAGAGTGAGGACCTTCGCGAGCATCAGGCATCCTCCGATCAATAAGTTGCGCGAGGGGGCATGGCCGTACCTGGATTATTCGCCGGTGCGGGCCGATCCATCGGCGCGCCCGGTCAGACACGGAACCCCATTTCACATCGGTACTTGTAAACCGAGCGGCGAACTCTGGCAAGCCCCGGCACGCCATCACCGCATTCCGCTATCATCTGACGGATCGGCCGACCGATCGAAGCAGCGACGACTTCGAGGCCACCCCACTCACCCTTCGAAACGCGAGAAGGCCATGAGACTTAGCATCCATTACGAAACCGACGCTGACTTGGCGATACTGCAAAAGATGACCATCGCCGTGCTTGGCTATGGCAATCAGGGTCGGGCACACGCGCTGAACCTTCGAGACGCGGGCTGCCGCGTGCTCGTGGCCCAGCGACCGGAGAGCCCGCGACATTCCGCGGCGGTGGCGGACGGTTTTGAGCCGATCCGGATCGCCGAAGCCGCATTGACGGCGGACCTGCTCATCTTGGCCCTGCCGGACGAAGCGATGAGTGGCGTCTTTGCCGCGCAGATATCCCCACACCTTCGACCCGGACAGGCGCTCGGCTTCATCCATGGATTCGCCATCCGATTTGGACAGGTGGTTCCGCCTCCGAATGTGGATGTCATCATGGTTGCGCCGAAAGGGCCTGGCGCTCTCGTGCGAAGTGCCTTTGAGCGCGGCGGTGGCCTTGCCTGCCTGATCGCCGTGCATCAGGACGCCGACGGCAAGGCGCTCGAGAAAGCGAAGGCATGGGGCGCGGGCATCGGGGGCGGCCGTGGCGGCATGATCGAGACGACCTTCGCCGCGGAGTGCGAGTCGGACCTGTTCGGCGAGCAGACCGTGCTGTGCGGCGGCGTGATCGAGTTGATGAAAGCGGCCTTCGAAGTACTCGTCGAGGCGGGCTATCCGGAGGAATTGGCGTACTTCGAGTGCATCCACGAGGTCAAGCAGATCGTGGACCTGCAGTATGCCGAGGGCATGGCGGGCATGCGCAAGCGAATCTCCGCCACCGCGGCATACGGCGGACTGATGGTCGGCCGACGGCTCATCGGCGAGTCCGTGCGGCACGAGATGCGGGCCGTGCTTGCGGAGATTCAATCGGGGCAATTCGCACGGCAGTGGATCCACGAATGCGACGAGGGCAAGGCGGCTTTCAGTCGGCTCCTCGCCACCGAAGCCGGACATGGCAGTGAGTCCGCCGGCCACCGCGTTCGCGAGATGACGCGCCGCGCCCTCCCGGATTGAGGAATCACGCCGACGATTGCATTCCCGCGTCGGTCGGCTAAAATCCTTCGAAGTATTCGGGGACGTAGCTCAGTTGGGAGAGCGTCGCGTTCGCAATGCGAAGGTCGAGGGTTCGAGCCCCTTCGTCTCCACGTCATGACGCCCGCTGTCTGTGAATGACGGCGGGCGTTTTCTTTTGTCCTCGCCGACACTTACAGCGACGGTCGGTGTCGCCGTGCTGTCCAAGCCTGAACGTGATCGAGCGGCTCTGGGGCCACCTGAAACGGACCATCCTGGCCAACGTGCTGTTCGTGGCCATCGAGGACCTGATGGATGCCTTTCGTCGCGGCGTCGGCCGAATCAACGGCCATCGAAACCAAATGGGATTCATGTTTGACCATGACGACATTCACAAAAAAGCCGCATGAAAGATTCTGCGGCTCTACTTAGATCTCCTTAGCCGGCTTGTACGATCGGAGCGTAGATTCTTCGTTCGCATCCTCCTGTCGTACAACCCCGCGCGAGCCGAAGAGTGCGTAGAGTGCCGGCAATACGAGCAGCGTCAGAATGTTGTCCGAGATGATCCCGCCGATGACCACTGTCGCTAAAGGCCGCTGGACCTCCGCGCCGACTCCTGTGTTTAATGCCATGGGAACAAAGCCGAGCGATGCGACCAGCGCCGTCATCAGGACGGCCCGAAGACGCATGAGCCGCGTCTCCAAGATGGCCTCGATCATTGGGACACCGGCCGCGATCCGTTGCTTGATCGTCGATACAAGGACCAGACCGCTCAGCATTGAGACGCCGGATACGGCCACAAATCCAACGCCGGCAGCCACGGTGAAATCCATGTCCCGAATCCAAAGCGCCAGAACTCCGCCGAACGCTGCAAACGGCGCACCTGTCAGCACAATCAAAGAGTCGCGAACCGTACCCGTGCTGGCGTAGAGCAACAGGAAAATTGCGATCAATGCGAGTGGTATGATGATCATCAGTCGTTTGCTTGCACGCTCCAGATGCTCAAACTGACCTCCGAACCTCACGTAGTATCCCGGTGGTGTCGAAATATCCGCGGCGATGCGCTGTCGCAGGTCCTCGACGAAACCGCCGAGATCGCGTCCACGCACGTTGCACTGCACGACGATTCTGCGTTTCTGCCATTCGCGGGTAATCGTGGTCGGCCCTTCCGTTTCATGAATATCCGCGAGCTGCGTGAACGGGACCCGCCCTCCGGCCGCAGTTGGAACCATGAGTTCCGCCAAAAGATCGGGATTTTCTCGATAGCGATCGCCGAGCTTGATGGCAAGATCGAACCTGCGCTGTCCTTCCCGAATCTCGCCGACCTTGATCTGACCTATCGCCTGAACCAGCTGAAGTACGTGCTGAGCCGGCACTCCGTATCGAGCGAGCGCTTCCTGATCGACCTTGATTTCAATAACCGGTTGACCGGTAATTTGTTCGGTCGAAACATCGGAACTGCCCGGCGTGGACTCGACCACTGATTCAATCTGTCGGGCAATGGATTTCAACTGGTCGAGGTCGTCGCCGAAAACCTTGACTCCAACATCAGCGCGGATTCCGGCGATCATCTCGTTGATCCGCATCTCGATAGGTTGCGTGAACACGGTACGCATTCCCGGCAGGTCGGCCAGTTCCGCCGCCATCTGTTCAGTCAGTTGTGCTTGCGTCCTCGCTCGCGTCCAATCCTCGCGCGGTTTCAGAGTGATAAATATGTCTGTGAGTTCCAAACCCATCGGGTCGGTGGCCACCTCCGCCGTGCCGGTCCGGCTCCACACATGGAGAACTTCATCGGGAAACTTGTTCAGGAGAACTTTCTCGATTTCCGTGCCAAAGCGAAGCGACTCTTCCAGAGAAACTCCGGCGAGCCGGACGGTGTTGATCGTGATCGCCTCTTCGTAGAGTCGCGGTATGAACGATGTACCAAGTCGTGTCGCCAGGATTCCTCCAAAAATCAAGATAGCGGCGCCCGCGCCTACCGTGAGCCACTGATAGTTCAACGACCATCGAACGAACGGCCGGTGGATCCAATGGGTCGCACGGACGATGAAGTTCTCCCGCTCACTCACCTTTTTCGGAAGAAATAGACTGCACAGCACGGGAGTCAAGGTGATCGAGAAGATCAAAGAACTCATCAGCGCGAAAACGACCGTCAGCGCCATCGGGCGAAAGAGCTTTCCTTCCACACCTTCGAGAAGAAGGATCGGCAAATACACGACCATGATGATCAGCTCGCCGAACATGGTGGGTCGGCGGACTTCCACGGCCGCGTCACGAACCACGTCGATGCGCGGGCGCGTTCCCCCCACATCCCGCTCGTGCCCAAGACGGCGTATGCTATTTTCAACGATGATCACAGAGCTGTCGACAACCAGGCCAAAATCAATCGCGCCAAGGCTCAGCAAGCTGGCGGCAATGCCGAACTGAAGCATGGAGCCGAAGGAAAAGAGCATGGCCAGCGGAATCGCAATCGCGACGATGAGGCCCGCGCGGATGCTGCCCAGGAAAGCGAACAGCACCGCGATAACCAGGAACGCGCCTTCGTAAAGATTGCGCTTCACCGTCGAAATGACATGGTCGACCAGGTCAGTCCGCCGATAAACGACCTGCACGTCAACATTTTCCGGGAGCGACCGGCGGACATCGGCGAGGCGCTCATCAAGTCGTGTCGTAACATTGTGGCTGTTCTCGCCCATGAGCATGAAGCCCAGGCCGAGCACCGCCTCACCTTCTCCTGAGGCGGTCACGCCCCCGCGGCGGATTTCAAAGCCTTCCCGGATTTCTGCGACATCCCGGACGTAGATAGGAATTCCATCGTGGGCGCTGATCACCACATTTCGGATCTGATCGATATTGACCGTCAACGCAGTGCCCAACACGAGGTTCGCCTCACCGGCCCGAACGATGTATCCCCCCCCGACGCTCGCGTTGTTCTTCTGTAGCGCCTCGGTCAGGCCATCAATCGTCAGTTCGTGCTTCAGCAGGCGGTTGGGGTCGAACAGGACTTCATATTGCTTGCGTTTTCCGCCCCACGTGTTGATCTCGGCGACGCCGCGAACGCTGAGGAGTTGCGGTCGGATGATCCAGTCGTGAATCGTCGTTAACTCCGTCAAGCTTGGAGGGCTTTCCCCTTTTCCCTTCAGCAGATAATGAAATACCTCACCAAGGCCGGTGGCAACTGGCCCCATCTCCGGTCGGTCGATGCCCGCGGGCAACTCGACGGTCCCAATCCGCTCATTGACAAGCTGACGCGCAAAATAGATGTCGGTGCCGTCTTCGAAGGTCGCCGTAATCTGCGAAAGCCCGAACTTGGAGATCGAACGGACCTCGGCGAGCCGCGGAAGACCCGCGACCGCCGCCTCGACCGGCATGGTCACCTGCCGTTCGATTTCGAGCGGCGCCAGGGCAGGGGCCACCGTGTTGATTTGGACCTGAACCGGCGTTGTGTCGGGAAACGCATCGATGTCCAGCCGTGACATCGAATACAGGCCTCCACCGACCAGCCCGACGGAAAACAGAATGACGATGAACCGGTGCCGGAGCGACCAGCCGATGATCCAATTGAGCATGTCTGACTCCGCCCGTGCGCGCGCGGCCCAGCCACGCTTCGGAAGGTCCGGCTAATCTCAGTTGCCCTGGCCCGACGCCGGTTTGCTCTTTATCAGAAGATCTGGATTGCACACAACGCATTGAGACTCGGGCACATCATGCTCCTTACACCAATCGCTTTTTTCTTGGAAAGCCACCTTGAGATACGGGCGGCATCGATGGCATAACGCCTCGGCAACGCCGTGTTCCTGGCAAAAACCATCAGACTCGATAATCGCGGGATTGCAGAACGGACACTTGCTCCGGTCGATCTTGTGCGGACAAGTGGCCGCATCGCTCGACGCAGCCTCGGAAGGACGATCGCCGTGTCCTGCACCGGGCTTTGCTTTCGCCGCGAGTTCAGGATGGCATGCAACGCACTGCGAGTCCGGGGCCTTGTGCTTGTCGCACCAATCGCCTTTGGCCCTGAACGCCGTCTTCAAATACGGCCGGCATTGATAACACAGCGCTTCGGCTACGCCGTGTTCTCCGCAGAAGCCCTGCGATTCAACGAGCGTAGGCGTACAAAACGGGCACTGATTCGTCTTGATACCGTGCGTGCAACCGGTGGCGTCGCTCGCATCCGCCGGAGAATCCTTGCCTTTCTGTTCACAACCTGGAGCGCCCAGCAACAGCGCAGTTCCGAGCACACAAGCAATCGCACAAATGCGAATCATGTCATCACCTTTTTTCTTGTTCTTGTTTCCAATTGAAGCTTGCCATCACTTGGCGAGTTCTTCCACGGCGGCATCACAGCAACCGGCTCCGATGCTCCCCTTGAGGATCTGAGTTTTCAAAAGAAAGCTCCCTTGTGTCACGACGACATCGCCTGGCCACAGGCCCGCCAGCACTTCGTATTTTTCATCCGTGGCGTATCCGAGACGTACCTTTCGCGGTTCGAAAGTCGGCCGCTCTTCGTCGACTCTGACAAACGCCACGTTGCAGCAACCGTCCCATTGCACGGCGGCCTGCGGAACCATCAGGGCGGGATCGCCGGCCCGGGTGACGATTCGTGCTCGCCCGAACATCGCGGCGCGGAGCAGTCCGTCGCGGTTCTTCAATTCGGCGCGCGCCTTTAGGGTGCGGGTCTTTTCGTCCAACTGTGTGCTGATCCAGGTGAGGCGGCCGCCGAAGGTCTCGCCATTCAACCCATCCACAGTCACGGACACACCTTGGCCTTCGCGCACCGCTACTAGATCCGATGATCGTAAATCGATCATGGCCCACATCGTCTCCGTGTCCGCGATAGTAAAGAGGGCAGCATTGGATTCCGCGAGTTCGCCGATGACCGCGGAACGCTCACAGATAAGGCCGTCGAAAGGAGCAGCCAACTCAAGCAGTGACGATGTATCGCCCGCGTTCTCGACGGTCTCGATTTGATCGGGTTTCAATCCCAGATTTCGCAGCCGCTGGCGGGTCCCTTCGAGGACGATACGGCTCTCGGCGAGCTTTGTTTCCGCTGTGTTGTGGTTGCTCTGCACGCCAACACCCTTGCTGAGCAATTCCTGCTCGCGTTCGAAGCTTCGTTTCGCCAGCTTGACCATCTCCACGTTCCTTAGGAACTCTGCCTTCGCCGTGCCGAGTTCGACAGAGTCGACAACCGCCAGGACATCGCCCCTGGCGACACGTGCGCCCACATCTTTTCGCACTTCGGCCACAACTCCGGGTGCCCGCGACGAAAGGCGCGCATAGTGAGTTCCGTCATATGCGATCTCGGCGTTCCGGGTAATCGTTCGCACAAGCGGTTCTTCATTGACGGTTGCGTAGGCCAAGCCCGCTTGCGCAGGAGTCTCGGCACTTGCGAATCGAATCAACGAATCCGTGTTCTTGCACGTGGCGTTGGGAGGACGAAGGGTTCGGCGGACTTCTGGGACCAGGGCAGTTACTGTGCCCTGTGTCGCCCCATCATGTGCGTTGAGCTCACCGACGTCGACTTCGGATTTCTCGATGTGATTCGCTTCCGCCTTGCCTACTGAACCCCTACAAATCGGGCACATGGATTCCGGATAATTATGCTCTCGACACCAGTCTTTTTCGATCTCAAACGCCTGAACCAGCTTTCGATTGCATTTCCAGCAAAGGGCTTCGGGAACACCATGCTCTATGCATTCGCCCATTTTCTGAAACAAGGAAGGCGTGCAAAACGGGCACTTGTCTCCGGGAAGGAGATGCTTGCAGATGTGGTCCTTTGACGAGCCGGCCGACTGGACGGGTCCCGTTCTCGTGTACCAATAGGCGCTTGCGCCGCCACCGACGAGCACGATGGCGATCATGATTGCAAACTTACGCATGGAACTGCTCCAAAATCAAATCTAAGACCTTCACTCCTGCGCAAGAATCTGCGCGGCAACTTATTTGTCGCGTTGGTGCTGAACAATCGCTCAGCCAATCGGCGCGACCAACTCCGATATGGTTAGATCAAATGAGCAAAGGGCAAAGATGGGCGAAGTCCGGCGGATGATGAAATTGGACGAGTTCGTACGAGAGGAGTCTATTGGCTAGGCTGATCGGCAGATCGGCCACGGCGAATTCTCGATGCAAGGTGAGGATTAACAGTTTCTCAGTCGAGTAGACCTTCGTGATTTGGAGGCCGTGACCCGAGCAGAAGCATGACCCCTTCGATGAATCGTCCGGGACGCTAGGAGCTTCCGGCTGCGTGTCATGCTGGCAGCAGCTTTTCGGCGTCGTGCCCGCCTGCTTTTTCATGGACGGGCCAATGGCGCAGAGGCTGGGACAAACAAGTCCAACCCAAAAGGCGAGGCACCAAGATGTGGCAGCAGGGGCCATATTTCCTCATAATGATATCGTTCAAAGACGGTCATGTCTAGCAGCCCGTGGTAAAAGCCGCGGATTCGGCGTGGCGGTTGGGTTCAGGCGGCTTGATGGCGCCACGGCGCCGATGGTCTACGGAACGCCGCTGAGCATGCCGGAGGGCCCATCGAGCGCCGACAGCGCGCCCAGAGGGACTCCGAATGCCGCAAAAAGGCCGACAGGGCGTCCTGCAGGCCCCGGGCCGTGCCGAAGCCCAGGGCCCGGCGCAGCAGCAAGCTCAGGTTGAAGCCGGCCACGTGGATCAGCAGCCGTTTGAGGATGTTGGCGTGGCCGCGAAGGTGCGTGCGACGCATCCCTCCGGTGTCATAACAATGAGCGAAGCTCCGTTCGATGTACTCCCCGCGCTTCCGCATCAGCCGTTTGCCCCGCGCCCCGCGAATCCGCCGCCGATTGGCATACACCGCGTCGCGGGCCTCGGTGCGACCCTCCCAGTTTCGCGCCCCGCGGTTCGGCTCGGCCACGTAGGTCCGAATTCCCCGATTGTGCTGTGCCACCATCACGGCATCACTGTGGTATCCCTTGTCCGCCACCACTTCGGTCAGCGCCGCCGCGCTGACCTGCTCGCCCGCATGCTCGTCCGACAGCACGTCCATTACCTGTTCGCCGGCCTGATCGATCGTCTCGCCGATGCTCGTCGTGTCGCCCCGATCGGGTTCGACCGATAGATGCTGAATAACCCGTTGTCGATGGCGATGGAGAAATCCGTGTGGAAATCCGGCGGGGGGTCATAGAACCAATCCGGAATGCGGCTGGAGTACCAGATGGTCCAGCGGATACTCACCAGCCACAGCCCGCCGAAGAAAATCAGGGCCGCGCAGGAGAATAGCAGGGCCGCATTTCGAATTCGCCGAAGGCGCATCCTTCGGCGGATGGACCTGACCATGGAGATGCTCCTCGTTGCAATGAAGGCGCCCTGCCGCCGGCAGTTACCGCCTAGATGGAGCCTTTCGTGTCGGTATTCTGGTCTGAGCATACGGTGACTCCCCGCCGTCATCACTACTCGCGGGACGTTGTTGTCGCAGTCGTCGGGCGTCATCGCTTTCGGGCGTCGATTATCTTCACACATCCATCGATCTTGGTTGCGGGGCGGGGCGTTCGAGGAATTTTGCCAGCGTTCCTGCGCGGACGTCGTCGGGGGCTGACCACACGAGGAAGAACATCGCCTCGCGCACCAGCCGTTGGGCGTCCATCTGCCGCAGGAAGCCGGAGCCCTTGGCGAAAGTCATCAGGCCGACGGCGCAGCGCATGAGCAGATCGTTGACGGCGATGCGCATCTGCGTCTTGGGCACTTCCGCATCGCCTACCGCGATGGATGCAGCGAGTGACCGCAAGCGCTCGCGGACGGCTTCGTGTCGTGCCGACAGATCGTCGAACGCCTCGGCCAGCGCTTCGATCGCCTTCTCCGCCGCAGGACGCATCAAACGCACCATCGCGCCGGCGAGACCCATGCCGGCCGTGGCGACCACGAGCGGCTTGACCGGGCTTCGCGCCAAGAGCGCGCGCTCGACCGGCCCGCGGATGATCAGGTCTCGTTCGATCAGGACATTCTTCAGATGGACTTCACTGGTCAGCGAGCTCTGCAAGGCGGCGAGCTGCATCGGCGGATCGATGATGACACCGGGCCGATCCATCGGCGCCACGGCGAGCACCTGCAAACCCTCGGGCAGCACCGCGCCGGTGACAACATGATGGCACTTCACCGCGCCGGTCACCCAGGGCATGCACCCGGTCAGCACGAATCCCTCGCCCTCGGCACGGGCGGTCATCGCCGGGCGACCGCCCTGCCGGCTCGTCGTGAGCTGGCTGATGCCGACGCTGGTCATGACCTCGTGGCGAGCCAGCCGCGGAAGCAGTTCGTTCCTGAGGGATGCGTTTTCGCTGGATGCGATCAACTCACACGCCGCGTCGCGCTGGGTCAGGATCAACAGGCAGGACATGCAGCCGGCGGCGACGGCTTCGTAGGCAAGGGTCTGCGAAACAGGGTCCAGGGCCAGGCCGCCGAATTCGCGCGGGATCGTCCAGGTCCACGCTCCGGCCTGCGTGAGGTGCTCCAGCGACGATTCGGGCCACTGGCCGGTCATGTCATAGTGGGTGGCCAGCTTCGCCAGCCGGGCGGAAAGGGCTTCGAGGGCGGCCGTGGGATCGTTCATCCGAGCATTGTATCGGCGAGAACAGGCGATCGCATGTTGCGCGGGGAGGCGATCCTCGGAGGGAGGGCGAGTAGAGACTCACGCACCGGCGAGATTGACCAAACGCGAACCGCCCCATTTCAAAGGGTGCGCCGCTGCTCTGCGGCCAAAACCCGAGACGGACACTACAGTGATTGTGTGCTCAAATGCTGGTCCAGACACCGGGAGTAAGGCACAATCGACACGGCAAGGAAAATCTCCGGTGACTGGCACGCGCTTCCGGCTAAGGACGTCCTCGGCAAACTCGAAACCGCCGAAGACGGTCTCCGCTCGGCTGTGGCTGCCGAACGCCTCAAGCGCCAGGGGCCGAACGTCCTGCCGCACGCGCCGCCGCCGACGATCTGGGCCATTCTTCTCAGGCAATTCCGTAACCCGCTGATCTACATCCTGGCTGTTGCCGCGGTGATCGCCCTGGCAATGGGCGAGGTGATCGACGCCGCTTTCATCGCCGTGGTACTCGCGCTCAACGCTGCGGTCGGCGGATATCAGGAGTGGCGCGCCGAGCAAAGCACGAGGGCCCTGCAGCAACTGCTCAAAATCCGCGCCGCCGTACTGCGAAACGGCGAACAGGAAGACATCGACGCGGAAGAACTTGTGCCCGGCGACGTGGTCCTGCTCGAATCCGGCAATCGCGTCCCTGCCGACCTGCGCCTGCTGACAACCAGCAGTCTCGAAGTCGACGAGTCCCTGCTGACCGGTGAATCCCTCTCCGTGCAGAAAGACCCCGACTGGACCGGCAAGCCCGATTCGCCTGTCTCCGACCGCCACAACATGGCGCACGCGGCGTCGGTCGTCGCTCGTGGTCGCGGTAAAGGAGTCGTCGTGGCGACCGGCGCGGACACGGCCGTCGGTCAGCTAGCACTCGACGTGATGACTTCGGCGGGCGGCCAGCCGCCGCTCGTCGAACGCATGGAGCGCTTCACGCGGGCCATTGCCAAAGCGATCCTCGCATCCTCCCTCGTCATCGCCGTCCTCGGCGTCTTTCTCCGAGGCTACGGGGTGCAGGAAATGTTCTTCTTCGTCGTCGCGATGGCCGTCTCGGCGATTCCCGAAGGACTGCCCGTGGCGATGAGCGTGGCCCTGGCGATTGGAACCACGCGGATGGCCGGGCGCGGCGTGATCGTTCGACGACTCGCCGCTGTCGAGGGTCTCGGCAGTTGCACGATGATCGCCAGCGACAAGACCGGCACGCTGACCTGCAACGAGCTGACCGTGCGCGAGGTCCGCCTGCTCAACGGCCGTGTCTACGAGATCGAAGGCGCCGGCTTTATACCCGAAGGCGCGGTTCGATTCGACGGCAAGACCGTTGAAGCAGCGGATGATCCCGATCTCAAAGCCCTCATCCGCGCGGCCGTCCTGTGCAACGAGGGCGAATTGCATCAACGCGAGGGCGAATGGGTCTGGCACGGCGACCCGACGGACATCGCGATGCTCGCCTTCGGCCGGAAGCTGGGAATCGAGCGAAGCGTCCTTCTGAAAGAACATCCACAGACGCATGAGATCCCGTTCGAGTCCGAACACCAGTACGCCGCGACGTATCATGACGCGAAGGATGGAGCCATCGTCATGGTCAAAGGCGCGCCGGAGCGCGTCCTCGCGATGTGCCGCTGGCAGAACGGCGAGAATCGAAAGGATGAATTTGCCGCCGTCGCCGAGAAGATGGCAAAGATCGGATACCGCGTGATTGCACTGGCCGACGGATCGGGCACATTTCCGAACGATGGGGCAGAACCATCGGGACTGCGTTTTCTGGGATTCGTCGGGATGATCGATCCGCTGCGCCCCGGCGTGCGCGAGGCCGTGGACGCCTGTCGGACATCCGGCATCACCGTCTGCATGATCACCGGCGACCATCCGGCCACGGCACTGGCCATCGCGCGAGACCTGAACTTCGCGGACAATGCGAGCCAGGTCATTACGGGCGGCGAGCTGGCCGAGAAGTCGCCCGACGAACTCGAGGAAATCGTTCGGAACACGCGCGTCTTCGCCCGCGTCGCCCCGCGGCAGAAACTGGAAATCGTCGAAGCCGCCCGCAATAACGGCCATTTCGTGGCCGTCACCGGCGACGGCGTGAACGATGCCCCGGCGCTGCGTGCCTCACACATCGGCATCGCCATGGGCAAGGCCGGCACGGACGTGGCGCGCGAAGCGGCCGAGCTGGTCCTGACCGACGACAACTTCGCTACCATCGTAGCGGGCATCGAAGAAGGCCGCGTCGCCTATCGCAACGTGCGCAACGTCATCTATCTGCTCGTTTCGTGCGGCGCCGCGGAAGTCTTGATGCTCGGCGCGGCCATCCTGATCGGTATGCCATTGCCGCTCCTGCCGACGCAGATACTCTGGCTTAACCTGGTGACCAACGGCATTCAGGGAGTGGCCCTGGCCTTTGAGCGTAAGGAAGGCGACGAGCTGCGCCACAAGCCCCGCCCGCCGAGCGAGCCGATCTTTAATCGTCTGATGATCGAACGCACGATCGTCGGCGCCGCGGTGATGGCCGGTGTCTGGCTTCTGGCATTCGACTGGATGCTCAAGCAGGGGATGAGCGTGGAGTCATCGCGAAACGCGCTGCTCCTCCTGATGGTCCTGTTCCAGAACTTCCACGTCGGCAACAGCCGATCCGAGACGAAGTCACTCTTCCAGATTTCGCCGATGCGCAACCCTCTGCTTCTCATCGGGACGGCCATGGCCCAGCTCCTGCATATCGCCGCGCTCTACATCCCCTTCACGCAGACGGTCCTTCGCACCGAACCGGTCACGCTGTCCATGTGGCTCACGCTGCTCGGCCTGGCCTCCAGCATCCTGATCACCATCGAACTGCACAAATTCATCTGGCGCCGCCGCCATGGTGCGCAGCACGGCTGACGAGACTACCTTCCGGTAATCCACTGGCTTCATGCCCGAATTCGGCCTTTTTGAGGGTTTGCAACGCTGCCCCCGCGGTCAATCTTTTTGGCAACCCGGCAACGGTTGACATCGGACGCGGGGTCTCGCTAGACTCGCCGATCCGGTTGGGCGAGTACCCCTCCGGCGACAACGGGCGAAGGCCACCTTTGCTTTTTTTTGTCGCAGACTTCGTACCTTTTTGGCACAAAGTCCGATGGAGGATCCCGCGAAGCCCCCGGACCGTGAAAATCAGGCGACGCTGTTGGCGAAAGGCATGAGGTATATGGCCGTCGCCAGTCAGTTCGCCATTTCGCTTGCCTTCTTCGGCTTCATCGGTGCGAAGGCGGACGAGCGATTCGAATGGTCACCGTGGGGACTGCTGATTGGAATCCTTCTTGGTCTGGGCATCGGCCTGTGGTCCATGCTCCGGCAGTTGCAACGACTTGATAAGCAGGGTTGAGAAACGTCGAAACGTCGAAACGTCGGAATGATTGATTTGCGAGCGTAGGGTGGGCGCTGCCCGCCGTGAATGCGGAGTCGGAGTCAAGTAAGCCCCGTGAAGATCATCAGTGCCTGCATTCTTACTCTCGTCGCCGTGACCATCGTCGCGGCGCTGGTCGGCAAGGGGCCGACGGAGGCGCGTTGGGGCGAAGATGGCGTCCGCAGCATGTACGCCGTCGGGGCGATTTGTCTTGGCGCTGCGATCGTCGCTTTCCTGCCGGTCGCGCTGGTGGCCATCCGATGGCCGAGCCAGATAGGCAACGCGGCCATAGCGGCGACGGCGATTCGACTGCTCCTGACCATGAGCGCGGCGGGGGTCTACCAGGTGATGGCCAAACCGCATCTGGCGTCGTTTCTGTTCTGGGCTGTGGTTTACTACTGCCTGCTGCTGACGGTGGAGACGGGGTTCAACTTGTTACTTGTTCGACGCCAGTATAAGAATCCGTCGCAATCGAACGAAAGCAAAGCAGGGCCTGGCGGTCCCCATGGGCAACCTGGGGGCAGGGCGGAATTTTGCAGTCCCATGGAGTTTCCGGCGTAATGATCTCTTTGCTTGCCGCTCATGACGCGTTGGACCATGTCTTGCCGCATCGATACGGCAAGCCGATTTTCCATTGGAACGTCAACTGGACCTCGCCGCTCAACATCGTCTCTTTCTCGCCGCATGAAACTTACTTTACGAACCAGCTTCTGATGACCCTCGTCGCGGCGGTCATCATGCTGCTGATCTTCCCCATGCTGGGCCGACGCTATGCAGCGCTCACGGCGGCCGGGCCGGATCGCAACGTCCCCACGGGCTTCGCCAACCTGATCGAAGCGATGATGCAGTTCATCCGCAACGACGTCGCCCGACCGGTATTGGCGGAGAAGACCGACCGGTTCATGCCGTTTCTGTGGACGGTGTTCTTCTATATCCTGATCTGCAATCTGCTGGGCATGATCCCGTTGGATTCGATCATTTACCTGCTCAGCGGCGGGAAGTTCCAGCACATCGGCGGAACGGCCACCGCCAACATCATGATCACCGCGGGGCTGGCCTTCTGCGCATTTGTCATGATTCATTTGTCCGGAGCGCGAGAGGTATATCTCGCCCTCGTTGCCGGGACATACGGACATCATCATCACGATGAGGGTCACGGACACGACGAAGGGCACGAGCATGGTCACGGCCATTCGCATGCGGCGGGGATGTCGCCGGTAGCGGCGTTTGTGGCGGCGCCGGTGCTTTATGTATGGAACTTTGCTCCGCACGTCTTCAAGCCGGAAAAGACTCGCGGAATCGGCGACCTGCTGCTCTGGGTGCTCGATGTCATCATGTGGGCGATCCTGCTCGTCCTTGAAATGATCGGCGCGGTGATCAAACCCTTCGCGCTGGCCATTCGACTTTTTGCCAACATGGTCGCCGGGCACGTCGTGCTCGCGTCGATTCTTGGATTGATCTTCGTCTTTCAGGGCTCGGTGGCAATGAATTATGGTCTGGGCGTGGTAAGCGCCCTCGGCGCAGCGGCCCTGAACTGCCTGGAGTTGTTCGTGGCGTTCCTGCAGGCGTATGTGTTTACGTTTCTGACCACGCTGTTCATCGGGGCGTCGGTCTCGCCGGAACACTAGGAGCAGTGGTTAGTGGTTTGTGTTGTTGAATGACATCGCCGCGGCGGGTTGTTACGCCGGGCGTCAAACAAGCAGCGGTTGGGGCAGCCGACGCCCTGGCCATAACTTTGATGATGTCGGCAAACGATTTGTGACGCGGCCCTCAATCGGCCGCACGAGAAGGAGTTGCATCATGTTGGAAATTCTTGCAGAAGGAACCCAGCTCATGGGTGACAAGGGTCTTGTCGCTCTCGGCGCGGGGCTCGGTGCGGGCATCGTCACGCTCGGCGCCGCCAAGGGCATCGGCCATCTCGCCGGTGAGGCCATGGGTGGCATCGCCCGGCAGCCCGAAGCGGGAGGTCGCATCTTTACCTCGCTCATCATCGCGGCGGCGCTGATCGAAGGATTCACCTTCTTCGCGCTCGTCGTTTGCAACGGAATCATGGGCAAGATTTAGGAAAACGCCGAAGTGTGGAACCGGCTCATCGCCGGTTCCGCACCGGCCATTGGCCGGTGCCACACGGGTGGAATTTCATGCCGGCCATTGGCCGGTGCTACACAGCGGAGTCGGTCATGCGATTGCGAATCCCGATCTTGGTTACTTGCATGTTTCTGGTGATCGCCTCTTGCGCAACCGGCGCGCTGGCTGGGGATACCGCTGCCGCCGACCACGGCGCCGACAAGCCGGCCCTGCTGCAGTGGGACTTCGGATCGGCCTTCTGGTCGATCATCGTCTTCGTCATTTTGCTGGTGATCCTGCGGGCCACGGCGTGGAAGCCGATCCTTCAGGGCCTTCAGCAGCGCGAGCGATTCATCGTCGATTCGCTCGAGAAGGCCCGCGTGGAGCGCGAGCGAAGCGAACGCCTTCTGGCGGAGTACAACGACAAGCTGAACAAAGCCCGCGAAGAGGCCACAGCCATCGTCGAGGAAGGCCGTCGCGACGCGGAGGAAGTTCGCAAGCGGGTCCACGCCGAGGCCAAGGTCGAGGCCGACGCCATCGTGGCCCGGGCGAAGCGCGATATTCAGATCGCCCGCGACGACGCCATCAAGCAATTGCACGACCAGTCCATCCTGCTGGCGACGAGCATCGCCACCAAGATGGTGAGGAAGGAACTGACCGCCGGCGACCATCAGCGTCTGCTGGATGAATCGCTCGCGGAACTGAGCGAGATGAACAACTAGGACCGAGCATCGCATGGCATCTGAATTTGATATTTCGCAGGCCGCGGCGGCCATCTACTCCGAGAGTCTTCTGCAACTGGCCACCGAGGCCGGACAGGCGGAGGAAATCGGCAAAGAGATGGAAGACCTGGCCGAGCTTTGGAAGGCCGAACCCTCGTTCGCCGCGATGATGCGCTCCGCCGCCATCGACGAGGACGCCCGGCGCGAGAGCATCAAGCGAATCTTCACCGGCCGGCTGAGCGAGCTCACGCTCAAACTGCTGCTGGTTCTCAACAGTCATCGCCGATCGTCGATCCTCGCGGCCATCTGCGACGGATATCGGCGAAAGCTCGCGGTGCAACTCGGGCAGCAGTCCGTATATGTTTCGACGGCCGTCCCGCTCGACGACACTCGACGCGAGAGGCTTCGCGGCGAAATCCGCCGCCTCACCGGCCGCGAGCCGGTCTTGTTTGAAAAGGTAGATCCCGATCTGCTCGGCGGCATGACCGTTCAGGTCGGCGACAGACTTTATGACACCTCGATCCGCCGGCGCATTCGTAAGATTCGATTGACCCTGCTGGCGTCCGTGGAACGACACCTGCTGGCGGGCACCGCCCGATTCGTGACGGAAGGATAGACATACGTATGAGAATTCAGGTAGACGAAATCACGTCGGTCATCAAACAGGAGATCGCCCAGTACCAGGAGGCGCTGGAGGCCTCCGAGGTCGGGCGGGTCATCGCCGTCGGCGACGGCGTCACTCAGATCTACGGCCTCTCGAAGGTGATGGCCGGCGAGATGATCGAGTTCGAAGACGGCGCCATCGGCCAGGCGATGAACCTCGAGGAAAACTCCGTCGGCGCCGTCGTCCTCGGCGATTACCTCGGCATCAAGGAAGGCAGCACCGTCCGCGCGACGGGCAACCTGCTCTCCGTGCCGGTCGGCGAGGTCATGATCGGCCGCGTTGTCGATCCCCTCGGCCGCGCGCTGGACGGCAAGGGCGAGATCGTCAGCGACGTGCGCTGGCCGATGGAATACACCGCCCCCGGCATCGCGGAGCGCCAGCCGGTCAATCAGCCGCTGCAAACGGGCATCAAGGCGATCGACAGCATGATCCCCATCGGCCGCGGCCAGCGCGAGCTGATCATCGGCGACCGCAAGACCGGTAAGACAGCAATCGCCATCGACACCATCCTGAACCAGAGGGACAGCGGCGTCATCTGCGTGTACGTTGCCGTCGGTCAGAAAGAATCGACCGTCGCCAGCACCGTGGAGCGCCTCCGCGAGAACGGCGCGATGGACTACACAATCGTGGTCTCTGCCGGCTCCAGTGATTCAGCGCCGCTGCAATACATTGCTCCGTACGCCGGCTGCGCGATGGCCGAGTACCTGATGTACACGCAGGGCAAGCACACGCTCTGCATCTACGACGACCTTTCCAAGCAGGCCCAGGCGTATCGCCAGCTTTCGCTGCTCTTGCGACGGCCGCCGGGACGCGAGGCCTATCCCGGTGACGTGTTCTACCTCCACAGTCGTCTGCTGGAGCGATCGTGCAAACTCGCCGAGCGACGAGCGATCGTGCAAGCCGGCCAGCCCTACCGGGAAGGCGGCGTAAACGGCAAGACCTATATCGGTGTGCCAGGCAAGCATGAAGCCGAGCACGACGTGAAGAACCACGCCGGCCACGAAGTCGCGGTCGATCCGACCTCCGGCGGCTCGCTGACGGCCCTGCCGGTCATTGAGACACTCGAAGGCGAAGTCTCTGCATACATTCCGACGAACGTGATTTCGATCACCGACGGACAGATTTATCTGGAGCCGGACCTGTTCTTCGCAGGCGTCCGCCCGGCGATCAACGTCGGTATCAGCGTCAGTCGCGTCGGCGGCAATGCGCAGATCAAGGCGATGAAGAAAATCGCCGGTTCACTGCGACTGGACCTTGCCTCTTTCCGTGAGTTGGAAGCATTCGCTCAGTTGGGCACGGAACTGGACGCGGCGACACAGAAGCAGCTCGATCGCGGAGCGCGGATGGTGGAGTTGCTCAAGCAGGGACAGTACAAGCCGTATCACGTGACCGACCAGGTCATCAGCATTTACGCCGGCACGCGCGGCATGCTCGACGACCTTCCGATCTCGCGAGTCGCCGAGTTCGAGGAGAAGCTCCTCAAGCACATCCGCGACGAGTTTCCGGAAGTGCGGAATGAACTGAATGAAAAGAAGGAATTGAACGAGGCGCTGGAAGCGAAACTCAAGGACATCATCGGCAACTTCAAGAATCGTTTTACCTCGACCAAGGCATAGGCAGACGCAATGGCTAAGGCCAGACAAATCGTCAAGCGCCGCAAGGCCGTGACGAACATACGCAAGATCACCAAGACGATGCAGCTCATCGCCACTGCGCGCTATCAGCAGGCGTATCAGCGGGCCACGGCCACGCAGCCCTACACGCGCAAGATCACGCAGCTCGTTGAGGAACTCTCCGCCGCCGCCGAAGGGCAGGTAACGCACAAGCTGCTGCAGGAGAATCCCGACGCACCGACGGACCTTCACATCGTACTGACCTCAAACCGCGGCCTCTGCGGCGGCTACAACGCCAGCGTCCTGCGAAAGGCCGTGGCGCATTTGAACGCCCATACCGAGCGACCGACCGAGCTTCACGTCATCGGCAAGAAGGGCATCGCGTATTTCCGCTTCATACGCCGCAAGGTCGATCGAGCCATCACCAGCATCGACGATCGGCCGCGGTTCGATCAGGTCGAGCCGATCGCAACAGAACTGATGAAGCGTTACGAAGCGGGCGAGCTGCGAAGTGTTTATGTCACGTTTATGCGTTTCATCTCGACAGGCCGACAGACGCCGGAAACGATCCGCCTGCTCCCGCTGAGCCGTGCGGAAGTTCAAACATCGCCGCAGGGAGCATCCGGCGCCGCTTCAACAAGTGCCGCCGCGCCGGCCGCCGGAACCGCCGCCGTCCAATACGATTTCTCGCCGGCCCCCGAGCAACTGCTCAAGGTCCTGCTGCCGCAAACGGTCAAGGTGCGCCTCTACCAATGCTTCACCGACTCCGCCGTCAGCGAACAGGTCGCCCGCATGGTGGCCATGAAGGCCGCCACCGACGCCGCCGGAGATATGATCAAACTGTTATCTCGTCAGTTCAACCGCGCCCGACAGTCGCAGATCACGATGGAACTACTCGATATTGTCGGCTGCGCCGAAGCGCTCAAGTAATTAACCGGAGAATCCGAACATGGTTGCTACAGCACAGAATTCCGGAAAGATCACCCAGGTCATCGGCTCCACGCTGGACGCGGAGTTTTCCGAGGATCGCCTGCCGCGGATTTACAACGCCCTTGAGTGCAAGGTCGAGCGAAAGGTCGGCACGCGCGTCACGCAGGATACGCTCACCTGCGAGGTCGCCAGCCATCTCGGCGGCGGTCGTGTCCGGGCTGTTGTGCTCGGCAGTACCGATGGCCTGCAGCGCGGCGTGGACATCTTCGACACCGGCTCGCCGGTACGCGTGCCCGTCGGCAAGGAGACGCTCGGCCGTGTCTTCAACCTGCTCGGTAACCCCATCGACGGACGCGGCGACGTCGGCGCGAAGGACCATCGCCCGATCCACCATGAGTCGCCGCCTTTTGCTGAACTGACGCCGAAGACCGAGCAGCTCGTCACCGGCATCAAGGTCATTGACCTGCTGGCGCCGTTCGTCCGCGGCGGCAAGACCGGCCTCTTCGGTGGCGCCGGCCTGGGCAAGACGGTCATCATTCAGGAGATGATCGCCCGAATCGCCCGCGAACACAGCGGGTACTCCGTCTTCGCCGGTGTCGGCGAGCGGACGCGCGAGGGCAACGACCTCTGGCTGGAAATGCAGGAGGCGGAGTTCAAGACGGCTGAGGGACAGGTCAAGAAAGTCATTGAGCATACAGCGATGGTCTTCGGCCAGATGAATGAGCCGCCGGGCGCGCGACTTCGCGTGGCGCTCTCGGCGCTGACGATGGCCGAGTACTTCCGTGATGAGAGCGGCGCCGACACGATGCTCTTCATCGACAACATCTTCCGCTTCAGCCAGGCGGGCTCCGAAGTGTCCGCACTGTTGGGTCGAATGCCCAGCGCCGTGGGTTATCAGCCGACGCTCTCGACGGAAATGGGCGAGTTACAGGAGCGCATTACGTCAACGAGCCGCGGCGCGGTCACATCGGTCCAGGCGGTGTACGTGCCTGCCGACGACCTGACCGACCCCGCGCCGGCGACGGCCTTTACCCACCTCGACGCCTTCATCGTGCTGGCCCGATCGATTTCCGAGAAGGGCATCTATCCGGCGATTGATCCGCTGGCGTCGTCGAGCCGCATTCTGGATGCCCAGTTCATCGGCGATCGACATTACAACTGCGCGAAGCGCGTGCAGCAGATCCTTCAGCGATACCGTGACCTGCAGGACATCATCGCCATTCTCGGCGTTGATGAGCTTTCCGAGGAGGATAAGCTGCTCGTCTCCCGTGCCCGAAAGATCGAGCGATTCTTCAGCCAGCCGTTCTACGTCGCCGAGACCTTCACCGGCTTCCCCGGCAACTATACGCAGTTGGATGACTGCATCCGCAGCTTCGAGGAAATCTGCGACGGCAAGCACGATCAGTTACCGGAGCAGGCGTTCATGTATGTCGGCACCGTGGAAGAGGCCATCGAAAAGGCGAAGAAGCTGGCGGCGTCGTAATCGACTCGTGCTATCATAGATGGCAGGGCTTCGAGGGTTCCGCTCATGCTACGTATCACTCCTACAACCAAGGACGATTCGAACGGGTTACGGCTTTTCGAGACGGTACCGGAGGAGGTTCACAAGCGACGCCGGGAGCTTCTTCATACGACCGTCGGCTGTTGGCCCGCGGAAGAGGCGGATCGGATCACTTCGGAGCTGCATCAACTTTTTGACAACGGTGATGTGGCGCATGGAGACTGCACACGTTGATCGCTGACGCAACCTTTCATCGCACACTTTGAGGTAAAGACGCTGCGACACGACTGTTAGAGAACACTCCGGACTTCATCATTCCGTTTGTCACAGCAGCAGAATTGATCACGGGCGCTTTACTGGCGAGAGAGCCGTAGCGCGAGCACAACCGTGTGCGCGGCCTGCTGGAAACGTTTCCGGTTCTCTGGCCGGACGACCAGACGCTGGCGATCTTCGCTCGGATACGCGTCGAGCAACGCCGCGCCGGAACGCCCATCGGAATCCACGACAACTGGATTGCCGAACTCGCAATTCAATACGACCGACCTGTCGCTTCCGACGATGCCGATTTCAAGCGAATCGACGGGCTTCGCGTCGTCACTTGGAAATGAAGCTTCATCCCGTTCTGTTATGGCGCACTGCCTGTTTCAGTGACGCCCCCCTTATCCGAAACAACAGTTTCAGGCCCCCTCCCTGGTGCTTTGTCCGGTAGCGTCGCGGTTATTGGTGCGTGGCGAGCGTTCTGGAAGTAATTCGCGCCTCTCGGCGATTCGTATCCTATACTCTTGTACGGCTTGGTCTGGGGGGACGGCGCGCAAATACCGCGTGCGCCGGCGCTGCCACTCCCGCCGGTTGAATGGGGACACTGGAGAACATTATTATGCGAAAATTCGGGGGGATTCTCTGTGTGCTCGTCGTTCTGTGTGCGACGACCGGTGCACAATCGGCTGCGATCACCATCAGCTACACCCAGGATGCGGGGGGGGCAAACACCAACCCGCTCAACGGGCTCGCTGCGCTGGCGACCTTTGAGTCGACCGGAGACCAGCTCTCGATTCTTCTGCAGAATACGAGCACCGGACTGCCCGTGGGTTTTGGCGCGGCGGATTCGCTGCTGGTCTCGCTCGGCTTCAATTTACCGGCGGGTATCCATATTGTCAGCGGCAACACGGCGGTCATTGGGCCCGGCTCGACCGGGTTGTCACAATGGAGTTCGCGCGGTTCCGGCGACAGCGTGTCGGAGGAATGGGCGTGGACGAACATCGGCGGAGGCGACCTGCTGAACGTGTACAGGCAGGTTATCTCGACCAGCGCCGGCAACCAGGGCCAGACCCGCTTCGGCGGAGGCACTGGAACGGTCGCCGGGCCGTTTGGTGGAATCGCCGCCAGCCCCCCGCTTGCGAGCATCCCGGGGCCTCAGCGAGCCGTCAGCGATTCCATCCTGTTCGGGTTGACGCTTTCATCGGGCCTCACCGTGGCGCAATTACACGATATGGCACATGACAGCATCGTCGAGTACGGCTCGGACGTTCGCTACCTTCACAGCAAGATGCCTGAGCCCGCATCGCTCGTACTGCTGGCCTTCGCCGCACTGCCGCTTCTGCGTTATCGCCGTCATCGCCTGGGATCGTAGACTTCACGCGGCCCTCTTAGCTCAAGACCCACGGTAACAGAAGAAGCCCACGGACTCGCGTTCGTGGGCTTCTTTCTTGCGCGATTCATCGAGATGTGCCGGACGCTAGTCAATCCTGCTGAGTTGTACTGAGGAGCGCCTGCTCCACGTCTTTCTCGAGTTTCTCATTGCGGAGCCCGGCGGCCTTCGCGCGTTTGATCGCCTCATCGAGCGGACACTGGCCGCTGGCGCCGAGGTAAAGGCCGTACATCGCGCCGGCGCGGTTTCCGCCCGCACAATGCAGAAGTACGGGTTCGCTCTCGTTCTCGCGCATGATTTTCATGAACCTCGCCGCCTGCTCTTCGGTGACTTGATCGCTCTGCATGGGCAGGTGGAAATAGGTGATGCCGCGCTGCCTTGCCGCCTCGGCCTCCCCACCGCTGAGTTCTTCGGGGCGCCGCAGGTCGATGACGGTCTTCACGCCGCGTGATTTGAGTTCGTCCAACCCGTCGGGGCTCGGTGTTCCGGCGATGTAGATTCGACCATCCTGATTGAGATTCTTCACGCCGTTTACGTCCGCCACTTCGACGGGTCCTTCGGGCGATGAGCAGCCGAAGCCCAGGACGAGAATACCTACAGCAACTGTAAGGTTAGAAAGCCATCTGAAACGCAGGCGGTGTTTCATCCTGAGAACTCCTTCACATGCAGGTATGCAGGTCGGTGCTGGTCCGCACACGACCGTTATCGTAGGCAAGTCTCACGATGAGGCAAGCGGCGTACCGGCGATCGGTCGTTTGTCCGGGCGAGATTCGCGAATCGCGGGTCTACCCACGTCGCGAGGTGCATCGATGGGAAATGTTGGAAACGCGTACGCTCATTTTCGTTTCTTGGAGCCCTTGCTTCGCGGAGCGGCACGCGGCCGGGGCCGTTTTGCGCTGCCGCGCTTCAAGTCCGCAAGCTCTGCTCGAAGGGACTCCAGTTCCTGTCGGAGCTGCCTCGACGCCTCATTCGCATCATGCACACCGCTGCCGTCGGGCGACGATGCTTCTGTCGGCTTTGCGCCGGCGGACGACCTGCCCACTCCGGGAATCAACATTCGCACCCAGTCGAAGGGGGCTGTCGGCGACAGGGCGCTGAAACCGGATCGGGAAAGAAAGTCGTCAAACTGCTGACGCGAGCGTGTAAAAGCATCCATGGCCTGCGCAAAGTATTGATCGATGAAGCCGCGGATCATCTGCTGATTGCTCTGGATGGCCTGATGCAGGAGCGAGGCGGGGAAGAGCTCGAGCTTGGGCGGATCGTGTTCGAGGATGATCTGGGTGAGGACGATGTGGGTGATGTCGGCCCCGGTCTTCGAGTCGTGAACAATGATTCGATGGCCGTCTCGAACGAGTTCGAAGAGATCGGTGAGTGTGACGTGACGGCTCCGGGTGACGTCGTAGAAACGTCGGTTGGGGTATTTCTTGATTTCAAAGACCGCCGGGGGGGTGTCTTCCGTGGCCATCGGGTCCGTCTCTTTCTGCAGTTGCGTCACAAAAATAACGCATTTGCGGCATGGCTGCCGGGTTGAATTCTATAAACAATTATACAGAAATATGTTACGTCATATCAAATATTTTGTGCAAACGCACAAAAAACAGTTGCCGAATCGAAAAACGGACGATATACTTAGGTCAGAGTCAGTGAAACGCACTGACCCGTATGGAACCGATTTTCGCGAGGACTTCATTATGACCGCACAGACCATGGACAAGACCGTCGAAACCGTCAAGAACCAGACCGAAGGCATGTTCAAGCACGCCACGGAGACTTTCAAGTCCGCCATGGACGCGGGCATCCGCTTTCAGCAGGATGCCTTCCAGTGCATGTCGGAAATGACGTCGCGAACGGACTCGATCGAGAACGTGACCGCCCGCCTGGAGGGCATCACTTCGGACTCGATCAATCTGGTCCGAAAGAACGCCGAGCAGGCCCAGAAGGCCTTCGATGAGGGCTGCAAGAACGGCCTCGAGGTGATCCGCAAGACCCTCGACACCGGCAACGGCCACGGTAACAAGGATGCCATGAGCTACACCCGCGACGTCTGGCAGAACGCCTTCGACGCCATGCGGAGCAACCTGGAGACGGCGAGCCGCGTCAGTGCTCAGTGCATCGAGAATTGTTCGAGCTTCATGAGCAAGGCCATGACCGTCGCTGAAAAGAAGGCCGGCAAGTAACCGACTCCACCCTTCGTGGCTCGGCGACGGGGCTTCGCGTCCTGCCGCCGAGCCCGAACCCATTAACGCCGGCATTGCAGTTTCGCACCGTCGCTTGAATTACACCGCGAGACGCACCATGAAAACGCAAGCGACATCTCGATTTCGCACCACCAATGCCGGTGTTGTATATTCCAAAGACCACGGAGCCGGTGGATGCCGACTTCGTGGTCTTTTTCTTGTAAGATAGAGTCTCGCCCGGCCGCCTGGCACCATCGAACGATCGTGTTGACCGCCGGGCGAGTTATTCCACGGAGCAGGCAGCGACGAATGTCCGACAACCACACACAGAACGCGACCGATACCTTCACGCAATTCTGGGGCGACATGCTCTCGCGCATGAATGCGCAGGCCGGTGGATCGTCCGGCGCCGGCCAGATGTCTCCGGAGGCCTCGCGGCAGATGCAGCGACTGTTCTTCGACGCCATGGCCAAATTCTTCGACGACTTCATGCGGTCCGAGCAGTTCCTCGGCATGATGAAGGAGACAATGGATCGATCGCTCGCGCTGAAGCAGCAGGTGGACCAGTTTCTGACTCAGCTTCATCGTGGGACACAGACGCCCGCGAAGGCGGATGTGGACGACATCTCCGGTCTGCTCCGATCGATTGAAGCAAATGTTCTGGACCGACTCGAACGACTCGAATCAAAAGTCGCAGCGGTGGAAGCGCCACGACGCACTACGGGAGCCGGCGCCAAGGCGAGCCGAGCGCCGCTCCCGTCGCGTCGGGGTGACCGTTCCGAGCGTTCCAGCCCGCGCAAGGCATCCTCCAAGAAAGCAGCCCGCAATCGCTAACCCACAGAACCACGACTCCGCACGAGGCACCTGACACATGGCGACGGCACCACCAAGCGCAAACCCCTTTCTGACGATGTTCCCTCCGATGCCGGCCTTCATGCCGAACTTCGAGGAGTTTCAGGCGAAGATGGCCGCCATGCCGAAGGTGATGGATGCGGCCCGCAAGGTGAAAGTGGGCGCCACGCCGAGAGAAGTCATCTACATCGAAGACAAGCTGACGCTGCTGCACTATCAGTCCGACGTCGAGAAGAAACATCGCACGCCGCTCCTGCTGGTCTTCGCCCTTGTCAATCGCCCGTATATTCTCGATCTGCTCCCGCACAAGAGCGTGGTTCAGCAGTTCCTTCGCGCCGGGTTCGACGTCTACATGATCGACTGGGGCGTGCCGACCGAGGCAGATCGCCACCTGACGCTGGAGCACTACGTCCAGCGTTACATGCACAACGTCGTGAACCACCTCCGCGAGTACACCGGGGAGGATCAGGTCTCCCTGCTGGGCTACTGCATGGGCGGCACCATGGGCGCCATGTACACCGCCCTGCATCAGGAACTCATCAAGAATTTCATTCTCATGGCCGCGCCGGTGGACTGGTCGGACCGCGAGGCCCTGCTCTGCGTCTGGACCGACCCGAAGTGGTTCGACGTGGACAAGGTCATCGACACCTTCGGCAACGCCCCGCCCGCATGGCTGCAGAGTTCCTTCGCTGTGCTCAAGCCGGTGGCGAACATGATCGAGAAGTACCTGACCTTCTACGACAAGATGGACGACGAGAAGTTTCTCGAAGACTTCTTCGCCATGGAGACGTGGGTCAATGACAACATTCCCGTCGCCGGCGAGACGTTTCGTCAGTTTGTCAAGGACTGCTTTCAGCGAAACCTGCTCGTGCAGGGCAAGCTTCGGCTCGGTAAGAAACTCGTTAACCTTGCGGACATCAGCTGCCCGATCCTGAACCTGATGGCTTCGGCGGACCACCTGGTGCCGTGCGGCCAGAGTGCTCCTTTCAATGATCTGGTCAGTTCGCGGGATCGAAAGTCGATCAATTACCCGGCGGGTCATATTGGTCTTTCCGTCGGCAGCAAGGCCCAGCGAGAGCTTTGGCCGCAGGTTTGCCAGTGGCTGGCCGAGCGGTCAGATCCGATCAGGGGTGAGGTATCCCGACGCACAAAATCGCGCGTCGAGGCGCCGGCAGGTCGCCGCCGATGAGTAGGGTGGAGTAAGAAATCGGTCGGCAAGCACTGGGGAGTGTCATTATGCAGCTCTACGGAAAAGTAGCCGTCATCACCGGGGCCGCCAGCGGCATTGGTCGCGCGACGTGCGTCGCCATGATGGACCTCGGCATCGAAGCCATCGCGGCCGTTGACCGAAGTCAGCAGGTTGTCGATTTGTGCAACACGCTTAACCACGAGGCCGGGCGAAATGTCCTCGTTCCGTATGTGGGTGATGTCACCTCCGACGAGTTTCGAAGCGAAGTCTTTGCCGACCTGCGTCATCGATTCGGCGTGGTGCATATCTGCGTGCCTGCCGCGGGCATCACGCGTGATCGCCTCGCCGTCAAGTTCAATAAAGACAACGGCGGCGGCGTGGAACTGTATCCGCGAAAAGACTTCGAAGAAGTGATGCAGGTGAATCTCGTCGCCCCGATCTACTGGGCACTGGAGGCCATCGCCACGGTTGCCGCGGATCGTACGCACAAGGGCATGCCGAAGTGGGAGCCATCGGAAGGCACCCAGGGCGGAGTGGTCTTCATCGGCTCGGTTTCCTCGATGGGCAACAAGGGACAGATTTCCTATGCGACGGCCAAGGCGGGCCTTGCCGGCGCGCAAGCCACGCTCGCCAAGGAAGCCATCTTCTACGGCATCCGTTGCAATATCATTCATCCCGGCTATACGGATACGCCGATGGTACGCGCCCTGGGCGAAGACCTGATTCGCCAGGTCATCCTCCCGCAGACCCAGCTTCGCCGGTTGCTTCGGCCCGAGGAAGTCGCCGATGCGATCTGCTTCCTCCTGCGAAACAGCGCCGTCAGTGGCTCGCTCTGGGTGGACGCCGGCTGGCACCCTGCTGCATAGCGTGCGATCACTCACGACACGGCAAGACGCATTTCGTTTCGACCGTCCTCTTGCGTGCTGCACGATTGCGAATCAGCTCGCAGCTTTGCGCGCGTGTTCGAGATGGGCCTCGAAGTTCTGGTTATAGGCGTCGAACAGCGAGCGGTCATCTTTCACGATGAGAATGTTTTCCGCGTTCTTCTCCTCGGCTGCTTTCGTGAAATTGTACGAGCCGGTGATGACGGTGCGATCATCAATGAGAATGACCTTGTTGTTGGCCGTCTCGTGCTCGCTATCGAAGTAGATTTTCACGCCGTCGCGCCGCATGACGCGCCAGGGACCGTAGGTCGCCTTCTCCTGAGACTTGTCCAGAATCACCTCGACATTCACACCGCGCCGAGCCGTCTGACTCAGGGCTTCGCCGATTCGCTTTGAATTGAAGATGTACATCTGCACGCGAATTCGCTTTTTCGCCGCGCCAATTTCCTCAGCGAGCCGACTTTCGATACCGCCACCAGGCGAGAACATCGCTTCGCAGCGCGGCGCACGGTCCTTGCCCTTCGGCGCCATGGCCGAAGCCGAGAAAGACCAGAGGATGCTCACTCCCACGGCGATTGCGACGATTAGATGGATTGAACGTTGACGTAATGCAGAAACGCGAGCTGCGTGCATCATGCGTCCTCCTTGATCGGCGACAGACTTGCCAGGTGGGAATGCTACGACGAGTGCCAGGGCGATGTCCAGCACTTTTTTGGGCACGGCCGGGCTGTGCGATGAAGGGTATCTTGCTATGTGGCGCACGGCCTGCGGTTCACTGGACCCGGGCTCTTGGGATACTGAACCACGACAGGCCCGCCGCGGGCTTTGGCAGCGGTCCCTCCAGATTCGGAATCCGCTTTAGTGCATCGCCTTGGAGATGGTGAAGATCGGCAGGAGCAGTGCCAGCACGAGGCCGCCGACGACGACGCCGAGAAACATGACGATGGCCGGCTCGATCATGCTGGTCATCGTCTTAATGGCTGCGTTCAGTTCGGTCTCGCAGAAATATGCGACGCGCTCCATGACGGGTCCGAGTTGACCGCTGCGTTCGCCGGCCGCGAGCATCTTGTTCACCGCTTTGGGGACACACTTGTGCTCGGACAGGGCCTCGGAGACCTGCTTGCCGGTCTCCAGTCGATCGTAGACCTGCCGCCACATCGCTTCGTAGTGGCTGCTTCCGCAGACGCCCGCCGTGAGCTGCACGCTGTCGAGCATGGAGACGCCGGACTGGATCATCGTGCCCAGTGTTCGAAGACTGCGGGCGAGGTAGGTCTTATGAAAGAGCGGTCCGAAAAGGGGAATCGCGAGTCGAATCGCTTCAAACTTCAGCGCACCGGCCGGCGTTCGGACGTAATAGACCGCGGCGCCACCGAGTACGATGAGAAATCCCAGGACATACAGGCCGTAAGCCATCAGGTTATCGCTGAAGCTCAGAAGGGCCCGCGTGATGATGGGCAGCTTATCTTCGCGCCCGGCGTAGATTGCGGTGAACTTCGGAAGAACGAAGGTCATCAGGAAGATGGTCACGCCGATGGCGAAGACGAACATCACGATGGGGTAGGTGATCGCACCTTTGATCTTCTTCTTCATCTCCCGCTGGGCCTGCAAGTGCTCGGCGAGGCGGCGCAGAATCGGGGCCATCATGCCCGAGGCCTCGGACGCTTTGATAAGACTGACATACAGCGAGGGGAAGACCCTCGGATGCTCCGCCAGGGCGGCGGAAAACTCGCTTCCGCCTTCGACGCGATCGATCACGTCGTCCAGCGCCGCGGCGAAACGCGGCGAGTTGCCGTCGTGTCGGCAGGCCTCCAGGGCCTCGGACATCGAGACGCCGGTCTCGGTCATTACGGCGAGCTGATTGGTAAAGTAAATCAGATCGTCCGGTTTGTATTTGTTGTTACGTCCTTTGGGAGCAGCGGAGCGGGTTGTCGGCGTTTGCGATGCGACCTTCCGCGTCGTTGCGGCCTTTCCCTTGGGGGCAACCTTCACCACGAAGCGACCTTCGTTGCGTACCATCCGCGCCGCTTCGTTGGGTGACGTCGCGGTGACATCACCCTCAACCAGCTTACCGGAGTTGTCTCTCGCTACGTAGGTGAAAACGGCCATGATCCTGATCTCCGACGCTTTTCTGCCGACGCCTTAGCGCAACGATTCCCCCCAGGGGATTTCCGACCACTCTTCATCCGCGGGCAGGATGGCGGCGGTCAGCGGGTCGTCGCTCTTCGAGCTGACGCCCAGAAGGCGCGAGAGCCGCCCTCGATCCGTCGTTGCCGCCAGGGCCTCTTCGATATCGATCCGGCCTGCCTTGACCAGCTCGGCCAGCGATTGCTCCAGTGTGTGCATGCCGTGGCTTCGGCCCGTTTCGATCATCGAGTAGATCAAGTGAGTTTCGTTGTCTCGCAGGGCGCGACGAACGCCCGACGTGGCGACCAGGATTTCCGTCGCGGGCACGAGGGCTTCGTTCATACGATCACGCACGAGGGTCTGGCAGACGATGGAGCGCAGCGACGCCGCGAGCTGCACGCGAATCTGCGGCTGTTGAACCGGCGGAAATACGTCGATGATGCGGGCGAGGGTTTGAGCAGTGCATGATGTATGCAGACTGCCGAGTACGAGGTGCCCGGTTTCGGCGGCAGTCAATGCGGTGCTGATCGTTTCCAGATCGCGCATCTCGCCGACTACGATGACATCCGGCCGCTGACGAAGCACATGGCGAAGGGCCGAGGCAAACGAGGGGCTGTCATCGCCGATTTCTCGCTGCTCGATCAAACTTCGCTGACTTCGGAGCATGAATTCCACGGGGTCTTCAATGGTAATGATGTGCGCCGCGCGCGTTCGATTGATGTGATCCACCAGGGTTGCCAGCGTCGTACTCTTGCCCTGTCCCGTGCCGCCCGTGATCAGAACGAGCCCGTTGGGATAGTCCGCAAAGGAGAGCACATGGCGCGGGAGGTTCAAAGTCTGGAAGTCGGGAATATCGGAGGGAATCGCTCGAAAGGCCGCCGCGAGCGTGCCGCGCTGGTAGTGAAGATTGACGCGGTAGCGACCCACACCAGGCAATTCAATGGCGAGATCGAGGTCGCGATGTTCGTCGAGCCGCGTGCGATAGTCGTCGTCGAGCATGTCTCGCAGGGATTCGTTCAGGGATTCGGCATCCAGCGGCGGCGCTTCGATGGCGTGCCACTCGCCGTTGGCAAAGTAGGTCGGCGGAGAGCCGGCGACCAGCAGCAGATCGCTGGAATTGTGTTCCGAGGCCTGAGCGAGCAACGTGCCCACGTGTGAACCGCCCGCGGGGCCGGCCTGCGTATGGATAATCGCAGCCGGGGCAATGTCGGTCGCCGGATACGACGAACCGCCCGATGTGTGATGGGGGCTATGCAGCGGATACACGGAACACCTCCTCGACGGTCGTGACCCCGGCTTTGACCTTGGCCATGCCGTCTTCGTAAAGCGTGGGCATCTTCATGGCGCGTACCATTCGCCTCATGTCCTGAAGCGTGACGCCGTCGGTGATTGCCTGGCGCAGGTCATCATCCGGGACAAACAATTCATAGATTCCAATACGACCGCTGTAGCCGGTGCCGTGGCATTTGGCACACCCCTGCCCGATGACGATGGTGTCGGTATCTTGTCCGGCCTTTTCCAGCGCGCGGCGAACGTTTGGCGACGGCGTAATGGATTCCTTGCAGTGAGGGCATATCTTGCGAACGAGGCGTTGTGCAAGGACAGCATCCAGCGCGGCGCTGATGAGATAATTCTCCACGCCGATGTTGTTCAACCGCGTCACCGCGGACAGTGCGTCATTCGTGTGCAGGGTCGAGAGGACCATGTGGCCGGTCAGCGCCGCCTGCACGGCCGTTCGCGCCGTGTCATCGTCGCGAATTTCGCCGACCATGATCACGTCGGGGTCCTGCCGCAACAGGGCACGTAACACCGTGGCGAACTTCAGGCCGATCTTTTCGTTGACCTGAAATTGATTGATCTTCCGCAGATTGAATTCGATGGGGTCTTCGACGGTGCAGACGTTGCGCTCCGGCGAATTGATTTCCGAGAGCGCGGCGTACAGAGTGGTGCTCTTGCCCGACCCGGTCGGACCGGTGACCAGGACGAGTCCGTGCGGGTGTGCGAGTTGCTGCCGCAAGGCCTTGAGCATTTCGACGGAGAAGCCGAGCGTTTCGAGATTCGCCAGCACCTGGGAATTATCGATGATGCGGATAACCACCTTCTCGCCGTGCATGTTCGGAAGAGTCGAGACACGCAGGTCGATCGGCCGGCCTTCCATGAGTACGTGAATGCCGCCGTCCTGCGGAAGCCGTCGCTCGGCGATGTCGAGACCGGCCATGATCTTGATGCGCGAGACGATGGGGGCCATCATCTGCGACGGCGGGTTGAGCTTTTCATAGAGCACGCCATCCACTCGATATCGAACACGCAGACAGGAATCGTCGGGCTCGATGTGAATGTCGCTCGCGCCCTCCTTCACCGCCGCGTAGACGAGGAAGTTCACCAGCTTGATGACCGGCGAGTCACCGGCCATGCCTTCAAGATTGGTGATGTCGTCGGCCTTGGATTCAATCAGCTCGAAGGTCTCGGCGGAGACGTCCTCGATAATGTCGTCGATGACGAAGACGTTGGCGCTCTTGACGTACTGCGCGAGAATCGCGTGGATGTCCGCACCGGAGACGGCGACGACTTGCACATTGCAGCCCGTCGCGCGAGCCATCTCCTCGATGAGAAATACGTTAGCGGGCTCGCTCATGGCCGCGGTGAGGACGTTGTTAACCTTAAAGAGCGGCAGGACGCCGTGCTTCTCAAGGAATTCGCGCGGGATGAGCTCGATGACTTTGGGATCGACGAGACGCGGCGTGAGCTTGGCGTACGGCACATTGTACGCCTCGGCAAGGGCTTCGACGACCTGATCCTCCGACGCCAGCCCCAGATCGATCAGCACTTCGCCCAGCAGCTTGCTGTGACGATGCGCCTTCTGCTCTTCAATGGCGCACTCAAGCTGCTCGTGCGTCAGAACTCCGCGTGAGAGGAGTATCTGACCCAGTTGCTTTCGGCTTGCACTGGCCACGGCCGTTGCCATCGTCTGCTTCTCCGCTTAACCACCTGCGTCGCGGTGTCGCGACCACTCGAATCGTCTCATGCCTCGTTGTGTCACACGCCCATCTGCACGGCGCGAATTCGCCCGGTTCGTTTCAATACGAGAAACTGCGGACAGCACTTTCCAGATCCGGCAGCGACTCGAACCTTCTTGCAAGCCGCGTGATTTCCAGAATCTTCGCGCAGGTCGGGCTCAGGCCGCACAGTTTGACCGTACCGAGTCCCTCTTCGCACTTGGACTGCAATTCGAGCAGCACTTCCAGCCCGCGACTGTCGAATGCGTCGATCTCAGAGCAGTCGAGGACGAACTCATGGCGATCCTTGTCGATCACCGACTGAGCTTTCTCGAGCAGAACGTCCGGTATTTCGCCGAGAAGGTCCTCTTTCGGTGTCAGGACCACGACATTCTCATAGGTTGTCATGTTCACCGACATTCGATTCTCCATGCGTGCGTGAGGAGCCGCGAACGCTTGGCGGCCGGAAGCACTTAGTGCGTCAGTTGGCGACCGAGCACGGCATGCAGCGCGCCCATGTGAGCCATCGTCGCATCGCTGCCGAGGCAGGATCGCGCCTCCTGGAACAACTGTTCCAAATCGAGATCCAGAAACAACGCCGCCAGATGCGGGTCGAACTGCGTCCCCGCGCAGCGCCGGACTTCGGCGATCGCCGCATGCAGGGGAAGTGCCGCGCGATACGTACGATTCGTCGTCATGGCGTCGAAACAATCCGCAAGACAGATGATGCGACCCAGCAACGGAATGTCATCGCCGGACAATCCTTCGGGATACCCCCGACCGTCGAAGCGTTCGTGGTGATACAGCACGCCGGGAAGCAGGTCACGCATCTGCCGCACGGGCGATAGAATTCGCACGCCGATTTCGGGATGCTTCTTGAGGGTGTCGAACTCTTCCATCGTGAGCTTGCCGGGCTTGGAAAGAATCGCGTCGGGCACACCGATTTTTCCCACATCGTGGAGAAGCCCCGCGAGATAAACGCGTTCGCATTCCGTCGGCGACAGGTTCGCGGCGCGAGCCAGCGCCCGACTGAGAAACGCCACGCGTTCGGAATGGCCGTAGGTGTATGGGTCCTTCGCATCGACGCTGTTGACGACGGCATGGAGCATCGCCATGAGCAGGTCGGCGAGATCGTCGTAGAGGCGCTGATTCTCAAGGAAGGCGGTCAGGCGATCGGCCACGGCGCGGAAGAGCTGCACGTCGACCGACGTGAAGTCTCCGTCGTCGCTGCAATTGATCGAGAGCATCACACCGAGCAGCCGCTCCTTGTGCCAGAGGGGTAGCGCCACCAGATGATGGAGCCAGCTTCCGGCCCAGGCCAATTCGGGCAGCTGTGCTGCGTTGTTGATGAGCAGTTGGTTGGGCGTAGTGACCGGATCGAGCTGTAGCGACTCGGCGAGTCGAATCAGATCGACAGGATCGTAGCGATCGACTTTCGCGTGTTTGCCAGGCGAAGTTTGCTCCCAGCCCACCTGCACGACGCGGTCATGGAGCGAATGCGTCGTGAAGGTCTCGGGTACGTTTCGGTCGGCATGGTCCGTCCCCAGTTCGGTCAGAACGAATGCCACCGTTGCGGCACGAGAAACCACTGTCACCTGTTCTCCCACGTGCTCAAGCAACACCTGCGGACGTTGTGGAAGCCCCATCTGGGCACTGATGCGGTAGATCAGATTCAATTCTTCGTAGGTGTTTTCAAGATGCTGGGTGAGGACGGCCGACTCCTCATGCACCACATCGAGCTCGTGTGCTTGTTCAACCGCGAGCCGAAGCGAGCGGACAAGTGGCCGCACCGACTCCAAATTCCATCGAGGCAATTCATGGCCCATGGAGGCCGTCGAGGAATGATCGAGTCCGCAGGCATTACACAAGCGAACAAACGCCTCGCCATGCAAGTCGGACATCACCACGCCGGCCAGCACGACGCCGGTTACGCGATTGCGCTGCCGCACCGGAACCGCGATAAAGCCCAGGTCCGACAAAAAAGGCCCCAAGTCTGGAAAAGCGGAATCACTCGTCGATGACGATTCGGCAGCCGGCGAATTCGTGAGCGCACCCTTCGTGGGCGCGGCCGGACAGCTCAGCGATTGCCGCGCGTGCTCAGCGAGCGATCGACTTAATTCGCTTCGTCGAGACCAAAGCGTTCGCCAGAAGCGCGGCGGATGCTCGTCCCAGAGGATCGCCTTGCCGTCGCAATCCCAGAGCGATAACCACATGCCGAAGGGCTGCCAGGCGCGGGACAACAAGGTGAATCGCTCGGGCGAAATGGGCCAGGGTTTCGACGGCGCAGGAATGCGTCCCTGGTTTTCCAAGGTCGTTGCGATGGTTACGGGAGGATCTATTCGATTCATGGTTTCTATCCGCTGGTGCGTCAAGCACGCTCTCGAACGACTATTCCCGGCTCGCCTCCACAACACCGGTCACGCAAAACGCCGGAGCCGGTTCTCCGGCTTCGAGAATCTGTCGGGCTGTTGCAAGAACCTCGCGCGGACTGAAGGGCTTGACGAGTACCTTGCGGATGTTCGTGTTCGCCAGCTCCGTCGGTGAGAGCGAATAACCCCGCGCAGTCAGCATCACCGCGGGAATTTCGCGCGTCGTCGAATCACCTCGCAGCTTCGCGCAAAGCTCAAGGCCCGATAGCAGCGGCATCTGATAGTCTGTAAAGACCAGATCGGGCCGCTCCGCCTTGGCCAGTTCAAATCCTTCGGCGCCGTCGGCCGCGGTGATGACCGTGAAGCCGTTGTTGCGCAGCTTGGCCGACACCACGTGCAGGATGTGCGGTTCGTCGTCACAGACGAGAATCTTGTACGTCTCCATCGTGTTTGCCCCCATTCTTGCGGCCGGCCGCTTTATCGCGCCTGCCGTCGACCATCGTCGGGCACCCGGCCCGCACGCACCCGATCCGCCGGGCGATTCCTATTGCGTCAGTGGAAGAATGATGCTGAAGGTGCTGCCCTTGCCGACATCGCTGGACAGCATGAGCTCTCCTCCGTGTACACTCTCCACGATCTGTTTGACCAGATTCAGGCCCAGCCCGGTGCCCTTGGCCATCTGCTTGTTCTGCTCGACGCGGAAGAATTTTTCGAATACGCGCGGCAGGTCTTCCTTCGGAATACCGGCGCCGGTATCGGTCACGTCGATTCGCATCGTCTGATTCTCTTCCTGCGGTGTCATGCGCAGATCGACCCGACCGCCGGAAGGCGTGTATTTCACCGCGTTCGACAGCAGGTTCAGGATGGCCTGATAGATCAGATCGCGATCCGCCATCACGCGGTACATGACCGGCGGAAGATCTCTGTTCAGGACGATGCCTTTTTCCTCCGCGGCAGGAAGCATGACATCGGTCGCCTCTTTGACTACGACGGCGATGGAGATGGCTTCCTTGTTGATTCGCACGGTGCCGGCTTCGATCCGGCTGATGTTGAGCATGTTGTCGATCAGTCGCCCCAGTCGATCGGCGGAGGTCTGGATGATTTCGTAGTATTCCTTGCGTGTCTTCTCGTCGTCGGCCTCACCGTCCACGAGCATCTCGACGTAGGCACGGATGGATGACAACGGTGTGCGCAATTCGTGAGCGACCTGGGCCACGAATTCACTCTTCAAGCGCGCGGCCTGGCGATCCTTGGTGATATCGCGCAGGATCACGACCACGCCGTGGTTCTCTGTCGATGTATCGCCCTCGGCTGCCACCGGCGACATGGTCAGTGCGTAAACGTCGTTGCCGATTTCGTGCTCCGTGCGACGTCGGGCCACGCGCGTATCCGCCTCGCGGGCCTGTCGGATGGTCGCCACCAGTTTCGGCTCCGAGATGAGCTGATCGATGGGCTGACGATAGGCGCCAGGACACTTGAAGCCGAACAGTTCCTCTGCGGCGGGATTGGCCATGACGAGCTGATCGTAGGCATCGGTCACAATGACCGGGTCGGAGATCGACCGCAGGATTGTCTCGGCCTGGCGCTTCTGAACGTCAACCAGACTGAGCTCAAGCCCCAATTCCTTTCGTTCCGTGAGCAAATCTTCCAACTGCCGCGTGACTTCCGCGGTCTGTCGCTCGACGGCTTCCCAGAGCGGCTTGAGTTCCGCACCGAGCGGAGTGGCCTCCAGATCGATTGAGCTACGTCGGGTGTTGGCCGCCAATTCCAGCCGGAGACTGGCCAGACCCGTTTTTCTGGCGTGCCACGAGAGGACAAGAATCACGCCGGAGGATGCGAGGAGCAGGAAGATTCCTGACAACGACCAGCGGCCAAGCTGATTGCCTTCTGCACCGCCGGAAAAAATGCCGACGAGTATCCACACCCCGGCCAAAGTCAGCGGCGCGACCGCCCAGATCGAACGCACACGCGCCAGGCCCATCCGCGTGGGCGCAAGCGGTGACTGGTAATCCTGGGGCGAGGAGGTGGAAAAACGAGGCGATGCCGACCTCGACGCGGGCGCGCTCCCCTGAGCGACGGGTCCAGCGACGTCGTCATCATCCACTTGCGACCAAGGTTTCAGCTGGCTCTGTATCATGGCGCGAACTTGTTCCATTCTTCAACGCATCCATCGTCTCGGATCGTGCTCGCTGCGTCGGTCTGCAGGTTGAGCACGTTCAGTCGGTGTTGCGCGACGTATAACTTTGGATCTCGTCGAATCGCTTCGGCGTATGCGGAGCGTGCTTCGGCGAGATCGCCCAGCGCTTCGGCCGTCTCGCCGAGCAGATAATGTGCCGCGGCCAGCGAAGCGTCAGCCATGACCGCCCGACGCGATGCATCGAGCGCATTGAACAGATCACCACGCCGCAGGGCGACATAACCGGCAAGCATCCAGGTTTCCGCGGTCATCGCGCCGCGATCTTTCAGGGTCTGCAGGGCTTCGGATGCGGTTTCGAGATTGCCAATTCGCACGCCGGCCCGCGCGTAGAGTCGCCAGGAAATCACATCTTCCGGACAATCATGCATCACACGGCGTAGGAGCTGCATGGCCGGATCGACCTGACCCAGATGCAGATAGGCCTGAGCCAGGGCGCAATAGGCACTCGGCAGCACCTTGCCAGGCGCGTAGGCCGATGGTCCCTCCTTGCTGCATGCCAGACCGTTGGCGCCTTCAACGACCGGGGCCAGAACGACGATCGCCTCACGATAGCGCTCGGCCCAGACCAGCGTCAGCCCCAGTTCGATCGCCAGTTCAGGATCCTCGCCCCCGAGTCGAAACGCCTCGCGGCAATATTCAATCGTCGGCCCGCGGAGACCGAGGATGCGCGTGATTCTTGCGGTCAATTGGCGAAGCGCAACGTTTTGATCAAAATCGCGCAATCGCGGTTCGATCAGTTCCAATGCGTCGATGGGGCGATCGAGCGACACGAGGACTTCCACCTGAGCGATCAGATAGTCGGACGACTGCGGGGCCAGAAACGCCGCCTGTGCGTAGTTTTCATATGCTCCGGCAAGGTCGCCGTAGCGCTGTGCGACGAGGCCCGCGAGAAACTGAATCTCGTGGTCGTCGGATTTCAGCAGGGTTGCCAGCGTGATCGCCTGTCTGGCTTCGCCGAGCTGACCCTGTTCGAGCTTCAGTTGCGTGGCAAGCACGTAGGCCTGCGGATCGTTGGGTGAGATGGTCAGGGCTTCATCCAGGGCGCGCTGTGCTTCTTCGAGCCGGCCGCTCTTGAGATGCTGTCGGGCAAGCTGAATCTTCACACCACCTCGAACGGTGTCCCATCGCTCCTTGGCTTCGTTTCGACCATTCTTGCCAAAGTGCGTATTCAGCAGCCGGGAGTTCATACCCTCGCAGCCGGAAGCCGCGACCGAGAGTAGAGCAAGTCCGACTCGCAGACAAAACGTCCGCGGGGCAGCGACACGCATCGCGCAACGTGCCGTCGCTTGGCTCGCAGGATCATGACATCGTATTGAGGTCATCAGCGTCGTTCCTCTCGTGTCATTGCGGTGTCACTTGAGGTACCCGATTGTGTCCATTGCAGGTTCGAGGGCGCGGAAGTCCGGCTGAGCGGCTGCATCGGCTCGGCGTCATCGAGTCCCATCGGGCCGTCGATGCCCTCGGGCAAGGTGAACGGCGGTCCGGGCCGACCGTAAGCCGGTGTGATCTCGCCGGATTCTTCCATGATTCGATCGCGAATGAAGGTGCGGATGCACGATGCTTCCGATTCCCACTCGCGCCGGCCGATCAACTCTTCCTTGAGGCGGATCGCGTGCAGGTGGCGAGGGAAAATGTGCGTCGCAAGTTGTGCGTCCCAGATCGCCTTCTCCACATCGCCCCTGGCCAGATGATCCATGGCCCAGCGGTAGTGGGCCTGGCTCAGGCGTTCACGGCCCAGCCACTGCATACCCTGACGCGAGCCGGCACGGACGCGCTCGATGTCTTCCAGCAGTTCTTCGCCGGCCTTCTCATCGGGGTCGCACTTGAGAATATGGACCGTGAGCAGGATGATGACTTCCTCGCGCGTCGTGGAGTCTCGCGTTCGACGGAAGAGCGCCCCGGCGATCGGAATATTTCCGAGGAGCGGCACCTGACCACGCGTCGCCGTGCCGACTTCCCGGAAAAGGCCGCCGATGAGAATCGTCTTGCCGTCTCGAACGAGGATGTTCGTAGTGACTTCCGTGGTCTGCTCGAACGGCAGATTGGCGTCTGTCAGGCCGCCGGTGGAATCCTTTGGATGAATTTCCATCCGCACGGTGCCGTCTTCGCCGACAAACGGCCGAAACGTAAGCACCGTACCGGTCTCCAGAAACTCGACCGTCTGTATCGCCGTGGTCTCGGTAATGGTCGTGGTCAGGTAGCCGTCGCGCCGACCGACAATCACCTGGCCGACCTGCTTGTTCAGCGCCAGCAACTTCGGATTCGCCAGGATGTCGGTATCGGTGATCTGTTCCAGCGCGCGAACAAAGACACCCACCTGGTCCTTGAGGATGCCGAAGGTGAAACCGCCGTCGGGCAGAGCGGCGTTCAGATCCGTTCTGGCTGTGAAGTTTGTATTCTCCAACTCCGCATTGGGTATGATGCCCGTGGTGATCGACTGCGCACCAGGGCTGATGGAGGAGAGCGTGGAGAAGTCCACCCCGCCGACCGTGGTGAAGTCGATGCCTAATGCGTTGTCTTCGTTCAGCGTGGCCCGAAGAATCGTCGCTTCGATGAGTACCTGCTTGGGTCGTGCATCCAGTTCCTTGATGACGCCGGCAACTTCATCGAGCACGTCGTCGTAATCCGTAATGATGAGCGTGTCGGCCGTGGCGTGTGAATCGCCCTCGGTGTCGCCGATGCCCGTGGTACCGCCGAGCCCCTTGCCGGAAGGCGGCGTCGTGGAGATCTTTCCTGCGACGGGGCTACCCTTGGTGAGCATGGGCTCGATCAGGCCCTTGGCCGAAGCGGCGTTCATGTAAGTCAGACGAAACACGCGCGTGGAAACGCGGCGTTTGGACTGTGCGATTCGGGCGAGTTCCTCAAGCGGATGCACGAAGATGAAGCCGCCTTCCTGACGATAGCCGAGGCCGTTGGCAATCAGCATGGCATCCAGGGCTTCTTCGAACGTGACGTGATAGAGACTCGCGGTGACGACGCCATCCGCGCCGCTGGAGAGGATGATGTTCTTCTTGGTGGGTTCCGAGAGCATGCGCAGCGCGTCAGCCAGCGGCAAGCCGGAAACGTGCATGGTCACGCGATTGTCGAGGCCGACCCGTACGAACTGCTCCTGCTCATGATCCGGCCGCGGTGAGGCGCCGCCGGTGTTCTTCGATTCGGATTCAACCGGAGACTTCGACGTGAGAATCGCGGTTGCATCCTGCGCGCGTACGACGCGACCGGCATCCATGGGAGTACCCGCTAATGCAATACCGATAGCGAGGAAAACCATCGGTACGATCGAACGGTTATGATCGACCGCATGCGGCTTTCGATTATTCCTGACTGTGTACGCTGATAAGATACCCATACCGACTCCGGGCTAATCCCGGATATCAATCGGTTGTCGGACCCAACGGGTTGTGTTTTAAGGCATGCGCAGGACGCGGTGGATGCCGGATTTTTCCAGCAGGACGCGTCGATCCTCGATTCGAACGACCGAAAATCCGTGAATCGAATCGCCGGGGCGAACGAGTCGTCCGGAAATATGTGCCAAAGGAGTCGGGCCGGTAAGCGTGGAGTGCAGGGCGAGTTCCGTCAGCTCCTGCTCGATCGTCTCCAACATGCGATTACGCTCCTCCTGCTGCTCCACGAGGCGCTTGCCGATCGTTGACCAGAAGCCGGAATCGCCCTTGTCACTGCGGACAGAAGGTGGCTTCTGCGTCTCGGGAAGAATCGCAAGCGGAAATTGCGCCCAGGCGGGCGTCGTAAACACGTCGCGCACGGGTTTACGCGACATCCCCTCGGTATGAACCGCCTGACGGGCCGACCCTTCGACATACAGCCGATCCGACGGCCCGCCGGACTTCGATGAGAGTTCCGACGATTCATCATCCTTAATAGATGCAGCGGGTAGTGCCACGGTCGTCGGGCGAATCAGTTGTGGTTCCGTTGCGGCGGGCTGCGCGACCACGGGCGGCGCCGCCTCCGTCGCATCCGGCGCAGCGTTCGAGAAAAGCCGCACGCCGACTACGACGAGCAGGATGGCAAGCAGCGCGCCCAGCGCTGCGGACTTCTTCTTGTCCGCCATGAGCTGTTCACGCAGTCGCGCCCAGATTTCCGCCCACTTCTCCGACATTCACGACGCTCCATCAAACTTCGCAGGGACTCGAATTCGATCGCGACGGACCCATGCCCACTGCCGATTCAATACTCCGGCCGATAGTAGGTATGGATGATGAATTCCACGCCCACATGTCCCGGTCGGGACTCTCGATTCACCATCCGAACGTTTTCCACATGCGACAACCGGGGCAAAGCTTCCAACAGGTGAATGAATTCCACAATGTTTTCGAAGCGGCCCTCGAATTCCACGCGAACCGGAAGCAGATGCGTGCCGCGAACGATCGACAGACTCTCGGGTAGTTTCGTTTCGTCGACCAGGACCGCCTGTCGCGGCTCGACGGTGTAGTCGTCGATCTTCGACTTTCGCAGGTTATCGGCGAGTTGGTTCAGAAACTCGCCGAACTCCCGACCCTCGGGCAGTCGACGGCGGAAATCCTGCATACGAGCGTTGAGTGTGACAATGGATGCGTACAGATTCGCGATGTCGCCTACACACTGCTGCTCGTTGCGTACTTGCAGGGCTTCGGTGGTGAGTTGCTCGTGTTTCGCCTGGACCTCTTTCAATCCGGGGCGAACCACGCCGAAGCCGAAGCCCGCGGTCAAGACGACCACGGTGCCCACGGCGATCATGTTCAACTTCAACGAGTTCATTGGTCTTCATCCTTCTGGTCATAGAGGAGGCAGGTGATGACGAAGGCCTGCCCTCGACGACCCGACCAGATGAAGGATCCCTTCTGCTCCAGATGCACTTGTGCGATGAGCGTCGAATCTTCCAGTTGCTTGACGAAGCCGATCACTTCCGGGGTGTCCGTCGCCATTCCCGTCAGCACGAGACGACCGGGATGAAGATGCGGTTCGTTCGAGGCGCTGAAAGACGCGGGATCTCTCTGCTGTGCGATCTGTGGACGCGCAACGACCGACCCGGCCTCCGACACATTCGACACCGGTTCCTCCCTGGCATACGCGGCAACCGAAGGACTCTCGAAGTAGACTTCCGTCAATATCACCCGCTCACCGATGCATCGACTCACGTCGCTCAATACGACGGCCAGACTTGTGCGATTATCGAGGTGCTGCAAAAGCTGCTCCCGAGATTGCAACCGGGCACGCTCTGCTTCCATTTGTTCCTTGCGCGACTGGTGGATGACTACCTGCTCCTTTTGCAGCTGCACATCGGCGAGCATGGCTTTGGCGGACGCTACTTCATTTCGGTTAGCGACGACCCAGAGGACCATGATGATCAGCATCGTGCCGATCAGCGAGGCACGCAGCCGGATAGCGCTGCGCAGGCAGTGCGCCTCGTGAAAGTTCGGTGGTGTAAAATCAAGGTCCAGCATCCGCTTCCCCTCACCTGTTCGCTACGCCGTGGCGACTGCTGCCTGACGCTGCGACGCCGCGCTGCTCGTTCGCGAGGACAGCACCCAGGGCGAGCCGCGCAGCGCCAGCCCCATGGCAACCGTCCACGCCGGCTGCAGCGTGCGCTGTTCGCGCGTTGCCGTCAGTTCCGCTCGACCCACACCGCGCAGTGGATTACCGATCGTGCAGGGTATGTCGATTTCAGAGGCGATGACCTTCATCAGGGCGGGCTCGTGGGCCTCGCCGCCGACGAGCGTCAGACTGTCAGGCCGCTGGCCGCGGAAGGTCACCGCGAAGTACCGCAGACAAAGCTGCACGTCGCGACTGATACGTTCCGCCATCGGGCGAAGTGCATCCAGCACGCGGGCCTGAATCTCCGCCGGCACGGTCGATTTCTGGTCCGTCCGGCGGCCTGCGATTTCCTGCATGATCCGCACGCGAAGGTCGGCCGCTTCCGACACGGAGAGGTTCATCGCCTTGGCCACGGCGGCATTCATCTGCCGGCCTCCGATTTCGATCATCTTGAGGAAGACGATATCGGTGCCGCGGGTAATCACGACCGACGAGCCGCTGTGGCCGATCTCCACGAACACGTTGACTGAGGAGGCGTCTTCGCTGCGTCGCAGGAAACGAATGAAACTGCGTGCCACCGCGCAGGGCGTGATGTCCATCGCCACGGGCCGCAGTCCCAGCGCGCGAATCTGCTCAAGTCGCTCAAGCACCATCTCGTCTCGCGATGCGAAAACGAGCAGTTCCTCTTTCACTTCGTTGCCGTGTCGAACTTCGCCCGCGGGGATGAAACGTAACTGCGCCGGGCAATCGCCGAGTTCAAAGCGATCCTGGGCTTCAAACTGCACGGCCGCTTCCATTTCGGCCGGCGGCATTTTCGGAAGTCGGAGGTTCTTGAGAAGGAACTCGCCCGAACCGAGCGCGAGAACCACATCCCGCCCGTAAAACGGTTGCGTCGAAAGCGCGTCGCGGATGACGCGCTGAGTCAGCAACCATCGCTCCTCCGCGGATTCCAGCCCGATGGGGAATTCAACATGCGCCGCGGCGCGTACCATCGGCTCGCCATCGGCATCGGCAAGCTGAAGCATGCGCACACCGGAGGCGCCAATGTCCAGACCGATCCAACACTGCCTGTTTCGATGCCTCATCTCGCGCACCTCCAAAGGCCGCGCCATGCGACGATGTTCGATCAGTTCAACACAAGGTCCGGAGATTCCATCATGGGCTCCAACACATCGAGCGATCCTTCTGTTTCCGGCGACGTCGCCTCAAGCGTCTTGGTGAACTTGTTCTGGACAGTGGTCGTGGACGATATCGGATTCACTTTGACCTCCGTCTGAGCGCCGTACGACGAAAGCTGAAGAACTGCGGTCTCACCCTCTACCAGATTGCCCTTGCCGTCGAACGTGATGTAGCTCTCATCACCGAAATCGGCGGCATGCAGCGTCACGTTCTTCATGCCCATTTCGCCACCGGCCCCGTACTGAATCAGATAGGGCTTGGGCTCCATCTCCGACTTGCCGGGGTTCCACGCCTTTTTCACCGGATGATCGATCGGTGTGCTCACGTCCGACTTGCGGGCCAGCCAGTAACGGTTACCCGGCACGTCGATCTTGATGACCGCCGGATCATCGGGCCGGGCGATGGAGAGACTGCGCGCAAAGTTCACATCGGACGTGAACTGTATAGCGGCGCGCTTGACTTCCTCCTGGTGCTTGTTGGCAGCATCGTTCGAACTCGGCCAGGCCACGAGTGCCACAATGGACATGATCGTCGCCACTGCCATCACTTCGAGATAGGTATAGCCCTGTCGCGTGTGCATCCTGCTTCACCTCCGGTTTGGCGTTTTACCTGTGATCGCTCCGCGGTCCCTGCCGCTCCGGGCCGCCCTTCTCATCGGCGCTCATGCGGACCAGGATCGGTTTGCTCTTCAGATGGTTTAGAATCTGCTCCAATAACTCGTTGGTTCGCTTGCCTTCGTCCACTATCTGCTTGCGCTGCAGGGCCGTATCCGGGATCTGTGCGTGAGCAGTCGGAAGTCCCGATGGCCGGGCGACCCATAACTCGACGGCAATAATCGTCAGCAGAACGACCAGCGCGGTCAGCAGAAGTCGGGTGTAGCGATCCAGCGTCACAATCGGGGTGTTCATGGTCATCATCTCCGCTCATTGCTCCCGCCAACTGAGGACCGTGATGGGCATGGGCTCGCTCTCGAAATCCCAGAAGGTGCTGGTGCCGCTTTGTTTAAGATCAATTTTGCCTGCATCGCCGCCGCCTCGTATGTTGGCAAATGCGCCGGTCTTGATCAGCGGTCCGTTTATCTCAAGCTTTGAGTTACGGCGACTGCCCAGATCGATGTCACCGACGCAAAGGACCGGACCGTTAATGGTAACGTTTGTGTTATCACTGTTGGTCATCAGCAAGTTCTGCGGGAGGACAAGCGCCGGGAAATTCTCCACGGCATGGATGACGTAGGTTCCGGCGTCCTGAAACTCAAGATTGCCGTTGGTGATGACCAGCGTGCCGTTCAACGAAACCGACCCGCTATTTGCCCGGAGTCTCAGATTGCCGCCCTTATAGACAATAATTCGCCCCGGATTCGTTTCCGACATGTCGATCGAATTCAGCGCGGCCGCATTGGACTGATTCATCGTACTCGATCCATAAACATACGCGGAATAGTGTCTGCCATTGAGAATATAATTCTCGTACTTGGTCGTATTGCCGGTCGGGCAGACAATAGCCGATGCGTTGCATGTTATCTTTGAGTTTCCACAGGCGTTTGTGAATATACCGAGGACCAGTTCACTTCGAACCGTACCCGTCGAGGTGACGTTGCCGGAGTAGCTCGATCCAAGATTCAAGTTCACGGCATCGTTGGCATGTATGTTACCTGTCACGCAGACGCCGGAAATCACATTGAGCATGTCCCGATCGAGCAGAGCATAAGGTATCTGCCACTTTCGCTGCGGCGGAACAACGACCTCGGCGGCGACGGTGTGCTTGGCCAGAATCTTCTCGTTTGCGGCATCATGCGCCACGCCGACGGCGGTGATGCGATAGAGATTCAGGTCCGTCCCCTGCGGCGACCACGAGTCCGACCTTTGCACGGCGACGCTTGCATAGTCGGCGCTTGCGTCGACGGCCAAAGCGCTGTCGCCGGTGTAATAGGCGTCGGAATCGTCGGCATCGACGTCCTTGGGCGGGTACATCAGATAGTGCTTCGCGATGGCGACGCCGGACTCCGCGACGTACCGCGCGCGGACGCTCCGATCGTAATTGATCGCTTCGGGAACCGCTGTACCGTGCAACTCCAGGAACGACAAGCCCAGCGCCGCGACAATCGTCGACAGACCCAGTACGGCAATGAGCACATAAGCACGTCGCCGTTGACTCTTTATGAACTGTGCGGTCATCTTCATGCTGTCCGATCCCTGCGCGTCGACGCTAATTCAGCCCGGTCCACTTCGAAATCTTCTTTCGCATCTTGCGCACCGAGGTCGGCGCCGGCGGCGCCTGGGCTGAACTGTCGAATAAGTAGTTCGCCGATGCTCGAGGACTCGCTGTCACGCGAAAGCTCATCTCTCCGGTATCGGCGACGATCACGAATTCTGATCCCACTATCTGCGTATTGGTATAGTCCGGGTAGCCGGTAAACTTTAAGGACTCGACGCCTTCGGCCCAAATCACCGACTTCTTGTCTGGGCCGGTCATTTTCGCCCCAAGCGAAGCAACGCTGCGAAATTCGGCGTCGGAGACGGTCGTGGATGGCGGCGGATCGTTCGTTGACTCCATGTATTCGAACGCCAAGCGTTTTGTCACGTTCTCATAGCGAAGAATACCGCACTCGTAGAGATTCACCGTGTCATCACCATTGGCGTCGCGAATCCAGATCGTCACCGACGTCTCGGTCACCTGGCCGATCGCTCGTGCGTTGCGCAGGATGCCGCCGACGCGCTGAACGACGTACTGCCCGGTCGACCGCATCGCGCGGATGTCGGTCGTGGCGACGGCGGTGCTCGTGACCGCCGAGGCGAGCGTTGCCGCCGCGGCAGCCACCATCGCAGTCGTCGCCGCGGCAATGAGCAGTTCAGTCAGTGTGAATGCATTTCGTCGAGTCATATTCTCACATTTCGTGTATCAGCACGTCCACAATCCAAAATCAAAGCTAGTCTTCCCGGCTAGCTATTCGAGTCAGTTGCACCAGCAGTTCGCTCCCGTCAAAGACTTGAACGGTGACCCGCATGAAGCAGTTGGTGTCCCCAGGCGACTGATTGGGAAAGCTGATGTATTCGACGGTAACTTTCCGCCAGAAGTCCGGGAAGCTTTCAATCTTGAACGGCTGATTCTTATAGTTTCGCAGATCGCCCGCGGTCTCCGCATAACCGTGGAAATCGTCGATGCTGTCGAAAGTGTCACGTTGTTCGCCTGCCTCAGGACCAGGCGTCGGCGTGCGGCTTCCCGACGGGAAGAACGGCCGTGCCAACACTTCCTCCATCATCGCCTCGCCGAGAAACACCGCGTACTCCCTGCGCAGCGCCTCGTTTACATGCTGCAGCCCGGAGATGAACGGAAGCGTGGCCGTGACGGAGACTATCGCCAGGATCGTGGCGGCGATCAGGGCTTCGGCGAGGGTGAAGCCCTGAGGTGCATGAGCATGATCGCGCCGGCGGGCGTTACCTGACCACAGCCGTGATGCGCGGAGGAGCGTTCTCATGCCTGGTTGTCCCCACGATCAATAGGTCTCAGCCGCAGCCCGCATCACACAAGCGACAGCAAGCAAGTGCCGGCTGAAGTCCCTGCCTCGTACGATGGTTCACAGCAGCTTGTCCGAGGTTGGATGTACATGCTGCCGGAACCCGTTATTCCTGAACGGCCATTTCGAGAACCTTACGATTCATGCAGGCCGATTCGCAAATAACATCCCCTTCGATCGACCGAGAATACGCCGCAAAACGGCAAGGACCGGTACGGAGTCGGTTATCAGCCGACTCCGCCGGTCCCTGTGCTTTTCCCCATTTCGGTTGACAACAACCGTAGCCACGTCGTCCGTTACAGACTGTCGTGAGCCACGCCGTTGGTCGTGCCGCTGTCGTTGGCCTTGAACTCGCCGGTATCCTCATCGTAATACCATGCCTTGTTCACGGCCGCGGCCGTCTTGGTCACGTCGTTGCCCGTGCCGCCGACCGTGAACGGGTTCGACGGAATTCGCTGGAGGTAGGGGCCGAATTTGCCCGTCGGGCTGACGGTGCCATCGGCATTGGTCTTCTTCGTCATTTGGTCTACGAAGGTTGTCAGCTCCGGGAGTTTCCCGTTGTGCTGATGCTTGTAGAGTTCAAGCTGTCCACGGATCGTCTGCAGGTTTGTCTGCAGCGAGCTGAACCGCGCATCCGTGCTCGCATCCGAGAACTGCGGGATCACCACTGCGGCAAGAATGCCAAGAATAATCACCACGATCAACAACTCAACAAGGGTAAATGCTGTACGCTTCATCGTATTTTCCTCCAAGCATTTCGACGCGACCATGAGGACTGCCAAGCGATACGGCTCCGAGGACGCCTCTTTCCATACCTCGACCGGCAATCCCGCAGCAGGTCTACGAATGATTGCATTGCACCTATCGGGTCGGTTGGCCGCCTGCTTTAGGCAGCGTATGACAAGATACAGAATGAAATCTGTCGCGATGGACGAGTTGCGATAACATGCGAACCTATCGATGGGTGTGGGTCCGCAAAGTCGGTTTTGGCTGTAATCGTGAATCTGGGCGGCCAATAAGTAAGCTTCATCAGCCGGAGACGATCCACGATTGCTGCCACGAGCACGGCAGCAAAATCAAGATGAAGCCGAGCGGAACGATCATGCAGACATTCAAACGCCGATGTCCTCGTTCCAAAGCTCCGGCCGCGCGGCGATGAACTCGCGCATCAACTGTATACAGGCAGGATCATCAACGATTTCCAGGACCACACCCCGACTTCGTACGTAGTCCTCCGGACCGCGGAAGGTCCGATTCTCGCCAATGACGACCTTCGGAATCTTATAGAGCAGGGCCGTGCCGCTGCACATATCGCAGGGTGACAACGTCGAGTACAGCGTCGCCCGCTGATAGTCCTTCGCCGTCAATCGTCCGGCGTTCTCCAGGCAGTCCATCTCCGCGTGCAGGATCGCACTGCCCTTCTGCACGCGCCGATTATGACCCCGACCGACGATCTTGCCATCGATCACCAGAACCGAGCCGATCGGGATCCCGCCTTCGGCCAGTCCCTGCCGTGCCTCGTCAATCGCCGCTGAAAGAAAAACATCCATGGCCGGCTCCTGCACAAGCTCGTATCCGCCGTGCGTCGTGCAACGACGAATTGTCACCCCGCATCTTACATGATACGCTTACGCCCTGCACGATGAACAACGCCCCGCAGGATGAAAATCGAACGCCCTCCAGGACGAGAAAGCTCCTCTCGCTTCTGATCAAGTTTGCCGTCTGCGCCGGGGCGGTCTGGTATCTCAGCGACAAGGTCACCTACCACGACTTCGTGCGCCTGAAGTCTTCGCCGGATACACCGGTTCGGCTGATCTCCGAAACAGCTTCAGAACTCGTCATTGCGGATGGGCCCGATGCGCAGACGCGCACGATTTCTCGGGACGAACTGGCGACGAAACAGGAACTCGGCAAGGGCCAACGCGAGATCGAACGCGGAATCCGCACCCTTGCCATCACTGCCGATTGGAACTGGGCCGCATGGGCGTTTCTGACACTTGGGCCCGTCACCTTCATCATCGCCTGGCGGCTGCAGTGCCTGCTGGCCACGCAGGACATCACCCTGAGCTACCGCGATTCACTCCTGCTCACCTTCGCCGGTAACTTCTTCAACTTCGCCATGCCCGGAACCACGGGCGGAGACATTTACAAGGCCTACCACATCGCTCGCATCACCCACAAACGCACGGAGGGCATCACGGTCGTCCTGCTCGATCGCGTCATCGGCCTCGTCAGCTTTCTGCTGCTGGCCGCCGGCACCATTCTTGCTCTCTGGCACACCGATCTGATTGGCTTCTACGGCCGTTGGGTTGGCTACCTGACCCTTGGCTTCTTTATCTGCTTCGGGCTCTTCTTTTCGCATCGACTGCGGAAACTGATTCACTACGATGCCTTACTGAAGCGACTTCCGCTGGCTGACAAATTCAAGCGCATCGACGATACGACTTTCAGCTTCCGTTATCATCAACGGCCGGCCGCCCTCTCGCTCGCCAGCACCATCTTCAGCCATTTCCTGATCGTGACGACGATGTACTTCACGGCGCGAAGTCTCGGCATGGATGATTCCACTCTGCACGGTGAAATTCATCTGTATTGGGCGATTCTTCTGGCGTCGGTGGTCGGCTTTCTGCTCGCAGCCGTGCCCATCAGCATTCAGGGATTCGGCCTGCTCGAGGCGGTCTTCTACAAGGTACTCGTCGAAGGCGGATGGTCTACGCCTTCGCAGATGCTCGCCCTAACCCTGGGCTTCCGCCTCATCCAGATCATCTGGTCATTGCCCGGCATCATTGTGCCCTGGCTCGGTTTCGCCCGACCGATCAAATTGCCGACGCCAGCCACAACCGATCAGCCGTCGACCGCCTGAGGCAAGCGAGCGAACCCGCGGCCGCGAATCCTTCGCGCCCGTCTCGCCGACTGGGCGCTTCGCAGGCCGATGAGCACCAGCGGAACCATCATGCCCATTCCCATGCCGACGCCGCAGATTCCACCGCCGCATCCGCCCGTGGGTGGCGGCAGCGCCACGAGATCCTCGGTGACGAATGCCACCGCGGCCGGGTCGACGATGATGCCATTGGCCGCGCCGTCATGATCTCCGCGCCCGCCGTCCACAAGCGTCAGCGTGATGACGTTGTCATTGATGACCGCGCCGGTTACGCCGTCGAAGAGGAACTCGTACCAGTGCGGCACCGCGTCGTCGGGATCCGGTCCAAACTTCCAGAAGCTGCTGAACTCCATGCCGTCGGGCATGTCGAGAATGATCGTGACCACAGTCGTTCCGCCGGGCGTTACGCCATGAACTTCAAAAGTAATCCCGCCGGCGGGCAGCTCCACGTTGAGCGGCAATGGCTCGTCGGTCACCGGGTCCAGCGCTTCCACATTCTCAAGTCGCGTGCCAACCTGTGGAATAAGCGTCCAGACGGCGCCGTTGCTGCCCTGCACCGTTACGACCAGACAATCCGGCACACCATCGTTGTTGCTGTCCGTTTCTGGCATGCCGCATCCGCAGTCGCCCTCCTCGATGTTGTCGGGGTCATCCGGGCATTCGTCACAGTCATCGATGACCCCATCGCCGTCGCTGTCCGTTTCGCACTCATCGGGAACGTTGTTTTCGTTGCAGTCCTCGCTGGCGCCGTCGTCGATGTCGTCCTCGTCCGGAATGCCGTTGGTATTGCAGTCGAGAGAACCCTTACCCTGAAGATCAGCCGAGTAGAGGCCGGCATCGTTGGCTATTGTCAGCGTGGCCATCCGCGGGCCGTCTTCCGCCGGTGAAAAGCTGAGCGCGGCGTTAAAGGTCGCATTGGGCGCGAGCGAAAGGGCCTGCAGATTCGTGGAAAAGTCCGTCGCATTCGCACCGCTGAAGCTAAGGTTCGACACATTCAGGAAAGCGGTGCCCGTATTCTGGAATTGAAGCGTTACGACTTGGGTGTCGCCGACCAGGACCTTGCCGAAATCGAAGTTACCGCTGTTGCCAACTTCGTCCCCGTCGATACGCACCACCATGGCCGGTGTTCCCGCACCCGTCCCGCTGAGTATGAAGCTGAAATCCGGCTGCGTCGGGTCGTTGTTCGGAATCGTCATCACTGCCACGCGCGCCCCGGTCGCCGAGGGGCTGAAGCTCAGCGCCAATGATCGAGATTGCCCTTGCGGCACGGTAGGAGTTCCGATGAGAGTGAAATCGTAGTTGTTCGCGGCCGGACCCTGTACGACGATGGTACCGATTTCAAGATTGCCGGGCCCTCCATTAACGATGGTCAGCGTCTTGTTGCTGCTTTCCCCGATCTGAACGGTGCCAAACTGCACCGTATCGCCGTCGTTCACCTGCTGGCCGGCCGAGGTATCGAAGACGGACATCGATGGCGGCTCCACCGTCGGATCGATCTCGGCGTTGCTGATACGCAGCCGATAGCGCTGACTGGCGTTGACGCCGTCGGTCGAGTAAATCTCGCCCACCATGTAACCGGCAAGTTGATAGGTGATCGGCGGGTGGTATTCGCCCACACCGGCCTGATTGAAATCAATCTGGGCGAGCAGACTGAACGTGCCTTCCTGCGCGCTGACACGGCGCCACAATCGAAGTCCGAGATTTCGCACCGCCTTTGCATTCAACGGCAGCGCCGTGCCGCCCTGGGGCCCTTCGTCGTAAGTTGTACCCACCGGCTCGACGCGAAGCGCAATCGGCACGCCTGCAAATGCCGTAAAGCCGTAAAAGTCCTTCGAGTCCGATCGCTCCAACGACGCCTCCGGCACCTCCAGCACAAGAACGCCGTTGGTGGCGGGATCGTTCAGAGGCCCGCCGAGGAAGAATTCTTCATTGAGCGCGTTATTCGGCTCGTATTGGTCGCCGTAAAGAAAGGTGACCGCGCGGATGTCGTCCTCCTGCGGGCCGTCGATGATGGTCACCAGACTGGGCTCCATGAGCTTGGTGCCGTTTTCCGGAATGACGTGCCGCAGTCCGAGACCGTGGATGTGCTCGTGAGCGATCACGTTGCGAATCCGGATGAAGTTATTCGCTGAGTTCGCGAAGAGTGCGATGTCACCGCTGTCGAGAATCATATCGCCGCCGAACTGCGGGAAGTAGTTGACCGCAAGGATATTGCCGGCGCCGTCGAGCGACTTCATGGCGATGCGAACGTCGCCTCGAGCGCCGAGCGCGCCCGCCGTAGTGGGAAAGGCCGCGCCGTCATCAGTCACTTCGACGTAGGTGATGTTTGTCAGTTGCTCCAGCCGATCGAAGACCGAGCGGACGTTCGTCTTGAATGCGTTCATCCCGCCGGGAAAGTTGGCGTCCATCGTGGCGAACAGGTTGCTGTTTGCGGTCGCATCGCCGTTGCCCGTCGCGGGAATGCTGGTTCCATCTGTTACAAAGCTGTACGTCAACGTGAGGGCATTGCCCTGAGCGACGGCGCCGTTCGTCGCGGTAGTGGTCCAGATCGATCCCTGCGTCTGATAGGCCTCGAACTCTTCCTCCAGGGCTGCGTCCGGCAATCCTTCAAGATAGGTCTCCAGTTCTGCATCCGTCGTGGAGTTATCAAACAGGATGCTGAATTCCGGCAGCGAGAGGCAGGTTCCAATATGGACATCATCCTGATGAACATGCTCCGCCTGGAAGGTCTGCTTCAGTTCCTGAATGCGGGCGGACCGTCGCGCCGCCCGCTCGGCAGCGCTGGTTGCTTCGCCGATCGGAGTGGACTGCGCCAAGGCGACCGTGGCCAGGGCGATGCCTGTCAAGACTGCGAGCGTCGAAGCCAGGTGCGTCGTCTTGGGTCTTTCTGTCGAGCGCAACATCGTGAACTCCTTACCGCGAGGTACGGTCCTGAGCTTCCCCAACTCGCGGTCCACGATTCTCGTGGGCGAAATGAGGGATTTCGTGATCAAACGAGCGGACAGAACATCTGCACGCCGGCTACTGTGCATAGGGCGGTCTCCCCCACCGTTGGACGCCGCCAACCTTTTTTTCGCGAGTTCGCCTGTCCTATCGTTTAATAGGGGATTGCGACTAGCGCGTGCCCGTCCGCCCGCCGTCACGACCCATGCGTAGGTCGCACACGGGCGCCCTGCCCTACAGACTCTCATAAATTCATCGTGCGCTTCACTCGCAGATACCTGTGTCCCCAGGACCATGCGATCAGTTCAGAATGCGCTACGAGCAACTCTCGCCGTTCAGCAGGTCGGAGACAAAATGCTCCACGTCGTCAAGGTTCACTCCGCCCGCACGATCGATGTCTGCGCAGTTGCAGCCGGTCGGCGGTGGGAGCATCAGGCACTCGACGAACCGCTGGATATCGAGCGCGTCGAGTTGGTTGTCTCCGTTCATGTCGCCGGGGCAATGACAGACCAGCGTAGCGGCATGCCAGAAGCCGCCGGACAACTCAAAGCCGCCTCCGACCATGAGCCCGGCGTCGGGCTGGCCGATGGTGCCGGAAACCTTGAAATCGCCGCCGGTGCTGGTGACTCCTCCGCCGTCGATGGTGTGCCAGGTCAGTTCGAAGTCGGCAAAGCCGACGACCGTGGTGAAGGACACCATCAGACAGATGCCCAGGCCGACGAGGTTTTTTCGCATCATTACCGGCCTCCTTCCGCCAGTCGCGCCACCATTGCTTCGAGCCGATCAATCCGCTCGTGCAGCGTTGCAATCTCGGCATCTTTCTTCTCGCAAAGCACGGCCAGCTCGTGGTTCTTTTCGTCGCGCAACTCGCGCAGCGCCTCCACCATGATGGCCGTCGTTCCGCGCTCGGTGACGTAGAGGTAGCCCTCGTTGTCGGAATCCACCCACTCCGGAAAGACGGCCTGAACTTCCTGTGCAATCAGGCCGATCTGCCGGCCGGGAAGTCCGAAACGGCTCCTGATCGCTTCATCCACGTATTCGAACGTGTGACCATGTAGAGAGAGCAACCGACCGAGCATTCCTGAAGAAACGGGCTTGATGTCGCGCTTCAGGCGGGCGTCGGAGAAGCTCGACCACGATCCGCCGCCGGGCTTGGCGGCATCGCCGTTGCTGACGAGTGTGAAAGCGCCGGGATCGGCGCCAATGCCGACAGCACCCGCCGTGCGCAAGCCGTTGGCGGGCACGGCGGCGAAGTTCGAACCGATGCCGACGCCGCCGTTGTCTTTGACAACCAGTTTGGTACCGCCCTCGACTCGCACGCGGAAGGCGTCTTCGCCGGTTGTGCCACGGACGAGCAGACGGGCATCCGCGCCGGTGATGCCGATGCTGACGCGGCCGGTGATGTCCGCGTCGCCAGCGACGGAAAGTGGGTTGGCGGGTGTGAGTGTGCCGAGGCCGACGCGACCTTCAAAGTAGTTGCGCCCGCCCGTGAAGTAGCCGGCGTAGCCGCTGGCGCTGTTCACGACGCTGTACACGCCGTACGTGGTTCCGCTCGCGGCGGTGTTGCCCGCCAGGACGCCGGATCCGCCGGCTGAGCTCGACTCGCCATAGACGCCGTGGCCGGTCGCGGCCCGGCCGATGACGCCAACGCCGTTGCCGGTGGCTTCACCCTGTATACCGTAGAGTGGCGCGCGGCCGCGGACGCCGATCCCATTCGAGGCGGGGTTGGTCACTTCGCCAAAGACGCCGTAAGTGAAGCCGCCGGTGCCGCTGCTGATGCCGTAGACGCCGCCGCTGTTGTTGCCCGTACCGATGAACTCGCCCGCAATGCTGTCGGCGGCGGTGCTGTTTCCAAAGACGCCTCGGCTGGGGCCGGTGCCGAACAAGCCGACGCCGGCGGCGCCGGTTGCATTGCCCTCCACGCCGATGTTGGGGCTGGTGCCCAGTACGCCGCTTCCCAGCGTGCTGGCGCTGCTGAAGTAGCCGCCGTAGGTCGTACCGCTGGCTGCCGTGTGGCTTCCGAAAACAGCTCGTCCGGCGGCGGCGTTGGTGACGACGTGCAGCTTATGAGTGGGAGACGTGGTGCCAATGCCGATGTTGCCTTCGTCGGTCGCCGTGAGGCGGTTGCCATCCACGTTGAGGTGCCAGTCCCCGGTCGCGCCGTCAAGATACGTCCAGGCGGTCTGGCTACCGGCCCGGTACCCGTAAAAAGGCCAGGCCGTCGCGCCTTCCGTCGTCACGTACATCCCGCCGTAACCTGAGTTCACCGGGGCGTGAACGCCGAACCACTCCAGGCCGACGGTGTAGTCGCGGTTGATTCCGACGAATCCACTGTTGGTGTTCATGATCGCGCTGCCGGAGTTCTGCCACTGACCGGCATTGAGGGCGTGGAGCGCGTACGGTGCAGCCGTGATGGGCTGCCTCGGGCTCAACAAAATGTAAAGCGTGTCACCCGCCTCTCTGACGTCAATTCTCAGCCAGCGCGCGTCGCCGTCGAAGACGGGCAAACCGAAGTCGAGTTGAACCGTGAAGACGCCCCCCTCGGCAAGTGAGACGCCCAGCACCTCGACGGTCGCGCCGACCTGAGCACCGTCGGTCTCGGCATCCCAGAGTGAGAACTGAAAATCGTAATCCGTGTCGACGAAGATCGGATCGGTCCGGGAGAGCTTACCCTGGTAGGTAAAGGCGGTCCCCAACGGCTCCCCCGCAGCTGCCGCCATCGGCGCCACCAGAAACGCGAGAGTCAACAACAAGCCAAATACACGATTCGAATTCATGGGTGTTTCTCCAAAACCTCGTCTCAGTTGGAACGACTAAATCTCGCCGTTCCGCTGGAGCTGGGATGGTTCTCATCGATCATTTCAAGCCGATTCCCGGCACGATTTTCTGACACGAAGAGTCGCCATAATTGCCGCAGAAAGTGCGCCTTAACTTCATTTTCTTACAAAGCACCTACGGGTCCGATTTCCGCCATGTGTTCGATACCGCATCCCGTGGTACAATTGCTCAAAGCTGGAGTCGGCGTACCCGACAACATGCATAGGGACGCTGCATTCGACGATGGACGCCTATCGTATTTTTTCTTGTTGAAGGGCGCTCCGGGCAATCCGCCATGGAACCGCGACAAACACGTGCCAGTCTGCTCTCCCGCCTGCGCGATCCGAGCGATGACGCGGCATGGCGCGAGTTTGACGACACCTATCGAGAACTCATCGTGCGGTATTGCCGGGCCCGGCGTTTGCAGGCGGCGGATGCGGAAGACGTGCGCCAGATGGTTATGTTGAGTTTGTCCAAGGCCTTACCGACTTTTGCCTACGATCCGGCACGGGGGCGATTTCGCCATTATCTCTGTCGAACCATCCGAAATGCGATTATTCAGAACTCGGCGCGTCCAAACAGCCGTCTGGAAGCTGTAGACAATGCAGAGCTGGCCTACCTGTCGGCCGACGAAGACATGGAAACCGACGAGGTCTGGGAACGGGAGTGGATGGACCACCACTACCGACTGGCCATGAAGACCATTCGCGGCACGTTCGACCCACGGAGCGTTGAGGTCTTCGATCGCCTGCTCAAGGGCGCTGCGGTCGAGGCCGTCGCCACGGAGTACGGCATGACGACCCAGGCCGTTCACAAGGTCAAGCAGCGCATCCGGGATCGGATGATGGAGCTGGTCCAGGAACAGATTCGAATTGAGGATGAACCGTTTTGACGAAAATAGACCTGCCGAGCCGTCCGGCGCGGCGGTCGGCTCCAGCGAAGGGCTCGGCAGCTTCGGCTTCGACCTGCCGGACGACGACTGGCTGAATCGCATCCGTCGTGCCGAAGAACGAACCAATCTCGGTCGGATCGGTGACTATGAGCTGATCGAAGAAATCAGCCGCGGCGCGCAGGGCATTGTCTATCGCGCGCGCCAACCGAATACCAATCGCAGCGTCGCCATCAAGCGGCTCGCGGCCGGCCGATTCGCCACATCCGCCATGCGTGCCCGATTCACGCGGGAAATCGAGACCGCCGCTTCGCTGACCCATCCCCATGTCGTCCGTGTCTATGGAACCGAGATCGTCGGCGATCAGCCGGTCCTGGCGATGGAATGGATCAACGGGCAGCCGGTGGATCGATGGGCACTCGGCGAGCCGGCCCGTCAGCGTAGCGTCGAGGAAATCTTGTCCCTCTTTGCTACCGTCTGCGATGCGGTTCACTACGCGCATCAGCGCGGCGTGATACATCGCGATCTGAAGCCGTCCAACATCCTCGTCGACGCAAATGACCAGCCGCATGTCCTCGACTTCGGCCTGGCGAAGCTGATCGACGAAGACGACTCCGGCGCTGTCCATCTGACACGAACGAAGGACTTCGTGGGCACGCCGGCCTATGCATCGCCGGAACAGGTGCGCGGCGACCCTCGCACGATCGACGTACGAAGCGATGTGTACGCCCTGGGCGTGCTGCTTCATCAAATGTTGACGGGCCGGTTGCCGTATCCAGACGACCGAAACCTGGCAGAGCTACTTCAGGCCATCAAGGAATACGATCCGCCGCCGCCATCACTCGCGAACGATCGACTGAATCGCGAACTCGACGCAATCGTACTCAAAGCACTGGCCAAGGAACCGGACCGGCGATACGCCTCGGTGGACGGCCTGGCAGCCGATGTGCGGCGATACCTTGCGAATGAACCCGTCCTCGCACACCCGCCGACGACGGCTTACCAGTTCCGAAAGCTGGTCGGGCGCCATCGAGTCGCGTTCGCCTTCTCCGCGACCCTGGCTTTGGTCCTCGTGATCTTCGCAATGGTCACGGCCGTGATGTCGTACCGTTTGAACAATGAGCGCGAAGCCGCCATCGCCGCGCAACGGGAAGAAGCCAAGGCGAGGCAAATCGCCGATCAGGTCAACGCGTTCATGCGAGACATGCTCACCGCCGCCGAACCCGATCGAACGGGCGGCCGCGAAGTCACGGTTCGTGAAGCGCTCGATAAGTCCGCTGAGAAGATTGACGCACGAACCGACCTGTCGCCGGAAGTCGAATCGGCCGTCCGCGGTTCGATCGGCAGGTCCTATTTCAGTCTCGGGCTGCTTGAGCCGTCTCGGGTGCACCTCGAAATCGCGGTGCGGCTCGCGCGGGAAGCGTACGGCAACGAACATGCAGACGTTGCAAAACACCTTGAAGCGCTGGCCAACGTCCATCGGCAGGAGGGGCGACTTGCAGACGCGCACACGATGATGGAAGAAGTCTACGAAATTCGCATGGCGGTCTTTGAGCCCGGGCATGAACAAACCGCCACGGCCATCCTGAACCTGGCAGGCATTGCCATCGAGCGCAACGAACTGGTCATCGCGGAAGCGCTCTTGAATCAGGCCATCGAAATCTTCATCGCGCTCTACGGCGAGAATCATCAGCGAACGATCATCGCCCGGCTTGAACTCGCCGCGATCTTTCATCAGAGTGGTCAGCCCGCGCAGGCCGTGGCATACCTTCAATCGCTGCTCCCCATGGTTCGCGAGGCATTCGGCCCGGAGCATACACGCACATTGCAGACCCTGAACAACCTCGCCATCTGTCTCAAGAACTTGCGTCGATACGATGAAGCCCAGGCCTTCTATGAAGAACTGATCGACACGGCCCGCCGAATGTACGGAGAAGAGCATCCACACACGATCAACTTCATCGGAAACCTCGGCAGTCTCCATCAGGCCAAAGGCGAACTCGACACCGCCGAGGAATTGCTGCGGCAGGCCTTCGATCGTGCCCGATCCATCATGGGTGAGACCAACCCGACGACGCTTGCCATCACCAACAACCTGGCCGCGCTCCTGATGGCGCGAAACGAAGTGGACGAAGCGATTGAACTCTTCCGTTTCGCCCTGACCGGCCACCGGGACCTCTATGGTGAGCAACACCCCGGCACAGCGGTCATCATGGGCGGACTCGGCGCGGCACTGCTCCGAGCGGATCATGCCGATGCATCCTACAACGAGGCGGAAGCGCTGATGCTCAGCGCATTGACGTTCTTTAACGCAAACTTTCCGAAAGATCATCCCCACCGTCGCATAACACTGGAATCCCTCGCTCTTCTCTATGGACCGGACAAGATGAACGACGCGGAGAAGCACGATCGCGTACGCGCCGAACTGGACGATTCAAACTGATCCGGCCTCCGCATGGCAGACAGCCGAACGCCGATCGGCGACGTGCGTGGAATTTCAACGATAGCTGACGATTATCGTACCGCTCAACTCAATCGACCTGGCCATCATCAGGCAAAGAGTGATCCGATCGAATGACAAGGACAGCGTCCTGTCACGGTGCCCCTGTCGAGAGGACAGGACATATCACAGGTGGGGAAAAAAGTATCAGACACACGGCAAGTCAACACTCTCGCAGTCTTCAAACAATCCATGCAGAACCCCCCTCGCGATTTCAAGCGCTCGATACGGAAAAAATGAGTTGACAAGTACATGCGCTTCGTTGAAATCACGCACTCCGGCACGAGGCAGGTCGCCATGCGGCGCACACGGCACGCGGCCATGATCGACGGATGTCTCCGCATCCGTTACCCGAACCGTACGATAGGAAGTCACCATGGATCGCGGCGCGTTGGAGGCGGAACTCGCCAACCTGAAAGAGAAGGTCGCCTCGCTGGAGAATCAGCTCGCCGCACCGGTCTCACCCCATGCGTGGCAGCCGCAGGGTTACTACACGACCTATCACCTTCTGGGCGGCATGGTGCTCGGCCTTTTTGCCGCCTCTGCCAGTCTCCTGTTCAACATCGTCGGCGCGATGCTCGTCGGCAGGCACCCGCTGGAGCTTATTCGCGTCTATCTGACCTTTCCCCTTGGCGAGCGAGCGCTGAGTCTCGAATTCACCGACAACGGGTTCATTATCGCCGCCGGATGTTGCCTGTACCTCGCCACAGGCATGATCGGCGGCATTCCCTTTCACATGATCCTCTCGAGATGGTTCGGCGAGTCTTCGGGCGGGAAGCGCTTCGTCGTCGCAACGATTCTGGGCCTGGGCGTCTGGCTGGTGAATTTCTACGGCATTCTGTCCTGGCTGCAGCCGCTCCTCATCGGCGGTGACTGGATCGTCAAGACGATACCGATCTACGTCGCCATTGCGACGCATCTCGTTTTTGGATGGACCATGCTGGCCATTGATCAATGGGGACGATTCGTCCCACACCCACCGGTAATGCAAAGGAGTGCCCCTTGAGGAGGATACTCGGTCGAGCCCTGTACATCTTAACTGCAGTGATCGGGACCGCCCTGGTCGTCGGCGCGCCCGCCTGTCAACCGGAGCGGCCGGACACGGACACGTCGCGTCCCGCGCAGTTCGGTTTTCAGGTTAGTCTCGGCGAATCCCTGATTCAGGAGGGCCACGTCGCCTACCTGCGATATTGCATCGGTTGCCACGGCGAGAAGGGCGACGGCAAAGGCGAAGCCGCGATCTTTCTCGATCCCAAGCCGCGTGACTTCACCAACGCCCTGTACAAATTCAGTTCGACGCGCTCCGGCCAGTTGCCCACCGACGAAGACCTCAAGCGTACGCTGCGAAACGGTCTCAAGGGCAGCGCCATGCCGCCTTTTGGCCTGTTACCTGATCAGACGCTGAACGCGCTCGTCGCGTACATCAAGACGTTTTCGCCGAAATGGAGCGAGCGGGAACCGGCCGCGCCGATTCCCACGGTCGCCAATCCCTTCCAACCGTCCGACGCGCGAGCGGAGGCCATCCGCAGGGGCGAGATGGTATACCACGGCTTCGCCGTCTGCTGGTCGTGTCATCCCGCCTATGTGCCGGAAGAGAAGATCAGCGAGTATCTCCAGGCCCTGGGCAACCCGGCGCGCGACGAGTTCCGACCCGACCTTCACGAACCCGTGGGCAAGCCGAACGAGGAAGGCGAGATGATCTACCCTCCGGATTTTCGACGCGACTTTGTTCGCGCCGGAATGAAGGTTGAGGATCTTTATCGCAGCATCGCCGCGGGCATCACCGGCACGGCCATGCCGACGTGGGTCGATTCCATTACCGTTCCCGGCAAGGAGCCGGAGGATTCGCCGATCGTTTCGCAGGATGATCTCTGGGCGATGGCCTATTACCTCGAGAGTCTGATAGCCCAGCGCCCGGCGGTGCTGGCGGAGAATCAGATCGTCGTGCGCGGTCGACCTCGACCGATTTATCTGCATGGAGCGCCGCCCATGCAGGAGGAGCCCGCCAACGAAGAGGATGCAACGCCGGTGGACTTCGACTTTGAGTAACCACGATTCGCCGTTCTAACCGCAGAGCGTGATCGCGCTGCGGTTCTCACCCGGCGAATGAATTCTGACAAGGGGAGAGTGTCTGGATGACGACGATTGCCGCCTCCGGCGCCGCTGTCCATCATCATATTGAAACAACCGCAGCGGGCGAGCTCGTGGACCGGAAGCTGGTCTTCTGGCACCTTGTCGCGGCCATGTTCTTTCTTGGCGTGTCGATTCTGGCTGGCTTTCTCTTCTCTCTGCAATTCCTCCAGCAGTATCCATTCGAGGGCATCGAGATTTTCTCTCCCGGCCGCTGGCGAATGGTCCACACCAACGGCGTCGCCTACGGCTTTCTCGCCAACGCATTTCTCGGCGCGCTCTATTGGGCCGTGCCGCGCCTGACGCTGCGCCCCGTACTCCATCGCGGACTCTCCTGGTTTATCTTCTGGGCATGGCAGGCCATCGTGCTGGCAACGGCCGGCGGACTCGTCCTCGGACAAGCCCAGGCCCTTGAATGGGGCGAAACGCCGACATGGGTTGATCCCGTGGCGATGTTGGGCCTTATCCTCGTGGCATTCAATTTCATGATCCCGATCGCTCGAACAGAAGGCCCGATGTACGTGGCGCTCTGGTATTTCATTGCCGCGTTCATCTGGACCATTCTCGTCTATGCCATGGGCAACTTCCTGCCGGAGTACTTCGTCGGCGGCGCTGCGGCCGGTGCGATCGGCGGCCTCTTCATTCACGACCTCGTCGGGCTTTTCGTCACCCCGCTCGGCTGGGGATTGATGTATTACTTTGTGCCGATCATTCTCAAGAAGCCGATCTGGAGCCACGGTCTGTCGCTCGTCGGTTTCTGGGGGCTGGCGTTCTTCTACCCATTGACCGGCATACACCACTTTCTTTACAGCCCGATCCCGCTCTTTCTTCAACACGGCGCCGTCGTCACCACGATCGCCATCGAGCTGGTCGTGACCACGGTCATCCTCAACTTCTTTATGACCATTGTTGGCCGAGGCGACGCGCTGCGAACTTCCATGCCGATCCGCTGGTTCTATACCGGCATGGTGTTCTACTTCACCACATGCCTGCAATGCGCGTTTCAGACCACGCTGACCTTTCAGAAGATCATTCACTTCACCGACTGGGTCGTCGGCCATGCCCACCTCGTCATGTTCGGCGTCTTCGGCTTCTGGTTGCTCGGCATCATGGTCCACATGATCCCCCGACTGCTCAACGCCGCCTGGTACAGTAACGCAATCAACAGTTGGCACTTCTGGCTGACCGCGCTGGGAACACTCATCATGTTCTTCGATCTGCTTGTCGCCGGCCTCGTTCAGGGGTTCATGTGGCGCGATCTGGCCCAGTGGGAGGACTCATTGGTCGCTTCGATGCCCTTCTGGTTCGTTCGCGCATTCAGCGGAATCATGATCATGGTCGGGCAGTTTCTGTTCTTCTATAACGTCTACATGACTTGGCGCTATCGACCGACCACGCCGAAGGGAGAGCCGACGCCCATGCCGGCCGCGCCGCCGGCGACGGCCGTCGCTTGATTGCAGCGGGAGATGATCACATATGTTTGAGTCAAAGTCAGGCGTTTTCTTCATCGCGGGACTGGGCTTCTTCGCGCTGTCGTTCCTGGTGATGGCGGTGCTGCCCTGGACCATCTACGCCGGCGAAAAGGAACTCGACCTGAGCGAAATCGCGGCCCGGGGCATCACTCACGAATTCGTCGATCTCGCCGAACGTTACCCCGAACAATTCAAGGAGTACTTCGGCGAAGTCTCCTATCAATCCTACGCCGATGCACTCAAAATCGGCCACCGCGTCTACGTTGCCGAGGCCTGCTGGCATTGTCATTCACAGTTTGTACGCCCCGTCTCCAATGAAGACCTTCGCTGGGGGCCCGTCTCTCACGCCCTGGAATATCAAAACGTCCTGCAACGGCCCGTGCTCTTCGGCACGCGACGCGTGGGCCCGGACCTGATCCGCGAAGCCGCCCGACGCAGCAACGACTGGCACGTCGCCCATTTCTGGCAGCCCACGGCCGTCGTCCCGACTTCGGTCATGCCGTCGTATCGCTGGCTGTTCGATCAGAACGGATATCCGAACAAGAAGGGCTTGGCGCTGATTACCTATATTCAATGGCTGGGTAGCTGGCTCGACGAGTATCCTTATTTTCACGGCGAGGGGCCGACCGCACCGGTGCTTGCCACGGAGGAGGACAGCGCGTCATGAGAGTCTTACCTGAATCCCGCGGCAAGCGGATTTTCCTCGTGATATTCGCCATCGCCATCCTCCTGCCGGCGGGCTATGGTTTCATCGAGAAGCTCACGCTGTTCATCCTTGCCGTCCGGAAGGATCAGGTCGCCGGTTTCGTCGTCGTTCCCGTGGTGAATTATCTGATCGTCACCGCGGGCATGGTCTGTCTGCTTTTCTGGGCCATCGCCCACGGAATGTTTCGAAACATTGAACAGCCCAAGTACGACATGCTCCAGCGCGAGGAAGACCTCGACCATGCGGAGTCGGCTGGAAAGGACCGCGTCAGATGAGCGACCTGCACGAAACGAGCCCGCAGGAAGAGCGGCAGTTCCACACCTATACGACGCATCGCATTCCGTGGTACATCCGTGTGATGTGGATCTGCTTCTGGATCGGGATGCTTTGGTACCTCATCAAGTACGCCGTCCCCATGGCGAGGAATTATTTCTGATCATCGAGTACGGACCCAGCTGCAGAGCGCAACGACCGCCCCGCGCGGCAACCTCCTTGGGTTTATGAATTGCACTTTTTGTCACCTGCCGGTCCCTTCGCGCCTGCGGAATGAGGCAGCCGTCGGGCCCGTCTACTGTTGCTACGGCTGTCGTTTTGCCGCCGAGGTGACGCACGCGCGCGGCGAAGCCGGACAGGTCAACTGGCTGCTCGCACGGCTGGGGGTTGCCGTCTTTCTGTCCATGTCCGTGATGATGTTCAGCATGTTCGGATACCGCCAGCAGATTGCCGCGGCGGAGGGCGTGCTTGCGACAGATGTTTCGACGCATCTCGGCGAGCTGATGCAGTACCTCTCGCTCTTGTTCGCGACGCCCGTTTTTCTAATGCTCGGTGTGCCCATTTTCGCCCACGCCTTCGAGCAGAATCGACGGCGCGCCGCCTCGACCGACGCCTTGATCGTGCTTGGCGTGGCAGCCGCTTACATCTACTCCTACGTCGCCACGATCACCGGGCGTGGCGATACCTACTACGAAACCGCCTGCGGTATTCTCGTATTTGTTACGCTCGGTCGTTGGCTCGAAGCGCGGGGCCGACTTCGGGCATCCGACGCCATCACCGCTCTGCACCGGCTCCTGCCCGACGAAGTAACCGTCGAACGCGACGGCCGCGTCATGGAAGTATCGCCGCGTGACGTGCAAGCGGGCGATCGGATGCGCATTCTTGCAGGTCAGCGTATCTGTGCCGATGGGTGCATCGAGTCCGGCACCGCCGCCGTGGATGAACAGACCGTCACCGGTGAAAGCACGCCGATCGAGAAGCATCCCGGAGACATCGTCCGCGCCGGCACCTTGAACCTCGATGGCGTCCTGCATGTTCATGTCACGACTGACGGCAGGGCCAGCACGCTGGCACGCCTTGCCGCACTACTCGAAGCTGCTCGACAGTCGCGGGGTCGCTATCAACGCATCGCCGATCATGTCGCCGCGGTCTTTCTGCCGCTCACCATCGTCGCGGCGCTCGCGGCCGGCGTCCTCGGTCTTCTCCATTCGGGCTGGGATGCTGCCGTCCTTCGGCCGCTTGCCGTACTGTTAATCGCCTGCCCTTGCGCGCTGGGGATCGCAACGCCCGCGGCGATCTGGGTCGCGCTGGGCGCCGCGGCCGCTCGGCACATGATCATTCGAGACGCCGAGACGCTCGAACGCCTGGCGAAGGTGTCCACCGTTTGCTTCGATAAGACGGGCACGCTGACAACGGCACACCCACGCGTCGGCGAGTTCGTGATCATGACCGATGAGAATGCGACCGAGGTCTTACATCGCGCGGCACGGCTTGCGTCATTATCTTCTCACGCGCTGGCTCGCGCCGTGGTGGCGCACGTTCAATCAGGCGATGAAAGCAAATCGAGACTCGACGATGCGAGAACGATACCCGGCCGCGGTGTCGTTGCCCGATGGTACGGCGAGGACATCGCGATCGGCAGCTCCGCCTTGATGGCTTCTCAAGGCATGGCGTTCGACGAAGCCGGACAGGATCAACTCAGACGCATCGAAGCAGATGCTCGACCGATGATGCTGGTCGGATGGCAGGGCCGTGTCCGAGGCATTTTCGTATTCGATGAATCGCTCCGCAGCGACGCGGCCGCAACACTTCACGACCTTCAACGGCTGGGCTATACCGTTCGCATACTCACCGGTGACCATGAGCGTCGCGGTCACCGGCTCTCCGAACTGCTCGATACGCCGGTGGATGCGGCGTTGTCACCAGAGGACAAAGTGCGCATCGTGAAAGCGTTCAAACAGCAGGATCGCAGCGTCGCCGTTGTGGGCGACGGTATGAACGACGCGCCCGCGTTGGCTGCGGCGGATGTCGGCATGGCCATGGGCTGCGGTGCGGACATCGCGCGGGACTGCGCGGCCGTTTGCCTGGCGAGCGATGAACTGTCCGCCGTGCCATGGCTGCTCTCGCTCGGTCGTCGCACGGTTCGCGTGATCCGGCAGAATCTCTTCTGGGCGTTTGCTTATAACGGTGTCGGCGTGGCGCTGGCCATGACCGGCCGACTCAGCCCGCTGTTTGCCGCCGCTGCGATGGTCGGCAGCAGTTTGCTCGTCGTGGCCAATTCGCTGCGGCTGGGCTTCGAACCGTCTCGCGGCGGCGGTGTTGCCGTGGCGGAACCGCCGCTGCATCTCGCGTCAGCGACTCAAGGAGCCGGCGCATGACGACGGAGCTTCTCGCAGTTACAGCCGGTGGGTTTCTCTCCAGCGCGCATTGCATCGGCATGTGCGGCGGCTTTGCGGGCGCCATCGGGTCGGCGCGTGCTTCCTTCTGGCCGCTGTTCGCCAGGCAAATCGTCTACAACTCCGGTCGCGTCTTCACCTATGCCTTCCTCGGGGCGCTGGCCGGAACGCTCGGAATGCAGGTCGCCGGCGTGCAACTTGGTCCTGTCACGTTGCAGCAGGCCTTCGCGCTGGTCGCCGGCGTCTTGATGATCGGCATCGGTCTGTCCAACTTCGGCATGCTGCGGTTACCGGCGCGGTGGACAACCCTCGGCGCCGGCCTGCTCACGCCACTCTTCGCGTACTTCATAAATGCCCGTGGATGGCGGGGCTACTTTCTAGCCGGCATGGCCAACGGTTACCTGCCCTGCGGACTGGTCTATGCATTTCTTGCCCTTGCAGCCGCCTCGGGCGAAGCCCCGCGCGGCGCGGCAGTGATGATTTTCTTCGGACTTGGCACACTCCCGGCGATGCTCTTCATTGGCCTCGGCGCGCGGCTTTTGCCTCCCATCGTGCGTCATCGTATCCTTCGCGGCGCCGCTGTGTTCGTGATTCTACTCGGCGGCCTGACGATCTATCGCGGCTGGCCGACGCGAGCGGCGTGCTGCGAGCATGAGGAGCCGCTGCGTGTCGCGGGCGAACATCAACTTCCTGGTTGACTGCCTTCTACTGCTCCTTCTGCTTGCGCTTCTGTGGACGTCTCTCGTCCTTCGCTCGCTCTTTCCCGTCCCGAGCGAGGCCGCCGGCTGGACCATCTGGGGAATGGACTACGACGCATGGACTCGCATCCAGTTCGGATGCATGATCGCCCTGGCCCTGGCGGTCGGTGTGCATCTCATCCTGCACTGGACCTGGATCTGCGGCTTCGTCGCCGGCAAGCTGAGCCGCCTGCTGGGTCGCCGCGTCACCGTCAGCGAAAGCTATCGCACGATCTACGGCGTGATCATGCTGATGAGCATTCTTACGCTGCTCATCGCCCTGCTCGTCGCCGCTTCGATGAGCACGCGATCCCCTTCCTAACACGACGGTCGAGCCGCATCTGTCATCACCGTCGAGAATCCGCAACGGATAGCGCAAAAAAAGAGCCCCCATCGTGATGAGGGCTCTCGTTCGATTCTTGCGTAACAGTAATTCCGCGTTCAGAAGCTCGGCATGTCTCCATGCGAGGGGCTTCTGGCGTTCGCCGGCTTACTGGGCGCCCCAGGCATATGCGTACTGCACTTTGCCGGTCCAGTGTGGTCCGTCGGCATCCGCGTGGGTCTCAACATCGACCGCGGCTCTCAGCCATGAGCATTCATTGATCTTGTAGACATAACCGAGCTCGATGATGTTGTTGTTCTGCGAACCATAGTTGTTGCTGCTGCGGTTCAGGTAGTTGAGGACGACCATGTTGCAATCGTCGATGGCATAGTCGAGGCCCGGGCCGACGCCCCACTGAAAGTGCCGTCGGTCGCCGAACTCTTCGCGGTTCCAGTCGCCGCGTGAGCCGTTGGCCGTCATGAGGAAGCCCTGCAGGTGAGCCCGAAGGGGCCCGACGATCGTCTTGGTGATACTCAAGTTGAACGTACCGTCGACCTTCTCCGAGTTCTCGCCGGTCGGTACACGCATCACGCCCCAGAGGGCCATGGCCGGCAGGCAGTCATCCTCATGGAGAAACTGCCAGAAGAGTTTCAGATTAATGTCGCCGGTGCCATCGGCTCCGTTGCTGTTGGGCAGGTTCAGGCCGTCACCCAGGTTGACAGGGAGCAGTTCCATCTCAGCAAAGAGGTCATCGGTGATACCGTACTTGATGCTGGGCGTCAGTGTGAAGTCATCGTCTCGATGCTTGCGGCTGTGAAATGTGGACCACGCGCTGCCGATCATGAACTCCCACTCGCCGCACTTCACGTCTGAGTTTGCTTCGCGGATGTTGAAGAAGTCGTTGACACCCTTGAAGCTGTAATCACCCTCGGTCCTCACGGTTGTGGTTTCATAAGAGGTCTCCGTGCTGGTCTGGCTCGTCTCCTGAGCGTTCAGGCCCGAGCAGGCAATCAGCAGTGCGAAAACAGATACTCCGACCACAAGTCTTCCACGAATTCGATGCATGAATGCACCTCCCTAAGATGTAATGCCCATCAACCTAGCTCAACGACGTATCGACCCGTTCGATCGAACAGCCGTCACATCGCACCTGCACCGTAACACTCCGCGCATGCATCACATGCCAGTGCAGCAATATCCTATCGACCCACTGGCCGAGGAAAAGGGAAAAAATGTGAAAAATGGCTGAATGCCGTAAATTGTCGTAGTATTCGATAATACATAAGCTTACATCTATGTGTTAGGGGTTTGCGGCTGGCCAAATTATGGACTTCCGCAGGTCGTATCCGGGCAAACATGAGCCGCTCCATATATATACGGATACGGGTATCCAGCCGGAATAAGCCCTACCCATGTAAATCCGTCGCTTTGGACAACTGCTGCCAGCCGGGGCTGAAGATGAGCATGTTGTTGAATCCTTCCGCTTCAAGGTACTCGTAGACCATGTCGCTCGCTGCGCACGTCGAGTTGACGCAATAGATGATGATGAGCTGGTCGAAAGACAGAAGCTGAGCAATATCTCTGGCCATGAACTCCACCTGGCCGGCCGGGACGTTCATGGCGCCACGGATGTGGCCATACGCGAAACTCTTGGCACTCCGCGCATCGATGAACACGGCCGACTTGTTCCTCACGTGGCTACGGATTTCCTCCAGCGTAATGTTGTACCGCGGGCCCTCCGCGGGTTGTGATTCCAGCATGTATCCGGTTGACACATCATTCAACTTATCACTGCGATCGGTAACGAGTACGCCGCGTGAATCCGGCTGAGCCGTCGAGTCGGTCGTCGCATCCGTGCGCTGGCTCCCGGCGCAGCCGGAGAGAACCAAGCACGCCGCAATCGCGACGAGGGCGTATCTTATCGTATGAGTCATGTCAGATTCTCCTGCTGTCCGTTATAAGTCGGTAAGGTCAAGAAGGCGTCAGCTCGCTCTACTCATACAAGACACACTTCACAAAGGGCTCGTCGTCAGAGAATCAGCCGCCTTGTGCACGCTTCGATAACATCACGCTCGAATTCGATTCACTCCATCCGACCGCCGCCGCCTCCCTGAGCGGAGACCTTGTGGGCTCCGCTCACGGGCTTGGCGGTGTATC
>CAYLOE010000021.1:0-76559 GCA_964385225.1 uncultured Planctomycetaceae bacterium
CGCTGCACCCGTGGCTACAACCCGTTGCCCCGCTGGAGCAGTGCCGGGCCGAAAAAGGTGTCAGGGCCGAAAAAGGTGTCAGGATGATTTATCAGTCTTGTAGAGTGGGCACTGCCCAACACAACCGCGAGCCGCCTCCCCTTCTGTCATTCGTAATTCATCATTCGCAATTCGGACTTGTAGGATGGGCACTACCCACCACGACCGCTGTTCCGTCATTCGCACCGCCGCGCCAATCTCGAACCGCTCGCCCGCGAAGCGTGCCCCTTCCGCGCCCTCGGCCCCTTGCGCCCTTGATCCCTCGGTCCCTTGACCTCTTTTCGCAATGCAGAATTCGCCCGAAGGGCGCGCACGATGAGCAAGGCCTGTTGACATGATCCTCCCGCCGCGCGCAACCATTGCGCCGATCGGAGCAAAATTCAGGGAATTCAGCTTTGTTCAACATGTTATTATTTTTTTCGTTTCAGGGATCGCAGCGGCAGCGCGGGGGGCGACCACCGCCTGCCATGGCATATGAGTGCGTGATCGCGTCCTGGCGGGCGATGCCCACCCTGCATTCTGCGACCGCGTCACTGCCAAGTACGGCTCGTACCCGGCGGGCGCCGGCGGGTCAGTGCGGCTTGACGCTGCAGGTGGATGCAACCGGATTCAGAACTTCACTTTCGGCGCCTCTCGGGCGGTCGGCTCGTCGATCTCGAAGAATTCTTCCGGTCGAAAGCCGAGCAGCCCGGCGATCAGCAGATTCGGGAAGATCTGGATCGCCTCGTTGTAGCCGGCGACGGCCCGGTTGTAGTGTTGTCGTGCACCGCTGACCTGGTTCTCTGTGCTTGCCAGTTCGGCGGAGAGCTGTTGAAAGTTGGTGTTCGCCTTCAGGTCGGGGTAGGCCTCGGAAAGTGCGAAGAGCTGCCGCAGCGCGCCGCTGAGCAAACCCTCCGCGACCGCAACCTCGCCGGGACCGCGTGCGCTGACGGCCTGATTCCTCGCTGAGATGACTCGTTCCAGGGCGTCCTTTTCGTGGGCGGCGTATCCCTTGACCGTTTCGACCAGGTTTGGAATCAGGTCGTAACGACGCTTGAGCTGCACGTCGATCTGCGCCCAGCCGCCGCGGACGTCCATCCGCCGCCGCACGAGGCCGTTATAGATGAAGATGACCCAGAGAATGACGACGACCGGGATACCGATGGCCAGTGCGATGAACGGCGTCATGGCGTACTCCTGAAAGAAACGGTGCGAATCGCGGGGCGGCGCCTGCCCGAGACCGATTCGCCGATGAAAGGTTACCTTCCAGACGGCCGAAGGGCCATGTGAAAAGTGGCCCATGTTTATAACCGGGATGACCGGTTGCCGGTGGGGCGCGACACGCGATATAGTTCTGCAGCGATGCGCAAACACTACATCCTCGATACCAACATCCTTCTGCACGATCCGAACTCGATTTTGCAGTTCGCCGACAACGATGTGATCATCCCCATCGAGGTGATCATCGAGATCGATCGGTTCAAGCACGAGATCTCCAGTCGCGGCCAGAACGCCCGGGAGGTCTCGCGGCTGCTGGATCATCTGCGGGAGTCGCAGAGTCTGGCCAAAGGCGTGCGGTTGCCCTGCGGCGGGACGCTTCGCGTGCACTGCGGCAGCGACGCCACGGCCACCGCGAAGAACGCCTACGCCGATGCGGAGATTCTGCGCATCGCCCGGGAGATTCAGGAAGCCGACCCCGCGATGAAGGTGGTGATTGTCACCAAGGACATCAACCTGCGCATTCGCGCGGACGCGCTGGGCCTGGCAGCGGAAGATTACATTACCGATCGCGTGGGGCTCTCCGACCTATACACCGGGCGGATTGAGGTCGCCGAATCGCCGGACTACATCGATCGATTCTCACGCGAGGGCGTCGCCCCGCTGCCTCCGGGGGCCAGCCGATATCCCAACGAGTATGTTCTCCTGCGCAGCAACAACGGCACACCGGCGTCGATTCTCGGCAGGGTGGATACGACCTGTCAGAATCTCGTGCGCATTTGCGAGTCAGCCAAGCCGATCTGTGGCATCCGCCCCCGCAACAAAGAGCAATACTTCGCCTTTGACGCCCTGCTTTGCGACCAGATCAAACTGGTGACGATCATGGGTAAGGCCGGCACAGGCAAAACGCTTCTGGCGATGGCCGCCGGGCTGCATCAGGTCTTGCACATGAAGTCGTATCGCGGCCTGCTGGTGACGCGGCCGACGACGCCGGTGGGCAAGTCGATGGGGGCATTACCCGGCGGGATCGAGGACAAGCTCGCGCCCTGGCTCAAGCCGATTAGTGACACACTGGAGACACTTCTTGACGCAGCGGGCGCGATCGGCGGGCGGCGCGATGCGCGCGAGCTGTGGATGAAGGGGACGGTAGACGTCCAGCCGTTGTCTTACATACGCGGTCGTAGCATTCCCAAGCAGTTTCTCATCGTGGACGAAGCCCAGAATCTGACGCCGCTGGAGGTCAAGACCATCATCACCCGCGTGGGGCACGGGACGAAGGTCGTGCTGACCGGCGACTCGTATCAGATTGATAATCCGTATGTGGACAGCGGCAGCAACGGGTTCAATTACCTCGTGGATCGATTTCGTTCCGAGCCGCTGGCGGCGCACATTGAGTTGTCCAAGGGCGAGCGGAGCCCGCTGGCGGAACTGGCAGCGAATCTGCTGTAAAATGACAAGTGACGAATTACGAATTACAAAAGACGTGGCCAACGATGCGCACGTTTCTTTTGTAATTCGCCATTTGCAATTCACGGATGTACCCTATTGGGCATGACCGTCTCTCCTCGCAATCCCGTCCGCGGTGTACTCGGCATTATCCGTGACAATGGCCGCTTGCTGTTGATCCAGCGTTCCGGCGTTGTGCGCGTGCCGTTTGCATGGTGCTTTCCGGGTGGGCATATCGAGGACGGTGAGTCGCAGGAAGAGGCCCTCGTGCGGGAATTGCAGGAGGAGATTCACGTCGATGTCGAGCCGGGCGAACTGCTCATGACACAGACGAAGCACGACGGGGCGCTTGTGCTCTATTGCTGGTCCGCCAGAATCCTTTCAGGTACGCCACGGCCCAACCCGCGCGAGATCGCAGACATCCGCTGGCTCTTGCCGGACGAGGTCCGCAGGATGGATCAGGTGCTGCCCGGCACGACCGACATCCTCGATGTCATCGGGCTATGAGCCCGACGCGACGAATGCGGGCAAGTCGTTTCCCTGAATCGAAGAAAGGGGCTCTCGCAATCGATCCCGAAATTGCTCACCCATGGATTCGCCGGCGGGGTCGCACGGCGCATCAATCGGCGGCGCGATCGAGTCAACGCCCATCGCCGCGGCGGCGGGTGCGAGCAGCGTCCTCGCATCCTGTGTCGGCGCGGCAAACGGACGGAAGACTTCAGCAATGTCCTGATACTCCGCGGCGGCCTGTTCGAACAGCTTGTTCGTCGCTCGGCCGCGAATGTTGAACGCCGTATCGAGCAGTCGGCGGAACGTCAACGCTTCCGCGTTTTCCATTTTGCCGGAACCGATCGGGAGCGCGCCGACCAGGTAGCCGATCTGCCAAAGCTGAACGGCTCGGTCCGACGTCGCTCCGGCCGGTGGGTTGGTGTGATGCCGACCAACGGCTTCGACGATCTCAGCCCGCAGGCCCCATTCCGTCAGCAACCGCATGGCGAGGTGCAGGTGATTGAAGTTGAACGACTGCCATTCGAGCGTGGCCAGTCGGGTAGATGAACCACCGGCGCGCTGTCGCAAGGTTTCGTAAGTTTCCGGCTCCGCGGCCGCCATCAGCCAGACGCCGATATCCTGTATCGCGCCGACCAGAAACGCCTGTCCGGCAATGCGCGGGTCGCCGTTCATCGACAGGGCGCGAGCCAGACAACCGCGCGCGACGGCCTGATGCCACCAGCCGGGGAACTCCGCGGTGACGATGCCGGCGCCGGCGAGCATCCGGCCGATTTCGAAACTCAGAACGAGCGACCTGGTTCGATCGTGACCGAGGCGCACCGTGGCCGCTTCGAGACTCGTCGCGGCGATGCCTGCACCGCGATGCACCGTGTTGGCGATCGTGATGAGCCGCGCGGCGAGCGCTTTGTCGTGCGCGATGAACTCCGCGGTATCGGCGGTGCCTGCGAGCGGGTCACTGTACAATCGACGGACGATCGTGGAGATTCGAGAACGCCCGAGCAGCATGGCCGGTGCGATGATCGACTGAATGCTCTCGTTCACGGCGCCATCCGTATAGGCGTAATCTGGCCTCATGTGAAACACTCCGGCGATCTCGGACCGCTACTTGTCGTCGGCGATGCGTGACGAATTTCAGGAACGAATCTCGGCGAGGTTATTCTCAATCAGCCGGACGACCGCTCCGACCTCGAACGGCTTGGCCAGGACGCCGTCGAATCCCTCTTGTCGGAGCATTTCGTCTTCTCCGGCGCGGAGCGGTCCGGCGAGCGCGATCAGCTTGACGCCGGCGAATTCCGGCAGGTTTCGTATGCCGCGGAGCGCTTCGCGACCCGTCAGGCCCGGCACCTGAAGGTCCATCAGCATCGCGTGCGGCTTGAAGGTTTCCGCGATCGCGCCGGCTTCAAAAGCGGAACGCGCCGCCCTCACTTCGTAGTTGGCCTCGTTGGCAAGAACCGTGGAGAGTACGTCGGCGGTGTCCTGCTGACTTTCCACCACCAGGATGCGCGTCAGTCCGGTGTCGAGTCCGTTGAGCGGAATGCCGTGCGTGCGCATGAAGCGCACGAGTTGGTCAAGCGGGATGCGACGATCCTTGCTTCCGGGAATTCGGTAGCCGCGCAGCTTTCCCGAATCAAACCATTTTGAGACGGTCCTCGGAGCCACGCTGCAGATTCGCGCGACTTCGCCGGTCGTAAGTACATCCTTGGGACGAGGCATGCCCCGCATCCTCAGAACGATTCGATCACCTGCCATCCCCTGTCCCGGCATGTGCCCGCGCACATGCCCGACACCGGCAGGTTCGTTTTCGTCCTCGCAGTTGCCCCGACCGCGCGCCTGCGCAGCTGAGGCCTGCTTCAACGCTTCCGTCCCCTTGATCGGCTCAGCAGACTCGCACGTGAGTTAAAATCAACCCGACTGCTGCAATCGCTACATTTACGCAGCGCAGCAGAACCGGCAATCGAATTTCGGATATCGGGCGATGGGAGAGGAGGAGGTTCGCCCGGCTTCGGCGGTGTCGGCCGCCTGTGGTTCCGGTGATTCTATGTCGGCCCAAGGCCGTGGGCAAGGCGCATCGATCGCCAACGGCCCACACGGCCTGCGTCGCCGGTCATTCGTCGTCTTCCAGATAGGGTTCGCCGGGCAGGAGGACGTTGCGAACCGGTTCGGCCGATCGGAGAGACTCAAGACTCGACCAGAGACCGGCGGCAACCAGTGCAACCGACATCAGCGTCCGGATGAGCCAGAGAAAGCCGGCATGGTCACTGAGCACGCGCTCGGTGTCGCCATCGACCGTCAAGTCGAGGTGGGTCGCGCCGAGCGTCCAGCGAACATAGCCGAGAACACCACCGGGCGAATAATGTGCCTTCATCGCGGCGCCGAATTCGCCTGCGATTCGCCGATGGAGTTCATGCAACGATGCTTCCTTTGACAGAGCTGCATTTCGGGCATCGGCAAAGCGCGGTGGATCACCGACCGTAGACGCGAAATGTCGGTATTCGAAGCAGACGGAGGCGAACACCGTCAACACGGCGATCAGAAGGGCACTACGCAAAATGACCGATCCGGAAACCGGTCGCGACGCGCGCGCCAATCGAAATGCCACGGAGCCGACGAGCAGTCCGGCGACCAGAAAGAAAAACAACCCAAAGAGAAACGGCAGCCAGATCAGTCTCGCGAGCAACCATGACAACACGACGAGCATCGTTGCGGCCAGAGCCATGGCGCGACGCCAGGGTGGGCGGCGATCGGTCGGCCAATGGGCGACCGCAGGGGGTGATGAAGGTTCGGCGGACACGACCGCATCGTGGTGGCAGCCGCGGGAATGTCAATATCCCCAAGCCGAAAAACGCACAGGAAACACGCCTTCCCGGCACGCAAGGGCCGATACCCGGCTCAGGTTGATCGTTCGGCTGCCCGCGACTACAGTACGGGGCTTGCAGGCGATCCGTACGCCCTGCACAAGAAATGGTTTGCGAGGACTCTAAATGGCTACGTATCGCCGCGCTTTCGGAAAAGTTTCGATGTGTCTGATTGCCACAGCCGTCCTGATGACGGGTTGCTCCGACGACGAGGGCAAGGCGCCCAAGATGAAGAAAATCACCGGCGTGGCCAAGCGCGTCGACCTGAAGAACAACCAGGTCTCCATGCTGTTCAAGGACGAGAACGGGGTCGAGCGTGAGCTTTCCGGATCCGTCCGTGAGGATACCGAGGTCTGGATCAACGGCCGCAGCCAGCGTCTTGAAGACGTCCGCGAGGGCGACAAGGTCGTGGTCACCGGCTATCGGGACAAGTCGAGCGAAGAGCCCAGACTGATTGCCACGCAGATCGAAGTAACGCGGCCGGAATCGTCGGACTGGAAGAAGAAGGACGCGACCGCCGGCAAAGACGCCGCCGAAGGCGTCACCACCGCCGCGAGCGATAAGCAGGAATAACCGTTATTCGATTCGCTGGGGATTGCGGATCGTGGATGGACTCGACGGATTGACAACCGGACCAGCCAAAGGAATTGTCATGAGAAGGATGATGCGTCAGTTTGCCATGAGTGCCGTCGCCCCGTTGGCGATGATGATTCTAATCAGTGGAGTTGCCTGCTCCGAAGACCAGACCGAATCGACCGCCCAGACGGCCGAGAAGTCAGCGCAGCCCGCTGCGCCGCAGGCCGCGCCGCAGGCAAGTAAGCCCGCGCAACAGACCGCGCAACAGACCGCACAACAGCCGACACAACAGCCCGCGCCGCAGCCGGCCCAGGCGTCCGTGCCACGCCAGGCATCGCCGTCCCCTTCGCAGGAGTGGGGCGAACAGGAAGCCCTGGTGATCGAAGACGAGGCGCTTCGCAAAGCGATGGCTGAGAACATGATCTATGCAACCATCCGAATCAAGATGGAAGACATGATCGAGCAGCGATCCGCCTTGCTCAAGTCCGGCCGACATCCCACGGATGTCGAAGTCCGTCAGCTTGAGGGTTCCATCATGCGGGCACGCGAACTGCTTATGGAGGCCGGCGAGATGGTCGAAGACATCGTTCCGCCAATCGTCGAATCCACCCCGCGCGAATAGTCGTTTCTGCATCGCGTGCGACAACAACTCAGCAATCAACGGGCCCACGGACTCACCCCCCGTGGGCTTTTTCATTTGATTGACGACGCGCGTTACCGGTGCCGTGTATTGCGAGGCGTTAGCTTCGCCGAGCGGCCACGAAGAATGTAAGGGCCATCATTTGGAAGGCGATGCCCGCGAGCAGGCGAATGGTGGCGCTCGTGGCCGCGGCAGCGGTCTGGTCCGGCGTGGCGTCCATCCATGCAAACAGGCCCCAGCCGATCGCGCAGAGCGCGAAGGCCTGTGCGATGGCGGCGGCAAGTCGGGCGATCGAGAAGTCTTCGTACCGCTGCTCGCGGCGCATCATGCGTAGTTCTTCCAGGATCGCATCGAGTGAGCCGTCGGCCGAGCGGTCTCCGCTCGCGGTTGCACGACCCGCACTGGAGGGGGTTTGCGAGCGGTGCGGGGGTTCCATGAGACTTGTGCTGCCGGGTTCGTTCATGTCACGCACCTCCGTGTTGCGAAAGGATGTATTGTGCCGCATGAGGCAGGTCTGTGGCAACATGATCGCAGGATGCGCCATCCGGCGGAGAATGGCCTTCGGCGATCAGGATCGTACGGCAGCCCGCCGAGCGACCCGCTTCCACGTCGCGCGGTGAATCGCCGATCATCCATGATCGGGCAAGATCGATGTTCATCTCTTTCGCCGCCAGCAGCAGCATGCCGGGCCGCGGCTTGCGCAGCTCGCTGTCACCGCGATACTTTTCCACGACGGCTGCCTCACCGGGCAGGAATGGACAATGATAAATCGCGTCCAGGTCGGCGCGCTCGGCCTTCAACAGTTCGCGCAGTCGCGCATGCACCGCAGCGAGTTGGTCATCCGTGATGAGTCCCCGAGCCAGGCCGGATTGATTGGTCGCCACAACAACGAGATAACCCGCCGCGCGCAATTGCCGTACTGCCTCAGCGACGCCCGGCAACAAGCGCACCTGCGCGGGATCGTTGAGATAGCCGGGGTCTTCAATCAGCGTGTGGTCGCGATCCAGAAAGACGGCGGGATGTCGATCGGACACGTGCATGTCATGCTTCTACGGTGTGCCTGGGCCTGTTACATCGTTTCAATGAGTGCCTGCCGCAAGAGCGGGAGCATGATCTCGTGGTGGCCGATGATCGAAAGCCCGCGCCCTTTCTTTACCGTTCGGCCAACGACGTTTTCACTCGGGCGATAGTGGCGAAGCATGTCGAGATTGGCGGTCGTGATATCGTCGAGCGAAGCGCCGAGATTCCGCGCGACGGCAAGGGCCTTCAGGAAGATTTCCGGCAGAAGCACCGCCGAGCCCACGTTGACCCAGACACCGGAGGCCGTGGAGGCGCCGGCAGGGGCCATGTCCGCGACGACGCTGCAAATCAGGCGAAAATCCATCGTACTGCGCGCCACAAGATCGCTCTTTGCGACGGCCGCGTGCATGTGAATGGTGTCGGTGCCGAAGGCCGTGTGAACCGTCGCAGGCAGGCCCAGTCGCGCGGCGGTCGCCAGAATACTCAGGCGGGCATGTGGCGGCGCCACCCGTACGAGGTGCGCTCCGACCGCAGCGCCGAGCCCGGCATCTTTTGATGGCGCCTCACTCAGGGCATCCGCAAAGAACTTCGGCGTCTCCTCAACCATGCCGAAGCTACCGTCGCGAATGGTGTCGGCGACTTCCTCGCTGGTCTGGCCGAAGGTCGCCACTTCGACATCGTGAATCGCCGTCGCCCCATTCATCGACACGGCCGTGAGGATGCCGCGCTCCATCAGATCGCAGATGATCGGCGAGCAGCCGACCTTCACCACGTGCGCTCCGAGCGCGAAGATCACCGGACGATTCGCCTTTCGCGCGGCAAGAATCTCGCCGGCCAGGGCTCGAAGATTTTCCGCGCCGAGATACGGAGGCAGCGAGTCCCACCATGCCCTGAAGGTTGCACCCTTGTCCGCAAGGTTGGCAGCCAGTCGGGCGTCGAACTTGTGTGCCCGATCCGCGATGGAGTAGGTACGGAGTTTCGAGAGGTCGATGGGTTCGTATTTCTTCGCCATGGATCAACCCGGTAGCAGGGCGACGCAAGCGTACGAAGTCCGCTGAGGTCGCCAAGGGACGTTACGCTTTTCGCAGCGCCTTGTCGATGGTTTCGTCGAGTATTCTATTGCCGTCGCCGGTGAATTCGATCTCCAGATGGACCACCAGCAGTCGCACGGCGCTTTCATCCCATCGGCCGACGAGCTTGACCGCGTCTTTCTCGGTGGTGAGCACGGCGTTGGCCTCCAGATCGACAGCCAGGTCCTGCAAACCGGCGATTTCCTCGTCGGCGTAGGCGTGATGATCCGGATATTGATAGGCCGCCGCCACGCGGATGCCGAGCTTCTCCGCGCCGCGCCGAAAGCTGTCAAAATTCCCGATACCCGCGAAGAGGACCGCCTGAATCACGCCGTAGTCCTCGATTTCGACCGGTCGCCCCCGCACATCCATCAGGCCGGCCTGACGATGCACCGCTTCGATCATCGGCTTGCCGCCCGAAACGCGTCGGAGCGTGCCCAGCAGCACGCCTTTTGTCGCCGTGTCGATTTCGTCGCTTCGCGTCACCACGATGAGCCCGGCGCGGCGCAGCGAGGACGCCGGTTCACGCAGCAACCCGCGCGGCAGAATATGTCCATGGCCGAAAGGATTGCCGGCATCGACCAATACGATATCCAGATCGCGGGCAAGTCGCCGATGCTGGAAGCCGTCGTCAAGGAGAATGACATCCGCGCCTTGAGAAACGGCACGCTCCGCCGAAGCGACACGATCTGGATCGACGAGTACGACTGCCTTCGGGCATCGACGCTTGAGCACAAGCGCTTCGTCGCTGTGCGATCCCCATTTTTCCCTCGCGGGATTTGTCCTGTCCGAAGGGTATGAGCCGGGGCTGCTCTTGTATCCGCGAAGGAGAATGGCGACATTTCTGCCGCGGTCGATGAGGCGCCCGGCGAGCGCGGCGGTCATGGGTGTCTTGCCCGTGCCGCCGGTCGTGATGTTTCCGACGGAGATGACGGGCTTGGGCGTTTTCGCGGAGGCGCGCTTGTAGAGATCGAAGTAAGCGTTTCTCAGAACGACGGCGGCAGCGTACGGAACCGAGGCCAGTGCCAGGGTCACACGGACGAGGTCCGAGAGCAGCCCGCGGCGGCGCTCGGAGATCAGGTCGAAATAGACGCCAGTGAGATTCGCCATCGTCCGCCCGAGTTTACGAGTTTCCGGTCCGATGGGCCACCGGTCGCCGCAATTCATGCCGTGTGTTGACGATCCTTCCGCACAGGGCTAGTCTTCGATGCGTTCGGGTAGTGCGATGCAGGCCTGCGACGCCAAGAGGTGAGACGATGAATCATCGCAGATTCAGTTCGAGACGCTTTCGATCCGGTGGGCGTTTGTGCCTTTCGACATCACTGGCAGCATGGTGCATGGTCGCGATGTCGGGTTGTTCCGAAGCCGATTCCGGCGGGATCTTCGGGCAGCGAACCGACGGATGGTCGCAGGTTGCGCTCCCCAATGTCAACCGCGACGTCGCCTTCGACGCCGGCTTATACGCCATGCGACAATGGTTCCGCCTTGAGGAGATCGCTCCCGAAACCGGCATGGTTCGCAGCGCGACGGAGGAATTCCAGCAGCGCGGTGGTACGGGGCGCATTCGCGATACTGCCATCGGTTACAACAATCGCATGCGGCGCACGGCTACGCTGGTTCTTCAGGACACCGGCACGGGTTCGATCGCGAAGTGCATTGTGCGTGTTCAGCGGCTGGACACGGCGGATCACCGCGTCTTTCGTGATAATGAACGGTTTCAGGACTATCCCGGAGATACACCGATTGATCGAGATGCCGGCGTGAGCGCCGGACAGACAGAAGCATGGACCGACATGCCGCGCGACCGAACACTCGAACGGGAAATCCTTAATCTCATCCGAAGCCGCGCGTCCGCTGTCGATGCAAGTGCGTCGGATTCCTGATTTACAAGACACCTGCATTATCGGAGCGCCGCGAGCCCGGTCCGGGTGAAACCCTGCGCCGCGATGGGTTCCGTTGCGCCCGGAATCGTGCAAAGACATCGCCTTGCGTCCCCGATTTTATCGTAAGTTGTCGATAACAATGGCTGCCCGTGCGAGCAGACGACGTGGTTGCGAGGTTCCTGGTCGTATTGGGGTTTTCTCCAATGCGGAAGGAACTAGCGGTCTGACTTCATCGCGCCGATATGAACGGTGTCAGGACGCAGTCTCGGGCTTGAATACAGATAGTGAGAAGCCGCGATGGGGACGAAGCAAAACGCGGAAACGAGCCGTGAAATCGAAGATGCACCGCTTGTCCTGATTGTTGATGACGATCTGGACTTCGTTCGCTTCGTGACAACCGTCGTTCAGGCGGCGGGCTTTCGCACTACGAGTGCCGCCGACGGCCAGACAGGACTGTCCATCGCGGAGAAGTATCGTCCGAATGTCGTCCTTCTCGATCTGAATATTCCCGGCATGCACGGTTTCGAGGTCTGCGAAGAGATCAAATCGCGCCTGTCGACTGCCGACACGCCGATCATCTTCATCACCGGTGAAGATCGCAGCGACGAATTGATCGCCAAGTGCTTCTCGATCGGCGGTCACGACTTTATCAGCAAGCCGGTGAACAAGGTCGACTTGCTCGCCCGGCTGCGCGTCGTCCTGCGCGAGCAGGGACTGCGTGACGCCTACCGCAAACTGGCGCTCGAGGACCCCTTTACGACCCTGGCAAATCGCCGCCAGCTCTTCATGCAGATTAACGACGCGGTCAATACGACGCGTCGCGCTGGTACCGAGAGCATTCTGCTCATTGCCGACCTTGATCAGCTCTTAGCCGTCAACGAACAGCACGGTTACGATCTGGGCGACGAGTTGATTCTCACCTTCGCCCGATTGTTGAAACGCCTGACCGGTCCCGATTGTCGCGCGGGTCGGCTCGGCGGCGACGAACTTGCCCTTGTGCTCAAGAATTCCTCACGAGCGGCGGGCCTCGCCATCGCGGCGCGGCTGCGCCAGACCTTCGCCTCCATCGCCTTCGACGCCGCCACCAGCCCGAAGCACTTCACCACCTGCATCGGCCTGGCATCCTTCACCGGAGAACCACACGACTTTGACGCCGATGAATTCCTCCGGCAAGCCGACATTGCCCTCTTTGCGGCTAAGCAGCTCGGTCGCAGCCGAACCATGGCCTATTGGCAGCTCGATCCTGACCAGCTTCCGGAAATCACGCCGAACAAGCGTCACGCACGCTCCAGGGGCCGCGCACGCACTCAGCGCGCCTACGTCGGCCTTCAGCCGAATGAAGTCCTGGCGACGACTCCGCCGGCTGTTCCCACGCCCTCGCCCGAGGAAACGTGACACCGAATCTGCCGGACGCTCCGGGTCGCCCGATTCAATTCTTTGCCTGCGATACCGCAACCTTCTACGATAGTCCCGTCATGATGCGAAACCTCATGCTGGTGCTCGCCTACGACGGCGCGGACTTCCACGGCTGGCAACACCAGCCCGGCCTGCGCACGGTCCAGGAGTGCCTGGTGCGAGGTCTGCGCAGGGCGGTGCGACATCAGGTGGCCGTGATCGGGTGCAGTCGCACCGATTCGGGTGTTCATGCCCAGGGCTACGTGGCCAATTTTTACACGACCAATCCGGCTTCGGATCATGCGATATTCAGAAGTGTCGGAGCGCGGCTTCCCAAGGACATGACGCTGCTCCATCTGATGGAAGTCCCGCTCAACTTTCACTCAACACAGTCCGCCGTCAGCAAGCTCTATCGCTATCGGATACACAACGTCACCGGCCGCCCCTGTGAACAGCTCAGCCAGCGATACACCTATCATGTCTGGCACCCGCTTGATCTCGCTGCCATGCGCCGCGCCGCGGCCTACTGGGTCGGGACGCATGATTTCACCTCCTTCGCCTCGGCAGGCAATGTTCGACAATCGAATGTGCGGACTGTTCACCGCATCGAACTTTATCGCGAGGGGTCTGAGATCCGCATGGACATCGAAGGCGAGGGCTTCCTCTACAAGCAGGTGCGAAACATGATGGGCACGCTGGTCGAAATCGGTCGCGGCCACTGGAGTGTCGAGCAAGCCCCACTCATCCTCGACGCGAAGGATCGTTCCCATGCCGGACCGACCGCTCCCGCGCGCGGGCTGTGCCTCCAATGGGTCAAGTATGATATCCCCTCGCTGCCGCCGCCTTCCGATGAAATGCTGGAGCGTGCTGGCCGCGCAGAGCCGCCGCGAGGCGCCCTGCGAGCGCGTGTGGAGTATCAGCCACAAAGCACCGCGCCCATTCTGCCGGGCGTTGACATGGAGGAAGCGCCGCCGGCCTGAGCGCCGACGCATCTGAAATGCGAATCGTTCACGTCATCACGCGGCTCATCATCGGCGGAGCGCAGGAGAATACACTGCTCTCCTGTGAAGGACTGGCCGAACGCGGACACGAGGTCCATCTACTCACAGGCCCCACGACCGGGCCGGAGGGCTCTCTGGTCGCGCGGGCACGATCCGGAAGTTACGCATACGAGGAACTCGCTTCACTCGTACGACCGGTGAATCCGTGGCTCGATGCACGCGCGCTACGAGGATTGGTGCGTCGCTTTGAGGAACTTCGACCCGACGTGGTGCATACGCACTCGAGCAAGGCCGGCGTGCTCGGGCGAGTCGCCGCGGACATCGCCGACGTCCCGATCATCGTCCACACCATTCACGGAATGAGCTTTAATCGCACGCAAAGGCGGCTTACACAGGCGGCGTACGCGGCGGCGGAGCGGTATTGTGCGAAAAAGTGTCACGCGATTGTCACTGTCGCCGATGCCATGACGCGGCAGGCGCTCACCGCGGGCGTGGGCCGGCCTGATCAATACGAAACGATCCGCAGTGGCATCGTCACGCAGGATTTCGACCCGGCCGCACAGGACCCGGAAAAGACGCGAGCGGATTGGGGGGTCGGCCCGAACGATCTGCTCGTGGGAACGGTCGCCCGGCTGTTCGTCAACAAGGGCTACGAGCAGCTCATGGAGATTATGTCACTTGCCGTACGCGTCGAGCCGCGACTGCGATTCGTGTGGATCGGCGACGGCGCCGACCGTGCGCGGTATGAAGCGGAGTTGACCCGCCGCGGCCTGAAAAATCGCGTCATCATCACCGGCCTGTTGCCGCCGTCGGAAATGCCGCGCGTCCTCGCGGCGATCGACGTGTTGGCCCATACTTCGCAGTGGGAGGGCCTTCCACGGGCCGTCGTGCAGGCCATGCTGATGAAGAAGCCCGCGGTCAGCTTCGAGATTGACGGCGCCCCGGAAGTCGTCAGCCCCGGTGAGACGGGCGAGCTGATCGCCCTGGGCGATCATTCCGGATTTGCTGAGGCCATTGTACGGCTGGCGCGCGATCCGATGCTGCGCTGCGCCTATGGCGAAGCGGGTCGAGCTCGCTGCGAACGAGAATTTGACCACCGCGTGATGGTGGATCGGCTGGATGCACTGTATCGTCGATTGGCCGCCGCGCAAATGAAGCAAGCGGTGTGACGCCGGCTGACGGCCGGTGAAAGTGAGCGCCAAGTATGCTGGAAGTACAATTCCACGGAGCTGCACGGGAGGTGACGGGCTCATGTCATCTTCTGATCGCCGACGGAATGCCGATCCTGTTCGATTGCGGACTCTTTCAGGGCAAGCGAGCCCTCGCGCTGGAAAAGAGCCGTCAATTTCCCATTGACCCCGCGAAGTTGCAAGCCGTCGTGCTTTCTCACGCTCATATCGATCATGGCGGGCGTCTGCCGCTACTCGCCAAACAGGGATTCACGGGAAACATCTATGCCACCCATGCGACCCGCGATCTTGCCGCCCTGCTGCTCGCCGACTCCGCGCACATTCAGGCCGAAGATGCGAAGTTCATCAACAAGAAGAAGGCCCGCGTGGGCCAGCCGCCGATTGAGCCGCTCTATAATGACGAAGACGCGGCCGCCGCCCTTCGGCTTTTTCAGACCGTCGCCTATGAACGCTACTTCTACGTTACGAAGCGGGTGCGCATCCGCTTTCACCAGGCGGGGCACATGCTCGGCGCCGCATCGGTCGAGATGGAGTACAAACCGCCGGATAACAACCAGCCGATACGGCTCGTCTTCACCGGCGACCTCGGGCGATTCGACATGCCCATCCTGCAAAACCCCGCGCCGCTGGCGGAGTGTGATTACCTCATCAGCGAATCCACCTACGGAGGTCGGCGTCATCCGCCCAGCGCTGACCTGCCGGGCCAACTCGCCGAAGTCGTCAGAGATACGTTTGAGCGCGGCGGCAAGGTCATCATCCCCGCATTCAGCGTCGGCCGGACGCAGACCATCGTCTACACCCTGCACAAACTGCTCACCGAAGGACGAATTCCCAAGCTGCCGATCTTTGTGGACAGTCCGCTGTCCGTGAACGCGACGGAAGTCTTCCGCATGCATCCCGAGTTGTTCGATCGAAAAACTCGAGATTATCAGTTGGCGAACGGCGACTTCATGGGTTCAGCGTGTTGCACGTTCATCCGCGACGCCGAGGAGAGCAAACGGCTCAACAACCGCCGCTCGCCGTGCGTCATCATCTCCGCCAGCGGAATGTGCGAGACCGGCCGCATCGTCCACCATCTGCGAAATAACATTCAGAGCCCGAAGAACACGATTCTGATCGTCGGCTTCCAGGCGGCCCACACCCTGGGCCGGCGGATCGTCGAGCGCGAGCCGCACGTCAACATCTTCGGCCAGAAGCTCAAGCTGCGAGCCAATGTCGTCGTACTGAACGGTTTCTCCGCGCACGCCGATCGCGATGAATTGCAGCGCCTGCTCAAGCCGCTGGCAAGAAATTGCAAACAGGCATTTCTCGTCCACGGCGAAGTCGATCAGATGGTGAAAATGCGCGAGACGATGCGCGGTGACGGGTTCAATAAAGTTGAAATGCCGGAGGCGGGGGATTCGTTTCAACTGATTTGATCGTCGTGAGCGTGTCAGGTGCGCAAAAAAACCGCGGGGCTCGAGCGATCGACTGGCCCGGGCTCTTGGCCGAGCCGACAACTGAACCCCGCGGAAAGCTCGCCCGACGTCGTTGCCTCTTCACCGGGCGAGCTTCGCTGATTGGATAAGGCATCGCCCATGCCACACGCGCGGGCGCGGACGGCGTCCGAAAAGCATTGTGCGCAATGCGTGATTTCTGCATGGGTTACAATTCCGCCACCGATGGAATTGCTCGGGCGACATGGCTGTGTAGGGCAATACTGCACACCCTGCGCCGCGGCAACGGTAAAGTCCAAGGCGGTCACCGTAGCGGCGCGGCCATGTGTGGCTGCCGGGACGGAGGGTTTATGCGATGAGTTCGAGGATGCTTGAAGGTGTGATTTCCGAAAGATTCGAGACGATCACGTCCGCTGCGGACAAGGCCGATGCGGAATGCGAACTTGTCAGGGCGATGCACCGCATGTCGGCGCGGCGGGCGGCTTCGATGCCGAGCGGAGCGTCTTCGATGACCACCGTACGAGCAGGCGGCGTGCCCATGCGGTCGGCGGCGAGTAAGAAAACCTGCGGATCGGGCTTGCCGCGCTGGACATCCATACCGGTCACAATCGCCGAGAGGTAAGGCCGCAGACCCATCTCGTCGCAGACGAGCCCGATATTTTCCGGCGGACCGGAGGATCCGACCCCGAGGCGAAATCGCGCCGCGTGGAGCGAGACGATCAGCTCCACGGCTCCCGGCATGGAGGGAGCCTTGCCTCGGATGAGATCGCGGTAAATGGATTCCTTGCGAGCATCCATCTGGTGGACGACTTCGGGCCGCGTCTCGCCGAACCATCGGGCAATGATGTCGGCGCTTCGCCCGCCGAAAGAGGATTTGAAATCCTCCTCGTTCATGGGACGCATCCCGAGTTCTTCGGCAAGCTGCCGCCAGCTCAGGTAGTGCGCGTGGCCGCTGTCGACCAGGACGCCGTCCATGTCGAAGATCACACCGATCGTTTGATGCATGCCTGGTGGATTATCATTCATCGCGATTTCACTCATTCGCATGCGCCGACATAGAAAAGCCCCAGGCAATTCTGCCTGGGGCTTTGGTGTTGTCTGCGCGAATGCTGTTGGCCGACATGTATCGGCATGGCGGTGTTTCTAAGCGGCCTTCTGGAGCTTGCTGCGGGCAAGTTCGACGAGCATGTCGAAGGCGGCCGCGTCGTGGATGGCGATTTCGCTGAGCATCTTGCGATTCAGATCGACGGTCGCTCGCTTGAGGCCGTTGATGAAGCGGTTGTAACCAATGCCTCGAGCGCGGCACGAAGCCGTGATTCGCGTGATCCAGAGCGTGCGGAACTCACGCTTGCGAGCGCGACGGTCACGATAGGAGTACACGCCGGCGCGAACGACCGTGTCACGGGCCGAACGCAGCAGCTTGCTCCGGCCGCCGTAGTAGCCCTTGGCCGCCTTGAGGGTTCGCTTCACCTTCTTGTGGTGGGCGACGTTGGATCGGGTTCGTGGCATCGCATTACTCCTGAACGGCTCGGCGAGTTCGCTTGGTGAGCGGCTTGTTGGCAAGGATTCCGGCTTGTCGCAGCTTTCGCTTGCGATTACCGGATTTGCCGCTCATCAGGTGGCCGGCATTGCTCTTCTTGTATTTGATCTTCCCGCTGGCCGTGACCTTCATACGTTTGGCCGAGCCCTTGTGGGTTTTCATCTTGGGCATTGCAAATCTCCGAGGCATTCGCCCCGATCAGAGGCGAGCCCCGAAGTTTACCGTTTCCGGCTCCGTCGAGCAACTGCCGCATGGAGTCCGATCGGAAGTCGTTCGCGACACGCGCCGGTCAATCGAGCGTAGGATCATCAGGACGACCCTTCCCGGGGGCGAAACCTAAAGCTTGTAAAGACAGCATGTTAAGTGGCAATAGCGCCGTAGGGTTGCCACTTGGATATCGGACGCATGTCCGGCCAGGTTACTGCGACACCTGGTCAAGTGGGTCTGGAAGTCGTTCGTTTCACGCCTGTTGTCGCATCGCCCAGGGGCGACCCGGAGAAGGATCGATGAGACGGAACATGTGCCCGATCGCAAGTTGCCGGTTGCGGTCACTCATAAGTGTCAATCGTCTGACACGATCGCCGCGGTTTCACGGCGTTCCGCGCGTGCAGTCTTGTCAGTAATCAGTGGCGCCGAGCGGATGACCTCCTGAAGCACCTTTTCGGCTTCCAGGGCTTCGCGGTTCTTTTTTCTGAGATGCCGGAAGTATTCCCAGCAGCCCCAGGCGATGAGGCCGACGACAAAAATACCGGCGATGATGAACGTGGCCGTGCGCGTGCCGCCGACGATTTCGTGGATGTAGTCGCTGAACTTGAAGCCCACATAGACCCATACCGGCACCGAGATGAGCGCTGCGAAGCCGTCGATGGTAAAAAACTTCCAGAAAGGCACACGGCAGATGCCGGCCGTGAGAAAGAGAACCGCCCGCAGGCCAGGCATGAACCTCGCCGCGAAGAGAATCTTCATGCCGTGGGTCTGATACATCAGCCGGGCCTTCTCCAGCAACCACGGCTTCGCGATGCGTCGAAGCCAGCGATGCTCGACGATGTGCGTCCCGTAATGGCGGCCCATCATGAAGAGCATCGAGTCGCCCACCATGACGCCCACCAGCCCCGTCAAGATCATCAAGGTAAGGTCCGCATGGCCCTGATGCACGAGCCAGCCCGCGGCGAGGAGCGGAATGTCTTCCGGCAACGGCACACCCATGCCCGCCGCCAGCAAGACGATAAACAGTCCCAGGTAGGACCATTTGCCCAGCAAAGAGAAGTAAAACCCGTCCACGATCCATCAACTCCGCTGAACGATCCCTACTTGGCTTCCGCCGTGCGCAATGCATCGGCATCTTGTGCCGCGGCCTGTACACGCGCATCAGGGTCCGCCTTGAGCAGCTCCAGCCACGCGCGCCGATAGGGACTGCCCACCGCGTTGACATAGCCGACAATCCAAACGCGTCGGTCCTCGCTCAAGCGGCCGATGTGTTTCTTCATTTCGTCTAGACCCGGCCCCCCGAGCTTGAGCAGGCCCGCGCAAATTTCGTCCACCGCGGCGTCCGAGACTTCGCCGACATCCACACCCTCTAGACAATTTCCCAGTGCTTCGGCGGCTGCTTCCGGCGGCTCGAGTTCCGCGAGTGCCGAGACCGCGGCAGCGGAGACCATCTCACGAGGATCACGCCGCAGATCCATCAATGCACGTCGAATGCCGCTATGCGAGAGAAACGCCCGTGAAACTTCGATTGCCGCGCGCAGTTGATTCTCCGATCGCGCGGCCGCGAGCGTGTTTCGCAGTTCGGGCAGGACGTGCTGGGCGACCTTGGGCCGCTGCTTGAGTTCTTCCGTTCGCTCGGCAAGTTCCTCGGGCGTTCGATTCTCCAGCGAGCTGATGAACGTGCGCACTTTCGTCTTGAGTTCGTAACGACGATAGCCCTTGTAAACAAGAATAACCGCGGAGCCGAGAATCGAGACCGTCAGCAGACAAGCGGATGCAGAGACGAGCAGGTGACCCCAGAAGCCGCTCGGTCGGACAGGCGGTGTGGCAATACGAGAATCGGTTCCGGCGTTCAAGTAAGGGTTCTCCCGTGGCTGACAAATCGCCCTCTCGGGCACATGTCAGGCGGGTTCCCGCGCGACGCCCAGCAAAGCGATGATTCGTTCGAAGTCATCAAGAGTGTAGTATTCTATCGTGATCCTGCCGGAGTGCCGACGCCGCCCTTCCTTGATTCGGATTCGCGTGCCGAGGGTTTGGGATAACTGCTGCTCCATATCGCCTACCGCCGGTCGCTGCGGCTTGGCTGCCGGGCCGGTGGTCTGCGGCGACCCCTCCTTGAGCTTTGAGACGGCAGCTTCGGTTTGCCGTACAGACCAACCCTCTGACGCCACCCTGCTAGCAAGAGATAAACGAGTCTGATTATCTGCAAGAGACAGTAGGGCCTTTGCATGCCCCGTGCCAATAGCTCCAGTTGCCAGCATTTCAAGAATAGAATTCTGTAAGTCTAGTAAGCGTATATAGTTAGATACAGTAGCCCTGTCCTCTCCCATCCGCTTCCCGATCTCGTCATGAGAAAGTCCATGGCGGATGTGCATATTTTTGTAGGCCTGGGCCTTTTCCAGTGGATTCAGATCTTGCCTCAGAACGTTCTCTATGAGTGCGAGTTCGAGGAGGTCCTCGTCCTTAGCAGGGCGGATCACGGCGGGTAAGCTGTCAATGCCCGCCAGGGCAGCGGCTCGAAGACGGCGCTCGCCAGCCAGAAGTTCATAGCCACCTTCTGCGGGGCGAACTGCGATCGGTTGCAGGGTGCCCTTGTTCTTCATGGATTCTGACAATGCCTGGAGAGCTGCCTCGTCGAATGTGCGTCGCGGCTGAGCTGGGTTTGTTCGAACACTGGCGATGGGTATGATGGCGAAACGCGATTGAACGCCGACTTTCGGAACAGTTGGCTCCCTAGTTGGTTCCTGAACGTCGTCGTGAGCATGGCCCGGATCGGCAACGTCAACTGAAACGATGGATGCGATTCCCCTTCCGAGTCGTCTCGCTTCCTTGGACATGACTTCCTCCATGCGATTGTGGACGATTGAGCTTCCGTGCTGCTGTTGTCTTGCTCGGTTCATTCTAAGTCAACTGACCGTGATCAACAACACAGAATCTGAGCGTTCCACGTGGAACAATCGAACTGCGTGACTGATATCGCATGTTCCACGTGGAACACATAGTCCTATAATAATATGATAGTGTATATCTGCTTTTTGTTCAAATTGGCACGTTAATTCGCCGGCCTGCTCGATCGAAGTCGATGCAAGTCATGCGAGTTCGCCAGTCGGCCAGTCGGAGGTGGTCGCGTTTTCTCGCGGCAAGCATCGTGCTTCGCTGCGCCGCGGGCCGCTCGGGCGAGTAGAATGTGTGTAACGATGATTCCAAAAGCTAAACCCCGAATCTGCTTCGGCTTCCGTACTTCTCGAGGCGCTGCCAGGGCGGCGAGAATCGGGCTCCCGGCCATCGCTCTGATCCTTGCGGCGCTCGTGGGCTGTGATGACCCTGCCTCTCAGCGGCGGATCCAGATGCGGACGGAAAACTTCAATCGACAGTCGGAGAGCATGATACGGCGCGAAAACGACGGCGTTCGCCGACTCGACGAAGCCGGCCGGACACTGCAAAAGTGGTGGCGCACGGACTGCGAGCGATTCGAGAAGCGCATCCCGATGGTCGGAGATTATTTCTGGTAGCAGGCATAGTGCCACAATTATGACACTCTTCGAGGCGGCCGTACAGAGTGCCGTCTATATGGCACTGGAGGCGGGCTTATGTTGCAATGCAGCGAATGTGAACACTTCAACCGCGGCCCCGGCGGCCAGCTCTCCTTTCGATGCGATCCCTTCAGCAACATCAAGGAGCCCGAGTGCCTGATGAAGTGGCAGCTTCTGCGTACCGCGGAGCTTACGCAGAAAGTGGATCGCATGGTCGCGGCCTACGAGGCGACCCTGCAGATGTACAAACGGATCCAACCCCTGCAGGAGAAGATGTTTCGTCACATGGAGCAGGAGATCGACGAGGCCGAAGAGTCGGATTCCTGGAAATACGGCGATACGGAGGACGACGACGACGAGGAGGAACCCGACAAGGGCAAGTTCGACTGAGGTCCTGTCGCTGTGCTTGTGAACGCATCGGCGTCGAGGTAGCTTGAGGGAATGAATCTCGTCGCCCACGGTATTGACCTGATCGAATGCGAGCGAATCGCGCGGATCATGCAGGATCATCCCGAGCGGTTCATGGCACGCATTCTCACGGAGGCCGAGCAGGCCTACTGCACGCGCATGAAAAACGCCGTGCCGCACATTGCCGGTCGCTTCGCCGCCAAAGAGGCAATTCTGAAAGTGCTCGGCACCGGTTGGCGCGGGCCGATCTCCTGGACCGACATCGAGATTCTGAACGATCAGGCGGGCCGGCCGCACGTCACGCTGAGCGGGCCGACGGCTCGGATCGCGCGGGAACGGGGAATCGCAAAGGTGCTCATCACCATCACGCATACGGAACACCACGCAGCCGCCAGCGCGATCGGCCTCGGCGACTGATTGCTTCGGCCGCTTGGTTCGGCCGGTGGCGTTTCATCGGTTCGCGCTCTATTCGTCCGGCGATCAAAGCAAAAGGGCCGACCCGATGGGCCGGCCCCTTGCCTTGAATGGAGGTGAATCGGTGACACCGCGTTAGCCGTGCAGCGCGGCGGCGCAGTTAGATGCTTAGCGTCGCTTGCGACGTCGAATCACAAACATTGCCGCAGGGGCCAGTAGGGCCAGGGTGCCCGGCTCCGGAATCTGAAGGAAGGCAACCGACAGGCCGAGTTCGAAAACGTACCCCGGATCGATCGGATTGTGAGTCACCCCAAACTGGTTGGTGACCGTAGTGGCCAACGACGGCGGCAGGATGTTGTTCCATCGCCACGAGACGTTGGCGCCGGTCTGGAGCACTTCGAAGTTGTACGGATTCAGGATGCCGTCGGTGTAGAGCGTGCCCGGCACCTGAATATCGATGATGCCGTTGCCGAAGGCGTTGTATGCGTGGCTGCCGGGCAGATTGTAGAAATGCCCCTGGATGTCGCGCATGAACGACGTGTAATAATTCGGGCTTGGCTGAACATACGGAAACGCCAGCGCGCCGTTGTCGAAAGACAGGCCGGTCACGGTCACGTCGACGAGCCCGCCGTTCGGGTCAAAGAGCGATGTCGGTCCCGGTGCGTGGATGTTCGCCATGCTGATCGGCACGTCGATGTACCAGTGCGAGACCCGGAAGAACGGATCATCGTCGGTAGTGACCTTGAGGATGATCGGCGTCTGGCCGGGGCCGATCGAACCGATTTGCGTGTGATCTTCCGGCGTACCGTCCTGGAAGACGGCCTTGAGGTCTTCAAGGTCGCCGCCGGGGCCGATGGTGACGTTCTGTTGTGCGATGACGTTTCCGCCCTGACGCACGGTTACGGTAAAGCTGCCCTGCGGCTCGCCCACTTGTGCCAGTGCCGTGGTGGCCGAGCTCATGGCGGCCATTGCAGCAAGAAAAGCGATGGTTCCCAATTTCCTGATCATGTGATCCTCCCCTTGTGCCCGCCCCTCACTCGGGCTTGTGTTCAATCAGAGTCGCGCCCCCTCTGGACGCGAGGACCTCGGACCAACAATGGCAATGCCCGGACCGCAGGGGATCCCGCACAACGTAAATGGTGTTCATCTGATAATATGCCCAGCGCTCCGGAAGAATCGCTGCCAAAGTGAAACCATGCCGACTGCGCGGCACGGTGCGTTTATGCGGGCATGATGCTCGTCGCAAAAATTGTTGATGTGCTTATGAGACGCCCGCGTTCGAGCGGTCTATAATCCGACGTGGGGCGCGAGCATGGGGGCAATTGCACGTGTAGCTGGTGGGTGGGGTGCTCCAATATCGAGCTGAGCCGCCGCGATGATGACTTCGTGCCACAGTCGTGGCAGCAGGAAGACGCTGCGAAGCTCTGTATTCACCACCAGTCCGAGATCATGACGCTTTGCGGGCCGCGTCGATCATCTCCCAGAGTCGATTGGTGACCAGTTCCAGGCCTTTACCGCTGACGGCGGAAATGGCAAGGACATCGTGTTCGCCGAGTGCTTCGCGCAGAGCGTGAAGTTCCGCCGGTTCCTTCTCGCCGGACATGTCCAGCTTGTTCGCCACGATCAACTCCGGCTTGGTCGCCAAAACCGGGCTGTACTTCTCTAACTCGCCGCGGATGATGCGATAGGCCTCGGCGGGAGAAGGCATTCCCTCCGGAGGGAAAAGGTCGATCAGGTGCAGCACAACGCGCGTGCGTTCGATGTGGCGGAGAAACTTATCGCCGAGGCCGACGCCTTCGTGCGCGCCTTCAATCAGGCCAGGTACGTCGGCCATGACGAACTGTCGATAGCCGGAGAGCGACACGATTCCGAGATTCGGCACGAGCGTGGTGAAGGGATAATCCGCGATTTTCGGTCGGGCACGCGAGACGCGGGAGAGCAGCGTGCTCTTGCCGGCGTTGGGCAGACCGATCACGCCGACATCGGCGATGAGCTTGAGCTCCAGTCGAAGCCAGCGCTCCTGACTTTCTTCGCCACGTTCGAATTCGCGAGGGGTTTGATGCGTCGGCGATGCGAATCGGGCATTGCCGCGGCCGCCGCTTCCGCCGCGGGCGACGCAAAGTCGCGAATTCGGCTCGACGAGGTCCTTGAGCAAAATGCCGTTGTCGCGGTCATAGACCAGCGTGCCCGGCGGGACGCGCACGATTTCATCCTCGCCGGCCTTGCCGCTGCAATTGTCGCCGGCGCCGGGACGGCCGTTTTGTGCGGTCCAATGGTGCTTGCCGGTGAGATCGACAAGCGTGGAGAGTTGCGGATCGACGTGGAGAAAGACGCTTCCGCCGTCGCCGCCGTCGCCGCCATCGGGACCGCCCTTGGGGACATGCTTTTCTCGACGAAAGCTGACGCAACCGTCGCCTCCGCGGCCGGATCGAACACAGATGATGGCTTCGTCGATGAAAAGCATGTGAGAAACGCCAAAAAGTCAAAACGCCAAAATGTCGACACGTCGCTCGGAGGGCGTTGCATAAACTACGGAAGCCGACGGATTGCAATCCGTCGGCTTCGTTTGATGTCACATCAAAGATTGATCCGGAGCGTCGTGTCAGTTTGACTCGATGGCCATCGGCTCGATCGAGACCTTGCGGCCCTGGAAGACGACCTTGCCTTCGCGCAGGGCGAACAAGGTGTCGTCGCGCCCGCGACCGACGTACAAACCCGGTCGGAACGGCGTGCCGCGCTGCCGGATGAGAATGGTGCCGATGGTGACGATCTGCCCGTCGTAGCGCTTCAAGCCGAGAAACTGCGGATTGCTGTCGCGGCCGTTGCGTGTCGAGCCCTGTCCTTTTTTATGTGCCATGTTGCTCTATCCTTTCAACCATGCATTCGTGTTTTGACTTTTTGACTTTTCGTCGTTTCGTCGTTTCTTATCGCATGACCCACGACATCCGACCCAGCACCGGCTGGGCATTCGGTCGGGTACGCACATCGCCCGGCAGGGTGTACGGAATCGCCAGCGTCTTGCGAAGGACGAAGATCTTCGGATTCACTTCACTGCCGCCGTGGCCGTTGGTCTCCGTGCCGCTGACCTTCCGAGCAGAATCATAGCTCGGGTTCGGACGGGTCAGCTTCTCGCCGGACAGACCGCCGAAGTAGATCGTAAACTTGCTGACCCGTGCATCCAGGTCGGGAAAGACGGCCACGCTCGTCCGCGCGTTGTCCTTGCCCTGAAGCAGTCGACCGATGGCATAGACCGGCGTCACCAGGAATGGGTGTGTCCGTGCATGCCGCTTGGCGATGGCCTGATAGACGCGGTTGTCCAGACCGACGATCGCCGGGTCCACGCTGACCATCGGCGCCTGGTCGGGCTGTTCGCTGACTTTGTCGACCGCCAGTTCGCTCTCAATCTCGTTGACGCGCACGATCTCGGGATGGAAGTCGATATCCTGCGCCGTCTGGTTCGTCACCGTGTAGAGCATGTACCAGTATGTTCTCGTGCCGCGGCCCGTATCCACCTGAATCCGCATGACGGGCGACGGATCGAGGTTCAATTCCCACGCGGCCGGAATCGGGTTGGGCTCCGGCGTGGCCAGCGCGGAGTACCCCAAGCCGAGAGATATCGCGGCACAAAGGATCAGTTGGCAGAGTCGTAAGCGTTTCACGGGCACGCGCCTTATTCGAAGACAAAAACAACTCATCGGAAGCAGTCTACGGCAGGGCAGAAGCCCGCCACCGATTGCCGCCGATGGCGAACCCTACATCATAATACGGCTCAAAGTCGTGTCAACGCAACCAGTGGACGGGAGAAAGTGGCCACCGCGTCCGGTAACGGAACGGTGCAAGGTCCGGGATCGGGCTATTTCTGCGTCTGGGCGGTTTCGCGCGGCCTTCCGGCTGCTTCTTCGGCCTCCAGCAGGGCGGCTTCCATGACCCTTTCGAGGATGTTGTCCCCCTCGCGCCACCAGCGAGGCACGAATCGCTGATTCACATAGATATAGGGGATGGAGGTCAGACCAAGCCGCTTGGCGACTTCGGCGTCATGGGTAATGCCCTGAGCGACCTCGGGGCTGTCCATCTTCACAAAGAGTGCGTCAGGCAGAAAGCCCATGCCTTTGCAAGCTTCACGCAGGGCGTCTTCGCTGAAAGTGTTCTGGTTCTGCATGAGCCAGTCGTGCATCTTCCAGTAGCCGTCGGTGCCGAAGAGCAGGCCGGCGGACTCGGCCGCCTGAGCCATGCGGCAGGCGTTGGGGTGTTTGCTGAGCTGGCTCATCGGATTGCACTGCTGATTGACCGGGTAATGTCGGAAGAGGTACTGCGTGTCGTGTCGGCCGGCCATGAACTTGCGGATCATCGCGTCGGCCCGCGCGGTGTTCGGTTCCTGATAATCGCCCCACAGCACGACGTGAAGGGCCGCGCCTTCGGCACCCATCGGCCACGCTGCAATGTCTTCGCCAGGAACCTGCGGCGTGCCCTCTCGCCAGTCGTCGATGTACTTCTGAATCGCCGGCGGGGGCTGATCGTTCTCGCTGGTGGCCGGAGGCGGATTCGTCGCGGCCAGCGCCAGGGCGGCGCGGCTCAGGGCTTCATGCGCGAAGACGCCCTTGAGTTCCTTGCCGTTGATGAAGATCATCGGCGTGTAGTGAAGGCCCAGCCAAAGGGCTTCCTGAATGTCCGCTTGCACGAGGTCCAGCGTGACCTTGGACTGCATGACGTCGGTGAACTGCCGCTCATCGTAGCCCAGCCGGTCGAGCAGTTGCTTGAACTCGTCATTCGTAAAACTGCCGCGCTGGTCAAACAACCACTTATGCATCTCCCAGAAGCCCTCATCGCCTCGGAGAATGCCTGCCGTTTCGGCGGCGCGCGCCGCCCAGCACGCGTTGGGATGCAGGTTACGCCCGACGCCTGGATTGCAGTCAGGACAGAAGGGAAAATGCTTGACCGTTACCGAAATATCGTCTCGAGCATTCATCAGGTTCGTCAGGTCTCGTTCGGCACGGCGACAATCCGGGCACTGATAATCCGTGATCATGACGATACGAACGGCCGCGACTTCCGGCCCCCAGCGATATCGGCCCGCGAAACCGCCCTTCCACGGTCGTTCCGCAGCGCCATCGCCGGCGCCGGCGTCGACGGAAGTTGTTCCCGAAGCGGTTTGCGATGCCTCCGTCGGGGGCGGCTTGGCTTCGGCGTCCTGCCTGGCTTTTTCGCCGGCTTCGATCATCTCGCGGGTGGATTCCGCAAGCGCGTCTTCCTGGCGCTGCTCCTCGGCCTTCCTGCCCTGCCATTCGGTCGCACCCAGCGCGGCGGATGCGAGCAGGAAGACGACCGCGGTCGTGACGACGGGCCGCCAGGCGATTTCGCGATTCGAGCGGAGCCGTTCGACCATCAGCCAGAACATCAGGTTCGCCGCGTGTGCGCCGATGCAGTAGTAGCAGGCGTGTTTGTTGACTGCGAGCACGATGACATACATCAGTGAGATGAGCGCGCCGAGCCGAACGACGTTACGAAGTTGTGGCGATAAACCGTTCTTCGATGTCAACCACGCAAAGAGCATGCCGACGAAATAGGCAAGGCCGACGAACGAGATCGGCCAGCTCGTGCCGGGCAGCTTGCCCCAGAATCCGGCCGCCGCCTGTTCGCAAGCTCCGCCGGGCCGACAGCCGGGCAGACTGAGACTGCCGAGATGGTTGGCAACGAGCACGCCGGTGACCGCGCAGGCGGCGACGAGCAGCAGCACGCCGATGTAGAAGACGCCGTCAGGAATGGCGGCGTCCGACGACGGCTTTTTCATCGGAGCGTAGTCGGGCTGCACGGGCTTGCTGGGTTGGTTTCGTTGTCTGGACTTCGAGGCACCCTTCGCCATGGACAGGATCTCCGGATTCTCATCAGGTGGATTCGCGTCCGCTTCTTGATGATTCGTCGGACGCAGCAGCCATGAATATAGCCGGAATGCGCCGAGAGAGCCAAACGAACCCGAGGGGAGTAAGTCCAGTAAATAAGCTGTTTGAACGGCGACGAGCCCGGCGATCGTCGCGGCGCGATGTGATGTTACAAAGTGTTTACATGGCCTGAAACGTGCAAATGAGCGCCGAGACGTGTGGCGAACTGCGAAATGTCCGACGGTTCGCGGAGCCGTTGGATCGCGCTTACAATAGGGCATACAGCAGAGTGGGCCAGGCGGCCGCTCGGGGGCTTGTTCCTCCGGGAGGAAAGTCCGAACTGGACAGGGCACGGTGATGGCTAACGGCCACCGGCAGCGATGCCAGGGATAGTGCCACAGAAAAGACACCGCCGTCGTAGGGTGGGCGCCGCTCACCAGCATCTCGTTGTCGCGGATGATGCGGCATGGTGGGCGATGCCCACTCTACGAAGGTAAGGGTGAAAAGGTGCGGTAAGAGCGCACCGCGCGTCTGGTGACAGACGTGGCAGGGTAAACCCCACCGCCAGCAAGCCCACGTAAGCAACGAGCAGGCGACGGCGCGCCCGGATTCTCTGGGATCCCAGGCGCCGCATGCCTCGCGAGACAGCCCGTCTCGCGCGATGCTCGCTACGTCACGCCTCGGCGCGACAGAGCGGCTCGCACTGTTGCGGGTAGGGTGCTTGAGCCGGCGGGCAACCGTCGGCCCAGAGAAATGGTCGCCACCGCGAAAACCGGCAACGGTTTCGCGGAACAGAATTCGGCTTACGGCCCGCTCTGCTGTTTTTTTGCAATGTGTCATGCCGTGGAGTTTCCGGCGCGCCGTGCGTGAAGGTCGAGCGCCGCGCACGTTGAATGCCGGGGAGACGTGTTCGCCTTTTTTCGCCGATGTCAACCACGATCCATCAACCCGACGTAGAAAAAGCTCCGGGCCATCGCGATGCGACCGCTTGCGCGGACGCCCGACGACCGAGCGACCGATTTTATGCACGGCTGCAAGGGTCAATCCTCGGCGTGATCGCCCTGCTTGCGGTGTATGGATTCGGGATTGCCCGATTCGTATCAACCCCGCGCGACGTCGGTTTCCGATTGGTCATTCTCTCCATCCTCTGCTTCAACGGGCTCTGGTGGAGTATTGCCGACCGGCGATTTGCGAGGCACATCGCATCGCCGCGCGGATCACGGTTGCTGCGCCTTGCCGCGTCGAGCTTCTGCGTGCTGCTCAATGTGCCGATGCTCTACATGTTCGTCGCCGGGCGAACCCCGTTGTTTCTCGGCAGTCCGACCTGGTACGCCTCGGCCGTCACCATCTGGCACATCGGCCTCGTGGCCTGCATGCCGATCGTCGCCGGTCTGCGTTTGCTCTGGATCGGTGCCATGATAGTGGCACGTAGAATGATCTTTCCGCAGCCCGCTCCGACCGCGCCCACGGCGGTCTCCGTCGCGCCGTCGGCAAACGATGAGCAGCAATCGCTCTGGTCCCGTCGGGCCTTGCTCAAGACGGCTTTCGCCACCGGGCCGATGGCCGTACTCGTCGGCACGACCGGTCTCAGCCGGGTTCGCGAAGGTCAGCTTCTCGTACACCGTCACGAACTACCTGCGCCGTGGCTGCCAAAACGCCTGCGCGGACTGACGCTTACCCACATCAGCGACCTGCACGTCGGCCGTCTGTATCGTCCCTGGATGCTGGGTCGCATGATCGACGCAGTGAACAAGCTCGACAGCGATATCGTCGTCGTCACCGGCGACATCGTCGACGCGTCCAATGAAATGCTTCCTCCGGCTATCGGCGCGCTGAAACAGTTGAATCATCGCCACGGTATCTTTCTGTCGATCGGCAACCACGACATGATCGACAGTCGAACCGAATTCGTGCGCTACACACGCGAACATCTGCCGCTGCTCATCAACGAACAGTGCACGCTCGACATCGGTGGCGAGCGGATCACCATTGCCGGTCTCGATTATGCAAACCGAAACGTCTCCACCTCAGACAACCGTCGCAGCGACATGGACAACGCCCTCGAAATGCTCATCGGCTACGATGCCCTGCGCGACGGTCCCGTCATCGGGCTCGCCCACCACCCGCATGCATGGGACGTTCTTGGCCCGATGGGTATTCCGCTCACGCTCTCCGGCCACACGCACGGCGGTCAGATCATGTTCAACCCGCCGGGCTCCGCCTCGGACCTCGGCATCGGCCCGATGCTTTTCCGTTACCTGCGCGGCTTCTACCACCGCCCCGGCGAGACCCTTTTCGTCAACAGCGGGGTCGGCAACTGGTTCCCCCTTCGCATCCACGCCCCCGCCGAAGTCGTTCAGCTTCGCCTTGTCTAAAGTGTGCTACCTCATCGGTCGGCAATAATTGCGCCTCCGCTATTCATAAATTGTTCATCTGCTATCCACTGAACCGCCAATTCTCCGGGTACCACGCGGCATATTGAAGCTCCTTTTCGCCCGGGGACTACGACACTCCGCTTCGCTGTCACCATCCGATATCCCGCTTCCACCGCAACGGCAATGGACCACCCGAAGTTACCGCATTTTGGCTTCGAGTCGAGAGCGGCGGTCGATTCTGCCGTTGTATCAATATTGAAAAAGGGTTTGACAAGGTTTGCAGGCCCCCGTAGAAAGCCCAATTCGCATGGGAGCCCGGCCCACTTGCAGCAAGCAGGAGGGCACGGATTTCATTGCGAGCATCGCCGCGGCGGGGCTGTGTGGTTCTCAGCATTGAAAGTGCGTATTCGGTTTCTTACATGCCCAGGGATTTCCTCAAACCAATCTTCGTCGGCCTCACGGTCTGCTGCCTGACGTTTGCCGTCGGTTGCGAGGAGCGCACAACCTCCATCGACGAGGCCCAGGTCCAGCGCTACGAACAGCGGATGAACGGCGAAGGCAAGTACGAGATCGCACCCGAACTTCCACACTTTGATCGGCCACCGCCGGTCGAGCTGGCCGGTAAGCCGGTCGCATCGGAAAAGCAGGTCGACACGACCATCTGGCTGCAATTACCGGACCCCGAGCGGGCCGCCAAGGTTTTCCGAAAGCGATTGGAAGTCACCCGCCTCAGCGACACCATCAAGCGCGAATACGAGCGTATCTATGAGGATACCGTCAAGCTGATCGAGGAGATTCGTCGGCCGCGGCAGTTGCACCTTTCGTTGGCTGATGCGCTGCGTCGCGCGTTGATGAACAATTATCAGATCAAAGTGGACGGCTACGCACCGGCGATCAGCACGGCACAGGTCGTACAGGCCGAGGCCGCTTTTGATCTGGCCTTCTTTTCCAACGTAAGCAGAGATAACACCGATCGCCCCACGCCGTCGGCGATTATCGCATCACAGACCGACACCACCATTGTGAACGGCGGCATTCGCAAGCTCCTGGCCTCCGGCGCGCAGGTTGCGTTTACCCAGCAGATGACGCGGGTGGATAACCCCGGCTTTCAGTTTCAGGTGCTCAATCCTTCCTGGGCGCAGAATTTCGTCGCCGAGCTGCGCCAGCCGATCCTGCGAAACTTCGGCATCGACTTCAACCGCGCCCAGATCAACATCCGCAAGAACGAACGCAAGATCAACGAAGAGACCTTCCGGGCCAGTGTGATTCAAACGCTCAACGATGTCGAGCGGGCCTACTGGACCCTCGTCGGCGCGCGGCGGGACGTGGTCATCGTCGCCGAAGTCGTCGCCGAAGCGAGCCGAACCCTCAAACAGATTGAAGCCCGAAGAGATTTCGACGCCTATCAAACCCTGCTCTTCCGCAGTCAGGCGGCAGTGAAGCAGCGTGAGTTTGAATACCTCGACGTGAAGAATCGCGTCCGCAATTCGGAAGACCAGCTTCTCAACTTGATTAACGATCCTGATCTGCCCCTCTCGACGGATTACGAAATCATCCCGACGGATGAACCAACCTGGGTCGAAGTGCTTCGCGATCGTTATCACACCGTTCAGACCGCCCTGGAGCGGCGCCCTGAAATCCTGCAGGCGCGCTACAGTGTGGACATTGCACGACTTCAGCTCGGCATTGCCAAGAATCAGGCCCTGCCCCGGCTGGACGTGATCTATCGAATGACGCTCAACGGTCTGGGCGCCAACGCCGATCGCAGTTTCGATCAGATGACCGGCGGCAACTTCATCGACCAGTTCGTCGGCATGGAGTTTCAGTGGAATTTCGGCGAGCGGGCCGAGCGCGCCGGCATTCGAATCGCCACGCTGCAGCAGTCGCAGGCCGTCTATCGTTACAAGCGCGCGCTCGACGACATCATCACCGATTGTCGCGTGGCGTTGCGTAATCTTGAGACCAATTACGAGCAGATCGGCACAAGCCACGAAGGCGTGAACGCCGCCTCGGAAAACCTCCGCTCCCTCGAAGAGCGCCAGGAGCGAAAGAGCCCCGCCGAGCTGGACACCATCCTCAGTGCTCAGGGCAACCTCGGTACCGCCCGCCGCCAGCTTCTGCAATCTCTGGTGCAATACAATCAGGGCATTGTCGACGTTGAACGCGCCAAAGGCACCTTGCTCGAGTACAACAACGTGATCCTCGCGGAGGAGCCCTGACGTTCTTCCCGCGTCGCGTTCCGACTCGTCGGTCGATTTCTCTCGCCCGCTGGTTCGGCCGCTTCGCCCTGAGATACGCATGACCGGATGAGCGACAAGATCGAACAGGCAGGCGCGCCTCACTTCTTCTTCGCTGATATTGATTTCACCGCAATCTCGCGCGATGTGCCCTCGCTTATCCTTGTACTGGTCGGGCTGGGCTTTCAGCTTGCGCATCGCCGCCTGCCCGCCGGACTGGGTACCTCGCTCTTCGTTGGCGCCGTCAGTCTGGCCGCGGGCCTGTCCGCCTATCGCCACGGCCCCTCCTTCTGGAACCTCTACTTCGCCTGCCATATCACCTCGACGCTCTGCGTACTCTGGGCGGCCATGGGCTGGCTCTCCGCGTTTTTCTCCCGTGATCAACACGCGGCGACCGGCGCTGCCCCGACCGACACGTTTTTCGCATGGTCGCTCGTCACCGGCGTCTGTTCAGCTGTGCTGACCGTCAACTCCCTCGTCTTGCTTACGCTCTCGCGTGTGCTGAATCCGTCGTCGATCTTCGCGGGGATGCCCACCGGCGGAGAGTGGTGGAACCTCGCGGCCATGCTCGTTGCCGCGCTCTTCTGGCTCGCTGCCGGTCCTCGACCGCAGCAGCCCGGCGTCCTGCTGATTCTCTCTGCGTTGTTCGTCTGGTGGAGTGGGCTCATGGTACCGCCCGTGCGCGGCGGGGAGCCGCCTTCCGGTTGGGAATGGATCGCGCTTCGGCCGCACTGGTGGAACTGGGAGTTTCAGCTTCAGGCGGGCTTTTCGTCCATCCTCGTCTTCGCGGCCGTCCTTCAGGACCTGGGCTATCGAAAACGTCGAAAGCGCGCCTGGCCGGATCGGCTGGGAGACCTGCTTTCGCCCTACGCGCGCTGGCCGCTGTTTATTCAGATCGAAGCCGTCCTCGCCGGGGCCGTCCTGATTCTCGGCGCCTATCAGGTGGTCAGTCGCGAGCCGATGGGCTGGCAACTGGCCGCGGCCGGCTTCGTGGCCACGCTCGCGGCGGGCGTTACTTCGCTCTTCATGACCTATCGCCGGTGGAGTGCCAATACAGCGGCACTTGGTATCGCTCTTCTTACGCTGGCCGCCGTGCTGGCCGCCTGCGGCTTGGCCGCGATGATCGGTGCGACCAATGTCGGCGAGCCCTACGCCGATCGCATCCCCGTGCTGTTCAACGCCGTTCTGTTTGCCCTGGCCCTGGCCTTTGTCGCATGGCGCTGGCTGGCGCGGGTCTGGGATCAGCAGCTTCTGGATGGCGCTCCCTGGACCACCGCCGGCCGATTGATTCCACTCGCCCGCCGAGCCAGCTTCATCATCGCCAGTCTGGCCATGCTCGCTGCCTTCCAGATGGCACTCTGGCCCGAGCTTGTCGCCGCCAGCGGGGACGACAACAGCCGCGCACGCGTGATCTTTGGCGCGCTGGCCATCGGCCTGTTTGCATGGATCACCGCCCGCGAGGCCGTGCGGACGAACTCGGTAACCAAGGCGAGCTTGACCGTGGCCCTCGCCGCCGCGCTTCTTGCTTTTCTGTTTGTGCGTTGGCCGGCATCGCCTGTGCGCGGTTGGTTGATTCAATATCGCGCCGTCGTTCTTGCATTCCTGGCGATGCCGATTCTGGTGGCGGCGGAATTTCTGCCGAAGACGGTCTGGCGAAGCTTTGCTCCACCGCTGTGGATGCTGGCACTGCTGCTGCTGCCGGCGGTGGCGATGTTGATCTTGCTCTCGCCCACGGCCCTGCCGACGGAATGGGTTCGACCGCTCACGTTGGCGATCCTCGGCGCCCTGTACTCCTTCGCCGGCAGCCGCGAACATCGCCGGGCGCTCCTGGTGCTTGGCGTCGTGCTCTTGCTCGGGGCGCTTTCCAGCGTGTACGGTTCGTATCGAGCTTGATGGTATGGTTGACTTGTGCTGATAGGACTTCCCATCAGCATTCATACGTTTAGGAATTCTTCCGCCATGCGCGCGATTGTTCAACGTGTCGCTTCTGCCTCGGTCACCGTCGATGAGAAGATGGTCGGCCGGATCGACCGCGGCCTGCTCGTGTACGTCGGCGTGGGACACGGCGATGGCGCGGAGGATGTTGCGTATCTCGCCAACAAGGTGGCTTATCTGCGGATCTTCGAGGACGACGCCGGCAAGATGAATCGCGACGTAACGCAGGTCGGCGGCGCGGTGCTGGTCATCAGCAATTTCACGCTGCACGCCGACACGCGACAGGGCCGACGCCCGGCGTTTACGGACGCCGCTCCCGCCGAAGTCGCCGTCGCGCTTTACGAGGATTTTTGCACGGCCCTCCGCGGACTCGGCCTGACTGTCGAGACCGGTGTCTTCCGCGAGCGGATGCTCGTCGCATCGGAGAACGAAGGGCCGATTAATATCACGATCGATTCCAAGGCCGCCCGGTGAACTTCGCAGCAGCCGTTTGCCAACGGGATGCTTCCCCGGGTAGGACATCCCCAGCGCAGCTTCGCCGTTTGGCAACGCGGATTTGTGGTTTCTCCTGCTCTTTTCCCTTGCGGCGCTTTTGCCGATGCCGGGCGGTCGCCTTATCATGCGGGCTCGATCCGTAAACCCAGCGAGGACATCATGACGAAGGACATTCTGGTATTCATCGAACAGCGGGATGGGGCGGTGCTGCCGGCGGCTTTGCAGGCCATCAGCGCAGCGACGCAGCTTACGGGGAAGACCGGCGGCAAGGTCGTCGCAGGTGTTGTGGGCAAGGACGTTGGCGCCGTGGCCGACAAGCTCGACGGCACGGGTGTTGCCGTGACCTACGTCGCCGATGACGCGGCGCTGGCGATGTACAACCCGCTCAAGTACACGCGGGCTTTGTGCGCCATGATTGAGAAGGCCGATCCGCAGATCGTCCTGCTCGCGGCGTCGTTCATGGGCCGCGACCTGGCCCCACGCGTGGCGATGCGCACGAACGCCGGGCTGGCGACGGATTGCACCGAGCTGGACGTCGAAGGCAGCGGCGCGCTGGTCGTCAAACGCCCGATCTATAACGGCAAGGCGTTTTCGCGTGTGCATTTTAACTCCGGTCGGCGGCAGATGGCGTCGGTACGGCCGAATAGCTTCGCGGCGCCGGCGGGCGGCGGGGCGAAGGCCGAACGCGCGAGCGTGTCGTTCAGCGCCGATCCGGCGGATGATCGACAAACGACCAAGGAAATCGCGCGAACCGGCGGCGGCGAGAAGGACGTGACCGAGGCGGCGATCGTCGTCTCCGGCGGCCGCAGTCTCAAGAGCGAGGAGAATTTCAAGATCATTTACGACCTCGCGCACGCCCTGGATGCCGCGGTGGGCGCCAGCCGCGCCGCCTGCGACGCGGGCTATCAGCCGCACTCGCGGCAGGTCGGCCTGACGGGCAAGACCGTGACGCCGCAGCTTTATATTGCCTGCGGGATCAGCGGCGCGATCCAGCATCTTGCGGGCATGCGCGGCAGCCGTTGCATCGTGGCGATCAATACGGATACCGAGGCGCCGATCTTCAAGGTGGCGGACTACGGCGTGGTGGCCGATCTGTTCGCGTTCCTTCCGCTGCTTACGGAGGAAGTGAAGAAAGTCCGCGCCCACTGACACGATCCTTGAACCGCTCACGAGAACCTGCATGAATCCAATCGCAATGACGATTCTTCTGGTTGCCGCCTGGGGGCTGTTTGCATGGCAGTTGCTTCGCCGCTGGCGACTGATGACGCTGGGGCCGAATGAATGCCGCTTTGATCACCTCGGTGAGCGGCTTCGGCGCACGTGGGTATACGCTTTCGCGCAGAAGCGCATGCGCCGCTACTGGTGGGCGGGCATCGCGCACCAGCTTATCTTCCTCGGCTTCGTCGTTTTGCTGTTGCGAACGCTGATCCTCTGGGGCCGCGGCTACAGCGAGGGGTTCGACTTCTGGGTCTTGGGCGTCGGTCAGCCGCTGGGGAAAGTCTATTCCGTCCTGAAGGATATCTTCGTCGTGCTCGTCATCGCGGGCACAGCTGTCTTCTTTTACTACCGACTCGTGGTCAAGCCCGCACGGCTCTCGAAGGGCTTCGAGGGCATTCTCATCCTGCTCATCATCGCCACGATGATGTTGTCGGACCTGCTTTACGACGGCGCCGAGATCGTGCGGGTGTCGCGGGCCGAAGGGGCGGACATCGAGTTTCACGCCGTCGAGCCGGCGGGCTCTGTCGTCGCAATGGCGATGGCTGGTCTGTCGGATGGCGCCATCAACGCCCTGCGTCATGTCGGCTTCTGGACGCATGGCACGCTCGTCTTGCTCTTTCTGAACCTCCTGCCGATTTCGAAGCACTTCCACGTCGTCACCGGTATTCCGAATGTCTTCTTCCAGTCGCTTGCGCCGCGCGGGCGACTGCCGAATGTGCCGGACATCGAGGGTATGCTGGAGCGCGAGGAGACGCTGGGGCTGGCGCGGGTCGAACAGCTTTCGTGGAAGGCCGTGCTGGATTTGTACACCTGTACCGAGTGCGGCCGCTGCACGGATCAGTGCCCAGCGCATGGCACCGGAAAGCTGTTGTCGCCGAAGCAGTTGACGCTGGATTTGCGGGATTATTTCTACAAGCATGAGAAGGCGCTTGTAGGGGCCAAGGGGTCGAGGGGCCAAGGGGCCGAGGGTGCGGAGGAGGGTGGCATGGCCGCGGCTTTGGGCGGCCATGCCGGCAACGGAGAACTGCCGGAATTGGTGCCGGATGTCATCAAGCCCGAAGTGTTGTGGGCCTGCACAACCTGCGGGGCGTGTGAGACGGAGTGCCCGGTGTTCATCACGTATGTGGACAAGATCGTCGACATGCGGCGGCACCTGGTGATGGAGAAGTCCGAGTTTCCCGCGGAGTTGCAGAACGCCTTTCGCGGCATGGAGACGAATTCGAACCCGTGGAATTTCCCTTCTTCGGATCGGGCCGCGTGGACCGAGGGGTTGGCCGTGCCGCGCATGGCGGAAAATCCGGATGCCGAAGTGCTTTTCTGGGTCGGTTGTTCGGCATCGTTCGATGACCGCGCCCGCCGCATCGCCCGGGCGATGGCGAATCTGCTTAATACGGCCGGTGTGAACTATGCCATTCTTGCGGAGGAGGAGTGTTGCACCGGCGACCCGGCGCGGCGGGCGGGCAACGAGTTTCTCTTTCAGATGCTCGCCCAGACGAACGCGGAAATTCTCAACAACTACAAGCCCAGGACGATCGTCACGACGTGCCCGCACTGTTTCAATACGCTTGCGAATGAATATCCTGACTTCGGGGCGAAGTTCAGGGTGGTGCATCATTCGGAGTTTCTGTCGCAGCTTGTGGCCGACGGCAAGCTGCGGCCGACGCATCGCATCGACGCGAAGGTGGCGTATCACGATTCGTGTTATCTCGGTCGTTACAACGAGATTTACGAGCCGCCGCGCGAGACGCTTCGCAGGATACCTGGGCTGACCGTGCTGGAGCCGACGGCGACGCGCGACCGCGGCATGTGCTGCGGGGCGGGCGGGGCGCAGATGTTCAAGGAGGAGGAGCACGCAAGGCCTGGCGCGGCCGGTGAGCGCGTCAACCTCAAGCGCACCGACCAGCTTCTGGAGACGAAGCCCGACATGGTGGCGTCGAGTTGCCCCTTCTGCCAGCGCATGTTGATCGACGGCCTGGCGGAGCGGCAGCGCGAAGCGGTGAAGCAGTATGACATCGCGGAATTGCTCTGGCAGGCGGTCGGCGGTCAGGGCTGATTTCGGTTTGGGGATTTTGGATTGGAAGTTGGCGAATGGGGCGGGCATTGATTCGCGCAAGTCGAGAAAAAAAGTTGATGTTGAACTAAGTTGAATTTCCTGAATTTTTGGTTCTTCACGGATTTCCGGGAACCGGTTGGCAGTGGCCGGCTTTCAGCCGGACGGCTCTTGCCACCGCCTTTAGGCGGTGGATTGCGGCCAACACGATTTCTTTCAGCCGGCTTCAAGCCGGCTTTTGACCACGCGAGAAGCCCGGCTGAAGCCGGCTCGCAAGGGTGCTTGTCCGACGGCTCCCACCGACTCAAAGTCGGTGGCAAAAACCCGTCGGCTAGAAGCCGACGAAAATCGACGCAAGAAGATGGCACATCTGCCCATGCTGCTGTAGCTCCCCGGAAATCCGTGAAGAACCGAATTTTTTTCTCCGGTGCGTCGGCGCGGAAGGTGCGGGCCGAAGGCGACAGGCGATCGGCGCGGTCGTTTGCATGTAAGCGTTGCTCCGCGCTTGCGCGAGGCGGGGGTTATGGCAATCGGTCGAAGTCCGATTAGGCCCGGGTCTTCCCACGCCGCCGTCGCGACGGGGTTCGTTTTGCCGAAGGCCGGTTTCTTTTGTCGCTCTTTCCGATGTAACTCGTTGCAGCCCTGACGAGCAGGCCGGAGCGAGTATCGCCTGTCTGCCTGGCAAAACGGTCCACCTGGTCGAGGACGCGTTCGGGGATGGTGATGTTGATTCGCTTGGCGTTAGTGCGAAGCGTGGCAGGGTCGATGGAAACGAGTGCCCAGACACCGCCTTTGTATGTCGCTTTCTTCGCTTGCTCCTCGATGCGGCGAGCCGCCGGGACCGGTCTGCCAGCTTCGATCAAACCCTCGATGTGCAGCTCAATCGCTTCGCGAGCCATGGCGATGGCCTCGTCCATCGTGCGGCCGACCGAGAAGCAGCCGGGCAGATCGGGTACGGTCACGCCGTAGTCGCTTCGTCGGTCCTTGTGGATGACAATCGGGTAGTTCATGTCAATGACTCCAGCCGGCCTGTTTGAAGATGGCCTTTAGCGTTCCGATCGGAAAATCGCGCCGCGGATGGGGTACCGTTACCAGACCGGGCTTATTGGGATGTTGGAACTGACAGTGGCTGCCTTTCGTACGGACCAGCACCCAGCCGTCGTCCTTGAGGCGTCGAATAACCTCCCTGCTGCTCATTCTTTACATTATACACACGGTAAGTATTGAAAGCAAAGGGCGAGACCATGGGCGGCCGTGCGATTCGTCTAAACCTGTTCCGTGCCCGTCGCGTCATCGAGCATCCCGATGCACACCGGCCTGCTGACGACGCCTTTGATCGTGGTCATGGCGGCCACGGCGCGGTCGATGGCGATTCGCTTGACGGGGTGCGTTGTCACGATGACGGGCACGATGTGCGTCGCGCCGTTGCGCGGCGGTTCGTGCTGGGTGATGGTGGCGATGCTGATGCCTTCGGCGCCGAGGGCGGCGGCGATGCGGCCGATGCCTCCGGGGCGGTCGAGCAGACCGATGCGGAGGTAGTGCCGCGCGATTGACTCTCCCGCGGCCCGATACGTCGCCGGCGGCGTTTGGTCCGGCAGAACGACGAGCTGCTCAAACGTGCGCCGCGCGTTGCCGAGCGCTGTGTCGATGAGGTCGGAAACGACCGCGCTGGCCGTGGGCATGCCTCCTGCGCCGCGGCCGTAGAAGAAGGCGTGGCCCGCCGCGCTGCCGTAGACGCTGATCGCGTTGAACGGCCCTGCCACGGCGGCGAGAGGATGATCGCGTGGGACGAAGGTCGGCCCGACGGAGAGTTCGAGACCGTCATCAAAGCGTCGTGCGGATGCGAGCAGCTTGCAGACGTAGCCGAGTTCCTGCCCGGCGGCGAGGTCGATGAGTTCGATGCTGGTGATGCCGTCGACCTGCACTCGATCGAGTTTGCACGATTGCCGCATGGCGATGGACGCGAGGATGGCGAGCTTGTGCGCCGAGTCGGCGCCATCCACGTCGAGCGTCGGGTCGGCCTCGGCGTAGCCAAGCCGCTGGGCCTCGGCGAGCACTTCCGGATAGCCGACACGTTCATCGAGCATACGCGTCAGGATGTAGTTGCAGGTGCCGTTGAGAATGCCGTGGACGGCGTCAATGCGATTGGCGATGAGACCGCGCCGGACGGATTCGATGATCGGTATGCCGCCCGCGACGGACGCCTCGAAGGCGATGCATCGATTCGCGGAGCGCGCGGCCGCAAAGACCTCGCGCGGCGCCGTGGCGAGAAGCGCCTTGTTGGCCGTGACGACGTCCTTGCCGGCCTTCAATGCGCTGAATGTCAAAGTCCTGGCATCCGTGACGCCGCCGATCAGCTCGACGACGATATGCGTCGAGTCGTCCGCGAGCATCGCAGCGGAATCGTCGCTCAGCACGCCGGGGTGCAGTGCCACTTCGCGTGGCTTGGTCAGGTCGCGTGCAACGACATGGCGCAGTTCCAGTCGCAGGCCGATCCGGGCCTCCAGCGCCGTCGCGTCTTCCAGCAGAATGCGTGCGACGGCCTGTCCGACCGTACCAAATCCCAGAATGCCGACGCCGATTTGATTCGCCATGGCTGCGTAGCCTTTCGCAAAGCCGTCTGTCAGAGGCCCGATCACGGGGCATGGCTATTGTCGGCGGACATGACGGCGGGATGGAGCCCTAGCTTTTCGGCGGGGTGAGGTCGATCGAGGATCATGGTAGCGCAGGCAGCTTCCGGGCGCAGTCTTCGCCGATGGATGCATTTACGTAAGGCAATGGCAGCGTGAGGGTTAAGGGTGCTTCCTTCCGATAAAGTTCCCCGCCGGAATGGCCGATAACGGGGTAGTCGGTTGCGTATCTTTTGATCCCTCCATGCTTAACACGAGGGGAGGCGACCATGAATGAGAATGCCAGAATGGACCCTGCACTGAATCAGGCCAATGCGTTGCCGAACGACGCGACGCTCTTCGGCGATTCCTCCGACGTACGGGACGAGTTGGACGAGTTCCTCGCTGAGGACTCCGACGAACTCGCGGAGGATCCCCCGCGCTTGACTTTGCGCCATCCCGAGGAATTCGAGGATTCGCAATGCGATGTCGACGCGGACCTCGTCGAATCGCAGGAACTGCCGACGGCCGATGCGCCGCCGACGACCGGCGATGAAAACGATAATTGGCCCTGGGATACCGATCTGGCGGAGATCAAGGCCCGCTGCACCGAGCCAAGCGACGGCTACGACGATCTGGAGTTCGATGAACTCGACCGGATGACCCGCCCTACGTCAGCACGATCGGAATCGCAGGCGATGCATGCGGTCGAAGACGATCAGAGCGCCATCGAGGACGTGGTGTTGTCGATGCCCATCGTGCAGACGCCGATCGAAGAGACGCTCGCCGGCTTCGTCCGAAAGATGGATGAGGCGACGGCCGCTTCGGTGCAATCGACGCACGCGCCGTTGGATGTGAAGCATTCCGAAGCTGCCGCGGCCGCCCTCGCCGATGAGAATGTTGAGCCGGTCGGGGTTGACGCGCAAGCAGAAAATGTCGAGAAACAGGACGCGGCGCCAACGGTTGCTGTGGGTGCCCATACTTCGGCACTTCCCAAGCGGATCGGTGATGGCCGTCTGGTGCCTGCTCGGTTGACATGGCGGCCCGGCGATCCGTTTGGTTCAACCGATGGCACGGGTCGGCGGCGTTTTCGCTGGGATGTCATGCTCACGTCCGCGGGCATCACCGCGGCCTGCGGCATGGCCTGTATCTGGCTGTTACGAACCCTCCTTGCCTAGCGTACGGGGCGATCAACGACCCTTCGTGAGCACGAAATGAATATCCTGTTGGATAACCGACCGATTGCTCTGCCCGCTGCGAACGATCGCTTCACCGTCGGTCAGGCGCTGGAAGCCGCCCGAATGAGTCTCACCGGCAGCGACCTGCTCATCTTCGGTGTCCGCTGCGACGACGTGGATGTTTCTCCCGAGCAGTTGGATGGCGTTCTCGCGAGCCCGGCGCAGGGTTTCGGCAAGCTCCAATTTATTTCCGGCCGTCCTGCCGATGTCGTTTCCGCGGCACTCCGTCAGACGCGCCTGGCTCTCGCGGACACCTTCGTCACCGTCAAGGAAGCGTCCGAGGCGCTGGCTCACGGCCGTGTCAACGACGCCATGTCATCGCTGGTGCGATGTCTGAGCGTCTGGGGGCAAACGCACGAAGCGGTTGTGCAGGGCGGCACGCTTTGCGGTCTGGATTTTGAGCACGTCGTCATCCACGGGCGACCGTTGCTCGACTGGCTTCACGACCTTGCCCGACAGCTTCGCAGTCTGAAAGGGGCGATCGAGTCGCGTGATCACGTGCTGCTCGGCGACATCCTGCAATACGAACTCGACGAGACGTTGCAAGGATGGGAATCCATGCTTGACGGTATTATCAGTTATGTCGAGCGACAGAGCGCCGCCGCATCCCAGCCCGCGGAGCGAACGATCACGCCTTGAATGCAATTCCTCCGCTGCGATTTGTTTTAATTGCCGCATCGCCCCTTGTGGGTGACGACAGGTAACCCCCTACTCGTCCGGCTCATCTTCACGCTGCGCGTCGTCCTGCGGCCCGCCGTTGATTCGCACGTCGTACAGCGTCACTGCTTCGCGCCCGTCGGGGTAGAAGAATCGCTCCAGGACTTCGCCTGCTACCGGGATTTCGGGACGCTCGGCGACGAGCACGCGCGCCTTTGCCCCCGGTTGCTCGCTGAGCGTCATCAAGACGGCACTCGGCTGGAATACGACACGATCAATCAGCACGATGCGGTCAACGATCCCGAACGGTTCGCGGATGATCTCGGCGCGCTGACACGCCGCCGGATCCAGCTTCGTCCAGAAGAGATACAGCATGGCGAGCTGGTTCGTCCGCAGCGTGGTGAACATGACGAAGTCGAAATCCGCCTGTCGTGCCTGCGCGGCGGCGAAGACCTTCCGCCATTCCGACTCGAAGGCCGGCGCGGCTTTGACCGGATACTCGACGAAGAAACGTTGAAGAAAGAATCCCGTGTTTACGGTCACGGCCAATCCACACGCCACCGCTGTGACGACGGCCGCGCGGCGCGATCGACCGGCCATGATTGCGATCAACCCGCACAGGCCGATAGCCGCCAGCATGTCGTACACCGGCAGCGATCCGACGCTGCGCAGACTGTGGCCGCCCGGCCAGTAGGCCAGCGCCGAGGGGACCGGCCCGATGAGCATCCACCAGAGAAGCAGGCGGCCGAATCGTTCGGTCCGCCACCGGCGAAGTACGCGCACAAGGCCCAGCGGAACCAGGAGCAGTGCGATAAAGTGCAACTGGCCGTAGTCGGGAACGGATTGAATGAGGGATGGATCTCCGCGCAGGAACAGAAATTCCGGCGAGAAGTGGCGTACGTATCGCAGCAGGATGTCGCGAATAGCGGGAATCGCGCCATCGCTGATGTCGATCGCTGAAACCGTCGTCGCGCGGGCCCACGCCTGCTGCGGCGCGACGGCCCAGGCCGCAAGAAAGGGCATGAGCCCGACCAGCAGACCGCCCGCCCAGGCGATGATGCAGAGTCTGCCCGCGGCGTGTCGAGCGAGATCGCGTAAGGGTCGTGCATGGGTGAGTGCAAGCCCGACTAGGAGCAGCGGGACAAAGACGCGCATGGCGTGGTAGGTCCATGTGGTAAGCCCGAAGATCGCGCCGGAGAGCGCCAGCCAGCTTAATTGTCTGAGCCGTTCTGAACCGGCGGGAGTGGAGCGTGCCGGTCGAGCGGCATCCAGTGCGACCAGCCCTCCGAGGATCAAAGTAGGACAGATGCCCGCCTCGAGCGCGAGTCGGTTGAGGTGTATGTGCCACGGCGAGACGGCCGTCATGGCTGCCGCGACAAGGCCCGTCGCTGCGCCATAGCGCCTGCGCAGAAGGAGATAGACGAGCGGTATGGCCAGCGTGCCGACGATCGCCGCAGGCAGCCGAGCGCTCCAGACACTCAGCCCCATGAGCGCCTGGAAGGGTATCAGCAGATAGACAAACGGCGCGGGGTGGTAGTCGCCGAATGCCCGAAGGAAGATCGGCCACGGCGCCCCGTCGTGGTCGTGGCCGGTCTGGAGCAGACACCATGCGTCGTAGGCGTGGACGGCTTCATCCTGATTGATGGCCGGCGGCACGACGTCCAATCGCCAGATGCGAAGTATGGCCCCGAGCAGGACGACGACGATAAGTGCCAGCACGATGGCAACATCCGGCATCGGCGCCGTCAACGGCCGCGTTGCGCGTGCGTCGGAATCGGCCGTGGCGGGGTGCGTCATGTGAAGACTTTATCCTCTCTTCATGCCGCGCGGCTCAGCGCCGGTCGGGCATTTCACCGTCAACGGGAAGCGGGATCGGGCTCGGCGGGCGGATTTGAAAGGCGTCCGACGGCAGGACCACGTTTGGAATCAGCTCGGTGTAGCTTATTTCCAACAGCATTCGTCGGCTGCCGTCTTCGCGCACGGCCTCCAGCATCCAGCTACGAATCAGCAGCGATTTCTGATCGATCGAGAGCCGCATCACGGAGGAGGGTTTGTAAGCGGCGTCGGTCTTCTCGAAGACATAACACGGGCTCGCTCCCGACCAGCCGGCGCCCAACAGCCGCCAGCCGGTGAAACGACCGAATCGATCTCTCTCCATGGCGGCCTCGCCGCGCAGGAAGAGCGACGGCAGGAGGAATGCGATGCCGTCGGAGAGGAGGGTACCGGCTGTCTCGATCGGGGTCTTTGTAAAAAGGCGATGGGCTCGAATGCGATCATCGTCCGCCCGATAGGTCCACCACTGTTCATTCAGCACGATGGCCAGGTCCATGTCGAGTTGCAGCCGGCAGGAGTTCGGCTTCGCCAGTACCCAGCGAATCGGCATGATGCGCCGCGCTCCTTTGCGATGATCGCGGAGAAACCCGGTTGCTTGCAGGGTGCTTAAACGCTGATGAGCGGCGGCTGATTGAGTCAGCAAGTCTTCGGCGACCACGACGGCCCCCTCGGAAGGATCGGCGTTGTGGATCTCGGGTTGTGAATTCGGCATACAGCCGATAACGAAAGCCGCGGTGGGGAGAGCGACCGCCAAGAGAGCAGTGCGCGATTGCGCCGGCGGTGTGAACATGGACCGGACCTCTTCGGCGAAGGACGTTCCAAAGTGCTCACTCTATCCGCAAGTTTGGAGATGCTCAACTCCGGCAACATATTCGGACGTTATCCACCGGCATGACGTCGGGTATATGCGTACTACTCACAAGCATCGCCTTTTTTGTGTTGGCGCTGAACCGCGCGGCGATGACAATATCGCGCGATTGATGGTTGCGGTGTGCCTGCTTCGGCGATGCGGTCAGGATGAAAGCATCGTCGTCGCGGAATGAATCGGGCGTCCTTTCATGATTGCTCAAAAAGACTACGGAAAGATCGAGAGCGAGTTGCAGAGTTATCTGTCCGCGCGCTTTGACGACGTCAGCGTGCGCGTCGGAGACGGCATTCACTACAAGGGTACGAACATCGTCATCACGTCATCGCGTTTTGCCGAATGGCTACCGGAGCAACGCTATCACCACGTCGTTCGTGAGATACCGCTCGATTTTTACAATCGACATCTTCGTGAGGGCATCGTCTGGTTCGAGCTGGCGCCGGGCGAATCGGCGCAGGAATACATGCGCAGGCCGCGTTCTGAAGATGTGGCAAAGGAAGTTGCGAAGATCACGGACCTGTTGCTCCGCGTGAACTTCGCCGAGCGGTTGAATAAAACTCTGGGAGATCGCCCGGACGACGCTTCGCCGGATGACTTTCTCGAAACGCGAAAAACGCTCCTGGCTGCCGGGCTCGACGCGGACCAGGTCCAGAAAGTCTGCCTGTTGTTCATCCACCGCGGGGCCTTCTGCGACGCTCACGTTGTGACCGACGTTCTGCCGCGGCTTAAAACCAAACGGACGGTATAGCATGTCGTCAGCCGCGGGGGGCGCTAAGGGTAATTTTGCAGCACTTCGATCCTGCGGTGCCGTATTTTATGAGGCATGTGTTGGGAATCGTTGTTTTGACTTGTCGCAAAGGTCCGCGAGCTGATATGATTACGTTGGCCAGCGACGGGGGATGATACCGAGCGTTGGCGACCTGCCGCCCGCCCGGATCGACCCGCCTCGCCAAGGACACGCCCAAGCATGACTCCCGTAAACCCAATCAAGACCTCCATCGTGCGTCGCTGTTCTGCGCGTGTTGCTTCCTGCCTGATGATCTTCGCCGGCGCGATGATCGTCGGGCTGATCGGCGGTTGCGACACTCAGACCTTGACGCGAACAACCCCGACGAGTGAATTCGGCGCGCCGGCGGGCAACCTTGCTCCGCAGGCCGACAGCGCGGCGGGCGCGGCAGGCGCGGTCGCGCGCGAAATCGAGGAGGCCGACATCGTCAAGCTCGACGGCAACAAACTCTATGCGCTGAACCGCCACAAGGGGCTCATCATTATTGACGTGTCGAACCCGGACGCGCCGGCCATTCTCGGGCAGCTTGATCTGAAGGGCCGCGGCGTGGAGATGTACGTCGTCGGTAATCAGGTCTTCGCCCTGCTCAGCGCTGATTATTATTTCCCTTACATCGAGGGCACGCCTCTGCCGGCCGCGGCGACCATCGCCCCGGGCGAGCCGCCTTCTCCGCCGGATTTCGACGGCAGCCAGCTGGCTATTATTCAGGTCGCCGATGCCACCGCGCCGTCACTCGAGGGTAAGATCAATCTTGTCGGCTTCGCCACCGCCAGTCGCCGCGTGGGGAATGTTATCTACGTCGTCGGGCGAAACTCCATTCCCTACGCTTACGACACCATGCAGGGCGATGCACACATCGACGAGGGCTTTGTCGCGTCGATCAACGTCGCTGACCCGGCGAACATCCTTCCTGTCCAGCGCGAAACTTTCGCCGGCGAGGGGCTGGAAATGCACGTCAGCGAATCGCTCCTGCTCGTCGGGAGCAGGTTTTACGATTTCAATACGTCCCAGACGAATACGCGCGTACAGGCCGTGGACATCACCGATCCGGCGGGAACCATCGCCATCCGCGGATTCGTGAATGTGCCGGGTTTCATTCGCAATCGTTTCTACATGGACGACTTTGAGGAGGTGCTTCGCATCGCCACGGAATCCGGCGGATTCGGCTTCCAGCAGGTGCGGCTCTTTACCTACGATCTCTCCGATCCGGACCAGATCACGCCGCTGGGGCAGGCGAACATCATCCAGAACGAAACGCTCGAGGCCGTCCGCTTTGACGGGCCGCGCGGCTATCTCGTCACGTTCCTGCGAGTGGATCCACTGTTTGTCGTGGACCTTCGCGACCCGGCGAACCCCGTTGTCACCGGCGAGCTGGAAGTGCCGGGCTTCTCGACGCATATCGAACCGCGCGGCGACCGGCTGATTGCGGTCGGCGTGGACGATACCAACGGTCGTCGCCCCGCCGTGGCGTATTACGACGTCACCGACCCGGCGAATCCGTCGCAGCTCAGTCGCGTCATCCTCGGCCCTCCGGGAAGTTTCACGCAGTCCGAGGCGATCTACGACGAGAAGGCGTTCAAGATTGTCGATGAACTCGGACTCATTGCGATACCGTTTCAACATTATGACGACTCCGTCGGCGGCGGGCAGACCTTTCCCGGCGGAGGGGGTGGCGACGTGGCCGTCTCGTCGCCGGGCGCGCCGTACGTGCCGCCCAAGTGCGTGAGCGCCGTGCAACTGGTCGATTTTAGTGACACAGCATTGACACAGCGCGGCTGGTTTGAGCACGCCGGTCAGGTGCAGCGCGTCGGCGTGGTCGGTGGCCGGGTGTTCTCGCTTTCGCACGCCGGCTTCAAGACGGTGGACATCACCGATCGCGATGCACCCGCGGCGCTGGGCGATGTGAAGTTCTTCAATGCGGATGAGATGTCGCGGCTGGCGATCGACGACTGCGGCTATTTCTTTGGCCGGCCGATTGACCCCGGCTTCGGCGAGGGCTTCAACCCGTTCGCCCTGATGCTATCCAGCTTATGCGGCGGTATGGGCGCGGCCCCCCTGCTTATCCTCCCGGCCCTCGCGTTCGTCGCCATTGGCCGGCGCAGGTTTCGATCCTGAATGCCACGGCTGAATGTTTCGCCTGAATGCCATGAAGGCCCCTCAAGCAGCCCAGCGCTCCCAATGCTGATTCGTTGCCTATGGCTCGCTGGCACGGCGATTGCTATTGATTATGGGTGGACGCGTGCAGGCCTTTTCGCCCGATGTCGGGAAGGAGGTGCGCCATGCTTTCGCTCCGATCGTTCCATATTTTCTTCATCGTGCTGGCCATTGTCGCGGCGGATCTGTTCGGCGCCTGGGCCGTACGGGAGTACACGCTCTCCCATGACCGGCTGATCCTGTCGATCGGGCTCCTCGCGATTCTGGGCGGCTTTGGCCTGGTGGGCTATGGAATCTGGTTCGTGAACAAGCTTGACCGGGCCAACATCCACTAGCGCACACAGCGAGTGGACTTCCAGGCGTCGCAGTGCCGGTGTGTGCTGCGTGGTCAAAAGAAGGACACGGCCGCCCCTCCGAACGGCCGTGTCCTCCGACGACGGTGAATGAAAAACGCGAGCGCCTACTTCTTGTGGTAGACGATCTCGGCGTTTCTGAACTCCTTACCGTCCGGGCCCTTGTCGAACATCTCGAAGGTCATCTCGGTATCGCTGACGATTCGCAGGACGCTTCGGAGCTTCTTTTTCTGGCCGGTCATCGGGTCGTGATATTCGCCTTCGTAGGTGATGACCTTGCCGGAGGCATCGGGCGATCCCCAGGAGAACATCATGCCGGTGCTCATGGAGTCCATCCATACATCGACGTACTTTTTGGCGACGTTGTCGTAACCGCTGATGCCCAGTCCCTGGAAGGGTCCCATCATTTCGGACTTGCCGTCCCAGTCGAGCATGAAGTAGCGGCCGCCGAACAGCGACTTCCACTTCGCCGTGCCGACACCCACCTCCGGTGGCTTCGTCGGGTCCATCCAGAACTTCGTTCTGGCTTCCCATGTGCCGACGAACGACGCGAGCAGCTTGTGAGGTTCGCCGGGCGTGGCGGCCTTCATATAGGCCTCCATCATCTTCTGCTCTTCGGGGCTCATCTTGTGTTCCTGCCCCTTTTCATCGGAGATCACCTTCGACGTGATCGTCGCGGTTACGATCACCAGCGCGAGTGCGCCGATGACGAGTCGCCCGTGCGACAGACTGCCCATTTGTTTTTCGCGAGTCATGTCCTGCCCTTTCATTGGTTTACCGGAGCGCCCGATCGGCCCGCCTCGACCAACGCGGTCGAACGCCAGCGGGAGATGCGATGCGCAGCCCGGCAGACTCGAATGCTCCCCCGAATGATCCTAACATTAACCGAACATCGAACGAAAGTCAAGCGTGCGTTTCTTCTCTTTGAAATGCACTCTTCGATCGTTGTTCCGCCCCGGGATCGGCGAAAACTGCGCCATCCGGTCCGCGAAGTGTTGAGCATGACGCGGGCCGCTACGGATTCTTCGAGAAAGCCCATACAAGCCGTTGCCGATGTTAATGGGATGATTGTTTTGCTGTACTGTGTCGTTTGTTCGGTCGGGGCCTCGCATGATACTCGCTGATGCCGCTGCTCATTCGGTGCCGGGCCTGTTGTCGGTCGCCCCATTTGCCGCGCTCCTGTTGTGTATTGCCATTTTGCCGCTGATCGGTCTTACCGAGCACTGGTGGCATAAGAACTCCAGCAAGCTGATGGTCGCCGTAGTTCTTGGCGTCATCACGCTGGTTTATTATCAGTTTCGCGGATATGGCTTCGGGCACGGCGACCACGCCGCCGAGCCGGGCTTCTCCACGGTGCTGAGTGTGTTGGACCACGCGATCCTGATCGAGTTCGTCCCGTTCATTTCGCTTCTCTTCAGTCTCTACGTCATCTCCGGCGGCATCAGCGTGCGCGGCGATATTCCTGCGCGCCCGAGCACCAACGTGGCTTTCCTCGGAATCGGCGGCCTGCTGGCCAGTCTCATCGGGACGACCGGGGCGTCGATGCTTCTGATTCGTCCGCTTCTGGCGACCAATTCGGAACGCAAGCACGTGGTCCACACCGTGGTGTTCTTCATCTTTATCGTGAGCAATATCGGAGGGTGTCTGCTGCCGATCGGTGATCCGCCGCTTTTTCTCGGGTTTCTGCGCGGCGTGCCGTTTCTCTGGACGCTGGGTTTGTGGAAGCAGTGGTTTTTCTGTCTGGGGATTCTGCTTGCGATTTATTATCTGTGGGATCAGCGCGCCTACCGGACCGAGGCGGTTCGTGACATTCAACGAGACGAGACGCGCGTCACGAAACTTTCGATCACCGGCAAAGTGAACTTCCTGTGGCTTGCCGGCGTCGTCATGGCGACGGCTACGCTGGACAGCTCGAAGCCCTTTCCCGGTACGGAATGGACGCCGTTTCCGTTCCTGCGAGAGATGGTTCAGCTTGGCTTCGTCGGGCTGTCGCTGGTGACGACACCGGGCGGCATCCGTAAGGAAAACAACTTCAACTACACGGCGATCCTCGAAGTTGCCTGTCTGTTCATCGGGATATTCGTCTGCATGCAGGTACCGATCGAAATCCTCAACGAGAAAGGCGCTTCTCTCGGCATCAACACTCCCAACAAGTTCTTCTGGGCCACCGGCATTCTCAGCAGCTTCCTCGACAACGCGCCGACCTATGTCGTTTTCTTCGAGACCGCGAACGCAATGACGCATGAAGCCGGGCCCGGTACGCTGCAGCTGATCAGCGGCGCCATGCTGCGAGAGGATCATCTGATCGCCATCTCGCTCGGCGCCGTTTTCATGGGGGCGAACACCTACATCGGCAACGGCCCGAACTTCATGGTCAAATCCATCGCCGAGCATGCCGGCGTGAAGATGCCGAGCTTCTTCGGATACATGGTCTACAGCGTGATGATCCTTATCCCGGTCTTCATCCTCGTGACCATCCTGTTTGTTTGAGTGCGCCACACCGGCCCGGGCTTATACGATTTGAATACGCGGCGCGTAAAAATGAGAAACGCAGGTTTGCACCTGCGCTTCTCGCTCTCCCCACCAGAAGGATGTGCGTCCGAGAGCGAATCGGACGACGCCCACGGGTAAATCCCTTTTGGGTCCGCTTACCCCCCGGTTAGCGGAGCGGCTTTCTGTTCCCCAACAGAAGGCCGCGAAGTACCGTATCGAGATTCACCGGCCCGCAAGCGGGCATTCTGGAAGGATCAATATCATGTCTTGAGGCGATGGTCGTGCCTTGTTCCGGGCCAGGCGGGTCATGCCTCGGGTTCTTCTTCGAGCATCTTTCGGAGATAATCGTTTTCACGTCGGGTTGCTTCAAGATCGAAAAGCAGATACTTGATGGACAGTCGAAGGTAGTCGATCGAGTCGTGTAAGCTGGAGACCGTCGCTTTGAGTTTCTCGTGGCGCTGCCGCGTTTGTTCGGCGAGGGCTTCAAGTTTGGATCGCTCGCCCTCGGGCAGGGTGCTGATCTCGCGGACCAGCTCGGTGAGCTTATTCTGGAAGGTGGTTTCGTCCATGCGATGACCGCCTTTCATGGTTGGCCTTGTCGATGCGCACCTCCTGGCGGCACGCGAACGGCTTCTGATGTGACGCTCGCATCAGGGCCGTGAGGAATCGATGAGCAAACGGCGTGCCGAGTAGCTGCGGTGCGAATCGCGTGAGTTGTGCGAGTGTAACCCCTTGCAATGCAGTCGATTAGGAGCGATCTTGATTACCGGACGCACACGGCGGCAGGTAGGGTTGTGACGACGCGATGCGCTGCGTCAACATGTGCGTCCTTCGAGCGGTTGCCGAGGTTGCGTGGGAATCAAACCGTCGGTCACTTACACTCCCGAGTTTGCACCTGAGGAGCTGACGGGATGAGACGAGAGGGTGAATCATTGAAGCGCAGTGCTTACTCGCCGAAGTGGCTGCGCGAGAAGTGGCAAGCGTATTGGGACGAGAACGAGACGTTTCGTGCGCCGAACCCCGGCGAGACGGACTTCGATGCTTCTCGGCCCAAGAACTACATCCTCGACTTTTTCCCGTACCCCAGTGGCGCGGGGCTTCACGTCGGCCATCCCGAGGGCTACACGGCGACGGACATCGTTGCCCGATATCGGCGGATGCGCGGCTACAACGTCCTGCACACCATGGGCTGGGACGCCTTCGGTCTTCCGGCCGAGCAACACGCGATTGAGACGGGCCAGCACCCGGCGGTGACGACGGAGCAGAACATTGCCACGTTCCGGCGGCAGCTCAAGCTGCTGGGCTTTTCCTACGACTGGCGGCGGGAACTCTCCACGACGGACCCGAAGTATTACAAGTGGACGCAGTGGATCTTCCTGACGCTGTTCAATAGCTGGTACGACAGCGAACAGAAGAAAGCCCGACCGATCGGTGAGTTGTCGATTCCGGACGAGGTGAAAACCCGCGGCGAGAAGGCCGTTCGCGAGTTCATCGACTCGCAGCGTCTGGCGTATCTGGCCGAGGTGCCGGTGAATTGGTGTCCTGCGCTTGGCACCGTACTGTCTAACGAAGAGGTGACCAACGAGGGCCGCAGTGAGCGCGGCAATCACCCCGTCTACAAGCGGCCGCTCAAGCAGTGGATGCTGCGTATTACGAAGTACGCTAACCGCCTGGCCGACGATCTGGAGGAGCTGGACTGGCCCGAGTCGGTCAAGCTGATGCAGCGCAACTGGATCGGCCGCAGCGAGGGCGCCGAGGTGACGTTTCGCGTTGATGGCCACGATTCGTCGCTGGAGATTTACACGACTCGGCCGGACACGCTCTTCGGGGCGACGTACATGGTTCTTGCCCCGGAGCATCCGCTGGTTAAGCAGATTACGACGCCGGACCGTCGCGCCGAGGTCGATGCCTATTGCGAGGCGGCGATCAACCGCAGTGAGCTTGCACGCACGGCTGAGGCGAAGGAGAAGACCGGCGTCTTCACCGGTGCGTACGCGAACAATCCTGTGTATGCGGCGAACGACCCGCGCGGGCGCATCCCTATCTGGGTGGCCGACTATGTGCTGATGAGTTACGGCACCGGCGCGATCATGGCCGTGCCGGGGCACGACGATCGCGACTTCGAATTCGCCAGGGATAAGGGATTGCCCGTTGTTGCGGTCATCCAACCACCGGCTGATTGGCTGGTTCAGTGTTGGGATATCGAAATCGCCATCGAGGTCCTGGAGGAACAAAGAGGCAATCAGGAATACGAAGGCGGCACCAATCCCGAAGAACTTGCTGCCAGACTGAATGAGCTTACAAGCCATCCGTATGAAGCGTGTTTGAGCTGTGTTAATGCAGGGCTTTCGGATACGCCGACAGAGGAGCAAGTCCAGGCCCTCATCCGGTTATACCGAAGATGGCCCCGTTGCTTCGTCGAGGCGTACTGCGCGGACAGTGGTGAGGCGCGAGTAATTAATTCGCCGCCAGCCGAAATCTGTGGCACCGGCGTCTCGCCGGTGACGGGCGTGGGAGAGGATGAACACATTACAAGGCGAAATCTGCCGCACATTCAACGAGGAGGATCGACTTATTTCCTAACCTTCCGGGTTAAGCGAGGCCAGCTTTCCCCTGATGAGCGCACGATCGCCCTCCACGCCTGCGATTATTGGCATGGAAGAAAGCTGACATTACATGCGGCGGTCGTTATGCCGGACCACGTCCACCTCTTAATGACGCCGCACGAGCGCGTGCCGGGTGAATGGGTTTCTCTCACCGAAATTATGCACAGCATAAAGAGCTATTCTGCGCACGCAATTTGCAAGCGAAGAAACTCCAAAGAGACAATCTGGTTGGACGAGACATTTGATCGGCTCGTGAGGAACGAGCGCGAATTTGTGGAAAAACGGGAATACATTGAAGGTAATCCGGTAACGGCCGGGCTCGTGACCTCCCCGGAGCAATATTCTTGGCTCATTCGCAGGAACATCGAGTTCCAGGATACCGAACACCGGCGAGACGCCGGTGCCACAGGTGGCTCTCGCACGGCTTACGCCGATATCAACGACCATACTCCGGCCGATGCCAAGCGGAAGATCATCGCATGGCTGGAAGCGCGCGGCCTCGGCAAGGGTGCGGTGAATTACAAACTCCGTGACTGGCTGTTCTCGCGCCAGCGCTACTGGGGCGAGCCGATTCCCGTGCTGCATGGTCCTGACGGCGAGATCGTCCCGCTCGATGCATCGGAGCTTCCGCTCACGCTGCCGGAGATTGACGACTTCCGCCCGACGGTCACGGAGGGTAACGAAGGCGGCATGCCCGAGCCGCCGCTTGGTCGGGCGAAGACCTGGGCGACCGTCACGCGCAACGGGAAGTCGTTCAAGCGAGAGTTGAACACCATGCCGCAGTGGGCCGGCTCGTGCTGGTATTACCTGCGATTCTGTGAGCCGTGGAATGACGGGCGTTTCGTCGGCGAGGATGCTGAGCGCTACTGGATGCTCTCGAAGCGAAAGGACGGTCGGCCGCACGTCGGCGGAATCGATCTCTACCTCGGTGGCGCGGAGCATGCCGTACTGCACCTGCTGTATGCCCGATTCTGGCATAAAGTGCTTTACGATCTGGGCTACGTCTCGACGGTCGAGCCGTTCGGCAAGCTGTTTAATCAGGGGATGATCCGCGCGTATGCGTATCGCGACGCGCGGGGCGTACCGTATGCGTATGACGAGATCGACTTCCGCGATGACGGCACGGCGGTGCTCAAGTCCACGGGCGAAAAACTCCAGGCGGCCGTGGAGAAGATGTCCAAGAGCTTGAAGAATGTCATTAACCCGGACGACGTCGTCACTGAATACGGCGCCGACGCGCTACGGCTCTACGAGATGTTCATGGGGCCGCTGGAGGCGAGCAAGCCGTGGAACCCGCGCGACGTGCCCGGCGTGTTTCGATTCCTGCAGCGCGCGTGGCGGTTGATCGTGGATGAGGATACGGGGGATCTGTCGTCGTTCGTCGTCGGCGAACCAGCACAAGAAAGTCGACCCATTGCAATGGGTCGGCTTCCGGGCGCCGACGCGCTGGAGCGCTCGCTCCACAAGACGATTCAGAAGGTGACGCAGGACATCGAGCGAATGGCCTTCAACACGGCGATCAGCGCGATGATGGAGTTTGTGAATGAGGCGTACCGAGCCAAAGCGATCCGCAGGGATCAGGCCGAGCGCTTCGTGCTGCTGCTGTCTGCCTTCGCTCCGCACATCAGCGAAGAATTGTGGCAGCGCCTCCGCGGTAGCGAGTGGAAAGGCAGCGTGTCAAAGGAGCCCTGGCCTGCATGGGATGAAAAGCTGGTCGTCGAGGACGAAGTGGAAATCCCCGTGCAGGTCAGCGGCAAGGTCGTCGCCCGAATTACGATTCCCCGCGACGCGTCGGAGGAAACGGCTCGCAACGCGGCAATGGCGAACGCGAAGGTCGCGGAGCGGCTGGCGGGCAGGACGGTCGCGAAGACGATTTTTGTAGCAGGCCGGCTTCTGAATCTGGTGGTTCCATGACCACCTGCGGCGCGGTGTTTCGCCTTTCTGCTGTTTGGGCCTACAATCCTCGCGTTCGCCGTAGGAAGGAGCCGCGGCCCTGAAGCGTCGCCCCGCACATCATTCACGACTTCAATCCCTCGCGCTGCGTCTGCGGCGCGCCGGCCCGGCGTGTACCCTCAGTCTGATTCTCGGCGCCTTTACGCTGCTTTTCGTCGGCTGTCTGGGGCTCTCCGAGTCTTCCATCTGGCGGCGTGAGCCGGCTGAAAAGCCCATCGAGCCGGTTGTGGTGGATCGGATGATCCGCGTTCGCCTCATGGGCCGAAAGCCCCGTCTGTCCGAGCAAGTGTCCGTCACCGCGCCCTTCACCATTACGGAAACGCGCACCGGCACCCAGTTCGGCGACACGCAGTCACCGATTTCCGGTGTCACGGTCCGTCCCGCTTCGTCCGCCGGCATTCAACTGGGCGAGAAGCTGATCCCCTCCGACGACATCACCCTCACGCCGTCGCGCGATGCCTCCGTCGTTCTCGCCGACAAGACCTATCGCGGCAGGATGCGGATTCAGCGCCAGGGCGACGGGGTCGTCTTTACGAATCATCTTGACATGGAGTCGTATCTGCGAGGCGTCCTTCGCGGTGAGCTTCCCCGGTATTTTCATTTTGAATCCTTCAAGGCCCAGTGCGTCGCCGCGAGAACCTACGCCTTCTACAGCAAGCGCGAAAAGCCCGCCGGGGCGACTTTCGACGTGTACGACGACGAAGGCAGCCAGGTTTATAACGGCGTCGCCATGGAAGACCCGGCGAGCACGCGCGCCGTTGAACAAACCCGCGGCGAGGTCAGCGTCTATCACGACGGCCAGAAGGAAGACATCTTCTGCACGTATTACTCGTCCTGCTGCGGCGGCATGTCGCAACATGTGAACAACGTCAAGCCGAACGATCCACCGGCGCCACCGCTGGCCGGCGGTGTGGCGTGCAACGATTGCTACGTCGCTCCGCGCTACCGGTGGGGTCCGGAGAAGGTTACCCGCGCTGAAGTCACGCAGCGTCTCGTCGCCAGATATCCGTCGATTCGAAAGATCGGCACGGTCATCGAACTCAAGCCGCGCAAGCGAACGCCGGACGGCCGCGTGATCAGCATGGACATCATCGGCTCCGGGGGCCAGCGCGAGGTGCTGGTCGGGGAGGATTTCCGCCTGTCCATCGGCAGCCGCCTGCTCAAGTCGACGAACTTCCAGATCGAGACGACGAAGGACGGCTTCCTCTTCAAGGAGGGCAAGGGCTTCGGCCACGGCATGGGGCTTTGCCAGTACGGCATGGAAACCAAGGCCCGCCGCGGCATGGGCTACCGGGAGATTCTCTCTACGTACTACCCCGGTTCGACGGTGAAGAAACTGTACGATTAGCGGCGAGCCCGTGGCGCAACAGGTCTGAATTATTCCTCAGTCCTGGACTGAAGGTAATTCAAAACTTCTTCGATTGCCGGTCGCGACCATCGATAGTTTTGATCGACTGCCAGCTCGCGCTGCAGCAAGTCAATGGCCTCGCGGTCTTGCGGTTTGCACGTATCGTATATCTGGCATGCAATCATCTGCCGGAGTGCCGGGTCCGTTTCCTTCGGCAGGATTCGTAGGATGATTCGTCGATGCTGCTCGTCTGGAAGTCTCGTGAGCCCCGCCAGATACGCGTTGCGAGTCAGTGAGGGAATCGCATCCGTGGACACATTGGCCAGGTAATTCGCGACGATCTGCTCCTCGGACTGCGTCGTAAGGTCGGGATCCAGGTCGACGGGGAGTATGGACTGAACCGCGTTGCGATCCACGGACTTCATTGCTTGTATCAAGGGTGTGTCGACTGACTGCTTCTCCTTAACCTGTGGATCGATCAGGTGTCGGAGATGGTAGATTTGCCCTTGCCATCGGATTCGGTCCTGCAGCGTGGCTTCACGCCCCCCCGTGGGCGGTTCAATCGACAGCAAATAATCGCATACCTGAAGGAATCCCATTGGATCGGCTCGGCCGAATGTTTCGGCAAGTTTTTTAAGAGGTTCCACCGCATAGTAGGCCATGGAGTCTTCCGCGTAGATGCGTTCGATCGCGGTATGCACTTCGGCGGGCAGTGTCGAAGCCGGTGCGACGAAGTGCTCGGGATCTACGATGAGGGTTTCCGCGGAGCCGGGCTTGAAAATCATAATACTGGGAAAGTTCTTCACGCCGAAATCAAGATGGGCACGGGACCCGGCGCCAACGGGAAAGCGAATCCGATGTTTTCGGAGAATGCGCTCGACGCGTTCCGGTTTTTCCTGGGTGATTGTTAAGAATGAACAGGAGGGGCCGAGTCTCTTGTGGAACGCAATCGCCTGCTCAATCTGCGAGACCTTTGAGGCGTCGATGAACATCACGATCCGAGTATTGCTTTCTCGCAGGTCGATCGATCCGAGATTGAACCATTTGCCGGCCGTCAGCACTGGTTCCAGAACCGGAGCGAAAAGGAGTGACGAGAGCAGACAGACGTATGTCGTCATGGCATGATCCTCCCTGATTCACTCATCACTAAGTGGTGACGGCGCACCGATATTGACAAACAGTTCTTCTGTGACGAAATTGCAGTAGTATTCACAGGACGTTTGATTGGCGCCGTGATAGTTGTTACGGCAGCATTGAACGCATAGGGTATGAGAATCGCAGCAGAAGCGGCAATCGTCCACGTCCACCGGTGAAGAACATGAACCGTCACAACCGGGTTGAGGGCAGGACGAAATGTTTCCAAAACAGAACACGAGACAGCAGCACATCAGAAGCTTAAGCGGTTTGAGCATGGCCCACCTCTTGCGAAAAGGGTGACCCCCATATGCATAGAACTCAAGCGGATTGTGCGGAGTGAATCGTTTCGGCCCAGTCCTCCTTTCGCGCTGTGCGTGCCCGACGCGGAGGTCCCCATGTAAGGTTTGCTGTTGTTAAGTATACCTCGTCTTTTGAGGAGTGCCAATGAAAACGCATTCGCAATATGCATTAAGATCCACCTGGATATGGCGCCAACCCGTCGCTTGAGATGGTGTTACGGCTCAAGAGTGACTGTTTGGGCTGTTCGAGTTTAGGCATCCGGCTTGAAATCGCACGATTACCCGATCGTGCCCTATCTACGTCGTTGTACAGCAGCGCCATGTCCAGCAACTAGAAACTTCTTTTTCTCTTACCGTGCTTAACGTTAACCTATCGGCTTGCGCATTATGCTAATCAACCGCCGTCGGCTTCAGCAGCTTCAGGGTACTCTCATCGGCCTCGCGATTGCCGCGGGCACGACGATCGTATTCTTCGCGCGCGATACCGAGCCGCGGCTCGAACTGATGTCCTTCGACTGGCGGATGCGGAACTTCAATACGCTGGAGGCCGACCCGCGCATCGTGCATGTCGACATTGACGACGGCTCGCTGGATCGCATCGGCCGATGGCCGTGGTCGCGAAGCCAGATGGCGGACCTGATCCGCGCCATCTCCGACTTCGAGCCGCAACTGATCCTCGTCGATTTCCTTTTCTCCGAGCCCGAGAAGCTTCAATGGGATGATCCGCGTCTGGAGGCCGATGGCGGCGAGGCCGTGGAGATGATCGGCGAATTATCCGCGTCGAACCTGATCCAGGGCGACCTCGAACTGGCCGACTCCGTGCGCGACGCCCGCCGCGTCATCATGGCTGCGCAGATCGACGTGCGCGCTCCGGGCGAGCCCCTGCCGCTCGCTCAGCGCATCCGCGAATACTTGACGCAGCATCCCGACGCGGACGCGGGCATGGCCGCGCGAGCCCTCGGGCTGCACGATCGCACCGACACGCAGGAGGAGATTCGTCGCGTACTGCTTCGTGAGAGGGTCTGTCAACTTCTCATGGAAGACTTCACGCTCGACGAGAAGCTGTTGGCTGATCGGCTCGCGGCGTCATCCGACGAGATTGCGGCAGTCCTTGCCCGCGCCAAGGTCGAAGCCGCGCGGCGACGTGTGGCGCTCCTGTTTGAGAATAGCGTGACAGAGCGTGACGAGATATTGTCCACTCTGCTGGGGCAGCAGAAGGGTCGGCGCAACGCCGACCGGCGCGATGTGGTCGCTGCGTATAATCGCCGAATCGCCTTCTCGGCGATGTCCCGAGCATTTCGCCCGATCGATTCGCAGGTCGCTGCGCGACTGAGCCGCGCGGTGGAAATCATCCCTCCACTGGCGCCACTCACCGAGGCAGCGCTCGATGTCGCCGCCGTGAACTTTCGCGCCGATGAAGATGGTACGGTCCGCCGCGTGCCCGTGCTGATTGACTCGCCGAATGGCGCCATTGCCCACCTGGGTCTTTCCGCCGCGGTCCACGGTCTTGAGTTGAACTTGTCCGAGGTTTCGCTGGATACGGACGGCTTACGGGTGTCGGCTTCATCGGACGCGACCGCTCGCCGGCTCCCGCTGGATCGCGACGGCGCGATGGTCATTCACTGGACCGGCACGGCTGGTGATTGGCGCAGGGGTCGGGACATGCCGCACATTCCCGCCGCCAAGCTCATGGCCATCGTCGACGCCCGGCGCGGAATTCGTGACAACGAGATTGCCATGAAGTACCTGCTTGCCGAGGTGGTTGCCGCCGCCAAGGGCGAGTTCACCGTCGCCGCGAGCAGTGAAGAGGGTGCCGCAGATGTGACACGATCTGCCGATGCGCTCTATCGCGGCCGCATTTTGGAAATGGTGGAGCTGGAGCGTTTCCTGAATCAGGCCCGCCTTCAACAAACGCTGTCGCCCGAGGAAATCGCCGCCCGTCGGAATAAGCTCGACCGTTTGCGCGCCGAACTCGATGCCGAAGAGCAGCAGGCGGCGGCCACTGTGGAAATCACGCTTCGCGAATTGGACGAGATTCCGCAGGAGGAAATAGACGCCGATCCCCAGCTCGCCGCGGATGCGAAGCGTTTCCGCGCGGCGAAACGCATCATCGACGTGGACCTTGCCGAGCTGCGGCGCGCCAACGAAACCCTGCAACGGTCCATCGAGGGCACGCAAGCCGAACTCGCCGATCACCTCGGCGGCAAGTTTGTTTTCCTCGGTTTTGCCGCCACCGCGCAGGGTGATATCGTCACCAGCCCGATCGACCCACGAACCAACGGCGTCATGTGCCATGCCCATGTGCTCAACGCCATCTTGCAGAATCGACCGATCCGGCATGTACCCGCGTGGGTCGGCGTGCTTATCTGTATGGCGGGCGGTGCGTTCGTCAGTGTCGTAACCAGCACACAGCCGCCGCGTCGGGCATTGCTGGCGACGATCGGTTTGTCGGCGGCGTACTTCTATCTGAATTGCGAAGTGCTTTTCAAGCGAATGGACATCTGGGTGGCGCTGGCCGCGCCGCTGATCTGCATCTTCGTGACCTGGGCGTTCGTCACGTTGTATCGGCAGTTGACCGCCGAGCGCGAGAAACGTCTCTTTGCCAAACAGCTCGGGCAATACACCTCGCCGATCATCGCCGCGCGCATCGCCGAGAATCCGCAGGCGGCGCAGGCCTTTAAGACCGTGCAGACACGCGAGGTAACGTGCTATTTTTCCGACTTGAAGGGTTTCACCACGCTCACCGAAGAGGAGGATCCTGAAATCATCCAGCGCGTGCTGAATACCTATCTGCATCGGATGAGTCAGGTGATCTGGGATCAGCGCGGCCTGCTGAATAAGTTCATGGGCGACGGCGTCATGGCCTTCTTCAATGCCAGTGTGGACCCGATGACGGAACACGCCCGCGCCGCTGTCGAAGCCGCGCTGACCGGCATGGAGGAGTTGGAGCGTCTGAAGGAAGAGCGAAAGGGCGACGCCGCGGCGCGACTGTTTACGGCGCTTCAGATGCGTGTCGGTCTCGCTTCGGGGCCGGCGATGAACGGCGACATGGGCTCGGAACTCAAAGCGGACTACACGGTTATCGGCGACGTGGTAAACCTCGCGGCGCGCCTCGAGCCGGCCAACAAGGTCTTCGGCACAAGCATCATGGTCAGCGGTCCGACGCGCGACATCGTGCTGAACGACTACGAATTTCGTTACCTCGCCGAGCTTCAGGTCAAGGGCAAGGCGCGGACGGTTCCCGTGTACGAAGTCGTCTGCCGGAAGGGCAAACTGACGGACGAACAGCGCGAGTACATCGCGCGCTTCGAGGCCGGCGTCGAACTCTACAAGCAGCGCAAGTGGGATGAATGCATTGTCCACTTTACGCGCATCCTTTCGCGCCGCTTTGATGACGCCGGGGCCAGCCGCTACATCGACGCCTGCCAGGAGCTCAAGACCTTTCCGCCGGATGAGGACTGGCGCGGCGCCCTGGAGCTCAAAGAGAAGTAGCCCGCCTGCCTCGAAAATTTCGGACACCTGTCGATATAACCGCTTGTCAACGCGAGATATGGAGCGAACGGCCGACCTTTCGCCTGAACCGCGCCGCCCTTCTGCCCGGGCTGACAGAACGGCTGGCCCGGATATAATGTCACAATGGAAAGCGACATCGCTCGAATTCTGATTCCCCGCGATCGGATTTTGCAGCGAGTCAGGGAGATGGCCCGCCAGATCGACGAAACCTACCGCGATTCGAGCGAAGGCCTCATCATCGTGCCGATTCTGGCGGGTTCGATCATCTTCCTCGCCGACATGATCCGCTGCCTGCCGTTCAAGATGCGGATCGGGCTGATGACGATGAGTCGATATCGCGGGGCCGTGACGACCGGCAGCGATACGAAGGTTGTGCAGGACTTGAACGAGGACATCAAAGGTCGGCATGTCCTGATTGTCGATGATATTCTGGACAGCGGCGGAACGCTGTCGGCAGTACGAGATCACCTGATGGCCCGGAAGCCCGCCAGTCTGCGGATATGCGTCCTGCTCCGCAAAGTTTCCAAGGCCCCGAAAGAACTCGTCCCCGATTTCGTTGGTTTCGACATCGACGATGTGTTTGTCGTCGGGTACGGGCTGGACTATGACGGACATTATCGCAACTGGCCTGACATCGGCGTTCTTCGACCGGAGCTCTACGCGTGACCGTTCTCGAAAAGCCCAAATCGCGCCCCGCCGGCGACCTCGTGGCCAATGCGGACGGTCGAACGGGAGTCGTCCTGGGAATGCAGCAGGCAGTTCCCATTCACCTGCTGGACGGCGGAGAAATCGTCCACTTCGCCCTCAAGCCCTCGCCTTGGTTCGTGTTGCTCGTGTCGCTGCGATGGGTGATCGCCGGTGTGGTATTCATCGTCCTGAGTATGTCCGAGGAGTTGCCCTTGCCGTTTGCCTGGAAGTGGTATCTGTACCATCTGGGCCTGTGGATGGCCGTCGGACGGTTGGCGTGGGGAATGCTCGAATGGGTTTCGCGGTTGTACGTACTGACGAACCGCCGCGTGATGCGTATCCGCGGCGTATTCAATGTCGAAGTCTTTACCTGCGGGCTCGACCGCATTCAGAATACCTACCTGACGCTCTCCGTCAGCGAGCGACTGACGCGAACGGGCACGATCACCTTTCAGACGGCCGCGGCCGGGGGTGCGACGGGCACTGCCTCCTGGCGAATTGTCACCCGACCGCTCGAAGTCCACGAGCAGCTTCGCGATGCCATCCGACGGGCGCATCATCGGGGACAGAATGGATTGTGAAGAACGTATGAACCGGCATGCTCATGTAAATACGACGAACCGAAGCGGCGCGATACGTACTGCGGCGATTGCGATCTATTGTTCCATTTTGGTGGCGCCTTCCGTGCTTCGCGCACAGGACAAACGCCCCGCCTCCGAGGAAGAATTGCGCAAGACCGAGCAGGTCATGCTCGAGGAAGCCAAGCGCATCGGCCCTTGGGAGCATCAGCTTCCCATCATCGAGGACGCGACGGACAACATCTTTCGCCAGCAGGGGTGGGACGCTCCCGAAGATGCCTGGGCCCGCCAGGTCATGACCGAGGTCAGTCGTATCCCGCCGTGGCAGCCCGTGGAGCGCCAGGAGGCCTTTCTGAACTCCGTGCAGTCGCGGTGGAACCTCAGCCACGATCAGCGGAGTCAGCTTAACAGCTCCGTTCAGCGCGAATCGATGACCCTGGCCTTCAAGCACTTCAAAGACATTGCCCCGGTCGCCATGGAAGTCATGCGTACCCGCGCCAATGGAGAGCCCTTTACGCCCGAACAGGTTCAGCAGTGGGCCGCGAAGCTTCGTCCGGTTATGGACGACGGCGCGCAGATGGTCCAGCGGGTCACGCAGCAGTTGGAGCGCACCATGACCGAAGAGCAGCGCAAGCTCCTTCAGGCCGACGTCGGCGCCTTCATGCGACGAAACAACGACATGCAGCGGATGGTGCAGAAGTGGCAGGCCGGCAAGTGGGATCCTACGGATTGGGGCCTGCAGAACGACCCGGTCCATGCGCCGGTGATGCATCAATACGCCGCGCGCGACGCCGAGCGAAACGCGCTGGTCGATCGTGCCCAGGCGAACAAACCGCTCGACGAGAAACGCATCGCCGTGAATGAGTCGGAATGGGATCGCTACGTGAAATGGTTCTGCGATACCTACGATTGCGACGACATGCAGCGTACCCAGGCCGAGGCCATCCTGAAGAATTCAAAGTCCGAAGCGATCAATCTGCGCAGCGCCCGCCGGGCGGAAATCGAGAAGCTCGAAAAGCTCGTGGCAAGTCCGACGAACCCTCAGACGAAGGCCTCCCATCAGGCCGACCTCGATCGGTACCTTGCACCCATTAACGAAGTCTTCGAGCGGATGAAGAAACGCCTGCACGAAGAAGTGCTGACCACCCAGCAGCGTGCCCGCTTCACGCCCCCCGTCGCCCAGAAGACGGAAAAGCCCTGAGAACCCAACTGCGTTCGTCGGCGTTTTCGAAAGCAAGCAACGAAGCGATCGATCAAACCGCGCCGACAGTTTCCGGCTTCAATTGTTCAACCTTCTCCGGCGGCGACTCGACGTGCTGAGGCGACTGTGCGCGATGGCAAAGATACCGGCCGACCGATCGGATGGCCTGGTCGCAGGAGCGAATGACCGGTACGCCACCGCGGCGCAGGGCGTCGGCGAGCGGGTCGAACGGCGCGCCTGCGTCGATCACCGTAATCAGCGGTTTGTCATACTCGGCGGACAAGGCAATCAACCGATGGGCGATCGACTGTGGATCGCCGATTTCGTCGGAAGTGGTCAGCATGGCCGGCGTTAACGGAATCATTGATACGAGCACGGCATCGATCTCATCGGCCTCGAACAGCACACGCGCGCAATCTTCATAGGCCGCGTCCGTCGCCATCGGCGTTACGTCTAGCGGGTTTCTGGCATTTACCAGGGTGTCCAGTCGGTGCTTCGCCAAGGCGTCGAAGAGATGCTTCGTCGTGTCGAGCGCAAGCGACGGCAGTTCGACGCGATAACGCGTGCCGATCGTCGCGTCGGCCATTCCCACGGCTTCGAAGCCGGCGTTGCTCAGCGCCCCGATGCGCCGGCCGCCGACCGGTTTGCCATGCAGGCAGACGGCCAGTTCGAGAACCTGCTCAAACTCCTTGAAGGTATCCACAACGATCGCCCCGGCCGCGCCGACCGCTGCGTCGCACACGTCGTAATCGCCGGCGATGGAGGCCGTGTGGCCCGCCGTCGCGCTGCGTCCCGCCTCGGTGCGGCCGGCCTTGTAGAAGACGACGACTTTGCCCGCGGTGACGGCCTGTTGGGCGGCTCGAACGAATGCCAGCCCGTCGGCATGCTTGAAGCCCTCCATGTAGACGCCGATGACGTCGATGTCTTCGCGTTTTCCCACTTCGGCCATGAGATCGGCGACGGTGAGATCGGACTGATTGCCGAGCGAAATGGCCAGCGCCGGATCGAGCGTCGGCAGATTGGAGAGTCGCGAGACGATGAACGCCCCGCTCTGGCAAACGAGCGCCAGGCGCTTGGCGGGTGCGTCGCGTCGCGGATCAAGCTTCTTGTCATGGATGAAGAACGTGTCGTAGCGGCCCGGCCGTGAGCGGACGCCGAGACAGTTGCCGCCGAGGAAGATCGGCCCACTGTCTGGACGCTCGCGCGCGTTCTCGATCATTTCGCCGACGGTCTGCTGCAATCCCTCGGTGCCGGCCTTTTCGCCGAAGCCGCCGGGGATGAGAATCGCCGATTCGACACGGCCGCCATCGATCACGTCGCCGATAAAGCCGGGAACGTCGTTCACCGCTGCAGAGACGATCAACAGGTCGATCTGCTCCGGGGCTTTCGCGAGGTTCGTCAGACAGCGCACGCCGTCGATCTCGCGTTCGTCTTCCTTCAGGACGTACAGGTGTTCAGTCGGGAAGCCGCACTTCTTGATGTTGTTGAGGATGATGCGACCGAAGTTCTCTCGTCTGGCGGATACGCCGACGACGGCGATGGACTTCGGCTCCAGCAGCGAACGCAGTTTATGCGTCGGACGCGGTGTCGTTTGTCGGGCGGAAGTGCCCAGCCGGCCGCGACCGTCGAGCGGTACCATGGTCATTTGCCGGAATGCGAATGGATTGACCTCCATTTCCGTCAGCCGCGGCGAATCGTTGTCTGCTCGCGGCGCTGAAAACTGTCGGGCGATGGCGATGAACGCGGCGAAGCATCGAAGCAGCTGTCCGTCGGAAACAATCCGCCGATGTCCGCGCACGCGTCCGGTCAGCACTTCGTAGGCCGCGGTTTTCTGGAAGAGTTCGAGAAATTGTCGCGCGGTCGTTTCGGTGGCCAGCGCCTTGGCCACGGCGATGCCGGGCCGCAGTCGCGCTGCGAGATACTCCGTATCCACGCCGCCGAGGCCCGCTGCGATCACCGGGCCGAATTCGCGCGTCTGTCGAATGCCTACGAACAATTCTCCGCCAATGTGCGAACGATCGCATTCGACGAACTCGACGACGAGGACACCGTCCACGCGCGCGCCGGTCGCCTGCTGTCGGGCGATAAGCTGGTCCACTTCATTCGCAACCATACCGAGGTCCTTGGTGACGAAGATTACGGCCTGGGCGTCGCTCTTGTGGACAACGGTTGGCGAGACGATCTTCAGCACGACGCGGTTGCCCGGCAGGGAGTCGATCATCTGCTCGGTGACGGCCTGCCCGTTGTGAACGAAATAGTGTCTCGGCGGCGAGATGGCCCCGGCTGCTTCGATGAGCTGATAGATCTCGTGTTCATAGAGCTGCTTGCGTTGTTGCATCCACGCGGCATCGAGCACTGCGGCGATCTGCTTCTCTTGCGCTGGTGTGAGTGACTCCGACGGTTCGAGGATGCGCGTCGGCAGTCCCGTGACCTGCTTGAGCGATTCCGGCTCCTGATCGGTGTGTTTGGCGGTCCAATCCCGAGCGGCCATCGGGTCCGCTCCGCGGGTGAGCAACTCGCGGTACATCCTCGCGACGCGGCGGCCGAGTGCGAAGGCCCGTTGGTTCACGGCGATCAGTTTCGGCCCCTTGGCAGCGAACATCTCGGCGATGACCGTGTCGAATTCGGCGGGGTCCCAGTCCATCTCGATCGAAGCGGCGCCGAGCATGACCATGTTGACGGCGCGTGTCGAGCCGGCAATTCCGGCGAGGTTACTGGCGTCAATGAGAATGTGATGGGGCCGCCTGCTGATGCGCTGGAGAAACTCATCCACGCTGCCGTAGTTGGGGATGTTCACCACCGGCGATGTGTTGGAAATGACGACGCCGTCACCGCGGAGGTAGTCGATGTAGCGCAGGGCTTCGAGCGGCTCGACGGCGAGGATCATGTCGGCCTTGCCGTGCGGGATCAGGTCGCTGTAGAGCGGATGGTCCGCGATGCGCAGGTGGGACTGCACCGCCCCGCCGCGCTGGGACATGCCGTGCACCTCGGCCTGCTTGATGTGAAGCCCGCGGTGCATGGCGGCCATGCAAAGCGCCTGCGCCGTGGTCAGGATTCCCTGTCCGCCGACGCCCGCGAGAATCAGATTGAGTTCCATGTCGTCACCTGTCTCGGGTTCATATCATGCCGCGGCGAATGCACCGGCCTTCGTGCGACGCGCTGAATGGATGCACGCTCGCTGCGCAACGATCACCGACAACCCGTGGTAGTCGATCTCCCGACGGAGCAGCGCCGTGTTCTGTTGATGATGCCTGGGCAGCGGGTCGATGCGGATGGTGTGCTCCGGCGGCACACCCAGTCCGGCGAGCAGCTTGAGCAGATCATCGCCCGTCGCGAGGGCATCCTGTCCGCCGGTCATCGCCACGGTGGCGTTGTCCAGGATGATGACGGTCATGTCGGCGTTTTCGTGGGCCGCGCCGATCAGGGCGGTCATGCCGGAATGCGTAAACGTCGAGTCGCCAATGGTGCAGATCACCGGCCAGGCGCCGGCCTTGGCCGCGCCGTGGGCCATGGCGATGGATGCGCCCATGTCCACGCAGGTCTGAATGGCGTTGTAGGGCGGCAGGGCGCCGAGCGAGTAGCAACCGATGTCGCTCATCAGATACGGTGAGTTGTAACCCTCCACCGCGGCCATCATCGCGCCGAAGGTGTCACAATGCGGGCACCCGTCGCACAGGCGCGGCGGACGCTGCGGCAGATCGTTTGCCGGCGGCTGTGTTTGAGTCAGCGGTAGCCCCAGGGCGGCCTTGACGCGATCGACCGTCATCTCGCCGTCCGGGGGCAAAGCCCCGCTGAGCTTGCCGCTGATGCGTTTGCCCGGCAGACCGAGCAGGCCGGTGAGCAGGCGTTCGAGATGAGGGTAGCCCTCCTCGGCGACGAGCACGTCTTCGCAGTGGTCGATGAGTTCACGAATCTGTCGCAGCGGCGGCGGATAGGTGCAGATCTTCAGAATGGAGTATCGGGCATCGTCTCCGATGGCCTCGCGGACGTAGTTATGCGCCAGTCCACAGGCGATGATCCCATGAGGACCTTTCAATTCGAGCTGGTTGAACGGACAGTGCTCAGAATACTCGCGCAGAAGCGTCTGCATCTCAAGGAGCCGTCGATAGCGCTGCCTCGCATTCGGCGGCAGCAGCGTCCACTCCTTCCAGTCAATCGCGCGATCCACGGGATGCATCGGCGTCGAGGCCGCCGCGCGTACTGCCGCGCGACTGTGCGCCAGTCGCGTTACCAGGCGCATCATGATCGGCAGGCACCATCGCTCCGACATCTCGAAGGCCTCGCGCGTCATGTCGTACGCTTCCTGCTGGTTCGACGGCTCAAAGATGGGCATGTGTGCAAAGTCGCCCAGCACGCGCGAGTCCTGCTCGTTCTGTGAGGAGTGCATGCCTGGGTCGTCTGCCACCGCGAGCACAAACCCGCCGCGCGCTCCGGTGAGGGCCGAACTCATGAACGGATCGGCGGCGACGTTGAGCCCCACGTGTTTCATGGAGACAATGGCCCGCTTGCCGACGAAGGACATGCCAAGGGCTTCCTCGTAGGCAACCTTTTCATTGGCCGACCAGGTCGCCGAGACGCCTTCTCCGGCGCGGTTCTGAATGAATTCAAAGATTTCCGTCGCCGGCGTCCCAGGATAGGAGAACGCCCCGCCGATTCCGCTGTGCAGTGCCGCCAGCGCTACGGCCTCGTCACCCAATAGCATCTCGGTCTTCATGTCCGTCTCTCCGTGCAGACGCCTGTGAAGCAATTCACGGCGGCTTATCGCCGCGCACGGGCCGATCGGGCTCGGCTCATGCGCAAAGGGCGCCGTGCGCCCGACTCTTGGATAGGCACGCAGGATGCCATTGCTCAGTTAATCAGAAGGGAGCGGAAACGGCCCATTATTCGAGCATTCGCAGGCATTTGCAGCACGCCTGCTCGGCTTGGTCGTACCTGAATTGCGGAAAAATCCCCCGGTCGCTTGTGGATTCTCGCGGTCGCTCGACGGCCTGCCGAACAATCACGGGTTATCGCTTCTTTCCTTGTCTGGCTGCTCGCTTACGTCGTTTGCGCTCGCGGCGGCGCTGGCGGCGGGCTTCGTCACGGTAATGAAGCGGATTGGGTTCCAACAAGCCGAGTTGCTCCAAGGCGAGCGCGGACAATGACCTGCTGCGGCTTCGAGGCCGCTCGGGCGGCGGTAGACCCAGTATTTCCGCACGGACGCATTCCCAATCGCCTCGCCATAATTCGTCGGCAAGTCCCAGTTCGAAAGCACGCTCGATGGAACCCATCGCTTCCGTCGACTTTAGCTCAACCAGACTGTTGATGACGCTCGTAATGACAATCGTAAGTTCTTGAGCGGTTGGATGCTTGATTAACGCATCGAGCGCCGACCAGAGCGAGGCGATGCAGGCATCGCGCGATTCGGCGTGGTTATTGGCAACCTCCTCAAGGCATCGAGCAGCCCCCGTGCGGGCCCATTCGTTTCGAGCATCATCAAGGATGAATGCATTTGCCGGTTGGATACAGGAGGGTCCGATCTTGCCCAGTATTTCCGGTAATTCTTCGCAAGCCCAATCATCGTCGTATATCGAGGCCACGTTCAATGCTTCGAGAATCGGTTCGATCGCGACTTCCGCTTGCAATTCGCCTAGCGCACGCCATGCGTGAAGCGGCGCCCAGACTTCCGTTGAATCTTGATCGGCGCGATTCAACATTTCATCGCCGACCATGCGGATCAGATCCGAGACATGTTCCTGGCCAATGCCGAATTGAGCCTGGTAGGATTCGATCGACTCCGCTTCTCGCGGGTCGCCGATTTTCAGCAGACTGGTGACATCTCTTGCGTACGCTTCCATGCACACTCCTCCATGAGAAGGGTGAACGGATTGTACCGAACCGAATGCGATCACAAGAACCGTGCTTTCACAAAGAAATCACAGCCGCACGATCTCCCCGTAGCTCTCTGGCCGGTGGTCGCGGAAGAATGTCGATTCGAGCCGATCTCCACGACGCTTGGCCTTCAGGCGCCTCACCCCAAATGACGACTACGCCGAGAGACGCAAGACGCCGGCTTCGGTCGTCGGAGGGGGCACGGGGTCTTCATGAAATCGGAGACTTTCGATGTGCAGAGCTACGGCTTCTTTGATTCGCTTTTCGACGACGGACCTTGTCTTGCCGGTGGCCACGCAACCGGGAAGATCGGGGAGGTAGGCCGACCAGTTTCGCTTCCCCCGCTCGTAGATGACGGTGTATTTTTTCATCAATGATCCTCCAACTGCGCCTTCCGCCAGTTGCTCTTGAGCGTCTTGGGGGTGATGTTTTCGTTCATTTTTTTGAAGACAGCCACGGTACACATATAGCCGCACGATCGCCCGATAGCACTGCGGCCGGCGGCGCTTTCGAATACTGGGGTTGCTCGGCAACCTGTTGCAATCAGCGATTTCCGCTGGCACTCCGCTTTTTCGCTCTCGAGCGCGTCGCCTTTCGGAGCCGTTCGAGACAAGCGAGGCAGCGGCGCAAGCTATCGGCTCGCCTGGCAGCGACTCTACACCGCCAGCCCGATCTGCAGTTGGTCACAAACTCAATCAACCGCGAGGCATACGCGGGGCCGACGCTTCGGCCGCTTCCTTCCCTGGGAATCATATCCTCTCGGATTGCACGTTTAGTGGAGTGGCGGACTAGATTCACCAATGTTTGCTTTGGATCTGCCTCTCTCTCAGGATGGATCGGAATCCGGCCGAGTGGGACGGCGAAAAACGAGGCAACGCGTTCCGGGTCCCCGAGGAGCCATGATTCTACTTCGCGAACGGCGATTCGGAAACACATTTTCGGAGCAGGTTTGGCAAGCAGGCGACTCTTCAACGGAGGTGCGCATTCTTCGTCGTCAAGATCAGTTACCACAAGCCAAGGAGCGTACTGGGCGGCATTGTTGTAGGCCGCAAGTCGCTGCCGAAGCGCGTCCTTGCCGTTTGTGACGTACACCGCCCTCACCTGAAATCCAACCTTGGCAGCCATCGCGCGGACGACCGCTTCATCGACACTTCCCTCAACCGCCGCAGTGAGATAAACATCGCGAGTAGGCATATTCAGGGTTCAAACAGCATCAGTTGCTCAGCTCGTTCAGGTCGAGTGAGGGGCATGACTGCCTCAGAAAGTGAAATCCCCTGTTCCAAGAGGTGTCCAATCTCCCTCTTGTTAGCCGCCAACTCAACAGATGTACCATCTGATCCGGGGTACAGCAGGAGGGCCTCGTCCTGGCCGATGCCCTCATCCTGGAGAAGTTCCTTTGAGTGAGTGCTGATAATAATTTGCCTGCCGGATCGGCGCTGCACCCGTGCAAACAGTTGCGGGAGACATCGGACGACTTCCGGATGCAGTGAAAGCTCCGGTTCCTCGAGCAACAGGGGACCCGAACCTTCCAAGACTGCCCAAAGCAATCCGATTAATCGTAGCGTCCCATCAGAAAAATCACGTTCCGATTGCCATGCACCCGCAGGTCGCCAGTGCTCGTATTTTCCCCGAAGGTGCGGAACGCCTCTTACGTCTCTTTCTTGCTCCAGTTCCTTCAGCTGCGGCACCGCGACGCGAAGTGAGTCACGAATTCTATTCAGCCAGGCCTGTCGGGTTTTCCGCGGCGTTGCCGCCACGCGTTCAAGGAAATCGCCTCCAAACGGGTCGTTCTTTCGCCCGATTGAGCGGTCGGGGTCTCGCACGAGATGGGGCACAAGGTGGAGATACTTTATGGATTCAAAGAAATCCACGAGGGGTCGAAAGGCCTTGTTGACGTTTACCTGTTCCAGAGAGGTCTGGGTCAGCCGTTCTGCATCAGATTTATCGTCTTTGTCCGGTCGCTCGATTAGAATACGACCGCGTTGTTCCACCAATTCCCGCTTGACAATGGCCCGGCGTGCGGAATCCTGTGCCACTCGCAACTCATAGCTCCAAGCACCCGGAGTCGCATCATCTCCCACATTTACTAGCAAGGCGATGTCGGGAAAGCGGCGAGCGGCGAGGCAGCGAATCCGTGATACTCCATCTCGATTCGCAACGGCAGATTGAAGGCCTCCGCCGATCGCGACGATGTCGTGCAAGAAGCGAAAAGCGTCCAGTAGATTCGATTTCCCAGATGCGTTCGGTCCGACAAGAAACATCCGGCGTTGCAGCGAGGTATCGACGCTCGTGAAGTTCCGCCAATTCTCGAGTGCGATTCGCGTAAAGCGGAGGGGACGTGAACCATTTCTCATCGTGAGAACCCTGCGGCAGTCCATACGGCAAGTGCAGCCGGAACGGGAAAATCCCAGCCCGCAACTCTAATCGGAGACCTATAGCTTTACAATCTCCCCGTAGCTCTCCGGCCTTCGGTCGCGGAAGAATTGCCAGGTGTTTCGCACTTCGCGGATCATGTCGAGGTTCAGGTCGGCGACGACGACGTCGTCTTCCAGGCGCTTGCCCTGGGCGATGATCTGGCCGCGCGGGTCGCAGAAATAGCTCTGGCCGTAGAATTCGCCCATGCGCCACGGCTCCTCGACGCCCGGCCGGTTGATCGCGCCGACGAAGTATTGATTCGCCACGGCGTGGGCCGGTTGCTCCAGCTTCCAGAGATATTCGCTGAGGCCGGCAACGGTCGCCGACGGGTTGAAGACGATCTCGGCGCCGTTGAGGCCGAGGCATCGCGCGCCATCGGGGAAGTGCCGGTCGTAGCAGATATAGACGCCGACCTTGCCGACGGCGGTGTCGAAGACGGGGTAACCGAGATTGCCGGGGCGGAAGAAAAACTTCTCCCAGAAGCCGGGGGCGACATGGGGGATGTGCATCTTGCGATACTTTCCGAGGTACTGACCGTCGGCGTTGATGACCGATGCGGAGTTGTAATACACGCCGGGCAGGTCTTCCTCGTACATGGGCACGACGAGGACGAGCTTGAGCTTTTTGGCGAGGTCGCACATCAGTTTGGTCGTCGGCCCGTCGGGGATTTTTTCGACCATGCTGTACCACTTGGTGTCCTGATCGCAGCAGAAGTACGGCCCGTAGAAAAGCTCCTGCAGGCAGACGACCTGCGCGCCTTCCTTGGCCGCCCGCTCGATCAGGGCGACGTGCTTGTCGATCATGGACTTTTTGATCTTCTCGATGGGCGCGTTGCCCGGCTCGGAGAGCGTGGCTTGTATGAGACCGCCTCGGATGATGCGTGGCATGGTTAGCTCCTTGAGTGGATCGCTCGATCTCGTCAGGGTCATCTTGTCTTCAGCTGAAGACCTTCAACCGCGGCGAAGTGAGAATCCGTTGTGGCCAATGGAAGGCCGTGCTGAATGCAGAGTGAAGCAATCCAGATATCGTTTTCGGGAATTGGCTTGCCGATACGCTTCAGGCGAAGCCGAACTTCGGAATAGATTCCTGCAGTTTGAATGTCAATATGGATGACCTGGGAACGAGTTACGAGTGCATCCACTCGCAACAGATTGTCTTGAGATTGCCTCAAGTTGAGCGCGCCAAAGCGTAACTCACCAACTACCGGAACGGGCAAGATCAAGATGATGTAATCGGCCCCTCTGAGCCAGTGCCCGGCGCCGTTCGATTGATTCAGTACGGCAATGGCAACATTGGTATCCAGTGCGAGTCTATTGCCATTCACGGGGGTCCACTCGCTCAAACTCATCCTCTACGATCTTCGTCATTTCCGCCGCGGCTTCGTCCGACAGGGCGCCGAGAACGTCGGCGAGATCGGCTACGTTGCCCGTAGCTGACTCGACGGTGACCCTGACGCGAGCGTGTTCCGGCAGACCCTTCAGCGGATCGATTGGGCGCAGGACGCCGTTCTCGTAGATTGCATCGATTCGCTGAACCACCGGATACTCCTTATGCACCGCAATACATTATAAACTGCCGCCGCCTCCAAGCCAACCTCATCTCGGCGGGTGACCCGTGAGGTTTGCAGGGATATCATTGATCATGCACACCGGTACGACGAGTAGTCATTCCAATCTGAGTCCCTGATGCGGTGCGCTTATGCGTGGATGTAATCTTGCTTTGGGTAGACATCGTTGCAAAATATTCGTCGGCTGTATATGCAGCTTGACCGCCTTCGTCGCATCACCGCTGCTGACAGCTGCCCAATGGCCGCAGTTCGGCGGGCCGCGGCAGGACTTTTCCTGCGAGCCGGTGGAATTGTCGCTTGAGTGGCCTGAGGGCGGACCGAGGATCATCTGGTCGCGACCGCTCGGCGAGGGTTACTCCGCCATTTCCGTCGTCGGCGACCGGCTATACACCATATACCGCGACGGCGACGAGGAAATCGTCATCGCGCTCCATGCTCACTCGGGCGAGACAATCTGGGAACATCGGGCGCGTGAACCCATCGATACGCAGCACTTTGCCGCACGATACGGCTATGGCCCCCGGTCGACGCCCACACTGGTCGAAGAACGCGTTTTTGCAGTCGGGTTCAACGGTATGCTTTGGTGTCTTGATGGTGACACTGGACGGTGCATCTGGTCCGTCCAGCTTCTTGAGAGATTCGACGCGAAGCCGACACGGTGGGGTTATGCCAACAGTCCGACGCCGTTCAAAAAGAACCTGCTGGTGCCCGTGGGCGGGAAGGGGGCGGCATTCGTTTCACTGGATCAGGCGACCGGACGCATCGTCTGGAGAAGACACGACTTTGAGAACAGCTACGGTACGCCCATTCTGATCGACATGAACGGCCATGAGCAGGCAGTTTGCCTGATGGCCCGCGAAGTCGTCGGATTGAACCCGGCCAATGGCGACCTGCTGTGGCATCAGCCGCACGAGGGTCAATGGCTGAACAACATCCCCAACCCGATTCGGGGGAGCGATGATCTGTTGTTCGTGACATCCGAAGGCAACGCCGGGTCGCGCGTCCTGCAGCTCTTAAACGTGAACGGCAAGGCGTCAGTCCGTGAGGTATGGGCGTCACGCAAGTTCCGCGTCGTTCATCGCAATGTCGTAAGAATGGGCGATACGCTTTACGGATCGAGCGGCGACTTCGGGCCGACGGTCTTCTGTGCCGTGGATGTTCGTTCCGGCGAGATTCTGTGGAAACGGCGCGACATCGGCCGTGTCGGTATCTTGCGCGTAGGAGATCGGCTGCTGATGCAGGAGGAAAGCGGGCGGATCATGCTGGCGACTCCGACACCGGATGGAATCACGATTCACGCACAGGTCGATGCGTTACAGGAAGAAGCATGGACATTTCCGACGCTCGTCGGCAGGCGGCTTTATCTAAGGGATCAGGCGCGAGTGTTGGCGATGGAGTTGCCCTGACGATGCAGGGGGAGAATTGAGCGGTTGAAAGAAAGGGCGCAAGGACTCTGCGGTGCGGTCGATCATCGCGGGCGGGCCATGTTAACTCGGCTTGCGAGCGTTCATCCGCGCGTACTCGGCTTCGACGAACTGCGCGATATCCTCCGCGGTTTCTTCCGATGTCGCGTCGAAGAGACCGGCGAAGTCGGCTGCGTAGCCGGGGGCCGTTTCGATCGTGACGCTGACGAGGGCGCGTTCGGGCAGACCTCCGAGAGGGCCGATCGGCTGGATGACGCCATTTTCGTAGATTGCTTCGATTTTATGAACCATGGCATGCTCCTTCACGCAATGTCAGATTCTATGCAGTCAAATGTCGCAGGCAAATCGTGCGCCGAATCGAGACACGATATGTACGGTTTAGCCATTTTTGAAGGAGTTGGGGAGTAAAAACAAAGATGCCGATC
>CAYLOE010000022.1:0-22458 GCA_964385225.1 uncultured Planctomycetaceae bacterium
CCGTACACGGCGATGTCGCTGCGGCTGCAGGCGGCCTTCGGCCTGCGGCGCGGGGAGTCGATCAAGATCCGGCCGGAGTGGGCCGACCGTGGCGACTGGCTGGCGCTCAAGGACACGTGGACCAAGGGTGGGCGGCCGCGCGAGATCCCGATCCGCAACGCGGAGCAACGCCTGGTCCTCGACGAGGCCAAGGCACTGGCCGGCAGGGGCAGCCTCATTCCGGCCGAGCGAAGCTACGTCGAGCAGTTGCGCCGCTTCGAGTATCAGTGCGCGGCGGCCGGCGCGCACCGCATCCACGGCCATCGCCATCAATACGCGCAGACCCGCTACCGCGAACTGACCGGATGGCCGGCGCCGGCGGCCGGCGGGCCGCGGTCGAGAGACCTAACGCCCTCACAGCACGAGGCCGATCGCGAAGCGCGGCTCACGATCAGCGAAGAGCTGGGGCATGAGAGGGAGCAGATCACGGCGGTGTACCTGGGCCGGTAGCCGCCGGCTTGGCTCGCCCAATGCCCAGGATTCCGTCTTCCACAACGGCGACCACACGCTTCGGTGCTGTCAGGTGCGATCTGGTATCAGTCGGTCAGGCGACCTGAGCACTCGACACCCACCACGCTGCCGTCATTCGACCGAGCGGGGCGGTGCAACTGCAATGCAGCGCGAGCCGCCGTTCGCGAGCGGGAGCTTGGGCGCACGCTTTCCGCAAGAAACTAGGCACTCTGACGGCACGCCGGTGCCTTGTGGTCCGGCTGCTGCAACGAGCGATGGGGGGTCTTTCCGATCCTTCAGACATCCAACTGCACTGGGTCAACGGCCCACGTTGTCACCGACCTCGACGCCGCCCTCTCACCTGAGGGCTCTCCTTCGAACGCCGATGCTGTCACTTCATCGGCACCACTCGACTACGCCACGCTTGATCCAAAAGTGACACGTGCATGCACTGTGCTGGTGGATTGACGGTGTCACGGTTGGGCGGCTCCAGAAGTCCGTTTCCACCGACCAACGCGGCCGTCGATCCGGGTTGAGCGAAAGCGAAATCTGCACCCCGCAACCGCCCGGGCAGCTCATGCAAACCCACTTCTTGACGCCGGTGTCGGTGACCAGCCACAGCTCGCCAGGCGGCACGGCATTCTTGCCCGGGTGCTGCGCGACCGGAGAAGCGAGCAGGTCATAGCGCAGCCACCCAAGCCGGCGTAGCGCGCGCGCGATAAGTCGCTTCATGGTCATCCGATCACGCCGAGGAATGGGTTGATGTCGCCGCGCCCCCAGCTCTCCTGGCTGGCACAAACCGGGCAAGAGGCGACAGGCCGGCAGGTCATGGCGCGATCCTCCACGCGATCGAAGCGGCGAATCCTGTTGTGCGTCATACCCTGGGAGCCGCGAAAACTGGTCAGGCCCTGAATGAGCTCATCGACGGCCGTACAAGCGATGGCCGTGGTGAACGTGACCACGGCGGGCGCGGGGTCGCCGCCGCCAACCACATAGGCTTCCGCCTTACGCCGCTCGAACTCGGCCGGGTCGCTGCGCCGGAGCCCTTCGGCCGCAGCGCGGCGCGGATCGACCACTCCTAGACACATGAGACAAGGGTTGCCGGGCCGAACCGTCGACACGCGCCCCGTCATGTCGTAGTCCGCGCCACTGCGTGCCGCACGCATGCGCAGGCCGACATCGATCAACAGGATGCCGTAGTAGTGCGCCAGGCGGTTGAGCGTCAGCCGCCCCTGATGGTCGTCGGTACAACCGAACAGCACATCGCAGGAGCGCAGCAGATCGCGCAGATCAGGGTGGCCGACCCATTCCTTCTTGGTGACGACCTGGGTGCCGAGGTCTGCCGCGCGGATCTCGCGCGCGAGGATGTCCACCTTGGCCAGGCCAGCAGCTACATCTGCGGCGCACGAGCCATGCACGCGGTTGAGGTTGGTGACATCGATGATGTCTTTGTCCAGCAGCCCAAGAAAACCGACGCCCAGCCGCGCCAACAGCATCGCGACAGCGCTGCCCGTGCCGCCACACCCTACGACGCCGATGCGCAGCCCGCGCACGATTGGATTGAACCCGCGGCCGAAGAGCGCGGCCTGTCGCGCCAGGAATTGATCTTCGTCAGCTGAAGTCAACGTACGCGCGATCTTGATCTGGCTGCCTACCAGCGAGATCGATGACGCCGTGACCGTCTCGCCCGGCGCGACCCAGAGCCTGCCCGCCATCGCGTCATCGCGGCCGAACACCATGCTGGCCAGGCCCAAAACGCCCTTGTTGAACGTCGTCCGAACCAGCTCCGCCTCGTTTCGATCATCCTGGTTGGAGAAGAACGCTGCCGCGTTCGGATGCGTGTGCACCAAGCCCACGACTAAGCCGCGTTCCTTCGCGACGCCGAGAGCTCGCATGAAGCCACGGGTGGACCATGTGACGTGGACCGGAGATGCCGAGACCATCTCATCGGCCGCGACGGGGATGACCTCATGCGAAATCAGCCTGGTGCGAGGCAGGCCCGACCAGGGGTCTGCCGAGATGTCGGCCCTGCCGAACAGCACATAGGCGGACGCCTCGGCCCCGTTCTCCCTTTGCAGCAACGAGCGCAGGGCCGCCTCGTGCGGCTCCAGCAGGACGATGTCCAGAGCGGCCGGCGACATCACTTCGCCTCCGCCAGGGCGTGCTCGATGCGCTTGAGCATGGTGTGCAGGCCGTCGATGCCCGGCCGCCATACCGTGTTGTGGCGTGACCAGCGCTGCCAGCTACGGCCCTGGAACGCGTGGGCCTGGTCGGCGCAGGTCGGGTAGCGCCCCACGCTTTGCAGCGTCAGCCAGGGGTCGCAATAGAACATGTCTGGCGCGACATCGGGATAGCCGGGCGGCAGGAGAACGAGCACGTCGGCCGCGGCGTGGTTGAACTTTCCGGCGGGCAGCGGCAACTGATTGAAGATGACGCCCGTGTGCGTGCCGTCGCTCACCGTCTCGAAGACAACGCCGTGGCTGCTCAGATAGCGCTCGTCCGCGTCGGGCAGCGCGAGCAGGCCCTCCGTGGTGTCGCGGATCAGCGTGATGAAGCGTTCGATGCCCGGCTTGCCCAGCTCGATCAGGTCGCCGTCGCGGATCAGGACGTCCTGACCGCCGCCGCGCACTTCGAGGTAGACGTCGTAGGTTTCCGGCGGGACGCCGGCCAGCGCCTTGAGCACGCGGCCGCTGATGCTGGGCTTGCCCCACTCCAGCTGGCGGTCGTCGATCGTGAACTTGAACGCGCGGTCGGTCTGGAAGATGACGAAGCGCTCCGCGCCGCGGCCGCGCAGATCGTAGGTCTCGTCCAGACGCAGATCCTCAAACTCGCCCGAGGTCAGGATCGCGTAGACGCTGTGCTCATCGACCGGGCGCGCGCCGGCGGCCTGGAGGATTTGGCGTGCAGTCGGCACCGGATCGGCGAGATCGACGTGACGCTCGTGGAGCTGGTCGTCCAAGACGACGATCCGGTAGAGCGCCGCCGGGCGCAGGCTGCGGCCTTCGCGGATCGCCGCGGAGACATCTTCGACATCGGAGCGGTCATCGCCGCTGTGGGGTTGGGTTTGCATTTGATTGCCTTTCTTGGGGGCCATCACCTGCGGGATTGCAGGCTTTCTGGCCCCTTACTCAGTCAATCGCAGCCCCAACCCAAACCGGAAAGGCCGGTCAAAGTTTTTCTTGCACCCACGCGCCTCCGGGCAAGTCGCCGCAGAGGAAGAAGCTCGGGCAACGCGGACAACTGCGCGCCTCGGGCTTGGCGGGGAACTGCCCGGCCTGCATCGCCTGAAGGAAGGATTGCAGCTTTTCGCGCCTGGACCCCAGCTTGCGCGACGTGATTTCCATCGGCTGGATGGTTTCGCTGGTCAGGTAAGTCACCTCGACCTGCGCGCCCGAGCCGTAGGCTTGAACGGCGGCAAGATGAAGAACCGTGTACTCGATGTCATCGAAGGCGTTCGAGCGTTGCTTGCCCGTCTTGACGCGCCGCACCGTGACGCGGCCACCGGCGCCGTGAGCGACGCCATCCGGGCTGACAAGGATCTCGCCCTCGGCCCAACCCAACGAGATCGGAGGCGCCGGCGCGGCCGCGCCACGGCTGCGGCTCTCGATGAGGAAGTCGACGAGCCGCTTGCCGATGCGGCGGTATTCTTCCGCATATCCATGCTCCGTCGCGCCCTTGGAGCGCCACGCCTCCTCGAAGCGCGCCGCCAACTCGTCAACCTTGGGACTGGTCGTCTCGTGCTCCCGCTTCAACCACTCGAACACGTCGCTCACGACGTTGTGCATCTTCATGAATGCGGTTTCGGTTCGCCGACCGCCGAGCCTCAGCACGTGCGTGTACAAGAAGCGGCGCGGGCAACGCTCGAAGAGGTTGACTTGAATGTCGGTCCACTGAGGACGCCCTTGCCATGTGATGGATAGCGGCACGCCCGTCGATGGCAGGCCAGCTCGCAACGGCACAGACGTAGGACGGGCGAGGAATCGCTCGATCGGGGCGATAAACCTGGAGGGGCTGCGCGCACGTCCATCGGCCTGCTTGGCGTAGGAGTACAACAGCAGCCTGTCGCGGGCTCGCGAGAGTGCGACGAAGAACAAGCACTCTTCTTCCTCGTCATGGCCGGCCTTCACGGCCTCAATGCCGGTCAGACCCTCCGAGCCATGGATCAGGCCATCCGGTGGAAGACAACGCGGCGGCACGTTGTTGCGCGGCAGGCCGGACGCCACCATGCCAGGCAGATGAACGACATCGAACTCCAGCCCCTTGCTCCCGTGGATCGTCATCAGGCGCACTGCGTCGATGTTCTCGGCACTGCGGGGCAGCTGGCTCAAACCACGATCCTCCGAGAGCAGCACCAGGCGCCGAATGCGATCAAGCAGCCGAAGCACTGGCACGCCCTGTCCTCTTAGCTGCCGGCAGCAGAAGTTCAGGAACTGCCAGATGGCCAGGCCTTGCATGCGGCTGCGCGCATCACCAGCCTGATACAACGTCTTTGCGAGTCCGAGACCGTCGATCGTCCATCCAGCAAGCAGGGACCAGGGGGTGGTGGACGCGCTCACGCCCGCAAAGAGCGTTGACAAGCGCGAGAGCGCTTCCCGAGTGCCGTCTGTTAGACCGTCCACCTCGGCATGCATGGTCGACCATGCCAGCGAGACTGGATTCGCCGCTCGCAGGTGCTCGACGAACCGCATGACATCCTGCAATGGCATTTGGTGCCGATCCGTGGTTGCCACGCGCACCATCGCAGCCGCCCGCGGGTCGGTCGCCAGCGACAGCAACGCCAGGAGATCCTTGATTTCCGGCCTCTCAAACAAGCTGCCCAGATGCAAGGCGGGAATGCCTCTGGCCTCAAGACCTTCGGCAATGGCATTCAGGCGCGCGTTGGATGCACACAGTACCGCTTGGCCACCGTAGGCAACGCCCTGCGTATGCAGGGCGGTGATTGACGCGGCAAGCGCGGAAATTTCGTCGTCAGCCGACTCGGCAACGCGAAGCTCCACCTGGTCTCTTTTGGTGCCGCGGTCAGCCGTCAGCTTCAGCGGCAAAGCTCCGCTGGATGCCCGCATGCCGCGCGCGAACTCGGTGAAGACCTTAACAATGCGTTCGTCGGAGCGATAGTTGACGCCCAGCTGTGCGGCCTGCGCGCCGGGAAAGTCGATCGCAAAGCGCGCGATGTTCGTCGCAGAGGCGCCGCGGAAGCGGTAGATGGACTGGCGTGCATCGCCGACGACCCACAGGTTGCGGCCGTCACCGACGATGGCCTTCAGGAGCCGCACCGAGGCGCGGTTGACGTCCTGGTACTCATCCACCAGCACGTGCTCATGGCGAGCACGCAGGGCGTCTCTGACCTCGGCGCTGCCCTCGACAAGACGGACCGGCAGCGCAACCAGGTCGCCGAAGTCGAGCAGCTGGCGCGCGATCAGCAGCCGCTCGTATGCCTCGAAGAGCGTGGCGACCTCCAGGCACTTCTGCGCGCGGACATTCGCGTCCTGGTCGGTCCCCGCTCGGACCGCCATGGACTGCGCGAGCGCGCGATAGCCCGCAGCATCGACAACCTCATCTTTGGCGCGCGAGATGGCGCTGAGCATGTCGCTCAGATCGAGGGCCGGATCCCAGAGGTTGCGATAGTGCTTCAGGTCCAGCCGCGGAAACTCGTCTTCAAGCAGTTCAATGGCCTCCGTACGGTCGATCAGTCGCGGGTCCGCCGGCATCGCCAGTCGGTCATGGAAGCGGCGAACGATGTCTAGGCCGAACGCGTGGAATGTTCCGATCCACATCGCTGCCGCCGCGAAAGGATCGCTCGCGGCAATCCTTTCGCACAGTTCATTGGCCGCCTTGTTGGAGAAGGTGAGAACCAGGATCGTGGTGGGATCGACGCCATCCGCAAGCAGCCCTTCGATGCGGCGAACGAGCGTTCGTGTCTTGCCGGTACCCGGCCCTGCCTGCAGCTGGAACGCCAGGCCACGATATGCGGCCGCCTGAATCTGCGTGGGTTCCGGGATGAGCGGAGTTGCCACGGCGCCGGCGCCCCCGGGGTGCGGCTCTTCGGCCGGTGGCAGCAGCAGCGCATCTAGCAACTGTTGCTGCACCACGGCGAGCGGCGCGCCGAAGCGCATCGCGATCGCATCGGATGTCAGCCCTTCGCTGACATGCAACTCGCGCAACACAGGGCGCGGCAGCAGGAACTCTCGCGCGAAGAGGTCCATCTTCACCTCACGCCGCTCGCGCGCCCCGTAGTCAAGGACGCGATCGACGCCGACTGGCGCGTCCTCCATCGATCGGTCAGGCTCGACGTCCACCGTCACCACGTCCAGCGTGCCACCTTCCAGCACGACATGGCCGAGTTCGTGTGCGACTAAGAAGGCGCGCTCGAAATCCGATCCGCGATCCTCGTAGAGGATGGCTCCAGCTTGACTGTCGAACGTGGCTTTGCCTCCCTTGAGCTGTGAGTCTCCTTCTTGCAGCGCGTACACATCCAATCCGCGACTTGTGGCCTCCTGAAGCGCAAACGCCAGAGGTCGGGTCGGATCGCCGCCGGCCGCGACGTTCGCACGGTGCAGGCGTTCTGCTTCCCGGCGAGCGGCCTCGGTGGCGTCCATCGCTCAGTCCGACAACGCCTTTAGCGTCGCCTGCTGTTCCGGCGTGAGCTGTGAAGTCGCGATCGCCTGGTCGAAAGTGATCTGCTCACCCACGCTCGGCTTCACGCGGGACCGAAAGGCATGTCCGGAGACCATGCCCGGTGGACCCTGCAGGTACGCCCTCAAAGTTTGCGCCGTGGCGCCCAATTCCGACGCAAGCTTCTCGACGAATCGGGCGGGAATGGTGGCAGCACTGATGGCTCGATCGCGCACGCGCATCAGAAAAAGATTGCTGACATCCAGGCTGCGCGCGAGCGTCTTGAAGCCGCTCGTATTGAGCTTGACGAACGGGTTCGCGACCTCCGCAGCGGGCTGCTGCTGGACAGCCTGCTCAAATCGTTGCCAGGCCCTGTCCACCGCACTGTCCGGCACCATGGTCGCCGGAACATCTTCCGCCGGCAGCTCAGGATGCAGATCAATCGAACAGTCGATGAGCGCTGTCGCATGCTGCGGGTACTCCCTGATGTAGCGCTCGAGCGTTTCCCGGCCATGGCTGGGCTCCATGGAGAACGCCATCAGCACGGATTCCTCGTCCGCGGCGAAAGGCTTTGGCGTACTCATGCGTCCTCCTGCAAAACAGACCTGAGGGTCTTGAATGCACGGTCGCGGCGATTGCGCACGGTTCTCTCATCGCACTTCAGCATCTTGGCGATAGTCATGATGTTCGGGTCCTTCGAGTCGATCTGAAAGCCTTGCCGCAGCAAGCCCACGACCCGTCTTTGATCGTCTGGTAAAGCATCAATCGCAGCGTCCAGCTCCAACCGGAAAGCCGGGTCGTCAATTTTTTGAGGGTCCCCTCCCAGGAAGTCGGCCGCCGCTTCCTCGACCTCCCGAGAAATGTCTTGACCTTCATCGCCGTCCGTGGACAGCGGCATGGTAAGCACCGAGGCGGGACCGATCTGCCTCAGCACGGTCTTGCGGAACCGGGCGAATGCTAGGTCGAACCGCACCTCGAAGAAGTCCAGCATGGCGAATCGACCGTTGCAGTCCTTGGCGATTCGCTCGGCGAATCGGCCCATGACCTCTTCTCGAATGTCTTGCGCCCCGGCCATGCGGGAGTCCGAGACCGTTGCAAACAAGGACTGACCGACCCGTTTCATGAGCAGTCCGAAGATCTGCTTGAACTCGTCCTTTGCACCCGTCGTGTTGGCGCGCCGCAGGAAATACGTCAGCGCTTCCGACGGCACATAGCCGCTGCTCTTCCTCGAGGCGACGGCGAAGGCCTTCAGGCGTGTCGCGGCATCGGCCGACTCCAGCCGTACCAGGCAGGCCTCGATCTCGGGCGGCCGTGTGAACGGCGCTTCGTGTTTGTCTCTGCTCTTCAGCGGTTCCGGCATCGCGCTCCTCCTTCCCCTCAGTCGTGCTGTGCCTGCTCTACCCTGCCCGCCGTCACCGAATGCGGATCGGCAGGGACACCTGCGGCTGGATCGGCACGAGAGTCTTGGCATAGGCGCGCAGGATGTCGCTGTAGAGATCGGCGTGCTTGGGCGCTTCGACGGAGATGATCAACGCGTAGCGGATCTTCTCGGCGCCGACGGCGCGGCCGCCCGCTTCGCGCGCGTTGTAGTGGATGTCGAATACGGGGTTGTCCAGGCTGCTGCCCCGCATGCGCTTGCTGCCGTGCAGGACGGTCTCCCACTTGCCGAGGTCGGAACGGCGCTCCTCCTCCGTCGCGTACTTCTTCATGTCGAAGAAGCCCTTGGTCTGGGCGTTCGCCTTGCCCTCTTCGATCTTCTTGTCGCTCGGCCTGAAGACGACCTCAAGGCCAGCCCTCGTGTACGCCGCGGCGTCTTGAGGATCGGTGGGGGAGGCGTAGCAGAAGGTCGCCTTCAGCTGGATGTTGCCCGTCAGTCCGCCGGTCGGTAGCGGCAGCGTGGCACGCAGATACTTGCCCGGTTTTAGTTCGCCTTGGTAGACCACGCGCGCAGTGCCGGGCGGACAGGTGATCACGTCCATCAGATCCTCGGGCACCTTGCCCCAGCCCACTTCCAGCTTGTCATGGGTCGAGGCATCGGCGGCGTGCACCAGCAGTGCCTTGATGGCGAGTGGAGTGAGGTCGGCGCCCAGAATCGCCCGGACACCCACCGCGTTGCGCAGCAGGTACGGCGAAGCGTAGCTTGTGCCCAGCTGAGGAGACAAGGCTGCTTTGCGCCCTGGCGAGAGGACATGGAAGTACCCGGCGGCATCGCCACCGAAGGCCATCAAATCGGGCTTGACCACTCCGGGGTTGCGTCCGGGGCCAACCGCGCTGTACGGAGCCCGGGACCAATTCGCATCGGTCGCGTCCGCCGCGCCGACGGCCAGCGCGTTGACGCAGTCCGAAGGAACCTGGACGCGCGCGTTGCCGACCGCCAGGTCCATTTCGCCGTTGTTGCCGACGGCGACGGTCATCAGCGTGTCGCCATCACTCAGCAAGTCATCGATCACCGACGTCCACGCATGCACGTCCGTGTCCTCGATGGGCAGGTCTGGTCCCAAGCTCAAGTTGATAAACTGGTATTGGCGCGACAGTAAGACTTCTTCGACGAAGCCCAATGTCCGGTACAGCTCCAGCGGGTCGTCGGTCTCCGCATCCTTGTCCAGAACTCGGAGATGCTCCACATAGGCAAACGGCCTCGCGGCCAAGGTGTTCGGTTGGATGGGTCCGAAGAGAAAGGCAGAAGTGACACCCAGACCGTGCTCCGGGCCGTTGGGGTCGTCGTCGGCATCTTCGTCGAGCAAGCGATACGAACGCAGCCATGGACTGATCAGGTGATGCTTGGGCAGACCCCCGTCGAGAATCGCGACCTTCGGTTCCGAGGACAGCGGTTGCTCGCTGGGTAGGGTGCAGCCGACAAGCACGCCGGCCGTGCGCTGGACCGGCCGCAGGCCGCGCAGCTTGGGCATGGGGCGTACCACGCGCACGAACACGAACTCCGCCAGCCGCTCGATGCTGTCGTGTGCGCCCTCGACCGGCACGAACCAGAGATTTCCCGCAGTGACACCCAAATCGGCATGGACCTTTACTTCGACGCTCTTGGCGTACTTCGCGAAGGGCCGCTGGACGAACAGGCGGTCCTCATCGGGCAGCAGGTGGAGTCCAACCTCGAAGAACCGATCCCTTTTCTTGCCGAGGGAAACGATGCGCTCTTCCGGCGCAAACGCGGCGAAGCGTTCGATGTGCGCCAGGTCGAGCGCCTCGTCGGACTCGGCATCTACATCGCGGGTCCAGGCCTTCAAGTGGCGGAACGCCTGGCGCTTGCCCGCGACGAACAGTTCGGTCGTCGTGCACTCTCGCGGGTCCCCCTTCTTCGTCCAGCCGTCCGGCGTGAGCTTCACGGTCCGACTGCCGACCGACTCCAGGCCCACGGTCCGCAGCATCGCGACGGGAAAGAACGAGCGGGCGATGTAGCTCGGGTTCATCGTCAGGCGCGCGACGCCGAAGTCGCCGGGACACGCGTTGTCCGGCAACGCATCCAACTCAGCGGCAGTGTCCTGGAACTGAGGGCGCAGGCGTTGAACGGCCCGCTGGAAGGTATAGACCTCCGCTTTGCCTGGCTTGCGCTTGGGGCCCTTGATCTCGTGCGTCAGGAGTTCCCCTCTTCCGATCAGGAAGTTCGTCTGGCTCATGTATCAGCCCTCTTCTTTGCTGCCCGACTCTTCGGCGCCACCTCTCCCGTGTACTTCCTGATCGTGTCGCGGCTGACGCCCGTGATGTCCGAAATGGCGTGTTGGGACAGCCGCGTTTGCTTGGCCATCAGGATGGCCATGTCGATGCGCCCCTGGTGGTTCAAGTTCAACGCGCGCGATCTGATGAACTCCTCGATCAGCTCGGCATCCGACGCCGTAGCGAGCGCCACACCGCGCCTGAAGCGCTGGATGTCGCGCTCGATGTCGCTAAAGGACTCCCCGCTGAAGGCAAACGCAAGGATGTCCAGCCATCTGCCGAACAGCGCGAAGTCAGGCCCCAGGAAGCGCTTGACCGCAGCCTTGACGGCCGGCAGGTCGGGAAGCTTGAACTCGACGACCAAGTCGAATCGTCGCCAGAGCGCCGGGTCGATCAGCTTCGGATGGTTCGTCGCAGCCAGAAGCAGCCCGGTTGGCGGCCACTCGTCCACTTCCTGCAGGATCACCGTCACGAGGCGCTTCAGCTCCCCGACGTCGGCATCGTCGCTGCGTCGTTTGGCGATGGCGTCGATCTCGTCCAGCAGCAAGACGCAAGGCGTGCGCTTGGCGAAGTCGAGGGCAGCGCGGAGGTTGTTGCCGCTGCGCCCTAGCAGGCTGCTCATCACCGCAGTGAGATCGAGCACGTAGAGCTCGACCCCAAGCTGCGAGGCGAGCCAACGCGCGGTCAAGGTTTTGCCGACCCCAGGTTGGCCAACAAAGATGGCGGAGCGCGTGGGCACCAGACCCATTGACGTCAGCCGATCAGCCTGGCGGCGTTCCTCGATCAGTTGGCCGAGGCTTTCCTCCAGCTCAGCGGACAGCAGGGGAGGTTCGCGATCCGGTGCATCCTTGAAGGCCTTGAGCAACGACAGCCGCGATTCGTCGTCCACAGGGAGGGGCTGCCTTGCAGAGCCGGACTCCTGGACAGCTTTGCGCAATGGCGTCGTAGACCGGGCGTTCTTGGTGCGCAGAAACAAGGATAGTTGTTCGGCCAGCTCCGGCGCCTCGGACCGGTACTTGCGAACGAGCCGCGCGACGAACAGACGCACATCCTCGCTTTGCTCCGCAAGCGCCAGCCGAACAACCTGGGCTAAATCTGAATGTAGATCAATCACTTAGCCCATTTCTTATGTAAGCTATTGAATTATAAGAACGACATTTTCACAGATCGTGGGCGACACTCTAACCCATATCGAATGACAGCGTCCAGCCGCCGTGAGGCGCCCCCGTGACACAAGCAAGCGGGCAAGGGCCTCGAGGTAGCGCGGGAGCGGCTGGTGGTTCTGTAGGTCGCGCGCGCAGAAGCCCACAGGGCACGGGGCCACCCAATTCAAGATCCGGCGTCCGATTGCAGGCAGGTGTTGACGTTTCGATCGAGTAGTTGCGGCTGCTCTGTACGCATGCGCTCAAGCGCAAGGGCATCAATCCGTTTCACCAGGCAGGAGCAGGTCTTCGCTGCCAAGCCGGCAACGGTCAAGATCAAGGTTGGTCCCTGAAGAAGCTCAAGGACGCCGCGCTACAAGCACGTCGGACATCGCACACCGAGATATCCCGCTGACCCGCGCGCTCACGGACGCCCCTCGCGCGAAGTGATCGCGACCTGCGGCGGATCCGGCTTACTCGGCAGCGGCCCGGAATGCCGCCTGCACGGCGCGTACCAGGGACGGATGCAGCACGCCCAGCTTGGGCGTCTGGCCATAAGGCGCTGCGGGTGGCACCGAGAACCAGTCGGTGCTGTACGGCAGATCCAAGACCTGCTTGAGGTCGAACTTGGTGTCGTAGCTCAAACCCGCTGCCGCGTAGGCCGCGGGGTTGCGCTCGTGCAGGATCGAGAATTCGCCGCGGTGCAGTCTCGTGGTTCGCTGGCTGGTGCCATAGGCCCCTCGCACGGTGAACTGCGGCGCATCATCGTCGAACACGACCAGAACCAGCGCAGGGCGGGGTTTCGGGCGAGGATGGATGTCGTCAGGGAAGTGGCACCAGACGATCTCGCCGGCGGCGGGCTCAGCCCACCACCGCAGGATCATGCAGTCTCCGTGTCGAGCAGGCTGGAACGCACGGATCGCTTGCCGCCCTGCGGCGCCCGCTTCCTGATCTGACGCACTTGGGCTGCCGTCAGCGGCCCCTCGTCGGCCTCATATTGCGGCAGCACCCGCACGGCCAGTTCGTGCAGCGCACGGTGGATCGCCTGCGTTTCGTCGACGCCCAAGTGTTCCGCCAAACGCTTGGCGGTTTTCCGTGTCACGCCGGTGGCGCTGTCGACGGAACGGTAACGAAAGGCGATTTGATCGACGGTGTTGCGGACGGACATAAAAGACTCCAGACGGATATCAATAAGATATCACTTCTCTGCTAGACGTCAAGTTCGGAGAGGCGCCGAAACGGGCTCCGCCGCCGCGTTGATCCGCCTGGTTCGACCCGAAGAATCTTCTCCAGACAATCTAATGCTTGCGGCCGTCATCAGTGCGGATCGGAGCAGGAGGCACACGCGCTTCCTCGCGACGTGCGACTTCCGGATTGCTTGTGCAGATCAAGCATCGAAAAAAAACGCCCGGACAACCTCGAGGCTGCCGGGCAAGGGGGGAGGAGTTTCATTCACGGGCAATCGTATCGAAGCATTCCGTCCGACCATCGGTCAACTTCAGGAGGTGTGCGCCATCTCCTTCCAGTCTTCGGGAACCAGGTCAATGAGCTTGCCGCCCAGCGCCTCTAACTCCGTGGCGCGGTCGTAGTCCTCGACGTCCTGCGAGTACCGGGTAACGGCATCGACCAACCCGAAGGCAGTCAGATCGCCTTCGACGATGAGGTGGCGCAGCACGCCGGCTCGCTCGCAATCGTTGAGCGTGTAGCGGTTGGCCAGTACTTCGACCGTCTTCAGCGGATCGCCGGTCAGGGGAATGTCGCGGGTCTTTTGCAGTTTGCGCGCGACCTGCAAGAACGTCGTCTCGGAGATCGCGGCCTCGACGACATCGCGCACCTTCAGGAAGAACGCGCGATCGTCCGCAGCCAGTGTGTCGTCGCGATACACGTTTGCGGATTCGACATCACTGGCAAGCGCACGTCCCACGTGCGTCTTGCGCAGCACATGGTCGGGTGCGATCAAGCCGTTCCTGCACACGAGCCGGTACAGGAGCGGTTGTACCGACAATGTGCCGCAACCGACCTCCGAGTTGGTCACGACAATGCCGGCCTGCACGATGTCGCCGGGAGCCACTTCGAACTGCAGGCGCGGCGTGACGACCTTCAGGTACATCTTCGTCTCGGTCAGCTCGACCGACTCGAAGCGGGCACCCTCCAGGCGTTGCAGGATCGGCAGGACGTTTTCCGCAAGATCGAAGTTGTCGAGCCTGCGGTAGCGATCCGAGAGCACTGCTCGCACCTGGCCGTCCAGCGTGCGAATCATCCGCCGGTCGCCGTCGGCCTGCAGCCAGGTGTTCAAGTTGCGATCGAGCAGTTGGGGCTGCTCGGTGCGCATGCGCTCGAAGTAGGCGAACGGAATCTTCAGCTTCTCGGCAAGCTGCCGACGCGCCAGATCCGTCACACCGTATTCGCCGTCGCCCTGGCGGGAGTCGACGATCAGCTTCACGCTGCGATCCTCTTCGGTACGACACTGCAGGAAGGACGATGGCACGACCAGGTCGCGCTTGGAAGAGAGCTGGCGCTCGAGTTCGCGCGCCAGATCGATGAGGGGACGTCCGCTCTTCATGGTGAGGCTCCTTGGAAAGTGCAGGGACGGCCCCCGTTGCGCGGGGATGCACATCCCCGCGGGGTGAAGAACCAGATCGGAACGTCCCGATCCGGACAGAAAGCACGACGCTTGTCGTGCGGGTGGGCGACTACAGCAGACCGCGTTCGGCAAACGACGTGGTCTTGCAACCTGCAACGACGATGTGATCGAGCACCGTGACCTCGACCAGCGCAAGTGCCGAGCGCAGCGACTGGGTCAGGAACTCGTCGGCGCGGCTCGGCTCGGCGACTCCCGACGGATGGTTGTGCGCGAGGATCACCGCCGCCGCGTTGAGCGACAGCGCGCGCTTGACCACCTCTCTCGGATAGACACTCGTTTGCGTGAGCGTTCCCCGAAACATTTCCTCGGCCGCGATGGCGCGATTCTGTGAATCGAGAAAAAGCACCATGAAGACTTCATGATCACGCTGCGCGAGCACGATCCGAAGGTAGGCACGTACGTCGGCGGGCGAGGCCAGCGTGTCCCGCTCGCGCATCGTCTCGGCGAGCGCACGACGCACCAGTTCCCTGGCGGCCGCGAGCTTCGCCTCGACCGCAGACAGCGGAACCGTCTGCTGCACGTTCGCATTCACAAGACGCGCAAGACTGCCGCTTGCCTCCTTCAACAGGTTCGCGGCGGCACGGGACCCGATCAATGTTCCGAGCAGGGCCACGTTCGAGAGCGATTCGATCGACTGACTCATGGAGTTCTCCTTCCTGGCGACAGATGGGGAACTCCTCTCCCCGGGGAGCGGGCTCCCCGGGGGAATCGATGGTGATGGTGACGACGGTCAGAACGCTGCGCTTTCGTGCTCGTCTGCCCGCGCCGGTTGCGGCACATCGATCGGTTCGCCGTTGACCTTGGCGAACTTGATGCGTAACAGCCGCCCCTTGATGCTCACGCCGGGTTGCCCCTTGCGGTCACCCTTCTCGAACGTGAAGATCTCCGGATAGATGTCGGCGATCCGAAAACCGATGATCACCGTCCGCTCGGCGGCGACATCGCTCTCCAGGCGCCGCACGATCACCTGTGCGTCCGCACCGCTGACACGGCAGTCGAACTTCGTGTAGCTGACGTCCCGGTCGCTGCCACGCAGGGCGGCGACGGTACAGGCCAGGAACTCCTGGCCATTTTTCGGCTTCACGGTGCGTACGCGATTCAGATAACCGATGCCGTCGACGTGCAGGTTGAAGAACGACGACGGCTGAGGAACTTTCGATGATTCGGACATGACGGCCTCCTGGACATGACACACATGGAAAATGGGAAGGCCGTCTCCTGGTACGGGGAGAGGCTCCCCGGCTGGGTAGAAGCACGAACGCAAACCTCCAGACCTTGCGGCCACCGGTTCTCAGGAGATCGGACCGGTTTCGGGCGATGCATGACGGGCATCTTCCGGGCTGACACAGCCAGCGAGAGACTCGGCCTCGAGCGCGGCAAGCACCGGTGCGCGCGGGTGAGGGATGACGCATGCTGAGCCCGGGCGTGAAGGCCGCGCAACTGCAATGCGGACGGCATCGAGCAGCGTGGCGCCACCCTCGTCATCGAGCGTGAGCATCACGCGAGCATGCCGGGCGCCGGCAGCGTGAAGAGACCGGCCCTCGATCCGATAGCCGTGAAACGAGACGCGCTCGAAGCCGTGCAGCGTCGCGGTCCTGAGCACTTCGTCGAAGAGCGCACGCAGCATCCGGCACTCTTGAGAATCGGGATGGCGCGCCGGGAGATCAGCCATGCCGGTCACAGTAGCTCTGCCTCGGGCGTCGCCACTTGCGCTGCTTCGTCCGTAGCCGGTGCGCTGCCGTGCATCTGCTTCGCGCTCGCAGTGCGCGAGGCGATTGGACGCTGCGTATGACGTGGCGCTTCTTCGCCCGTGAAGACTTCCCGCGGCACTTCGCCAAAGAGCGCAACCGCCGCCTGCACTCGCTGGCGCGCAGCCGGATCCGCGTCAGGCAGGAAATCGCGCCGGCTCAACGGCAGCAACTCCTCGCGCAACAGGTTGCGCTCCCAACGGATCGGCTCCAGAAAGAGCGCTCGCAGACCGCGTCCGACGGCGCGGATCTCGGCCCTGCCCGCCTCGTCGCTCAAGCGATCCTTGAGCATGAGCGTTCTGACCATGCGCACGTGGTAGTCGAACTCGACGATCGCCTCCGCCGTGGCGTAGCCGTAGGGGCTGCGAAACCCCAGCTCCACGGTGATCGGCGCGCGTGAACCGAGTACGGACAGCGCAAGCCCCTTGCGACGAAGCCGCTCGAACTCCACCTCGCGCGCCTGGATCAGCTCGTCCATCTGCGATCGGATCTCTGCGAGCGAGCGATAGACGCGAATCAGAATCCAGTCGGCGTAGGGGTTGTCGTTGGCCGAGAGATGCCAGATCGCCCTGAGCATCGCCGCGAAGCGGCGCCCACCCGGAATCGCAGCGCGCTCGTGCACGGGGTCGGCTGCGCGGCCCACGAACATCTGCCAGGCATCGCGGGTGTGCAGCACCATTGCATCGGGCGTCTCGTCCAGAAGGCGACCCATGGTGCGCTGTTCGCTCTGTAGAGGTGTATCGCGCATGCTCGATGAACGATCGATCGTGCGTCCAGGCTCGATGGATGACGGGGCGTTTCGCGTGCTCATTTGTGCTCCGTGAAGGTGTGTCTCGGCGTCGATCGGGAAAGCGCGTGTGGAGAGCTGGTGACGACCCGCGCTCATGACGGCTTCGGTTCGAGACGATCTGGCTCATGGCGCGCCGCCCATGTTCGTGCGCGCCTTGAGACCGTCGACGATCTCGCGCAGCTTGTGTCGCTGAAACTGAACGCGGGCCTGGTACTCCGGAGTGGCGCGCTCGACGGCCAGACGCTGTTCCTCGGCTTCGCAGGCGCTACGCTGACGCGCATCGTTCTGACGCAGGTGTCGCTCGGCCGCCACCCGCGGGCCGAGTTCGGCGACGAAGGTGCCGGCTGCGGCACGTGCAATGAGTCCGCGCAGATACGCGACGGCACCGACGCGAACCGCGCGCAGCTCGAGCCGTGCGGCAAGCTCGTCGAGCAGGCATTGCGCCTGTTCGCCACAGCCGCGCAGAAGCAGGCGCGCCGCCTGCCGCTCGGCCGGCAGCATCTGCTCGGGGAAAATCAGTTCACCACCACCGCCCGCATCGGCGGCAATCGCCCCGTGCGCGGTGTGCTGTGGTTGTAGTAGTTCACTTGTACTGTGATCCATATGAGAGAAGGCGCTTTCGGCAAAACAGTGATGGCGGTTCGGGTGAAACAGTGAAGGCGCTTTCGGCCGAACAAGACTGCGGTGTTCACGCAGACTTGTTTCGCCTTTCGGGGAACGCCTGTCAGTGGCAACACCGCGATCCGGATCTGCCACCGGCGCTTCGCGCTGCGTGATGCCCGTCGCGTCGCCGGCCAGACGCCCGAGCAGGCAATCGAGCCGGATGCGTGCCATCAGGCTCGGAGGAATGCCGCGCAGCGACTCTTCCCAGAGTCCCGTGCGCAACAGATCGCGCCGCGCGGCTTCCTGTTCGCGCCGCGTCAAGCCGATGTCTTCGAACCAGCACGCGGCGGAACTGGCGATCCAGTCGTCGACCCGGTGCCGGACCTGCAGGCGTGTGAGGTGCAGCGCACGCGAAAGCATCAGTCCGGCATGCACGCCGCCGGCGAGTGTGGCGAGCGCGCGATGAAACGCCAGCGACGGTCCGAGCAACTCGGCCAGCACGAGATGCTCGGGCCAGCTCGCCGCGTCCCGGTGGCTTGAAAGTCGCGCCGACAGACGCACACCGAGCTCGTTCACGTTCAAGCGAAAGTGCATCCGCGCCGGGATACCGGTGCGCGCCTCTTCGAGCAACGCGAGACTGCGCAGTCGCGCCCGTGCACTGGCCTGCTCTTTGACGGAAAGGCCGGTCTCCGTCTCCCATTGCGCCGTGGTCTTGCGGAACCACCCGTCGCTTCGCTCGATGTCCCGCCCGTGGCGTGTCCAGTAGATCGATTGCGATAGCAGCAACGCTGCCTTGACGCTCGCCGTCACGTCGACGAGGCGGCGATGAAAAGCAATGTGGCGACCGAGCAGCGGCCAGATGATCGACAGTGGTGCGACTTCGACCACCGCCGTCTGTCGCTGCGCGTGCGCCGCTGCGAGTCCGGCGCATGTCAAGGCGCTATCGCCTTCCGAACGAATGCGGCGCGGCGTTATCACAGCGACTGCCCGGCCGCGGCCTGCAGCGCACGCCAGACGGCATCCGGGCACACCCGAAACCAGAGCCGGGCGGGCATCCCGATGCGCCGTTCTTCGAGCAGACCCGAGCGACGCAACGCACGCCGCGCGGATTCCTGCTCCCAGCGTGACAACCCCGTCTCCTGCGTCCACTCGTCCTGCGAGCGCAGGAACCATCCGTCGGCAGCGGGTTCGAGCCACTGGCTCATCCAGATTGCCTGCGAGAGCAGCAAGGCCGAGGTGATGCCGCCCGTTACCGGAACCAGACACCGATGAAAACTCACCGGCGCATCGAACACGTCGAGCAACAGCTGCGGCGTGATTCCCGGAGCTTGCAGTCGCGCGTTCATTCGCCAGCCTCGAACTCGCGGATGACCGCCTCCAGTACGGCGATCGGAAAACGCGCGAACTCCTGGTGCAGACGGTAGTATCGAATGCGCGGCGCCGGATCGGTGATCGCTCGCCAGGCTTGGTAGATGCGCTCGCGAGTCGCGTAATCGGGCAACCGCAGGCGCCCCGCCGGACGCCACGCCCCACAACCGCGCCGGCGTGCCAGAGTCAGCTTGCGACGCACCTTGAAGAGCGTGCTCATCAAGTGCGTCGACGCCCCATTGCAGATGAAGTAGGTCTCGAGCGCCTTCGCCTCGTTGACCAGCGCCACGGCACGCAGGCCCGCCTTGAGCGCAGCACCGTCGAAGGCAACGCCGATGGTGAGGCTGCGCATTGCGGCAAGACGACTGAGATCGACCGCCGAGAGTTGCCGAAGACGACCGAGCAGCTCGCGCTCGATCCCCGCGGCGTCCAACTCCTCATGCGCGGCATCGGCCAGCCGCACGGTGACGTGGTTGAGCAGCACGAGCCGCACCTGGGCGTCCTGCAGCGCGAGCATCACGCCGGCTCCGAAGCACGAATCGATCGGTCGGTCGCGCGTGACTCGTGCAGCACGCGAGCGATGCGCCGGGCGCAGGCGAGCAGCTCCCAGAACGCCACCGCCGACTCATCCTCGGGATGGGTGAGCCAGCGCACGAATCCCGAATCGACCGACGGCGGCGCCGGTGCTTCGGCATCGAGCTCGTTGAACAAGCTGGCAAGCAGCCACCACGCGCGTTCGCGCTCGGGCCGCGATCGATCCTCGGTTCGTGACGCCGACAGTCGCAGCCCAGTCGCCGATTTCGGCTCGCGATGAAGAGCGTCGCCAAGACCGGCCATGTCGGCAAAGTGCTTTGCCCGCGCGAGCAATTCGTCCTGGGCCGAACGCTCGACCTGTGCCGTCCGGTCTTTACGCTCTGCGCGATTCACCTCGACGCCACTGGTACCCGCGACGGCGGTCGTCGAGTTCGTCGCGTGCGCCTCCGCACCGCGCGCCGCTGCGGGCTTCAGTACGGCACGCAATCCGTCGACCGGTTCTTCGAGGTGCTGCGCAAGCGCGACTTCGCAGGCCTCGCAAACCGCAACGCTGAAAGGAGCGCGCTGGGTGCCCTGTTGTGCGAATCGCCCGAAAACCGGCTCGAACACCTGCGCATAGAGCTCGTCTTCGGTAATCGAAGTTCGCGCCTGCGCGTAGCGCTTGAGTGCATTCAGTCGTGGCTGGATCGTCTTGACATCCAGACCGCAAAGCCCGGTCACCGCTTCGCCGAGCGTTCGCAACCGCTCGGTGGCGAAGAGCTGCAGCGCAAGCGTCGCGGTATTCACCGACAGACCCAGCTCGTGAAGCGCATCCTCGAGGGGACGCAACGACAAAGAGCGGTCCTGCTCGGCCTCCAGACGCGCCTTCAGTGCGACGATGCCGCAGGCCTTGTCCCAGAAGGTCATCTCGCCACGCTGCTCGTTTTCGATCAGGTGCGAGGTGAGAACGTGGCTCTCAGATCGCCACGGGCGAAGGAGCACGACCAGCTTGTAGAAGCGCGGATCACGTGTCTCGGCCCACAGTTCCCGCAGCGCGCGCAGTCGCGTGTTGCCCCCGGCGTCGACGATGAAGTGCGTCTCGCCGGGACGGCGTGTGACGGTCAGCGGACTTCTCAGGCCGCTCGTGCGGATCGATTCCTTGATGTCGTCGAACTTCGCGTTCGCCGCGCGCCGCGGATTGTTCTCGTACGGATGAATCTCATCGATCGAGAGCTCGATCTGCGCCTCCTCTTGCAGCTCGTTGGCGACGGCGAGATCCCGCGCGTTGTTCCCCGGATTGCCGACCAGCAACGATTCGGCCACCCGTCGCCGGCGCTCGTCGAGCGAAACCCTTGCGCTCATGCCGATCGATCCGCAGCGGGATAGGCGCCGGCATGGATACCGCGCAGGCCCGGGATCAGCTCCCAGGCGAGCTGGTGCATGACGGTGCAGGCGCTTGGCATGACACCCGAACGCCGCGCTTCGTGCCGATGCACGGGGATTCGCAGCGTGGCTGCTTCCTTGTACGCCTTGGCGTGCGGCACGACCGTCTCGAGCACCGATACGCGGCCCTCGAAGCGCGTAAAGTCGTCGCGAATGCCGCTGGCAATCAGGCGCGCATCGGCCGTGCGGTCCTGCCGGTAGATCACTGCTTTCACGGGACCAAGCGCAGCGCCAAGCGCACTGCCCGGCTCGATGCGCTCGAGAAGTTCAAGCGTGCCGTCCTTGAATTCGCGCGCCGAGAGGATCTCCGGAGTAATCGGCGAGACGAGAATGTCAGCGGCGAGAACCGCTGCATCCTGCAGGGGGCCGATCGCGCCCGGGGTATCGATCAGCACATAGTCGTACGCGTTGGCGACCACAGCGGCTTGCAGGGCGACACGCAGGCGAAACCCGCGGTCGATGCGATGAAGCAACCAGTTCGGCAGACGCCCCTCGGGGTCGTCCGAGACGATGATGTCGAGGTTCGGCAGCCTCGTTGCCGAGATGCAGGGCGCGGTGACCTCGCCGCGAACGATCGTCTCGGTAAGCCCGGCCAGCGGCTGCGGCACGGCAAGCGGGAAGTACTTCGAGAGCGACGGTTGCACGTCCGCATCGACCAGCAGCACACGCAGACCCATGTCGGCCAACAGAGCGCCCAGGTTCGCCGTGAGCGTCGTCTTTCCGACGCCACCCTTCGTGCTCGTGATGGTGAACTTGATCATCGATTCCGCGCCGATTCAGGTCCCTCATCAGGCATACGGATTCGTGTGAAAAAGTGTCGGCTATGGCTTCAGGTACTCGCCAAGCCCTTGATCGACAAAGACCCGTCGAATGCGCTTGATCTCCTCGTACAGCGTGCCGCGCGGGATTCGGAGCCGCTCGGAGGCCTCTTTGATCGAGCATCCCTCTTCGCCCAACATCCGGCATAACTGCTGTTGTTGCGGTGTCAGTCGCACCAACACGCGGGCGATATCGATGCGGGCATGGTCTCGATTGCCGCCACTGGACTCGTCCGACTGCGCCGACTCGCGATCGGCGAGCACGTCACCCAGCGTCACGCCGTCTTCCGATCCGTCGAGCGAAAGCAGATCCTGCTCGCCCGCGCGTTTGTCGGCCGATTGTTCGCGCATCCGGTCGGTGAGCTTGTTGCGCAGGACCTGCGCCATGTACGCCACTGGGGGCGTATCCGGGTCGGGCGCGAGCTTTTGGCGTACCACGATCCAGTGCGCCAGGCAGTCCTGTACCAGATCGTCGAATTCCTCCCGCGCGAGGCTTCGCGAGCGTCTTCGGAACTCGCCGACCATCTTCCTGGTAACCGCGATCTCCCACTGCTGGAGCCCTTCTCCCGCTTTGAGCGCCATGGCGCACCCCGTCAGTTGTCTGACGGGGAGGCGACCG
>CAYLOE010000022.1:22558-70472 GCA_964385225.1 uncultured Planctomycetaceae bacterium
TCCCGCTTTGAGCGCCATGGCGCACCCCGTCAGTTGTCTGACGGGGAGGCGACCGGGGGCGCGCTAGTTCAGTAAGGCGACGGGCGTCCTAGGACGGCAGTCGAATCAGGCGATCGGTCTACGGCGAAGGCCCGGCACTTTGGGTACGGGCTTAGGCCGAGCGAGATCAAAAAGACTGGTCGATCGACGACGAAATCCGATTGCGGTTGCGACTGATGTTGGATGGTCCAACCAGGCGGCAGACGAGCCAAAAGACGCAACGCGCGCGCGGCTGCTACGCCACGTCTACGTCTTGATCGGTCGATTGGTGTCGGCCGTTGACTGCAGCGAAATTCAGGGGTAGCCGCTCGACCGAGACAAAGAAAATGCGGCTGAAACGCGAGAGCAGCTTGACGGTTACAGCACGTTCAGATCGAACCGCAGGTCCGCAGTGACGTGGCCGAATGGTTCGACCAACAGGTCAACGAGATTCGTTCGACGTGCCGAGGCGATTTCGCGACACTTGGGAGCGCTGCGTCCAAAATCGACCGGCCGGGGGATCCGATAACAGCGACAGCGATCGGTGAGCCAGATGCACAGCGCCGTCCGACTGCAACACGCTGTGTGGCACCGTTCCGACACAGGGAACCGCAACGAACACCTTCAATCCGCGAAGCTCGACAGATTGCCGGGCGAACCTCAGCGAGCTACATCGATGCAGGCGGTGAGTGACGACAGTTTCGCCGCGCGACATCGGGGCGCCGATTTCCTTTTGCCCACGCTTTGGGGAGACACGGGCACCGGTCGGCCTTACTATTCGCCGTCTACATCCAATCTAGCTCGAGCAATCGAATCCAAACGGCGCCGCTCGGCCCCAATTCGCGAAATGTCGAACATTGCCAAAATACTCAAAGAAGAGATCACCAGGATCGCTCGACGCGAGTCCCGCGCGAGCCTCGAACGAACGCGGAAGGTGCTTTCGCAGCAGCGACAGGAGATCGCTGCATTGAAAGCTCGACTCAAGCTAGTCGAGCGCAGCACCTTCGTCGCCGAACGAGATCAACCAAGAACAGCCGTAGAGCCGCCTGCCGAGGAATCGACGAAGCAGGTCAGGTTCATGCCCAAGGGAATCGTTTCGATGCGGCAGCGATTGGGACTCTCGGTCGCCGATCTCGCGAAGCTGCTGTCGGTAAGCGATCAAACGATCTACAACTGGGAACGTGGAGTAAGCAAACCGCGACCCGAGCATCGAGCGAAGCTGGTTTCGCTACGTCGCGTTGGCAAGAGAGAGCTACAAAGCTATCTGGCCCAGTCTGCCTCCGGGTGAAGGAGCCGAATGCGGCACCGCCGCGACGATGTGTTGACGCGAAAGTCAACGCCGCCGATGCTGGCCCAATTCGGAAGCTTCCCCGCGGAGTAGCCGGCTTTCTACGGGAATTTTCCTTCGCCGCCGCTGCGATTGCTGGTAGCGTCTGAAGAGCCGAGCTGACGAATGGTCAGACCGACTCGTTTGCCCAGCTTGACGTAGAGCCGCACAGCTCGAAGCCGATCCTCGTATGAATACGTGAACTACCCCTCCAAGTAGTCCAAGATTTCTGCCGCAACCCCCGTGGGTCAGATTTCAACCGACGTTGACAGCGAGCGGGCCGCAGCGATCTACAGCTTGCTGGGCACCGCTAAACTGAACGAAATTGATCCCGAGGCGTCTTTGCGCAACGTGCTTGCGCGCATCGCCGAGCATCCGATCAACCGCATCGACGAGTTACTACCGTAGAACGTCGAACTCGACCGCGGGGCCGAGCTGCGCCAGGCAGCGTAGCGGCCCAGGCCGCCGCGCCGGCGCCGCCGCTGACGAACATCGCCAAGCTCGTCGACGAGGGCGGACACCTCATGGTCGGACGCGTTCCGCCGATCGATTTCGCCGCGATCGCCTACGACGGTATCCAGGCTCTCGCGATGCTGCCGCACCAGCCGAGCGAGAGCATGCCGCAGCTGCTCGCGCGTCTGGACAGCGCGATCGCGCTCGCATGGAACGAGCGCCGCTTCACCGACGAGGTCAACACGCCCGCCACCGCGTCGACACCTCGGTCAAGACGGCGCTGAGCGGGCGGTTACCACATGGTCGACTTGATGGAAGGCTCCTACAATCGCCAACGGCTGCATTCGGCGATCGGCTATCGTCCGCCAGTCGCTGCTGAATCAAGCACCATGGCAGCGTAGGGTGGTGTAAGTCGAACCGAGGCAGGGTCAAGTCCTTGGCCTTTTCGACCCTACTCAGGCGCAGCAGCGCGCTCTTCAGGGTCGGCGCGAGATACTGCGCGAGCCGCTGCCCTTCTGGTACTTCCAGCATGACCACGTAATAGCCGAGCTCCTCGGCCAATTCGCTGATCTTGTTCAGAAGAACCGTCTTGCCGACACCACGTAGGCCCAGCATCTGGCCTTTTTCGGGTGTGCCCAGGCGAATGCGGTACAGGGCAATCGTCGCGGCCTCGATGACCTCCTCCCGGTCGGCCCCCAGCTCGGGCGGCGGGGCGCCGGCGCCTGGTGAGAATGGATTTTTTAGCGGGTCCATCGGACAAGACCCATAGGGGACCAGCGTATGCGCCAGTTCCTCGGAGCGCACGCCCGAAGCCGGGTTGTCGGCCGCCCACTGCCAGTGATCGACACCGGCGCCGCCCGCGCCGAGCGCGCCGCAATGCGCGGCCGCGATTGTCGAGCTTCGCGTAGGCGCGCTTGCGGTACGTGACGATGCTGCTGGGCGATGCCGAGGTCCAGCGCGATTGCGCCCGCGCTCGTGCCTACGACGATGCGCGCGGCCACTTCGACTTCACGCGGCGTGAGTCTCTTGCGAAGGGCGGCCAGCCGCTCGACGAGATCGGCCACCCGCGCGCTTCGATCGTTCAGCGACGGGCGGGCGGAGCGTCACTTCGTCGTGCTTGATCGCCAGCGCGGGGAGCAACGACGCGCTGGCCTGGACGGCCGCCTGCGCTCCTTCCGTTGGCCGGTAAGTACCGATCCCGCCTCGGTCGGCTTTGTCGGCTCCGAAAAAAAAATGAATCTTGACTCATGAATCGCCACCCAGTTAGGATGCCTCGACTGTTCCCTCGCCGGGCCTGATCTGGCCTTGGAATCCCGACTGCGGATGCGCGCGACTCGCTCCCTGGCACATGCAATCGTTACTGGCCCAGTTGGCCGATCGCGATCTCTGGACGAACAAGCAGATGTGGAAGTCGAAATATAAGCTCATTGCGTTTGCCAGTGACCGGGGATTGCTGACCGTCACGTTCAACCGACCGGAGCAGCTGAACGCGGTAAACGCGGCCCTGCATACCGAGATGTCGCTTCTGTTCGCAGATGTCGCCCGCGACTCGTCGGTGAGGGCAGTGGTCCTCACGGGAGCAGGGCGCGCGTTCTGTGCTGGCGGCGATCTCGACTGGTTCCGATCAATGACCCAGGAAAACCTGGACCGGTTGTTCGTCGAGGCACGGCGAATCGTCATCGACATGCTGGAGGTTCCGCAGCCGATCATCGCGGCGATCAACGGGCCTGCAACGGGGCTCGGAGCGACGCTCGCGCTGCTCTGTGACATCGTGTACGCGAGCGAAAACGCACGCATCGCCGATACGCACGTGCGCGCGGGAATTGGCGCAGGCGATGGCGGATCCGTTATATGGCCGTTGCTCGTTGGCATGGCGAGGGCAAAGGAATACTTGCTCACCGGAGACTCGCTGACAGCGTCGGAAGCCGAACGGATCGGTCTCGTGAATCGCGTAACGGCGCCTGATGAACTTCTCGCAGCGGCGACCGCGATGGGACGCCGATTGGCAGACGGACCGCAGATGGCGGTTCGCGCGACCAAGGCGTCGCTGAACAAACTTCTCAGGGAAACCGCAAACCTAACGCTCGATACATCGTTGGCGTTGGAGAAGGAATGCTTCCATTCCGCCGAGCATCGGGAGTGCGTTCAGGCCTTTCTCGAGAAGAGAAAGCCCGTGTTCGCGCACGACATCGATGAGAGCGCGGTCGGACTTGAACGGCACCACCACATACGACGGGGGAGATGATATGAGTACAGAGAAAAGTACGCGGCGCACACAGCCGGTCCGTGTTGCAGTCAAGGTTCTTGCGGGTGCAGTCGCCCTTTGCGCGGCTGGCTTTGTTCAAGCCGACACCTCCAAGGTCGGTGTGATCAGCCTGCTTTCCGGGCCCGCGGCGGAATCCTTCGGGACACCGAACGTCAACGCGGCTCGCCTGCTGGCCGAAAAGCTGAACAAGGGCGAGGGCCCGGGAGTCTACAAGACGAAAGGCATCGGCGGAATGACCATCGAGTTGGTGCTCGTGGACGAAGCAGCGGGTGCGACGAAGGTGCTCGATGGCTTCCGAAGCCTGGTGCAGCGCGATAAGGTCGACGCCGTGATCGGGCCGATCGCGTCAGGCAATTGTCTGGCCGTGGCGCCCGCTGCCGAGCAGTTGAAGATTTTCACGATTCTCTCGGACTGCGGAACGCCTAGGGTCTTCGAGGACGCGAGCTATCAGTACGTCTTTCGTGCCGGTGCACACGGCGCGATGGACAACGTGGCGCTCGCTCAGTACCTGGTCGACGAAAAGATTCCGATGCAGACGTTGAGCTCGATCCAGCCGGATTATGCGTACGGACGCGACGCATGGGCGGACTTCAAAGGGGCTCTTGACGTTCTTTCGCCGAATACGACGATCAAGAGCGAGTTGTGGCCAAAGTTCGGCGCGGGGCAGTACGGCACGGAAATCTCGGCGCTGATCCGCGACAAGAGCGATGTCATTCACTCGAGCCTTTGGGGTGGCGATCTCCAGGCATTCATCCTTCAGGCAACGCCGCGCGGGTTGCTGAAGAGCGGGCGTCTTGCCTTGATGGCGGCAGCACACGTGCTGCCGCACATGGGCAACAAAATGCCCGACGGAGTCATCATGGGTGAAAGGGGTGCGGTTGGGCCGTTCGCTCGCCCGAGCCCGTTGAACGACTGGTTCATCAATTCGTATCGCGACGCGTACAAGCAGGATCCGGCATCAGCCTCTGCGTATCGCATGGCTCAGTCGCTTCTCGGCCTCAAGCTTGCCGCGGAAAAGGCGATGAGCGCCAACGGCGGAAAGCGGCCCTCCGCTGAAGAATTGGCCAAGGCGATGGAAGGAATGGAGTGGGACACTCCTTCCGGGCAAATCCGGATGACGCTGGGCAAGGGTCATCAAGCGATCCAGGATGCAGCGATCGGCGTGACCAAGTGGGATGCGGACAAGAAGGCCGTCACGTTGGTAAACGTGCGCTACTACGACGCGGAGTGCATCAATCCGCCGGAAGGCATGAAGTCGGTCGACTGGCTCAAGACAAGCTACCGCGAGTCGAGCTGCAAGTGACGAAACCGGGCGGTGGCTGATCGAACGTCGCCATCGCCCATCAAACGCTGATTTCAGCAAGGCGCGTGTCAGCCGGTGGAACAGCTCAGCTTCATTCTCGCGGACGGACTGATATACGCCTCGTGGCTCTTCATCGTTTCAGTCGGACTGACGCTGGTGTTCGGCGTGCTCCGAATACTGAACCTGGCCCACGGAAGTCTCTACGCAGTCGGTTCCTATGTCGGCGCGAGTGTCGTCACTTGGTTGGCGCCGCATGGCGTGAGCGGCGGCGTGTTGATCATCGTGATGATCTGTGCAGCTTTCGTCGTCGCGGCCGCGGTCGGTACGGTGCTCGAGCGCGGCATATTGGCCAAGTTCCACGGCAGGTCGGAAGTGACCTTCCTGTTCGTAACCTACGCAATCCTTCTGATCGTTGAATCGATCATTCTCGCTGTCTGGGGTGTGCAGCCCTACTATGCCTCGGAGCCCTACACCACCTTCGGGCAGGTAGTTCTCGGGCCGCTGAGCTACGTGGGGTACGACGTCTTCTTGATCGCCGTCTCGATTTTCATCGGCGTTTCGCTGCATCTGCTGATGACGAGAACCATCTTCGGGCGCCTGACCGTTGCGGTAATCAACAATCCGATGATCAGCGCCGCCATGGGCGTAAGGCTGTCACGAGTGTACGTGACCATGTTCGTTCTCGGCACTTTCCTGGCGATGCTGGCCGGCGCACTGACGGCACCCATGCTGGCCATTCAACCGGGCATGGGGATCAACCTCATCGTGCTCAGCTTCGCCGTGGTGGTGATCGGCGGATTGGGCAGCATTCCCGGTGCGGCACTAGGCGCGCTCATTGTCGGTCTCGCACGGTCGCTATCGGTGCATCTCGCTCCGGAACTTGAGCTCTTCGCGATCTTCCTCGTCATGAGCGTGGTCTTGATCGTGAAGCCGGAAGGGATCTTTGCCGGCGAAGCCCCGAGGCGAATATGAGCTCGCGTGCCATGTCGGCCGTTCGCAAAGCGACATCGAAGCGCGGGCAGTCGCGCGTCATCGCCGCGAGCGTTGCGCTGCTCGCGGCCGCGAGCCTTTTGCCGAGTTGGCTGTTGTTTCCGTTGGCGGTTGCCCTGGCGCAAGGGATTGCCGCCTCGGGAATCGTCGTGCTGATGCGCTCGGGCAATGTCACGTTTGGTCAGGCGCTTCCGTATTGCATGGGCGCATATACCGCGTGGTTCGTACCGCAAGCGCTGGGCATGAGCGATGCCGCGGCGGTCGTGATGTTCGGTGGCCTCGCCGGCATGTTGATATCGGGCCTGCTCGGCTTGTTTCTGGTGCGGTTCACGGGCGTTTTCTTCGCCATGTTGTCCCTGGCTTTTTCGATGATGTTCTATGGGTTTCTCGTGAAGAACCAGGCGCTCGGCGGTAGCGACGGGCTGAGCATTCCGTCGCCCACCTTCGCGTCGTTTCAGGTCGACGGAGACGGACTGCTGGTCGCTGTCTATCTGGTCGCGGTATTCGTGACCGGGGTGGTCATGTTCGTGACCGCTCGCCTGCAGCAATCATGGATAGGCCTGGCGGCGAACGCAGTCGGCAGGAACGATATCCGGGTGATGTACCTTGGCGGGAACGTGCGCGTCATCAGTTGGCTCGCGTTCACGTATTGCGGATTCCTGGGAGGCATTGGCGGCGCTTTGCTTGGAATATTGACCGGACATGCCGCTCCCGAATTGGCGTACTGGTCGAAGTCCGGCGAATTGGTGCTGATTGCCGTCCTTGGCAATTCGTTATCCGTAGTGCTTGTGTTCGTTGGATCGATTCTCATAGAGATGATCCGGATGTTCGCTTCCACGAGCTTTCCCTACACGTGGCAAGCGGTGCTCGGCGCAACGCTGTTGGCGATCATCCTCTTCTTTCCCGACGGACTGGACTCAATCGTCAAGCGGATCCGGCAGCGCTTCGTCGCTGCGGACGAGAGGCCCAAAGATGCCGGCGCTTGAAGTCACGGGGCTGGGCAAAAGCTTCGGCTCGGTCGCCGCAGCCAAAGATCTGAACATCCGCATCCAGACCGGAAGCATCGTCAGCATCATCGGTACCAACGGCGCCGGAAAGACGACGTTCATAAACATGGTGACGGGGTATGTGAAGCCCGACCATGGGCGGATTCGTTTTGCAGGGCGCGACATCACGGGGAAGAACCCGAGGGAGATCACCCGGCTCGGCCTTGGGCGATCGTTCCAGATTCCGCAGCTTTTCTCCGGATATACGGTCGAGGAGAACGTACTGACCGCGGCGGCGGTCGCGAGGATGCGTTTGCGAAACATGCTGGCGTCGGCAAGCGGGCGGGGCCTTGCGGAACGCTGCATGTCAGCGCTGAACGCGTTCAACCTGACGCGGTTCAAGGATCGGCTTGTCGAGGACCTCGCGGGCGGAAGCCGAAAGCTGGTCGACATCGCTATGGCGGTCGTCACCGAGCCGGGCATGCTGCTTCTCGACGAACCGACCAGCGGGGTGAGCGAGGAGGAGAAAGGGGCATTGATGGAGCAGGTGCTCTCGGTCATGAAAAGCAGCGGACTGACAACGGTCCTGGTCGAACATGACATGGAAATCGTGCGCGCATACTCGGATCGCGTCCTCGCCTTTTTTGCGGGCGAGGTCATAGCGGACGGTTCGCCTGCGGCAGTGCTTGGCGATTCTCGTGTTCAAGAGCTGATCGTAGGCGTATGACAGGCAGCCAATTTCCCGCTACGGCGCTTGCAGTCAGCGAAGTGTCGGTGAGCATCCAGAACGTGCGAATCCTCCACTCGGTTTCCCTCGAAGTGGGCCGCGGGCAAATGGTCGGCCTGATCGGGCGCAACGGCGCCGGAAAGACCACGCTGATGAAGACCGTGATGGGATTGCTCACCTGCGGCGCCGGCGGCATCCATATCGATGGAAATCCCATGGAAGCGCGCGACGTGCACGAGCGCGTGACGATGGGGGTGGGCTACATGCCGGAGGAGCGGGGCCTCATAGGACCGCTCTCCGTCGAGGAAAACCTGCGTTTGCCCGGGTGGGCGTCCGGCGCGCGGGATCTTGAAGCTCGCCTCGATCGTGCCCTGACACTGATCCCGGAGCTGCGAAGCCATCTGCACGTCAAGGCACTCTCTTTGAGCGGCGGGCAGCAGAAGCTCGCCGCGCTGGCGCGTGCGCTGGTCGCGGGGGACAAGCTGCTGTTGCTCGACGAACCATTCGAAGGCGTGTCGCCGGTCTTGTCCCGACGCCTGATCCAGGTCATCTCCGAGGCAAAGGCGATGAACCTGGCAATTCTGGTCGCGCAGTCCGAGATCAAGCATTCGCTCGATGCCTTCGACACGATCTACCGCATCGAGCGCGGGATGAATGTGGCTCCCAAGGCCGATTGCCAATAGCTCCCGTGGAGTCGAAACCATGGCCTTGAACTACGGAGACTGGATCGGATATCACGCAAGGTCCAGACCGGCGCATATCGCAGTTCGGGAAACAATCGGCGGACGCGAAGTCTCGTATGCCGAATTCGACCGAAGGATTTCGCGTCTTGCGGCCGGACTCGCATCTAAGCACGGCGTACGGCGCGGCGATCGCGTCATGGTCATCGCGAAGAACTGCCTCGAAGCATTCGAGGTGATGTTTGCCTGCGCGCGCATCGGCGCGATCTTCGTGCCGGTGAACTGGCGTCTCGCGCTTCCGGAGGTCCGGTTCATCGCCGCGGACGCCGAGCCGCGAGTGGTCATCTACGAGTCGGAATTTGCCCCGTCGGCCGCTGCTGTAAGCGAAACCGGTGGCGTTCCCGGCATCGAGATCGATGCCGAGAATCCCGCATGTGCTTACGTCGAACTTCTGGGCTCCGCCGTTTCCAAGGATTGGCGCCCGTGCGCCGTTGACTGGGAGGACACCTGGAACATCCTCTATACCTCGGGCACGACGGGAAAGCCGAAGGGCGCGATGCTCTCGTACCGAATGATGTACTTCAACGTGCTCAATTTCGCCTCGCCGGTGAAGCTTGGTTGCGACTCGACTTTCCTTTGCGCCATGCCCCTCTTCCACACTGGCGGCTTGAACTGCTATGCGACGCCGGTGTTCTTTCTTGGCGGCACGGTAATTTTGATGCGCGAGTTCGACCCGGCGCAGGCGCTGGCCCTCATGTCGGACCCGAACATGAGCATTACGCACTTCTTCGGCGTGCCGCAGATCTACTCGGCCCTATCCCAACTCGATGCCTTCGACGCAACGGAGTTCCCGGCAATGGTCGTCGCCGGAGTCGGTGGTGCGCCGGCCTCCGATTCCCTGGTGAAGCTCTGGCTCAGCAAGGGGGTGCCGCTGCAACCGGCATATGGCATGACGGAAATCGGCCCGGCAATAACGATCACCCCGCTCGATCGCGTCGGGGAAAAGATCGGATCCGCCGGGCAGCCGGCGATGAACCTCGAACTTCGCATCGCCGACGAGCGCGGGGCCGCGGTCGAATCCGGACAGATCGGAGAGATCTGGGTACGCGGCCCCGTGCTCATGTCCGGCTACTGGCGAAATCCGTCGGGAACCGACGATGCCATGCGTGACGGCTGGTTCAAAACCGGCGATGCGGCTCGAATGGATGCCGACGGATTCGTATTCATCGTCGACCGATTCAAGGACATGTACATCTCCGGCGGGGAAAACGTCTACCCCAACGAAGTGGAGAACGTCATCAACGCATGCCCGGGCGTGCTCTCAGTAGCGGTCATCGGCGTCGCGGACGAGAAGTGGGGCGAAGTCGGCTGCGCCTATGTCGTGCCTCGCGAAGGGCACGGGCTGACGCCAGAGCGCATGCGAGCGCACTGCCTGGCGCACCTTGCGAAGTACAAGATCCCGAAGAAGTTCCTCTTTGTCGGCGAGTTGCCGCGGACTGCGTCCGGAAAGGTGATGAAGCGGGAGTTGCGCAACGTATATACGAAAGAAGCGAGCGAGGAAAAATGAGTGCAGAGTCCCTTGATGCAAGCGAGTTGCAGGTCGTTCGGGACACCGTTCGCCGCCTGTTGTCCGATCGCGTAGGGCGAGACGATCCTGCGCGTTGGGACGCCGATAGCGTCCTTCCGAAGGAGGTAATCGACGAATTGAACGCACTCGGGCTGTGCGGCCTCACGATTCCGGAACAATACGGGGGCGCGGGTCGCAACATCCCGGCAGCGCTCGCGGTCGTGGAAGAGCTTTCGAAGAAAAGCCTCGCTCTCGCCGTGCCCTACATCATGAGCACGTTCTACGGCGGCATCAACATACTCGAGTGCGGCACCGAGGAGCAGAAACGAGAGCTCCTTCCGCAAATCGCCAAGGGAGAGCTGCTGCTGGCGTTCGGTGTAACGGAGCCCGACGTGGGAGCAGACGTTGCAAGTGTCAGAACGACTGCCCGCAGAGCGGGCGGTCGGGTAACGATCAATGGCAGCAAGCGTTTCATTACCGGTGCGAACATTGCTGACTACGTCTACACACTGGTGCGCACCGGCGAGAAGAAGTATCAGAATCTCTCGCTCGTGCTGATTCCTCGAACTGCCAAAGGCGTGACGATCTCCAAGATCGAAAGCATCGGAATGCGCGGCGGCGCATACACCTGCGATCTCACATTCGACGATGTCGATCTGCCCGAATCGTCGATCGTCGGCGGCGAACAAGGCTGGGATCGCGGGTGGGAAATGATTGCCGGCCCCGGCCTGGACGTGGAACGTCTGGAAGTCGCCGCGACGGCCCTTGGTTTGGCAGGCGCCGCCGTGAACGAGGCCTGGGAATACAGCATGAACCGTCGGCAGTTCGGTATGGCAATTTGCGGCCACCAGTCGGTGCGACACCTTCTTGCAGACATGCAAACCGATCTGCAAGCATGTCGGCTCATGGTGGACCATGCTGCGCGGATGGCGCAGTCGGGAGTGCGATGCCGAACCGAAAGCGCCATGGCGAAGTTGTTTGTATGCGAGCACGCCAAGCAGATCGTGTTGAACAGCCAGACGATTCTGGGCGCCTATGGATGCGTGCAAGGGTCCGATACGGAGCGGTCGGTACGAGACGTCCTTATCCTGCCGATTGCGGGCGGGTCGAGCGCCGTCCAAAGGAACAACATCGCGTCGTCACTCGGTTTGCCGAAAGGTAATCAGCCGCAATGACAAAAGACGTAGATGACGCCCTGTCGCTGGCCGGGAAGACCGTGCTCGTGACCGGCGGTGCGAGCGGGATCGGCGGCGCCGTCGTGCGGATGGCGATGCGCTACGGCGCGCGGGTCGCTGTCTTCGACATCAAGAAACCGCCAGACGACACGCGAATCGCTGAAGCGGGGAGGGCCTGCGTCTGGCTCGACGGTGACGTTTCGGTCGAAAGTGACTGCGACCGGGTCGTAGACCAGACCGTGGCTGCGCTTGGTGGGCTCGACGTGTTGGTCAATTGCGCGGGAATCATCGAAACGACTCGCCAGACGATCAGGCAAGACTTGACCGACTGGCGCAGAACAATCGACGTCAATCTGCAGGGCACATATCTGATGGCGCGGGCGGCCGCGCGCGTCATGGCGTCGGCCGGCAGAGGCGGAAGTATCGTCAATCTGTCCTCGGTAACCGGCCTGGTGGGCTTTCGGGCATCGAACGCCTATGGGGTGTCGAAGGCAGCCGTGGCGATGTTGACCCGTACGCTTTCCACAGATCTCGCGTCACAAGGGATTCGAGTAAACGCCGTGGCGCCGGGGTTCATCGATACGGCGATGACATCCGATCTTCAGGAACGCACGAGCCTGTCGCGAGCAGCCTTCGTTCGACGCATTCCGAGCGGACACTTCGGAACGCCAGAAGAAGTCGCGCGCGTCGTACTATTCCTGGCGTCCGATTGGGCCAGTTATATGACTGGCGCGGTCATCGCCGTCGATGGTGGATGGTCGGCCTTTGGGGGGCCGAACCTTTGAGCAACCGTTTTGTCCGATTGGGATTTCGATGAATCGGACAAGAATAACGATTCGAGTTTCGCTTGGAAGAACTGAACCAGGGTGATCTCGCCCGCAAGAAACCCGGCAAGCGCGCAATAAAAGCAGACCAGGTGCGCCGTGCGCTTTTTGCCGCTGCGGCGACGGTGGTCGGAAAGTACGGATACGAGGGTGCCTCGGTCGCCGCGATTACCAAACTCGCGGGAGTGGCCAACGGAACGTTCTACAACTATTTCGAGACACGACAGAAGCTCTTCGACCTTCTGTTGCCGCATGTCGGCGAGCAGTTGCTCGAGTACATTCGCTCGCGGGTGCAGGGCGAGGCGGGCGTAGAGCTGGAACGTCAACGAATCGTCGCGTATTTCGAGTTCTTCCGGCGCAACCCCGGCTTCCTTCGCATACTGAACGAGGCAGAAGTATTCGCGCCGAAGGCATTCAAGCAGCATGTCAATGGTTTTGCCAAGCGCTACGAGCGCGCACTGGCACGGCAATTGGAGCGCGGCGAAATCGGTCCGTACGAAGAACGCGAAATCGAGGCACTCGTGTACATCTTGATGGGTGCCAGAAGCTATCTCACGATGCTTGGCCGAGCGAAGGCGCGCAGCTCGGGAGGCGCCTTCGACCAGGCCGTCATCGATACCTACATGAAGCTGGTCACGAACGGTCTTTTCAACGCATGCTGCACCTGCGTCGACCGTGTTCCCGCTTCTCGAAAGCGCGCCCGAAAATCCTGAGCACTTCCGACGCCTACGCTATTCACGACGGGCGTCGTCTATCCAGTATCCTCACCCGCCTGTCGCGCCAACCCCCCTGCCCGCTCTCCAGCGAGAGGCTCGTCGTCAACTGCGGTCATTTGACGGAGAACTTGTACGTTGCCAAAGCGTCCAACGCCTCGACGCGATTGGGTGCGGCCAGCAAAGGATTGACCTCCAGGGTGTCGAGCGTCGTACCCAATCCAAGTGCAGCCGCGCCGATGTGCGCCACGACCCGTGCCACCGCGGGAATATCAACTGGCGGTGCACCACGGAAGCCACCAAGCAATTGCGCGCCGCGCAGTTCTCCAAGCATCTCGGTGACATCCTCCGGCGTAACAGGAAGAACCCGTAAACTCACGTCCTTGAGCGCTTCAATCCATACTCCGCCGAGCCCGACCGCGAGCACATGGCCCCATTGCGGATCGAGACGCACGCCAACGAACAGTTCGACGCCTTCGCGCCGCATCGGCGACACGAGTACGCCTTCAAGAATCGCATCCGGCATGGCCGCCTTCGCCGCCGCCATTATCTGACGGAAGCCGCGCCTCACCGCGTCAGCACCAGACACGTTGAGCAGCACGCCCCCCACGTCACTTTTATGCGCAATGTCCGGTGATGCAATCTTTAGTACAACGCCGCCGTGCATCGTGGTAGCGGCCGCCACTGCTTGTTGCTCCGACCGTGCCAGCACGTTCGGTATGATGGGGATACCAAATCCGGCAAGATATTCGAGCGTATGCCGTTCAGAAACGGGCAATGCGCTTGGCGGCGCGGCGGACGCGCGGCTTTGCGGCTCGCGGCGCGCCCGCCGGTACTTGGACGACCAGCTGATGGCGTTGCGAATCGCGCGCACCCCCATTCTGGTACCAGCCGGTACGTAGGAAAGGTTCGCCTCGGTCATCAGCTCCCGACTCTTACCGGAGACGGCTTTTACGGTGTGGCTGATTACGATTGTGGGTATAGCCGCATTCTTCACCATATACCGTCCGATGGACTTGACGGCAGCAACGTAAGGGGGCGACCAATCATTGTCAGCACCTGTCGGCACGTCAAAAAGGCAAGCGATCAAGGAAAGTGCAGAATCTTGCGACATTACGCTCAGCGTCTTCTCGAACAGTTCCGGGTCGGAAATTGCTCCACCCGTGATGTCCAGCGGATTGCCAGGCGTGGCGAACGAAGGCAAAACTGTGCGCAGCTCACTGATCGTTTCGGCTGCAAGTTCAGGCAATGTGACGCTGTCCGAGTGCGCCGCATCCGCGGCTAATTCGCACATTCCGCCCGACATCGAAACGAGCCCTACCCCCCCACCTTCGAGCGGTCCCGCCTTCGCCATCAGGTCGGCGGTGAATACCAACTCCTCGATTGAATCCACCCGGACCAATCCCGACTGTTGACACACACCATCAAACACCTTGTCGTCTCCAACCACGGACCCGGTATGAGACTGTGCCGCCTTGGCGGTGATCTCGGAACGGCCGATCTTGAGCACGACTATGGGTTTTCCACTATCCAGCGCGCGGCGCGCGGCATGCCTAAAACCGGACGGATCGCGCACCGTTTCCACGAACAGCGCGATTACGCGAGTACCCGGATCATCCACTAGATAATTAATCACGCCGGCAAGGTTCACCGATGGCTCGTTTCCAGTTGACACGACGCAACTCAGCCCAACGCTGTGCTGGTGTGAAAAATGTGCGATATAGTTCGCGACTGCGCCGCTTTGGGAGACAATTCCTATACTTCCGGCCAGTGCCGGTGTGCGCATCGACGCGCTCCAGCAGGCGGCTCCGGTATTGAAATTGATGAACCCAAGGCAGTTCGGGCCCAGCACCAAAATGCCGAGGCCACGCGCCATCGCAAGTAGTTGATCCTGCAACTTGGCGCCTTCGCCTCCGAGTTCCGAGAACCCGCCTGCCAGGATCACCACATTTCGAATCCCCGCGGCGCCAACATCGCGGATGACATCCAGAACGGCGTTAGGGGGAACCAGCACCAGCGCAACATCAACCGGCTTGCCGATCAAGGTGCAACTCGTCAACGCCTGCTGACCATGCGCCATCCCCCCGCCGCGGCTGACTAAGTGAAGTTCGCCGGTGAAGCCGAGTGCTTTCAGATTTGCGATAGCCGTGCTTGACCAGGGCGAGCGGTCACTGGCGCCGACAAAAACGATAGAACGGGGATTGAGCAATGTGTTCAGGTCACCCGCGCTCGTCACCGGATTCACACTCATGGCCGCTCTACGTTGCCGGCTCGAAGGCCGGGTAATTAACGTCGCCGGTCAGTTTTTCCCAGCAAATCCTCACGTTCATCCCAATCTTCACATCGTTGCTCCTGCAATTTAGTAGATTAACCAGCATCCGCACGCCTTCATCCAATTCGACCAGCGCGCATATGTAAGGCACGCGGTCATCATGTCCGGGCCACGCGCTATGGGTCGTTGTCCAGCTATAGACCTTGCCATTGCCAGAGACTTCGCGCCATTCAAGATTGCGCCTGCCCGTGGCCAGGCTGACCGGGCGCGGGAAAAACTGGGGTCTTCCCGTCTCTCTACAGTATTGAATAACGAGCTTCCCCTCCTTGGCCGCCTCCCAGAATGGCTTTGTGTTCATGTAGACGTTGACGCGTGGCAGTGGTCGCGGAATCTTTTTCTGTGCTTCACTCATGATTGCTCCAGGATGAGCACGCTGGAAACGCTCCAATTGCGGCCGTAGGGAATCACGCCGATGCCAGTGACCATAGCATTGTGCGGATCGGAAACTTGTCGCTCACCGGCCTCGCCAAACATCTGCCGCACTGCCTCTACCAAGTTGAGCCCACCCCCGGCAAGTCCCGGCTGACCCGCGGAAATCTGTCCGCCCGAGGTATTGAGAGGCAGTCTTCCTTTATACGAAAGATCCGTACTGAGTACGAAATCCGAACCTTCACCGCGACCGCAAAAGCCGATGTGTTCGAGCGTTAGCAGGATAGCGATCAGGAAATCGTCGTAGAAATGAATCATGCGTATGTCCTTAGGCGTCATGCCTGCCTGCTTCAGTGCCTTCGGCCCGGCCACGGTAAATCCTGACTCAGTGATATCCACCAGCGGTTCAGTGCCCATGAAATTTGTAATCTCACCATAACCGACAGGATGAATGACCTTCTTCGCCCCCAACCTCTTCGCGTTTTCGGTCGAAGTAACGAGTACGGCATTAGCGCCGTCACACACCATCACCGAATCCAAAATGCGAACTGGATCGGAGACAAATTTGGACTGGAGATATTCCTCCGCCGTCATCGGCACCCGCAGCTTGTCGCAGGCATTGGGATTCATCAGCGCATGATTTCGTTGGGTAACGGCAAGCTTGGCTAAGGCATCATCCTTGAGCGCGTACTGATGCCGGTAACGCTGTGTCAAAAGGCCGAAGGCGCCAACCGGCCCGCGCAGGCCCACAGGGTATTGAAATTCATGACGTTGACCGCCCTGCTCGGTCGGCCCATAGGACGATTGGGCGTCGGATGCGAGCACCAGCACGGTTTCGCACAAGCCGTCGCGGATGGCAGAGGCCGCGCGGGCAATGCCCGAAGTGCTGGATGCGCCGCCCAAACCATTGACCTGCGTCCAGGTAGTCGAAAGGCCGAGATGCTCGCACACGTACACACCCCAAAACGGATTGGACGTCTCGCTCATGGTCTCGCCGATCAATAGACCGTCGATCATCGATTTGTCGATGCCGGTCTGATTGAGTATCTGCTCCAACACCTCCCCGGCCAGATCATAGGAACTGCGCCCGCCGCGCAGCGTAATCTTTGTCTCACCGTAGCCAATCACCGCTATGTCCTTATGTTTTCTCATACTCCTCTTTTCCTTTACTCAAAGAATTGCAACCGTACATTATCCAAAGAAGACTTCACCGCAAACCTGCCCCCCGGATTCCGCCGTCCGATGAGTCCGCCATAGGAGGCTCGGCCGGGTCTGCATCCAGATGGAAAGATGGCGGATCTCCTGGATCTACTACGTAATTGGCCTCGTCTATCTGGACTTTGCCCGGCTGTACCAACTGCACCTGGTCCACGCCTTCTTCGTCATGGGTGCGAAGCGCGGTTCGGATACCAGACGTGTTCGCTCCGGCCCTATCCCGACTCCATTGCGCGCGCCACTACGACTACGAGCTTGTGCGCGCGAGATCCAATCGCCTACGAGGCCCGGGCCAGCGCAGCCGATGCGCCCGCCGCCTCGATGGCGGCTCGCAGCGCGACCCCTTTCAGGCCGAGCAACTCGCGCAGCACCTGCGCCGTGTGCTCGCCGAGTGCCGGAACCCTCGCCGCCCCCCCCCTGACGGGCGCACCGTTGAGACGAAACGGCAAGTTCGCGATCGCGAACTCGCCTGCACCGTCGTGTGCTCGACCCAGGAAGCCGCGCTGTGACAGTTGCTGATCAGCCAGCGCTTCGCCGACTGTGCGGTAGTTGGCAGCGGGCACGCCATGTTCGGATAAGACGGCGACACATTGCCTCGCCGACATGGCTGCTGCCCAGTGGCCCACCTCGGTCAGCAGCGCATCCCAGTGTCTGCTGCGGCTCGCGGGCGTGGCGAAGCGCTCGTCGACCTGCAGGTCGGTTCGGCCAAGAGCCTTGCAGAGATCGAGGAAGTTGCGCTGCGCGACGGGCATGATCACGACGAAGCCATCGGCTGCGCGGACCGGCCGGTACATCGCACGGTGCGCGTCGGCAGGAAACTGCGCTTGCACCAGCTCAAGCGGCATCAAGGCCAACATGCTTTCGGCCAGCGACAGGTCTACGTGTTGGCCGCGCCCAGTCGACGCCCGGGCCAGCAGGGCCGACTGGATTGCGAGCGCTGCAAAGCTGGCGGCCACCACATCGGCGATCTGGACGCCGCAGGTGGGCGGTCCCGATTCGCGCGCGGACTCGGCCTGCGCCGCTTGCCAAGCCATGTCGAAGCCGCTGGTCGCATGCACGACCGCGGCATAGGCCGGATTCTCCGCGTGCGGTCCCTCCTGGCCGTAGCCGGAGATCGAACAGTAGACCAGGCGCGGGCAGCTGACCATGAGCGATGCTGCGTCCAAATGCAGGCGCGCCATCACGCCCGGACGCGATCCTTCTAGCAGCACGTCACTGGCTGCGGCCAGCTGCCGCGCCAAGTCCTGCCCCTGCGCACGCTTGAGGTCAAGCACGATACTGCGCTTGCCACAATTGAGATGGCCGAAATAGGCACTAAGGCCGTCACGTAGCGGTGCGACGCTGCGCATGTAGTCGCCCTCGGGGGCCTCGACTTTGATCACGTCAGCGCCCAGGTCGGCCAGCCAGCGCCCACAATAGGGGCCGGCCATCATGCTGGAGAAGTCCAGCACGCGGACGCCGGCCAGAGGCTGGATTATTGCGTTTGCCACCCGGTTAGGCCCAATGTGCCAGGACATCCGCCGCGGCAACCGCATCCAAGGAAGTCCGGCCCGGCACTTTCAAGGACGTACGCGAGAAGCGCGGCGCCGGAGCGGACATCCTCGAAGCATTTTCTGCTCCCACTGCGCAAAGTGACCGCCCATCCGCACAACGTCGCGCGGCGAGCCTTTATTGCGGTCGACGATGTCATCCGACTCCTTGTGCAAAGACGCCGCCGCAGATCTGCGGCGGCGGTTCGCTCTCACTCCACCACGGAAGCGCACCAGTTGGCAGAACATGGCCCGGTCGAGGTTGGCGCGCGCACTCATCAGAACCTCGATCGACTTGTTACCGATCGCGAAACGCCAGCACACGAGGTATCGCCTGGCAACCCGATCGCAACCGCGAACGCAGAGTCACCCAATGGACGCTTCCATGACCGGCTCACGCGCGCGGAGGCAGATCGAAAGCTGGCTACGCCTTACGTTGCCAAATCAACGTGTCGTGGTACTAGTCGAGTCTGATCTGGAGATCCTTCGCGATTGACGTCCAGTGGGCAAGCTCAGCCGATATCGCCTTCCCAAACTCATCCGGAGAACTACTGGCCGGCTCGGCTCGAAGATTTGCAAATCCGTCTTTGACCGCCGGCTGCGATATCGCCCATGCGATTGCTGATGACAGCGTTGTGACAATGGGGGCGGGTACTCCGGCTGGCGCCCAGACTCCGAACCAGGCGACAGCGTTGAAGCCGGGCAGTGTGTCCGCGATAGGGGGTACGCCCGGTATCAGATCCGTTGAACGGAGCGAACCCACACCGAGGTACTTGATCCAGCCTGCGTTACGGGCAGCCTCGCCATCAAGGGGTGTTACGAACATCATGTCAATCTCTTCGCTTCGAAGCGCCACGACACCCGGCGCACCCCCCTTGTAAGGCACGTGTTCCGCTTTGATTCCCGCGACTGAGCCGAAATATTCAGTTGTCAGGTGGGAGGCGCCGCCGACTCCTGTCGATCCGTAGTTTAACCGCCCAGACTTGGAGCGGGCCAGCGAGATGAAATCGCGCACGTTGTCCACCGGGAGTGAACTCCGGACGGCCAGAATCAACGGGACTGTTGCCACCACCGAAATAGGCTGAAAGTCCTTTACGGGATCATAGGGTATTTTCTCAAAGGCCGAAATGGTCGAGTTGCCACTATTCGTAAAGACAAGTGTGTAGCCATCGGGTTGCGAATGCGCTGCCGATTCGACGCCGATGATACCCGCCGCGCCTGGCTTGTTGTCAACTACGACCTGCTGTCCGAGTTTCTCGCTGAGTTGTCGCTGCAGAATGCGTGCCATCTGGTCCGTCGTACCGCCTGGTGCGTACGGAACGATTAAGCGTATCGGTTTAACGGGGTAGTCCTGTCCGTGGGCCAACGGCGTTGCCAGAGCGGCAATTGTGATCGCGAACAGAAACTGTCTCCGGGTACTCCGCATGTCATGTCTCCTCTTGATATCACGGGCTGAAGACGCCCGAGTGCTTTGCCTCGCCGTCACACGACTGCATGTCGAATCGTGCGTGACCGAGATCCGTAAAAACTGATAAATGCTCGACCCCGCCAGACCCGAGCATTAGCTATTTCAAACGCTCGAGTCACATCCCGAACTCGCTACTCTGCACCTGACCGCAATTGTTTAATAGTGTCGACAGAAGCAACCATATGCTGTGTGAGTTCGGATAGTGACCTCAACTCGTCTATGCGAAACACAGCGTCGATCAGATCATCAACTGCCGCGTGCGAGAGCACCGCTTCCGTATTTCGGCGAAACTTTGCAATGACGGCCGCATCATCCAGGCGATGGGTGCTCGCGAATCCGTCGCCCGGAGCATATCGGTCGGTAGCAATGAATGTCTGTCCGCGCGCCCTGATCGACACCTCTGTCGGCACTTCCCTCAGCGGGTCCGGCCACGCGGCGCGGAGACGCTCCTGGATTTCCGGATGAGCCTCGGCCGTTACCCGACGAGCGAGATCCTGGATTTTCGGGTCGCGGAGTTGCTCCGACTGCAGCCACTCCGGGCCCGGCGGAACACCCGCGGCGGCGAGCGCAACGCCGTAGGGAAGGCTAAACTGTACGTCGAAGGCATCGCGCGGCTCGTAGTTATTCCACGGGGGAACACCGAAACTGGCGAATCCACGCACGTGGATGCCCGCGATCTCCTCCGGGCTCAGTGCCAGCTCGCGGACCAACCGGGAAACCAGCCCCAACGCGTAGTGGGTGTGACGGCAATGCGGATATGGCTTGATCGAAGTCACGCCAAGATGCCAAAGCATTCCCAATCGGTCCGTCAATATGCCAGGTTTGAAGCCCTTACGCGCCATAGCCCTGGCATATCCGTCGTCATCGAGAATGGCATCCGGGCCGGTCAGGCCGGCTGCCGCGAGAATGGCCCCCTTGACAGCCCCGCTTGCCGTACTGTCCATCTGGTACTTCGCCATGGACATATTAGTAACGGAATTGTGGGACAGTGGCGCCGGTGTGTGCATCGCACCGAGGGCTAGGGCGTGGATCATCCGTTCACTAGGCAGCTTGAGTAGACGCCCGCACGCGGCAGCGCCACCGATAACCGCATGACCGAAACCCGTTGTGTCGGCGGGAACCGCACGTCCCTCCTGCATCTCAAAAATTGTGCCAAGGGCCAGAAAGACCCGTGCACCGACCTCGAACCCCAAAGTGAACGCCGTTAGCAGTTCAGCACCAGAGAGGTTTTCCTCTTCGGCTAACGCGAGAGCGCTCCAATGAACCGCCGGACTCAGGTGTCCGATATTCAGGAGGACTTCATCCATATCCATGAGGTTGCCCAACCGCGCGTTGAGGTACGCCGCATGATCTGCAGATATCCGCCGTCCATCACCGACCAAGGTGGCACCCGCTGAGCCCGTCCCACTACCCCAACGACGAAACGCATCGACACTGATACGGCCAGCAGAGAGCGTGAATCCGCCCAATGCGCAACCCAACCCATCCAGCAGCAGCCGCTTGGCATCATGGCGAACATCAGCTGGGATCGCCTCCGACGCAAACCGTGCGGCGAACTTAGCCAGCGCGCGAGTGCTACTCACTTCGCCTTCGTCCTTCCACGTGTCCATAAGCGTCCGACTCGTTCGAGCACCACAACCGGTAAATATGAAACAGCACGGGGCCGAGGGAGTGCGCCTGAGGTCTCCCAAGGCCTCGATTTGGCCAGTGACTGCATCTGTGGTACTACCATTAGAATGGTGCTACCATAGCCCCCATTACCGCCCCTGTCAAGCGCTCAGCCTAGGGGGTCAAAGAATACTTGCCGTCTCCGATCCGTCTCTCCGTATTCGCCCCAGACTGTTGGCTCGGCTTATTTTGACAAGAGTTACAAACAAGAACGGGATTTTAATATTCATATCCGCCAATGCATCCCTATTCAGGAGTACGTTCGATGGCTTCAATCAGGATTCGTAACGGGCGATTGTCCGATCAGGAATTCTATAGAATTCGCGAGGAAGAAGTTCTATCGCAATGGGAAACCGGCAAGGAGATTGCCGACCTGGACGAATGCATTGCCATAGCCGGCGAGTTGTCCGCGGGAAAAAATCACGCAGAACGGTTCCTCGCTGCCAAGCGGCACGGACACCACATCCTCATCCCGCAGTTCGGTCAAGCGCTGACGCAATTCATGATCGATGGCATCACCTATGTCGAGAACGAATCGGACCTGGTTCCAAATGGAGCCTGGAATCTTTACTCCGATTCTTACACCCGCAAGATGGAGTATGGAAAAGCAGCGGCGGGAATCGAGCGGAGCCGCAAAGAAGGTATGTCCATGTTGAATGGTTGGCCCATTGTCAACTTCGGTGTCGAGGAGGCACGCAGGATTACTCGTGCCTCCAAACTGCCGCTTCACTTTGTCACCTGCGACGAAGACGCTCGCCTGGCCTCGGATATTGCGCTAGCGGCCGGTTGGACGGCAAATTCGGTGACGTCTCTTCAGGAATGTATTTCGCATTCGAAAAACATACCGCTGGAAGATGAAATCCGCTTGATGCAATACGATGCTCGATTGGCAGCCATCTATGCGGAAAATGGAGTCCCGCAGTGTCCATGGAACACCACACACCTCACCGGGTACGACAGCGCCGGCTATCATTCTTTCGTACATGTGACAGAGGCTGTACTGGCAGCCGAACAGGGCGTCAAGTGTCAATACCTGTCACATGGCATCGGCATGAACCTGATGCAGGACATAGCAATGATCAGAGTCTCCGAACGACTTTGTTACGAGTACTGTGCCCGCTTCGGCCATCGCGACGTCGAGTTCATCGCCGGCACCTTTCCCTTCCTCGGCGCGTGGCCACCGCGGGATGACGAAGCCAACGCGATGATTGCCTGGAATACGATAATTCCGATCATGGGCGGGTTCCCGGGGATCATCTTGAAATGCCAGGACGAAGCATTCGCCACACCCACCAAAGAGGGCATGGCCAAATCGGTACGGCTGGCACGGCAACTGTTGACGCTTATGGGAACCCAGAGAATCCCCGAGAGCGAGGCGTTGGCTCTGGAAGAGAAAATGATTGAATGGGAAGTAAGAATATTGCTTGACAAATGCATCGAACTCGGGGACGGCGACATGGCGATTGGTTTGTGCCGCGGCGTGGAGGCTGGCTGGATAGATACTATGGTTACGCCATGGAAGTACAACTCAGGCAAGGTTCTGCTCGTAAGGGACGCGCAGAATGCCGTACGCTACCTGGACTCCGGTAATATCCCGCTGCCCGCCGAAATCAAGGAATACCACAGGGAGAAGATCGCCGAACGCGAGCGTCGTGACAGTTGTCAGGCAAATCTGGACCTGGTTATCAAAGATATCCAGTTTGCGTCTACACTGCCGCCTTCAAGTGCCGATACGCAAACTGGTGACGCAACTGCCCTCCCATCTTTGAGGAATGTATATGTCAATCGGTAACATTGTCATAGGCACGATAGGGGCCGACGCACACATGATCGGCGGCTGGGTCCTGCAGAAGGCACTAAGCGAAGTCGGATTCTCTGTTACCTTCCTCGGTGCAGTTGTACCCCAGGAGGAATTCATTGCCGCCGCAATCGAAACCAGTGCTGACGCGATACTTGTTTCATCCATGTATGGCATGGGAATCATCGATTGCGAAGGGTTACGCGAGAAATGTATCGAATCGGGCCTGGATAATATCTTACTATATGCGGGGGGCAACGTCGCTGCATCGCTCGAGCTCGATAGCGATTGGCCAGAGGTTGAAAGGCGCTTTCGCGAAATGGGCTTTGACCGTGTCTACCGCAACACCGTTACGACAGGCGAAGTAATTGCTGCGCTAAAACAGGATCTGCAGATACCGGATTGAGACCAAGGATCATGCGAGCCGCCACGGATATTCGAATCTTGATTGACTTCGGTAGCACCTATACCAAAGTGCTCGCTGTTGATCTTGATCGGGAAATATTAGTCGGCAGGGCACAGGCCCTAACGACGATAGAGACGGACATTTCGATCGGTCTCGCCGAAGCTTATGCAAATTTGATAAGAGAATATGACATCGACGAGCAGGACATTCGGGGAAGATACGCATCAAGCAGCGCCGCCGGCGGGCTGCGTATGGCCGCCATAGGACTGGTACCATCACTCACACTTGAAGCTGCACGGCGCGCTGCGCTTGGAGCAGGTGCCAAGGTTGTCAGTGCTTATGGATTCGAGATCGATTCCGATATCGTGAACAACCTCGAAGCAAGCTCCTGCGACATCATCCTCCTGACTGGAGGAACCGACGGCGGCGACACGAAGGTGATCGTGCACAATGCACGTATGCTTGCGGAGTCAGCACTCAAATGCCCGATTTTGATCGCCGGCAATCGCGTCGCATCCGGACAAGTCAAAACCATTCTGGAAGAAAAAGGGAAGTCCGTTTTTGTTACACAAAACGTCCTCCCGCGCGTTGATGCCGTTGAAGTCGAGCCAGCACAGGCGCTGATCCGTGATATTTTCATAAGACAGATCACCGACGCAAAGGGACTGGGAAAAGCGCGAGAGTTTATTCAAGGCGAAATCGTGCCGACGCCCAAGGCAACGTTGCAGGCAGCGGCCTTACTAGCCGACGGAACGGATGAAGAAGGCGGAATTGGCTCTTTGGTTATCGTCGAAATAGGGGGCGCGACGACGAATATTCATTCGGTTTGCTCTGGCATGCCATCCGACGCTCAGACACTCGTTCGAGGGCTTCAAGAATCACGCGTAAAGCGGACTGTGGAGGGTGACCTTGGCATTCGATATAACGCACCGACAATCTATGAACTCATGGGGGACGAGCAGAGCCAGGTTAGGCTGCGTGCCATTTGCGGACTGCCGGAAGCCGCCTCCATTGACTTGAAAGAGCACACGGCGGTTCTGTCATCTAACGTTGGATACGTGCCGGTAACTGCGCTGGAGTTTGATGTCGACGTCCTACTCGCCGAATACGCGACTGCAATCGCAATGCAACGTCACGCGGGGACTTTACGCGAGGAATACAGCCCAGTAGGCAAGATCCGGGTGCAGAACGGCAAGAATCTCCTCGACGTCGAGAACCTAATCGGAACTGGCGGTATCTTCAAGTACGGTCGACAGCCTGAGCGCGTTTTACGGGCTGCCCGCTTCAGTCTGGACTCACCGTGGAGCCTGAAGCCTCAGGCAGCCAGGATTTTTATCGATTACGAGTATTTGCTATACGGCATAGGCTTGTTGGCCGAGCACTTTCCCATCAAAGCGCTCCGAATCGCGAAGAAGTACATGCGACCCGTCTCCATGGATTAAGTTGGTGCGTGAGCTTGCGCGAAATACTATCGATAGTCACCAGTATGTGGATACTCCACACACGGAGCGCAGAGTGAACGATATTCTGCCCGGCGCCGCAAGAAAAGAACCGAGAGGGGCCGGTTCGGAGCCGCAGTTTCGCGAGGTTTCTACGCGTCGGCTCTTCGAAGAGGTTGTCGATCATATCCGACTCGAGATCGCCGCAGGGAGGTTGCGGCCTGGCGATAAGCTACCGGCTGAGCGCGAACTCGCAGCACGGTTTGGTGTGGGCCGAGTAGTTGTACGCGAGGCACTGCGAAGCTTGGAGGTCGGCGGTATCGTTACTCTTCGTAAAGGTGCGAGGGGCGGCGCTTTTATACAAGATGGCTACCCGGAACTACTCAACCAGTCGATCCGCGACCTGTTCCATCTTGGTAGGCTGTCGCTGGCGAACCTCACCGAGGCGAGGGTGTTGGTCATGCAGATGGTTGTTCCTCTGGCATGCAAGCGGGCCACGGAGGCCGACCTCGCTGCCCTTGAGAGCAACATCGAGAAAACTGCTGCACTAGCCGAGTCTCCCCGTGATGCCGACCGGCTGGTACATAATCTCGAGTTTTACCAACTGGTTGCGACCTGCACTCATAATGACGCCCTGCGTGTAATCGTCGATCTCGTCACCGAAGTCGTACTGCATGAGCTTATGCGGATCGGCCCCGCCCCGCTGGCCCATTTAGCTACGGTTCGGCGACGATTCTTCCGTTTTTTTCGCAATCGCGATGCGGAAGAGGCGACTAAACAAATGGTTTCTCATCTGGAAGAGTTGCATCATCATCTTAGTGCTTAATGTAACTTAACGACGAATCGCTGTCCTCCATTGCGCCGTGCGTGACAATCTTCGGGTCGTTCAGGTCGTGTAGTCTGTGAACTTCATGGTAGGCGCACGAGCGCGCCAGTCGGTAAGCACGTTGACGAGCGCCACACGACCCGCCCTCACAGCTTTCATACCGCGCCTTAACGCCGCGGCGATGTCATCGGGTTTCTCCACATATTCTGCGTGACACCCCAACGCGGCTGCAAGTTCGTCATAGCGCGTATATCCGAGATCACGCCCCGGCTTGTCCTTGTTGGGATCTGCGGCCCAGCCGCCGTTGAGGCTGATAACGACCAGAAGCGGCAGTTTGTGGCGCACCGCCGTATCGAGCTCCATTGCATTTAGACCGAACGACCCGTCTCCGTGCAGAACCACGACCAGTTTGCCCGGACACGCCGCCTTGGCGCCGACACCGAAAGGAAGCCCAACCCCCATGGTGCCGAATGGACCGGAGTTGAGCCGATGCGCTGGCATAAACGTGGGAATCGATTGACGTCCATAGTTAAGAATTTCTTGACCATCGACAACGAGGATGGTGTCACGCGTGATCAGATCCCGAACTTCCTTGCAGAGCCGTAGCGGATGTGCGGGCTCTGCGGACAGGATCTGTTCCTCTTCTTGCTTTGCGCTCTTCCTGGCTCGCACCTCCGTCGCGAGCGCAGCACGCCATTTCTCGAAGTGCCCAACCATTTCGCGCCCCTTCAATAAGGAGACGACTTGCGCCAGCACCGTCGCGACGTCGCCGCAGATACCAAGCGCCAGTCGGGGCGTCGAGTTGACCTCCTCGGGCGAGATGTCGATTCGAACGATCCTCGAAGACGGGTTAAAGCGGGGTGGTGCGCCATAACTCAAGACAAAGTTGAGTCTGGTGCCGGCCACGATTACGAGATCGGCCTCACGCAGCGCGGCTGATCGCGCTTGCAGGTAACAATACGGATGATCGTCCGGAACGGCGCCGCGGCCCTGCGGGGTCGTAAAGAAGGGAATCCCCGTGGCATTCACAAACTGGCCCATTTCTTGACTTGCGTTCGACCAAAAAATGCCGCTGCCCGTCAGCAGAACGGGCTTGGTCGCGCGTTCGAGCAAGCCGAGCAGCGCATCGAGCGCTTCCGGGGTTGCAGCCGGTCCGGGATGCACGCTCTCTTTGTGGACCTCTGGCCAGATGACGGCGTCGCGATCAACCTCCTGATAGAGCACATCGCCCGGAAGATCGAGGTAGACTGGGCCCGGTTTTCCGGACATTGACTGGCGTAGGGCGACGTTGATGTATTCCGGGATGCGCTGGGCATCATGGACACGGCTTGCCCACTTGGTGACGGGCTTCATGATCGCTACTTGGTCTATCTCCTGGAAGCTGCCGGTACCAAACTGAGATATAGGAACCGAGCCTCCCAAGGCCAGCACAGGCGCACAATCGACAAGCGCAGTGGCGAGCCCTGTGGTGAGGTTGGTCGTGCCGGGGCCTGAGGCGGCCATACAGACCCCAGGCCGCGCCCTGAGTCGGGCATAAGCGTGGGCCATCATGGCGGATGCCTGTTCGTGGCGCGTGTCGACCATACGCATCCCCGCCGCAGTGCATTCGGTAAGCGCCCCCATCGTCGGGCCGCCCATCAGATAGAAGAGCGTATCGACTCCCTGAAGCTTCAACGCCTCCGCGAGCAAGGCGTTACCAGTTGTCTTCATCATCGTTCTCCGGTGCGAGCGTGTCGCGCGTAGATGAGTTTTCGCGAGCCGCTACGATAGAATGCGTGCCTCATGCCCACCGCGCGAAACTGCCAGTTGAAGCTGCCAGTTACGATCAGAAAGCTGAAAAATTCAGATAACCTTGGCGCGTCGAAGCGCTTCAATTTCGTCAGGCGCCAGGCCAAGCAGCTCCCCGTACACTTCGCCATTGCTTTCACCGAGCAAAGGGGGTGAGGTGACGCTGACCTTGCTTTCCGACATACGGACGGGCCAGCCGGGCACGGTAACCTCACCACGCACCGGATGAGTGAATGTGGCGAAGACGCCGCGCTCCCGCAAGTGCACATCATTCATCAGTTCTTCGGTGCTGAGCACTGCGCCCGCAGGCACGCCCGCATCGCCCAACAGTCTCATGACCTCGTGCTTGTCGCGCTGTATCGTCCAAGCCGTGATTATTTCGTCTACTTCATCCTTGTTCGCCCATCGCTTCTCCGGTGAGTCGAACCGTGCCGAACCTGCAAGATCCTCTCGACCGATTATTCGTAGCAACCGCTCCCACTGATCGTCACCGGTACCGCTGCGCGAAGTGTAGACGAAACAGTAATCGTTTGGCCCGCCCCCCTTGCATCGATATGCCTCGCTGGGCGAAGTTGTCCCCAGGATACTTTGATTGCCAGCGCGCGGACAAGGCACCTTTCCCATCAACTGTCGGGCATAGGATATACGCGCAAAATTCGTAATCGCTTCCTGCATCGCGACTTCGACGCGCTGACCACCGCCGGTCGATTGTCGTTGATAAAGGGCCGCGAGTATGCCCATCGCGCAGTGAATTCCCGCACCCGTGTCGCCGATCGTCAGCCCCGGCCTGAGAGGTTTCCCGTCGGACTCACCCGTAATGGAGAGTGAACCGCCAACAGCCTGCGCTATCATGTCAAACGAAAGGTGACCACTGAAGGGACCGGACGGAGAATATCCCTTGATCTGTGCGTAGACGATACGCGAATTCAGCGCCTTTACGCTCTCGTAATCAAGACCAAGCCGCTCGATAACGCCCGGCGCGAAGTTCTCGATGAACACATCCGCCTTTGCGATCAGCGAGCGCACGAGACGAAGGCCTTGCTCGGATTTCAGATCGGCCGTTACACTCTTCTTGTTGCAATTGAGCATCAAGAAATAGAACGAGTCTGCATTCGAATTGTCACGGGATGCACTGCGTCCTTGTTCTCCGCGCGTCGGCTCCTCGACCTTGATAACCTCCGCACCGAGCCACGCAAGCATTTGCGTACACGACGTACCGGCTTCAAACTGAGTCAGGTCGACGACTCGTACACCTTCGAGGGCAGCGCCGTTATGCACTTTGAGGTTTCCCTGGACGTTGGACATTTTCGATTTATATCCTTTACTGCTTTCGGGAACGCTTTAACGGATGCTCAGTCGGGGAAGAACTCGCTCCAACGTTCCCGCACTCTGGCCTCGATGTGAGGTGTCAGAGTAATGAGCTTCGGTTTGTCCTCGAGCGCCCATTCGAAGGGGACAGTGGCGTCGATTATCGCCCGCGACGTGTGATGCTTGTCCGAATGATGCAGCGACGGATCGATATGCGACGGCATTCCACGGTGCAGAATATCGGTGCCACGGTCAGGCTGATAACGCATCCCCATGGCCCACCAAACTTCGCTGAGATTGGTCGGGTCAACGTCGTCGTCGACGATTACCACAAGCTTCGTTGAATAGGCACCTGACGGCGAGGACAGTACAGCCGTACCGACTTGACGGGCGTGCCCTGCATATAACTGCTTAACCGAGACGATGCAAGTGAAGTAACCGCCGGTCTCTGGTGGGCAGTAAACGCCTACGATACCTGGGATGCCCATATTCTCCAGGTCACTCCACAAGGTAGCCGTGCGATTGAGGGCCATTAGTTGATGAATGTCGGTTATCGGTCGGCCGGTCGTGCAGCCCCAATGTATGGGTGAATTGCGGTGGGTGATGCAGTTCACCTTCATGAACGGCTTCGGATAGGCGGCCTGATAGGTCCCGGAGTATTCACCGTACGGCCCTTCATCGCGCAGGGCGACAGGGTCAACCTCACCCTCCAGGATTACCTCGGCGTTAGCCGGGACCGGGAGGTCGACAGTTTCACCGCGTACCACTTCGATCGGAGAGCCGCGCAGACCGCCGATATAGTCGTACTCGCACTCCCCAGCGGGAATCGGGGCACTAGACGTTAGAAAAACAGTTGGATCAACGCCAATGGCGACGGCCACCGGCATGGGTTTTCCGATGGCCTCGTACTCTTTGAGGTGGAGTTGTATGTGCTTGCCCGGAATCATCCAGATACCCGCCGACTGTTTGTCGAGAATCTGCATGCGGTGCGTGCCGAGATTAACCCACCCGGAGGAAGGGCTTCGCGAAATGATGCAATGGGTCGTACCAATGAATCGACCGCCGTCGCCCTCGTAATAGCGTGGAGCCGGAAAATCGAACAGGTTTACATCGGCGCCATGGAGAATGTTTTCCTTGCACGGCCCGCTTTTCACCTCTTTCGGAGGAATTCGGGTCTTGACCTTGGTGACCCAGGCCTTGGCCAACTCAATAAACGAGGTCTCCTTTGCCAGGCCCAGTGCGAGTGCTAGGCGTCGGGACGTTGCAAGGGCGCTGGTGAATACCGGCCACTCGTAACCCTTGACGTTCTCGAACAGAAGCGCCGGCCCGCCGCTCTGTTCGTTGAGCTTGGCGATGTGCGACAGCTCGAGGTCCCAGTCCACCTCCGCGGTGATGCGCTTTAGCTCCCCAGTCTCCTCCAGGAGTTTGATGAAGCCCCTAAGATCGTTGAAGGACACCTCTGCGGCGCGTCTCTCATGTGACTCGATGGCCGGGATTTGATTCCTCATGTCGATGCTCCGCATTTTGTTCGTAACGAGAGATGTGTGCGCTTTGCGCACAGCTTGAATGGTAGTACCATTCTAGGACCACTATCACTGAGAGTAAAGAGTCCGGACTCAAAGCGGTCGCCCCGCATTCAAGAACAAGAAGTATCTCGCGCCCATCCTCAAGCTGGAGAACCGGCTCGACGAAGTCGACCAAACGGCCGAGTCGCCGTTTGGGTGCTTAACGGCGTTTCCGCCGCGCGGCGCCGGCGACCGGAGATATCCATGCTCGCGCTACAGTGCTTCCGCGTATGACTGCCTCGCCGGCAAACGGAACGATATCAATGCGGCCGTGAGCAGGAGCACTCCCGCGCTGCCAAACGCGATCCAGTGGGTGCCATAAGTCTCGTACGCCCATCCACCGAGCCACGAGCTGATCATGGCACCGATCTGGTGAACCAAAAACGCCCATCCATACAATATGCCGACAATGCGGGCGCCGTAGATGTCTGCCAGAATCGCAGACGACATCGCAATGCTGCCTCCCCAGACGAGCCCGCCAATCGCCGTCGCTACGTATAGTTGCCAGTGTGCCGCGACCAATAACAGGGCGAAGAACCCTAAACCGCGGATGAAATAGATCATCGCCAGGATATTCTTCCGTGGCAGCACATCGGATATTCGGCCCAGGACAAGCGTGCTGAAGATCGCTACCAAACCGATCAGGCCGACCCCGAGCGAGCCGGTCATTGGATCAAAGCCATGGTCCATCAACATTGGCACTCCGTGGGTGCCTAGCAGATTCATGCTGTAGCCGCATGTGAAAAGTCCCATGGCGATCATCCAGAACGGTCCGGTACACACCGCCGTGCACCAGTTCATCCCTCCGGGCTGAGTCGCCGGTCCTCCGGGCCAGTCTGGCGCGCCGGCGGGGAGATCCGCACGTTCAGGCGCATCGTCGCGAATAACAAACCAGGCGGTCGGAATTATAAGCAGCGCGAACACCACCGCAAAACCTATCAAACTATTGCGCCAGCCGACTCTGCTTATTGCAAAGGCGAATATCGGGGTCAAGAGTGCGATCCCTGCCATAGAGCCCGTTGACATAAAGAACAGGGCCATGCCACGCTGACGTCTGAACCAGCGACATAATACCGGTGTCAGTGGCACCGAACTGGTGAATGATAAACCCAGCGATAGCAATACTCCGAACGCCAGAAAGAAACTAATTGGGCTGCGCGCTAGCGTGGTCCACACGATCGCCACAAAAACCATGGCGGTGCCGAGCGAAAGCACGAACCGCGTCCCGCGCCTACCGACCAGATACCCGGCCAGCGGCATGCCGATCCCATAACAGAGCATGCCAATCGCAACGATCCCCGCAAGCAGGCTTCGACTGAAGTCCAGGTCCCGTGCAATAGGCAGGAAGAACGGACCGACTCCCATACGCATACCAGTGGTCAACAGCGTGATAATCGTAGCAGCCGCGACAATATTCCATCCAAAATACCAGGCGCCGAGTCTTGGTCTTGACATCATTACTTCAGGATGGATTCTGGCTAATGCCAAGAGATTCTTGATACCGCTATGCTCGACGACCCGACAGCCACCGCCTCCCGGCAGCCGCCGCAAGCGCCCATATCCAGATGAAACCGTACTCCAGATAAGGTTTCCGGCATGCAGCGTGATAACTGATCAAGGCGGCCATGCTGACCTGACGGTCACTCGTGATATCCAACTGATTACCGCCTCAATGCGATCAATTATCGGAGGGAATGAATACGGAGACAGCCTCCGTATACTGTCGCAGGCCGTCTATACCATACTCCCGGCCGATTCCCGATTCCTTCGCTCCGCCGAAGGGCACGAAAGCGTCGGCACCGGAGTGGTGGTTTACCCAGGAAACACCCACTTCGAGGCGTGCGGCAAGCGACGCCGCGCGATTGATGTTGCGCGACCAGACTGAGCCACCTAGTCCGAAGTGGGTATCGTTTGCTCGTCTGACGGCATCCTCAACCTCCTTGAACCGCAATATGGGGAGGACAGGACCGAATGGCTCCTCATCAACCAACCGGGTGCCTTCGGTTATGTCGCATACCACTGTAGGCGCGATGAAGTAGCCAGAGCGATCGAGCGCATGACCTCCGGCGAGGATTCGCGCACTGTCCCTGGGAAGATCTTCGAGTATTCCCTTGACAATCTCGTACTGAGGACGGTTTTGCACCGGTCCGAACTGAACCGCAGGTTCGAATCCGTCGCCTACACGTGCCGATCGCGCGAGTTCCGCAAGTGCGTGACAGACTTTCTCGTATACGTTGTCTTGAACGTACAAGCGCTTGACCGCCATGCAGACTTGCCCGCTGTTTGCGAATGCGGCGGCGAAGAGCTTTGGTGTTGCTGTCTCGAGGTCAACGTCATCGAGGACGATTGCAGCATCGTTGCCACCCAACTCCAGAGTCAGACGCTTCAGATTGACTGCTGCCGATGCCATCACGCGCTTGCCGGTCGTCACAGAGCCGGTGAAGGAGATCTTATCCAGGCCGGTATGCTCGCTCATCCATTGGCCGAACTCGTTGCCGCCTGCGAGCACGTTGAGAACGCCACGCGGGAAGATGTGGCGCGCAAGTTCACCAAGTCGGAGCGTGGCAAGCGGCGTGTACGGGGACGGCTTCAGGACAATCGTGTTGCCGGTGTACAGTGCATGGGTGATCTTCGGCACTGCCAGCACGATCGGCATATTCCATGGCGTAATCGCACCGATTACACCCAGCGGGCGGTAGTGCAACTCCACTCGCCCTGTGGAGTCCTTGCGGAGCAACTCCTGGTCAAGGACGATGGATGTCAAACGCTCGATCTGAGCGGCGGAGCGCTGCACCTCGTCCACAGCACGCGCCAATGGCTTGCCTTGCTCGAGTGTAATCAAGGCGGCTAACTCGGCTTGATTCTCACGTAGCACTCCCGCCAGTTGGCACAGCAACTCCCGTCGTTCAGTTGGCGTCCTGGCGGCCCATTGTGGTTGGCTCCGGCGCGCAGCAACGACAGCGCGGTTGAGTTGATCATGTGACGCCGCAGGACAAGTGGCGCAGGCATCTCCGGTGGAAGGGTTCACTACATCGAACGAGGATTCGCCCCCTTCCAGCTGGCCGTCGATCAGGTGCATGACCGGCCGCACGCGCAGGGACGTGGCGGTGCTCACCGCGGAAACGAAATCAGCGGATATTTCTGACATGAAATTCGGCATGTTAGAGGTTTAAAGGTTTGAATCTTGGTTGTCCGCACGCGGCGGCAGATGTTCTCCGAGAAACAATGACTTACACAATGACCAACACGTCAGCTCGCTCGACCAGAAGCAATCCCACATCGCGCGCAATCGGATTCTTCAAGGACACTGCATCGAGTCAAACTATCGATTTTGTGAATAGTTTAGATATCTAATATTCATTGGCAAAATTGTAATGGATCACTTATCCTTGTCCTCAGTAATCGATTCGAGGAGAAGGAAGAATGCAGAACCCAGCAATCCGTCACGACGGACTCGAGCGGATGATCCGCGCTTTCCAGTTTTTTGCCGCTCTGATTCGGCGCGTCCGAGATAGCGGAGCCGTGAACCGTACGCCAGTCATGCAGGGGTGCGAGCGGTAGCCTGCGACGACCGGTTGACGACGCGGTTCACCCCCACTCTCACGCATCCTCGGCGAACGCCTCTTCGCGCTTCTTCGCCAGCGCTGGTAGGAAAACGATCACCAGCAGCACGGCGGCGATCGCAAGCAATGTGGCTGACAGCGGTCGCGTGACAAAGACCGACCAGTCGCCGCGCGAGATCGTCATCGCGCGACGCAGATACTCCTCCATCAGGCCGCCGAGTACGAGCCCAAGCAACAGCGGCGCAGGCTCGCAGTCGAGCTTGCGGAACAGGTAGCCGAGGATCGCGAACGGAATCATCACGTAGACATCGAATACGTTGTTGCTGACCGAGTACGCGCCTACGCAACAGAACAGCAGGATCGCCGGATACAGAATCCGGTACGGCACCGTGAGAAGCCGGATCCAGATGCCGATCAACGGCAGGTTCAGCACGAGCAGCATTGCGTTGCCAACCCACATCGACGCGATCAGCCCCCAAAAAAGCGCGGGGTTGCTCGTCATCACCTGGGGGCCGGGCTGGATGTTGTGGATCATCATGCCGGCGATCATCAGCGCCATGACGGGGTTCGTCGGGATCCCCAGCGTGAGCATCGGGATGAATGAGGTCTGTGCACCGGCGTTGTTTGCCGATTCAGGTCCGGCCACGCCTTCGATCGCCCCCTGACCGAAACGCTGTGGAGTCTTCGACAGCTTCTTCTCGACGGCGTACGAGGTGAACGACGACAGCACCGCTCCGCCGCCAGGCAGCAGCCCCAGGAAAGATCCCAGGCCAGTGCCGCGCACGATCGGCATCATCGACGTCTTGAGATCTTCGAGACTGGGGAGTATCCGGCCTACGTTTCGCGTGAAGACCTCGCGGTTCTCGCGCTGTTCGAGGTTGGCGATGATCTCGCCGATACCGAACAGGCCCATGGCGACCGCGGCGAACTGGATCCCGTCGGTAAGTTCCGGAATGTCGAACGAGAAGCGCGCGACCCCCGAGTTCACGTCCGTGCCCACCATGCCGAGCAGCAGCCCGAGCACGACCATCGCGAGCGCCTTGAGGACCGAGCCGTGCGCGAGCACAACCGCAGCGATCAGGCCGAGCACCATCAGCGAGAAATACTCGGCAGGGCCGAACTCGAACGCGACTTCGGCCAGTACCGGCGCGAAGCCTGCGATCAGGACGGTGGCCACGGTGCCGGCGAAGAACGAGCCGATCGCGGCAATCGCCAGCGCCTGCCCGGCGCGACCTCGCCGTGCCATCTGGTAGCCGTCCAGCGTCGTGACCACCGACGAAGTCTCGCCGGGCAGGTTCACGAGGATCGCCGTCGTCGATCCGCCGTACTGGGCCCCATAGTAGATTCCGGCGAGCATGATCAGCGCCGTCGTGGGGTCGCTCATCTGGTAGGTGATCGGCAGCAGCATTGCGATCGTCGCGAGCGGTCCGAGCCCGGGCAGCACGCCGATGGTCGTGCCGAGCAGCACTCCGACGAAACAGTAGAAGACGTTGTCGAGCGAAAGCGCGGTGGCGAAGCCGAGCGCGAGATGCGAGAGGATTTCCATGCGCTCGCCTTAATTACCGAGGAAAGTTGGCCAAACCGGGAACTGCAAGTCAAGTCCCTTGACGAATACGAGCCACGACAGCGTCAGCAGCACGACGATCGACACGATCGTTTCCTTCCAGCGCACCTCGTAGCTGGCGAATGCCGAGACCGCGATCAGTAGCGCTACCGAGATCACCATGCCGAGGCGCGGCAGCGCGACGGCGAACGCGGTGATCGCCGCGAGGATCAGCAGCAGCTCACGCCAACCGATGCGCTCGACGCGTAGTTCCGCGTTGTCGCTGGAAGTGGATTGCCAGGCGATGACGAGACCGAGCAACGCCATCAACGCGCCGAGTACCATCGGGAAGAATCCCGGCCCCATCCGGGCGGGGGTACCCATCTGGTACTCCTGCGAAAAGATCACGAATGCGATTCCGATCGCGACGAACATGACGCCGGACCAGAAATCGCGATGATTGCGGATGGTCATCTCCTTCTCCTCTTATACGACTTGTCCTCACCACGCTCGACGGCCCCGGTGGCGGGCTAATGCGCTCCGAGAAAGGCACCACGCATTGCGCGCTCGTGTGCACACCGGGCAAGGCGAGTCGGTCAACCGTCTTCATCGCCTTCATGGCGGCGGCACCGCCGGCCCCGGCACGAACGCGTCCGAGAGGAAGTCATGCGGATCAAGGCCACAACCCTCGACGCAGGCTTTCTTCACGGCGGCCACCATCGGTGGCGAGCCGCAGCAATAGACCTCGTGGCCAACCAGCGTGCCGGCATGTCGGCGCACGGCTTCGTCGACGCGACCGTGGAAGCCCCCGATGTCTTGCGCATGGCGCGCATCCTCGAGCGCTGCGATGAACCGGAAATCCGGCCACAGCCTGCGCCACCGTTCCACGGCCGACATCTGGTACAGGCCATCCGCGCGACGTCCTCCCCAGACGAGGGTCACTGCTCGCCGAATGCCCCTCTTCACCATGTCGTCCAGTAGCGATCGCACCGGCGAAAAGCCAGTGCCGCCGACGACACACCACATCGGCGCTGTCGAAGCCTCCCGCAATTCGAAGGTGCCGAATGGCAGTTCTACCGTCAGCAGATCGCCGGGAACGAGCCCCGGCACGACTTGCGTGAACCGCCCACCTGGCACGTGTCGTATGTGCAGTTGCAGCATCTCGCTTTCGTGGGGCGGATTGGCCATGGAGTAAGACCGGCGGCTGCCATCGGGCAGCAGCACTTGGAGATACTGTCCCGCCCGGAACTTGGCGCGCTGCCCGGCTGGCAACCGCAGTTGCAGCACGCTGACGTCGTCCGCCACGCGGATGTTCCGATACAGCTTGGCCACGAACTGCTTGCGGGCCGATGGATCCGTGCGATGCCAGGCCGCCGGTACGATCTCCACGTCGCTTCGCGGCACGCACTGGCAGTACAGATACTGCCCGGTACCGGCCGCATCGGAGGGAGAACACTGCACTTCGCCGGTCTTGATGGTGCCAGCGCATTGGCCACATACACCCTTGCGACATGAGTACGGCAGTTCGATTCCAGCTTGCAGCGCACCGTCCAGCAGCGTCTGTCCTGGTCGACATGGAAAGTGAATGTCGGTGCCGTGGATGTGGACGTCGTACGTCATGGAAGATCCATCCCTGCCAGCAACCGGATGCTGCGCAGCAAGGCATCCGGACGCGCCGTACCGCAGCCCGCGATGTCCATCGCACTGCCGTGCGCAGTGGAGGCAAGCAACACCCGCGCACCGATGGACACAGCGCTGGCCCCATGCGGCGCAAGGAGTTTGATAGGAATGTGACCTTGGTCGTGGAACATCGCCACGTAAAGGTCATGCCTCCGGTCCGCAAGCAGTACATCGGCGCCTTGCGGATCCGACACGTCAATGCCGAGCGAGCGCAGTCGCAGCGTCGCCGGCACAGTGCATCGGTTGTCTTCGGGGCCGAACAGGCCGCCTTCCGACGCGTGCGGATTGACGCCGAACATCCCCACGGAGGGCGCCGCGGAGCCCAGCGCCGCGCATGCGCGCACGCCGGCCTGCGTTGCCGCCACGACAAGGTCGGAATGGAGCCGCGCGAGCGCGGTAGCCACGCTTTCGTGCAGCGTCGCATGCACGATGCGAAGTCCGCCGCCGACCAGCAGAAGGAATACATGATCCTCCGGCTCGCCGCACACCCGCGCCAGCAGCGACGGATAACCGCGAAAGCGGATACCGGCCAAGGAGATAGCCGTTTCGTTATGCGGCCCGGCAGCGACCGCATCGCACTCGCCGGCCTGACAAGCCAGGATCGCTGCGGTCGCCGATTCGATCGCGCTTGCACCAGCTGCCGCTTCCACAGCGCCGGGCGTTGCCACGGCACACGGCAACGCGCCGACGGAACGCAGCTGCAACGTGGAAAGCAACCGCTCGAGCCCGGTGATGCGGGCGGCGCGCTCCACGACGTCCGCTGGCCCGAACACCGTAATGTCGACGCGCTCGTCGCCGCCCAGCGCGTCGAGTGCCTTCAGCACGATCTCAGGCCCGATGCCGTTCGGATCGCCGATCGCGACCGCGATACGGCGAGCCTTCATAGCGGCAGGGAAAGCAGCGTATCGACCACGATGCTGTCACATACTGCGACGCGCTCGGCCAGCTTCAGCGTACCGTCGTGCGCCCGCTCGAACACATCGCGATAGACGCCGCTGGTGAAGAGCGTCGTTTCGCCGGTGTGCATGATGCGCACGACGATGAACGGTGACTCGCCCTCGATGCGTTCCTCCGTCACGCAGCCGATGACCGGCAACCCAATCAGGTGGCGGTATCGCTGTCGCTCGTAGATGTTCGCATCCCGCAAAGCGTGGACGCGGTCCTCCAGCATTGCGCGCGAGTCCGCCCAGACCAGGCCCGCAGGCAAGCCCTCTTTCTCGTTCTCGACGTGCGTGATGCAGTAGCGGCAATGCTCGATGAAGTAGGCAGGCCACTGCTCGAGCGCGTCGGTATCGATCGTACGGGCGTAGGCGGCGTTGAAGGCGCTGACTTGCAGCAGCTCGTTCATGGCGCTCGCTCCAGCATCAAGCTGTCGTAGGCCTTCCAGAAGCCACGTACCGATGCCTCGGTAGCGCGGCCCTCTGCCGAGTCTGCGGTATCCCCGCCCATCTCGACAACCGCTTCCGCGCCGGCCGCCCCCGCGATGCCTCGTTGCACGAAGCCTCCGACAGCGCCGTCTTCCATCGAAATGAAACCCGCCGGTCCGACGAGGTTGCTCTGCTTGAGCCGCACCTTGCGCTGCTCAGGCGTGTCGTCCTGGTAGCCAAGGTAAGTCCAGTTCAGCTCCGTGCGCGCGACACCCTTGGGCAGCACCTGGCGCACGGCGAGGCAATTCTGGATCTGTTGAAGCACGAAGCCCGGGAATACCGACAGGATCTGAAGCGTGACGCCGTCGTCATGCTCGGCGAAACCGTCCAGGAGGGTCGGATCTTTCAGGCGATACTGTGCAGACTCGGTGCGCAGGCCCTGCTCCCTGTACACCGAATCCTTCTGCGCCGCGCGGTCGATCATCGAGTAGCTGACGTGGTGTCCGCCGCTCTCGTCGACGATCACACCGCCTTTCATCGACAGACGGTTGAGATCGAACGTGGTGAAAAACAGGTGCAGCAGGCTGGCGTGGTAGCTGTCCTTGACATTCTCGATATACAGCTTCCAGTTGTTGGGCAGCGCCTGCGTGAACCGGCCGAGCACCTCCACCGGCTTGCCCAACACCCGCTGGATGCGCTGCGCTATCTCGTCGCCCAGGTATTCATCGAGCGGCAGCACGTCGTCATCAAAGCTGCCAAACACGAGGCCGCAGAACGACGCGATGCGAAGCTTGCGCGGTCCGTGCTCGTCCTTGCGGAAACCCTTCGGCATGCCACCCAGTCCGTTGACGCCCTGCTCAAACGCTACGCCGACCAGATCGCCCTGCCGGTTGTAGCTCCAGGCGTGATACACGCACTGAAATCTCTCCGCGTGGCCGCATTTGTCCAGAACGATCAGCGCACCGCGATGGGCACAGCGATTCTCGAAGCCGTAGACCTCGCCGTCCCCGTCGCGCACGACGACGACCGGAGTCTCGCCGATGAAAGTACTTCGGTATCGCCCGGGCTCGGCGATCTCGGCTTCCAGGCACAGGTAGTTCCAAGATGGGCCGTGGAACACTCGCCGCTGCTCGGCCGCATAGAGCGCAGTATCGGTATACGCAGTGTATGGAACGCGGGTGAGCGACGGGTGCGTCCAACGCACGGGATACTCAATCATCGGCAAGCCTCATTCGATCGTCACGTTGGCGCTTTTCACGATCCTCCCCCACTTCTCGACCTCGCCCTTCACGAACCGTCCGGTCTCTTCTGGGGTTCGGCCCCGCGGTTCGGCGCCCTGCTGAAGGAACTTCTCCTGCACGTCGGGCAGTTTGAGCGCGTCAGCGATCCGTTGCTGGATAGGCTGCACCGTCGACTCTGGAGTACCGGGAGGCGCCATGACGGCAAACCAGGTCACCGCGTTCATCTCGGGCAATCCGAGTTCGGCGAACGTGGGCACGTCATCCAATGCCGGCGAGCGTTGGCTATCCGCAACCGCGAGAATGCGCAGCTTGCCTGCACGGTGATGCCCCATCGACGAGCTCAGGTTGTCGAAGAACACGTCGACCTGGCCAGCCATGATGTCGACCAGCGCAGGCGCGGTGCCCTTGTACGGAACGTGGACCATATCCGTATGGGTAAGTGTCATGAAAAGATGCGTCGTCAGATGTGAGGTCGTTCCGTTGCCTTGGGAGGCGTAGTTGACCTTGCCAGGGTTCGCCTTCAAGTAGGCGAGCAGTTCCTGCAGTGTTTTCGCCGGAACCTTCGGACTGACAACCAACACGTTGGGTACGGTGGCCAGGACCGTAACCGGCACCCACTTATTCGGGTCGAACGACAGCTTGGGATACAGGCTCTGGTTGATCGCAATAGGGCCAGGCGGCGATACCAGAAGCGTGTAGCCGTCGGGCTCACTGTGGAACACCAGTTCGCCCCCAATGTTGCCCCCTGCTCCCGGTCGGTTGTCTACGACGACCCCGCCCGGATAGGCGCTTCGCAGCTTCTCCGCCACGATACGCGGCAGCACGTCCGCAGTGCCGCCGGCCGGAAACGGCACGACCATGCGCAATGGTCTGTCAGTCTGAGCGACGGTCGGAAATGCGGCCGTCAGTGCAAGCGCTGCCAAGAGCGATCGACGGCTGATCGGATAAAACATGCGTGCTCCTCCTATGTGATAGTGATACCAGCCGGCATTACGCTGCCGCAGTATCCATCCCGCCTCGTAGCTTGGTTCGCCTCTGCCTACCGCTTCAGCAATTGGGAACCGAAGAACTGGGGAGGCAGTTCACGGACGATGGATTGCGATGCTTCTGCCGCGAAGTCGGCTAGCCGCAATTGCGGGTTGATCGGGCGAATGCGCTCGAAATTCGCCCGCGCGGCGGCATCGCCCGGAGGCGGCGCGGTCGCGTCAATCAGCATCTTGGAGCCGAAACGCTGCCAGAGTCCCGTGCCCGGCGCGCCGAGTTCCGCCAAGCTGGCGTCCATGGCGTGGTTGTGCGTGCCCGGGATGATCACGACGTCCCTGTCCGGATCGACACGCGTGGACAGCGCCCATAAAAGCTCGTCGGGATTGAAGATGTCGACGTCTGCATCGACCGCGATGGCTACCTTCGGGTGCTGGTACTCGGACGACAGCGCAGCCAGCAGCAGGTTCTTGCCCTCGCCGTATGCGCGCGGAGTCATCTGCACGACTATGCCGAAGATCCCCGGCAGGATGGCCACGTTGTGCAGATTCGGACCGCCCCCGATGTCCCTGAGACGCCGGAAGATGGTCGCGCCCATCGGCAGCTTGTGGAAGACACACCCCTCCATCTCGGACCCGTTCTGCAGGTTCTTGAAGATCGCGTCATGGCGACGGGTCATGTACGTGTACTGGACGATCGGGTTCTTTCCCGTCCCCGTAGCGTAGTAATCTTGGAACTCCGAGAACGGTCCCTCGTCCTCGCGCACATGCGGCGGCACGAACCCCTCGAGGACCAGCTCGGCGTTGGCAGGGACTTCGAGGTCGACCGTTTCGCACTTCACCAGCGGCACGGCCTCGCCAAGGTAGCCGCCTGCAATCTCGAACTCGTCGAGTCCGTAGGCTGCGGTGGTGGCTGCCGCCATGTAGTACAGCGGGTGGTGTCCGATGAAAATGGCCACCGGCATCGGCTCGTTGCGCGCCTCGTATTTCTGGTAGTTCTTCCACGAGTGCCGCGGCACGAGAAGAATGCCCGACTTGTCGGGCCCCTTCATCTGGAGCCGGTGGAAACTGACGTTGCGTTGACCCGTGTCCGGGTCCTTCGTCACCACCAGACCCGATCCAATGACCGGCCCGCCATCGCGCTGGCCGGCCACATGCACGGGCAGTTCGGTCAAGTCGAACTCGCCGCGCCCAAGCCTGACCTCCTTGACCGGCCCGTCCTCGACCATCAACGGCCGAATCAACCGCCCCATGCGCTCCGCCACGAGCGGCACAACCTTCTCCTGCGGCACGCCGAAGGCCAGCGCTGCATGGCGGAAGTTCGCCGGCGCCTGGCCCAGTGAACGCCAGCCGTGAGCCAGGTTCTCGAACAGCAGCGCTTTCTCGCGCGACTGGTATAGCAGCGAGCCCATTTGCGTCAATGGATCGACGCGCTTGTCGATGCGGATCAACTCACGCGCCGCATCGAGCTCGTCGATCCAGGTGCGCATGTCCTTGTGGCGCGAGCCAGTCTCCGAGAATAGGGTCATAACGGCCTCGAAAGCATGATGGGGTGGCCGTTCTGTTGTACAGAATGGCGTTCTGTTCTTAGAATAAACCGTACGCGCGCCTCACTGCCAAGTCAAGGACTACTCTCCATGCCCGAGGAAAGACCACGATGAATCATCGCTCGCAGGCGAGTTCCCAGCCCGGCGTCGCCGCGCTGGAACGGGGTCTGACTCTGCTATCGGCGTTCGACGGAGGCGAAAACACACTGTCGCTGGCCCAGCTCGCAATCGTCACCGGGTTCTACAAGAGCACCATCCTGCGGCTTGCCACCTCGCTGGTTCGCATGGGCTACCTGCAGCGCATCGAGGATGGCCGCTATCGGCTTGGTTCCGCCGTGTTCCGTCTCGGACGCCGATACCAGCAGTCGTTCCAGCTCGCCAATCTCGTGGTCCCTGCCCTGAGGCACCTGGTCGAAAGGACCGGCGAAAGCGCCTCCTTTTATGTCCGTGATGGAGACTGGGACACGTGCCTGTACCGGATCGAATCGCCCCTACCAATCCGCGAAGCGGGGGTGTCCGAGGGGGACAGCTTTCCGATCGACGAGAGCGCCAGTTCACGCGTGCTTTCGGCGTTCCTTGATGCGCCCGGTCGCCGATACGACGCGTTGCGCCGACAAGTGGTTACGGTCACCCAGCGAAGCAAGCGGATTGCCGGCGCAGCTGCAGTCATCTGCCCCGTCTTCGGCGTGGACCAGCAGCTAACCGGGACGCTGGTGCTCTCTGGCCCGGAGTCGCGCTTCCGGAAACCGGCGGTTTCCTCGATGAGGAAGCTTATCGTGGCGCAAGCTGCCGCTCTAACGACCGCGCTGGGAGGGGACGGCCGCTTCTTCGACAAAGTGAAGGCGACACCCGCCGCCGCGCAACTTCAGGAGATCGACTGACTGCGCGCGCTCGGCGCTCAACGCGGCAGGCCCAAGCCGCGCACCGCGATCAGGGTGCGCTGGATCTCATTGGTCCCCCCACCGATCGTGTACAGCAAAGCGTCGCGAACGCCGTACTCGAAACGACCGTCGATCAGCGAAGAGTCCGAGCCTTCTTTCAGCGCTGCGCCGGTTCCGAGGCAGTCGAGTGCCGCTTCGCACAACCGCTCCATCAACTCACTCGCGAAGACCTTCATCATCGCGGCCTGAAAAACGGGTACTTCGCCCGACTCGACGACAAGGGCCGTGTTGACGGCCAGCATACGGGCACCTTCGATCTCCGCCGCGAACTGGCCGACAATATCGCGGACGAGCCTGTCGTCACGCGGAGAACGGCCCGCTCCGTGCAGTTGCTGCAGGTGAGCCAGCAGCCGGTCGAAATAGCCCCGGATCCGGGCAGCGATACCGGCGAGTGCAATTCGCTCGAAAGCCAACGCGTCAGTGATGACCTCCCAGCCGGCGTTCTCGGCGCCCACCAGCGCGTCGGCGTCGACGAGCACGTTGTCGAAGAAGACGGTATTAGCGCGGTGGCCGTTAAGACCGGTCATCGGCTGGATTGTGATCCCCAGTGCATCAAGCGGCACGATGAAGACGCTGATGCCCTTGTGACGCGCCTGTCCGGGATCGGTACGCGCGGCGAGCCAGATGTGGGTAGCGAATCCTGCCGTCGAAGTGAACGTCTTGTGCCCCTTGATGCGCCAAGCCCCAGCGGGGGCACGCACGGCAGACGTGCGAATCCCGGCCAGATCCGAGCCGTACTCGGCCTCGCTGTATCCGAGCGCGAAGGAGACATCACCACGCGCGATGGCAGGCAGGAAGCGTCTCTTCTGGGCCGCGGATGCGTGGCGGATCAACGCGGGGCCGATCATGGAAGCTGCCGTGTTGTGGAAGGTAGCGGGAGCTTCGCTGTAAGCCATTTCCTCTTCGAAAGCGAGGTGCTCCAGTGCGCTGCGTGCCTGGCCGCCGTACTCCGTCGGCCACGTTATGCTCAGCCACCCTTTCGCCCCAAGCTTGCGGCTGAATTCCTGGCGCGCGTTGCGATGATTGACCGGCAAATCTCTCGTGTCCGGCGGATATCGACGGTTCCAGTGGATAGACAGCCAGTCCTGGATCTCGCGCCGGAATCGATTGCCGGCAGCGCCGAGATCGAAGTCCGGAATCCGGGCACCGGGCACGAGCAAGGCGTCCGCGAGTACCCCACGCGATGCGCGGACGCCTCCCAGCCGCGTCGTGTCGGCATGGACCCGCCTGAAGTGCCGCGGCATCTCGTGCTCCTCCCAGAAAGAGACGCCGCCGAATCCATGCAACGTTTCGAGCACCACCTGACGGAGAAACTGGCCCGCGAGCGCGCCGGCGACAGCCGCCCGGTACACGCACTCCGGTGTCAGCGCATCGACCTGGCCTGCGTGGACTATCGATAGCCGGCACAACTCCACACCAATCAGGCAGTTCGCCAGCTTGTGCTGCACGGCTTGGAACTGTCCGATCTTTTGCCCGAACTGCACGCGCTCCTTCGCGTACGCGGTCAGCAACTCGAGTCCGTGCTGCGCTGCCCCCAGTGCGCGCCCCGCGAGCAGCACGCGAGCCAAAGGCGCCAGAGTCGCGAGAGGGAAGGAAGTAGATATCGGCAGGCAAGACGTCACGTCACGCAACAAAACATCGGCCAGTGGCGGCACGTGCAGGCCTGGCGTCGTTACGACGGTAAGGCCCGGATCGGCCATCGATACGATGAGAACTTCGCCAACCTCGCCGGTGACGATGAACAGGTGGGTCGCCGCCTGGGTATGCTCGACGTAGCGAAGGTCACCGACTGCAACCGAGATGCGGCTGCGGGCACTGCCCTTGGAGAGCTCGAATGGCGCGGCCTCGCCACCCGATGGTCCGAAGCACCACGTCGGCACCACGTTCCCGACATGCAGTCCTTCGAGCAATGCAACCGCCTCCGGCCCTGGCGTGACTGCTAGCACGGCTGCCGCCAACACACCGTCCATCAACGGAATCGGACATTCGGCACGCCCAAGTTCCTGCTGCAACACGAGTGCCGCAGCGAGCCCGAGCTGCGGATCATCCAGGTCCAGGGCGGTCCACCCTTGCGCAGCAGCCATGCGCCACAGACGGACGATCTCGCTGCTGTCGCACGCGAGCGCGACGGCACACGCCGCAGGCCACTCGCGCTCCAGCAAGCGGCGCGCCGAGTCTCGCAGAAGCTGCAACTCGGCGCTCTCGCGCAAAGGAATCGAGCTTGCGGGAGCACTCATTACGCGATCGAGTAGGTCATTCGTCACCGAGGATCTCCGCTCATCGGTTCTTCCAGTCAGGCTTGCGCTTCTCCGCGAACGCGCGCGGGCCTTCCAGATAGTCTTCGCTGGAGCGCAGTCGTACGACTGCCGGCAGTTCGCGCACCCGACGGAACGTACTCTCGAAGTTCACATCGAGGAGAGTTCGACGTGCCGCCTGCTTGGTAGCTCGCAACGCGAGCGGCGAACACTCCAGCATCTGCCCAGCCCATTTGCGTGCCTCCTCCAGCACACCACCTGCCGGCGCCAATGCCGTGACGAACCCGAGATCGAACGCCTCCGGCGCCGACACCCGTCGTCCGGTGAGGAGGATCCCCATCGCACGCGGCATGCCGATCGCCCGAGGAAGGTACTGAACGCCGCCAGCCAACGCCGCCAGCCCAACGCGCGGTTCCGGAAGGGCGAAGAAGGCGTTCTCGGCCGCGATCACCACATCGCACGACAGGACCAGTTCGAAGCCGCCGCCCATGGCGGCCCCATTGACCGCCGCAATGACAGGCTTGTCCAGATCAATACGCGCAGTCAACCCGGCGAACCCTCCTGCAGGGAAGAGGCGAATCCCTTCCCTGGCCTGCGTCTTCAGGTCGTTGCCGGTACAGAAAGCGCGCTCCCCCGCGCCAGTGACGATCGCTACCCATTGCTCGGCATCGCTTTCGAATTCGTCGAACACCCTCTCGAGTTCCAAGTCGGCCTCGTAGTGAAGAGCATTCATCACTTCGGGGCGATCGATGGTCACGACTGTGAGGTGACCTTCCCGTTCGACGCTGCAGTAGCGGAGTTCGCCGGTGCTCATACAGTTGCGGCCCTTCGATCGGTACAAGCGCGTGCAGCGCTTCGATGTGCTGACAGTTTTCTCAAATAGGTTGACGCATCAACATACACCCTGTCGTGTGGCTTGTCACCAGCATCGCCCATCAGGTTGACAAATCAACCTACTATTCACTATGCTCGTGCCGGCAGCGCGGAATCGAACGCGCATCCGCATCGTGGCGGAGAAGGTGGTCGTTTTCGCGACAAAGAACGCAAAGGGAGACTTTCATGAACATCGGCAGACTCGTCGCGTTCCTCATCCTATGCACGAGCGCGTTGTGGGCTTCAGCCGCCGGCAACGCGGAAACCTTCCCGACCCATCCGATCAAGCTGATCGTTCCCGCCGGCGCCGGCGGCTCCATGGATGCCATGGCCCGTGTAGCCGCGGAAGAAGCTGGAAAACGTCTTGGTCAGAACATCATTGTCGAGAACAGGCCCGGCGCCGGAAACACGATGGCCGCGATCGCCATGCTCGCCGCCGAGCCCAACGGCTATACGCTCGGCCTCGTGTCCTGCGCGACGATCAAGCTGCCGCACGTGACGAAAGCGCAGTACGACCCGCTGAAGGACCTGACCTATATCTCGCAGATCTCCGCCTTTTCGCTGATCTTGGCCACGCGTGCCGATACGCCTTACAAGTCGGTCTCCGACCTGGTGCGCGAATCCAGGACGAAGCCGCTCTTCTACGGAACGGCGGGCAAGTACAACTCGCCACATCTGGCCACCTTGCGGTTGGCCGAAGCGGCCGGCGGCAACTGGACGAATGTGCCGTATGCGTATTTCGGCGAACGTGACCGATCGTTTCGGCCGATCGTGACCGCGCATCAGGGAGCAACGTGACCGTGCATTTCGGCATCGTGACCGCCGGTTTCGGCGAACGTGACCGATGAAGCGGCGACGGCATTGCGCAGGCCTGCAGTGTATCGGCGTCGATCGATGTCAGCTCATCGAGGTCTCCCCCGTTTTGATGGGCAAGCGGCCAACCGCCGCGGCTCGGGCCTTCCCGGCGGCCTTGTTGCCGGCGCCGCCGGTGCGGCGCGATTCGCCCTCGAGCGTGAAGCGATGAACGCGCTGCAGCAGTCGATCGAGGATCGCATCGGCGATGGTGGCGTCGCCGATCCAGCCGTGCCAGTGCTCGACGGGCAACTGGTGCGCGATGATCGTCGCCCGATGCCCGGCGCGATCGTCGATGATCTCCAGCAGATCGTTGCGCGTCATCGCATCGA
>CAYLOE010000023.1:0-61165 GCA_964385225.1 uncultured Planctomycetaceae bacterium
AACTCGATAATTCGTCAACCGGTGTCTGCTCTAGCTCCGAAGGAGCGGCGGATTGTAGCCACGGGTGGAGCGACGCGCGGCGCAGCCCGCAGAGCGGAACCCGTGGAAACAGAAACGCTTCGGCAACCCGCCCCGGCAGGGGCGGAGGCAGGCGTCGGCAGGCAAAGTCGCGCATCGACATGCTCGACCACCCCTCCGCCGCCCCCTCAGGGCGGAGAAGTTACGAACGACAAATCATCCACGGGTTTCGCTTCGCTGCACCCGTGGCTACAACCCGTTGCCCCGCTGGAGCAGTGCCGGGCCGAAAAGGTGTCAGGGCCGAAAAAGCTGTCAGGGCCGAAAAAAGGGCCGAAAAAAGTGTCAGGATGAGTTTTCAGTCTTGTAGAGTGGGCACTGCCCAACACAACCGCGAGCCGCCTCCCCTTCTGTCATTCGTAATTCATCATTCGCAATTCGGACTTGTAGGATGGGCACTACCCACCACGACCGCTGTTCCGTCATTCGCACCGCCGCGCCAATCTCGAACCGCTCGCCCGCGAAGGTAAAATTCAGGGGATTCAGCTTTGTTCAACATGCTATTAATTTTTGCAGCCCGATCGCGGTGGTCGATGTGTTGCGTGAATCGATTCGCCGGCACGGGATGGGGCGCCCGGCAAACGGTCAATTTCTTCGGACAGCGAAAATACGGGCCGCTACGGGCGCGGTGGCGGCCGGGCCTCGGCCTTCGCCTTGCGCAGCCAGTCGAGGAAGACTTCCGGTGTCGGCACGGGATTCAGATCAATCGGCGAGCCCACGCGACGGCCCTGCGGGTCACACATCACGGCGACCTGCGAACGCTGCACGCCGTAGCGCTTGCGATGCTCCGGGAAATAGGCGAACTCCAGCTCGACATTCACCAGGTCCGTCATTTCGCTCTTCACAGCCGAATTCGAAAAGACCTGCAGCTTCATGTTTCGATGAAGCGAGGAGTCCCACGACTTGAAATAGACGAGCATCGGCCGGTTGTTCTCCGCCGCCGTGCGTTCGCCCAGATCGCCGTCCAAATACCAGACCGGCCCGCAACCGACGCTGAAGATCAGCATCAGAATCGCGATGGACACGATTTTCGAAACGCGGCCGTAGCGCCGCCGAAGCGACCATGCGGCGGGATCATTCGTTGCAGATGCATTCACCATGAAATCAAGCTCGTATCGGGTTGGATCGTCCCGTTCGGACGATGGCTTCTGAAAGATCATCGTCCTCTGCCGCCCCGCCGTCGTCGGCCTCCGCCGCGCTTGCCGTCGGACCGCGGCGGCTTGTCGCCCGACGAGGCACTCGTCGGTGCACGGGTGGCAGTTCCAGATCCGCTCGATTCCTGTGTGCCCCTTGATGAGGGATCGGCATTACCCGAAATCGGAACCTCGCGCCCGCGCCGATCCACGCACGTAACCCGGATTTCATCGACGCCCAGATTCGGGTCCGGACGGATTCGAATCACCACGCCGCGCGTGCGCTCCAGATCGGCAAGCTGATGGCGCTTGCGATTGAGCAGATCATGACCGACGGCCATCGCCACGGCGACGTCAATGCTCGCGACGCCCTCCCGCTGACTCGCCATGCGAATATCACGCATGACGTTGAGCGACGCCGTCTCCGGCGCCGTCACGCGACCGCTTCCCGCGCATCGCGGACACTCGACGAACATGCTCTTGGCGAACGAAGGCCGCTGCCGCTGGCGGGTCATCTCCAGAATGCCGAACTGCGATATTCGCAGCAGCTTGGCTCGTTCCTTGTGCTTGCGAAGGGCATCGCTCAACCGCCTCTCGACGGCGCGGCGATGCTTTTCCTGCATCATGTCGATCAGATCGCAGATGATCAGGCCGCCCAGGTCGCGCAAGCGAAGCTGACGTGCGATCTCGTCCGCGGCCTCAAGATTCACGCGGTACGCCGTTTCCTCGGGGTTATCATGCACTCGAAATCGCCCGCTGTTAACGTCGATTGCCACCAGCGCCTCGGTCTGCTCGATCACCAGCGAACCGCCGCAGGGCAGCGGCACCGTCTTCGAGTAGAGTTTGTCGATCTCGGTCTCAATCCCGTAACGGTGAAACAGCGGCTCGGGCTGTTCATAAAATTCGACGACTTCCTGGGTGCGCGGGCTTGCGACGTCGAGAAACTCACGCACCCGCTGCGCAACCGTCGTATCGTCAACGATGATGCGATGGAAGTTCGAATCGTACACATCGCGAATCGTGCGGATGACGAGGTCCGATTCCTTGTAGAGCGTGGCAGGGGCCGGTTCGTTCTTAATCCTCAACTGTACCTTGTCCCACAGGCGAGTGAGGTAGTTCAGATCGCGTTGCAAATCGCGTTTGTTGCGATCGATGCCGGCGGTCCGAACGATAAATCCGTAATTATTCGGCAGGGAAAGCTGCCCGAGAATACCGCGAACCCTTCGGCGGATTTCCTCATCCTCCACTTTGCGCGAAACGCCGAGCTGCTCCATTCCCGGCATCATCACCAGAAACCGACCGGGCAGAGAAACATACGTCGTCAGGGTCGGCCCCTTCGTTCCGACGCCTTCCTTGATGACCTGCACGATGACTTCCTGCCCGCGTTTCAGGCAGCTTTGAATCGGCGGACGCTGTCGACGCGGCGTCTTGCGGCCGACCAGTTCCGGCTCGCCCTTGCTCTCGGGAAAATAATTCGGATGCAGATCGCTGATATGCAGAAACCCCTGCATGGACAGGCCGAAATCAACAAAAGCCGCCTGGATCGACGGCTCCACGTTGGTCACGCGGCCCTTGTAGATATTGCCGACATTGGAAACGGACGCCGCGCGTTCGATGTAGAGTTCGTCCAGCCGCCCGTCACGAAGGAGCGCGATACGCACTTCGTCCGGATCTGAAACGTTGATCAGCATCTCCCGGCGCGAGGTGTCTTCCGGTTGGACCGACTGCCTGTCGCGTGTGGCTTCGTCGTCGGTGTCGCTGTCCGAGCCCTCGGCTTCGACGACCGCATCATCATCCCAGGAAGACCTCGCATCGATGTCTGAATCGCGCGCGACAGTCGCTCCGCGCCGGGTCCGCCCACCGGTTGCCGGCGCGTCTTTCTCGACGACAGCGCTGTCCGATCCTTCCGTCCGGTCCTCGTCGTCGCGGCGTCCGCGGCGTCGACCACGCGACCGCCGTCGGCCACGCCCACGCCGTTCGCCGTCTTCCGCTGCGGCATCCTTCTCGTCGATCTGGTCGGGCTTCGATGCCGCACTGGCGCGGCTTTCGACTTTGGCCTGCTCGCCTGCAGGGATGTCGATATCAGCCGCTTCCGTGCCCGGTACGGTCGAGCTTCGCACGGATTGCGTATCGACACCTGCCGTGCTGTCGGATGCCGCCTTGATGTCCGCCGCCTCGCGCGCCGCTTCATCCACGACGATCATTTCGCTTCGAAACTCATCCGGCGTCGGCTCCACCAGGGTCACGGCCGGTGCGGCCATCGGTTCAAACATCCGCTCTTCCATGTCGAAGATGCCGGCGCTGAAATCGTCCGAGGCGCCAGGCGGCGCGGTGACTTTCGGCTTGCTCGCGGTTTCGACGACCACCGGAGCAGCCGCCGTTGGCGCTTTCACCACGACCGGATCGACCGGGGCCTTTGTCGTTTCCTTGGCCTTCGACCTGCTGCGCGCCGGGGCACGCGTCTTCTTGACGACTTCCTCAGTGGCCTTCTTGCGGCGCGGTGTACTCTTAATATTCTTCAATTTGATACACTCCGGGGATCGCCGGATGGAAGTGCGAAAAGACGAGCCCGCGCGGAAGTCATGCCTGATAGCAAACTTGCTCGCGGCGTACTCGGTGCAGATTCTCGCGGCCGGGTATGCCCAGCGCGTCCAGCAGTTCGGTCACGCGAACCGTGCCCGTCCCGGTGATCATCTGTCGCCACCGCACTCCGCCTTCCGTCATTTCGATGGACAGGATGTACGGGCGAATGTCGATCGACTTCGATGCCGCGGCGCCGGACTTATTGGCGCCGCTGTGCAAGATGCGATCAACCGGCAACTGATCGGCTGCAAGAATCTCTGAAATGCGTCGTGCGACAGTCGCCTGCAAGGCCGGCTCAACCGGCAGCGAATAACTCGCTTCACAGGGCAGGCGACGATCCGAATCCGCCAGGGGCTCCACGCTCAGTAGCGCAAGACCGGGAGGCATCTGCGGTGACAGTTGTTCCATCACCACGGACATTTCCAACGGCTCCGTCACTTCGATCACGAGAAGTTCGTCCGACGAGGCGACTCCGACGGGACGCGGCAGCGCGATACTAAGTCGCGGACGCGGATTAAACCCTTCGGAGTAGCGCAACGGCAGGCCGGCTCGTACAAGGGCCCGCTCGAAGAGTCGCAACGAATCGTGATGGGAGATGAACCGAAGGTCGGCCTCAACAGCGTATCGAATCGCCAGACGATTTCGCAGGTCCGTTAGCGATCCCTCACTAAAAATACGGTCTTCCCGTCTCACATGTCGCCTACACGGCGCCAAGTCCGGGATGGTTATCAGGTCACCCGCAAACAGGATCGCTCCGGCACACAGCCGGGAATCCTGAGCAAGTGGCGGCAATGCATGGTCTCAAAGCGGTTTAGGAACGGCTCTTGAACAATGCCCTGCCGCGACGTGCCCAGCGGAACTAAATGTCCCCCCAGATCTTCCGGGTCTCATCGCGTAGGTAGTTTAGCACCTCACGCTCCGTTTCAAAGGACAAAACCCGGCGTTTCACCCGCTCAGCATCGGCCAGCGTGATGCTCCGGATAATCTTCTTAACAATTGGAATGTGGCTGGCGGCCATCGAAAGCGAACGTAATCCCAGTCCTACCAAGAGGATAGTGAAAATCGGATCGCCGGCCATTTCCCCGCAAATGCTGACCTTCGCATCCCCGACGGCCGCATCGCGAACCACCCCGCGTATCAGACGAATAATTGACGGATCCGCCGGAGTATAGAGTTGCGCCACACGTTCGTTCGAGCGATCGACGGCCAGGGTGTATTGAATAAGGTCGTTCGTCCCGATGCTCATGAAATCGCATTCCTGAGCTAACTCCCGCGCGCAGATCGCCGCCGCCGGTGTTTCAACCATCACCCCGACAGGAATCGGATTGCGAAACTCGTAGCCCGCCTCTTCCAACTCTTCTATCACGAGATTCAGAACAAACTTGGCCTGGCGCAGTTCCATGATGCGCGAAATCAAGGGGAACATCACCCGGACGTCACCCTTCGCGCTGGCACGAACGATCGCCCGCAGCTGCGCACGAAACATGGTGAGGTTCTGTAAGCTGTATCGAATCGAGCGCAGGCCGAGAAACGGATTGCGCTCCGCCTCCCAGCCGCCGCCGGCATGAATCTTGTCGCCGCCGAGGTCCATCGTGCGGATGACCAGCGGCCGATCGCCCACTTCCTCCACTGCGGCCCGGTAGACCTCGTACTGCGCCTCTTCATCCGGATGTGGCCCTTCCTGAAGAAAGAGAAACTCCGTACGGAACAGGCCGATCCCCGTGGCCCCCTTGTCCAGGCAACCGGGCACTTCCGATGGAAATTCGATATTACCCAGAAGTTCGATTCGCTCGCCGTCGCGCGTTTCCGCTTCGACATCCCTCAGTTCGTCGAGCGTCGCGCGCATCTCAAGCAGATGAGCCGCCTGTGTGTCGTAGTCATCTCGCTGCGCCGCGTCCGGATTGATCACCACGACGCCGTGAAGACCGTCGATCACGAGCGTGTCGCCGCTCGATACGTGCGAAGTGATGTCTTCCAAACCCACGACCGCGGGAATGCCCAGGCCGGCCGCGAGAATTGCCGTGTGCGAGGTGGACCCTCCGGCATCCGTCGCAAAACCGAGGATGCGCTTGGTCTTCTCCAACATGACGAGCTGCGTCGGCGTCAGGTCATGGGCGACAATAATCACCGGTTGCTCAAGTTCGGCCAGTTCCAGACGAACCTCGCCGCCGACGTGATGCAGGAGTCGACGCTCGATGTCGAGTACGTCCTTCGCGCGCTCCTGCAGGTAGGGGCTGTTCATCTCCTGAAAGCGGCGTCGGTACTTGCGCATGAAGACGCTGATGGCGTAGGCCGCGCTGTAGAACCGGCTTTCGATCAGACTTGCGATTTCCTTGCGCGGCTTCGGGTCTGCGAGCCATCGCTCATGGAAACCGAAAATATCCGCCAGTTCGTTGCCCGCTCGAGCCGCCAGCGCCTCACGCTCCGGACCGATTTCCGTATGCGCGGCGGTAAAGGCCTTATTGACCAACTCAAGCTCGTGCGCGACTTCATCGGGCGACACGGTCCGGCGAGGGATGCGCACCTCTTCCGTGTCCAGCACGATGGCGTCGCCGATCACCACCCCCGCGGAAACTCCGATACCGCGTTTCAGGGGCATGGACCATCTCCTGTCGGAGACCCGTGGCGATTGCCGCAGGAATCAAATTGCACGATCGCTATTCCTCGCCGAACTTGGTGCGGATGAGTTCGGCCAGCGCCTCGACCGCGAGTTGAGAGTCCGACCCGCGCGCCCGAATGTTGAGGACGGTTCCCTGAGTGGCTTCGAGCAGCATCATTTCCATGGGGCTCTTGCCGTCGACGGACTTGTCGCCCTTGCAGACATGGATCACACTCTCGAACTTCGACGCCAGGTCGACGAAGCGCATTACAGGACGGGCATGCAGTCCCTGCTTGTTCGAGATGGTGACCTCGATCTCTGACTGTCCGTCGTTGGTTTCCATCGGGCCCGTCCATGGATACTCCCGGGCGCCTCCCGCGGCAGTGCTCGCGTCCAAGGGTCGTGTTTCCGCCGCCATTCGGTGGCACCTGTTTCTGTTTCGCCTCAGCCCGTCGGCATGTCATCTGCTTCAAGGATGAGATCCCAGATTGCATCCGCCGTCTCGGACTGCCGCAGAAACCTGCGGAAGTTGTCGCGTTGCAAATGACGGAAAATATTCTCCATCGCCTGAAGATGTCCGTCCGGGCTGTCCGGCGGCGAGAGCAGCACGACGACGGTATAGACCGGGGCACGATCCAGCGCCGAGAAGTCCACGCCATCGGCGCTGCGTCCAATGGCCGCCATGATCCGCGGCACCTTGGTGTTCTTGACGTGCGGTACCGCAACGCCCTTACCGAAGCCCGTGCTACCCTGGTTTTCTCGAGCGATCACCGCCTTGGCGATCGCATCCGCGTCTTCCGCCGGCAGCGCCTTCGCTTCGGCCAACGCATTGACCAGATCACGAATCACCGCGTTACGATCCGTCGAAGTGAGATTCGCCAGGATCGCCTCTCGAACGACAAAATCCTTCAGTTTCATGACATCTGCTCCCCCTCAGCCCCTTCCGCGGCAAGACCCAGGTCCGACGGACCCAGCATCGGCTCGGTTTCAGCTCGTGCCGTACCTGAATGTTTACGATTGCGATGCTTTTCCTTATGCCGTGTGATCTGGCGCTCGAGGTCTTTCACGGCCGAATCCAGCGCGGCAAAGACCTCGGCATGCGACTCCTTGGCGACGAATGTCATCTGATGATCGGCTCGCACGATGATTTCACATCGCGGCTTACCGGCCTCTACGTCGAAGATCACCTCGGCGTTCTGCACTCGGTCGTAAAACCGTTCGAGCTTGCCGGTCTTTTCTTCTGCATATGCACGGAGCGAATCCGAAACGTCCATGTGACGCCCGCTCACCGTTATTCGCATCATACGTTCTCCACTCGCGCGGGTCAGAAGCCGCGCCGTTCGATCTTACGCGAAACGTATCCGCTCGGACGCCATCCCGCGCCCAGACCCGCATAAGACAAAATAAATTAAGTACTTAGGAATCATGCTCTGTTGATCGAGTCAAGTCTATAACCCAGCCGGGGCGCGGTCAACCCCATCAACCGCGGCGACTCCGGACCGCCCTGGCCAACACCGCAGCACTCACGGAGGCCGCGCCGGCTGCCTTCAAGACCCGTGCCGCCTCACGAAGCGTCGCGCCGGTCGTCGTTACGTCGTCAATCACGCAGACTCGCCGGCCCGCGATCGTGGCTCCAGCAGCCGGTCGCATCGCTCCAGCGATTTCCTTTGCCCGGTCGGCCGCCGAGAGACCCGGTCGCGCGTGAAAGGGCTCCACGTAGCGAGCCATTCGGAGCAAGTGCTCGACCCGACCGCCCCATCGACCCGCCGCGGCCCGGGCCAACAGTGCCGTCGGCTGAAAACCCGTCCCCAGCCGCCGACTCCAGTGTGTAGGGATCGGCACCCACAGATCGACTGCCTCGGGGTTCATCATCCCGCAGACGGCGTCCGCTAGAAGGCCGCCGAGAATTCGATCCAGCGTGAAACGTGTCTTGAACTGGAGGATCATCGACTTGAGTGGACCGTCGTAGCGGCCGACGCGAACAAACGACTGCCACTTCGTGCGCGATTTGCCAAGCGTACATGATGTACATACGCCATTGTGCAACAGGTGCTCGCTACGGTCTTCACCACAGTGACGACAATACGCCCCTGCCACGCAGCGGACGAGGTCCGTCGCACACGATTCGCAAAGATCGCGATCGTCCGTTCCGATCAACGCGCCACAGGCGCTGCACACCCGAGGCAACACGACATCCGCAAGAACACGGCCCGCGCGAGAAAGAATCGAAAGCGCTCCCGGTACCATCGCACCGGCAAGACGCCGAGGCGCCCCTGCGCTGACATGACGGAACATCACGACGGATTCTCACCCTCCGCCCCAGCGGCGTCGCCGTCATTCGATACAGATTTGTCATCGCCCGCACTGCTGTCCGCCGCGTCCACAGCGCCGGCGCCGCTTTCTTCGCTCGATTCGTCCTCGTCCTTGGCGATCCGGGCCACGGAGACCACCTTGTCCGCCTCGTCCGGTCGAATCAGCCGTACACCCTGCGTCGCACGGCCGATTTCGCGAAGCTGCGAAACCTCCGTCCGCAGCATGATCCCCTGGGCGGTAATCAGCATCAGTTCGTCGGCATCAACCACCGGTCGTAACGCCACGACGTTTCCATTCCGATCCGTCGTGCGAATGTTGATAACCCCGCTGCCGCCGCGCTTCTGCAGGCGATATTCCTCGATGTCCGTCCGCTTGCCGAAGCCGTTCTCGCAGACGGTCAGCAGACTCATGCCCGGCCGGATGACAGCCATGTCCACGACTTCGTCGTCACGGTCGAGACTGATGCCGCGCACGCCGCCGGCCGCGCGACCCATCGCGCGGACATCGGGATGCTTAAAGCGAATCGCCATTCCCTGCCGCGTGCCGAGTACGACTTCGTCCTCGTCGCTGACGAGTTGAACCTTGATGAGCGAGTCCGCCGGGTCGAGACTGATGGCGATGATTCCGCTCGGCCGAGGTCGACTGAATGCGCCGAGCGCCGTCTTTTTCACGGTGCCCCGGGCCGTGGCGAACAGGACAAACTTCTCCTCGAACTGTGAGATCGGCAGCACTGCGGTGGGCGTCTCGTTATCCTGCAGCTTCAGCAGGTTCGCAATCGACCGCCCTCGCGCCGTCCGCGCCATCTCCGGGATGTCATAGACCTTGAGCCAATACACCCGCCCACGGTTCGTGAAGAACAGCAGGTAGTTATGCGTCGTCGCGACGAACAGGTGTTCGAGGAAGTCGCCTTCCTTCGTCTCGCTCGCCTTGATGCCTCGGCCGCCGCGGCCCTGGCTGCGGTAGGTATCCGTCGGCACGCGCTTGATGTAGCCCTGGTGCGAGATCGTCACGATCATCGGCAGGTCTTCGATGAGTTCCTCCATGCGGAACTCACCGACCGCCGCGACGATCTCCGTCCGCCGCTTGTCGGCGTACCTGGCCTTCATCTCGTGCAGGTCTTCGCGAATGATATCCAGCACGAGCGCCGGATCGCGCAGGATCGCCTGATAGCCCTCAATCTCTTCGACGAGGCCGACGTACTCCTTCGCCAGCTTCTCCACTTCGAGCCCGGTGAGCCGCTGAAGCTGCATCGACAGGATCGCCTGCGCTTGAACGCCGGTCAAATATTGATCGGTCGTCGCCGCCTTCTTCACAAATTGCTCCGGCAGCAGCTGCGTCAGCGCCGCCGACTCGGGAAGCCGCAACGCCCTTGCCATAAGCCGTTGCTTGGCATCGTCCGGGCTATCAGATTTTCTGATCAACTCAATAATCGCGTCGATATCGCCCAGCGCAAGGATCAGGCCTTCGAGTATGTGCGCCCGCTGCCGCGCCTTGCGAAGCAGGAACCGCGTCCGTCGCGTGATGATATCCTTGCGATGATCGAGGTAGTACTCCATGAGCTGCTTGAGTGAGAGCGTCTGCGGCTGCTTGCCCACCAGGGCGATGTTGATGACCGGGAAATTCGTCTGCAGCGGCGTGAACTGAAAGAGCTTGTTCAGCACGACTTCGCCGCTGACGCCTGACTTGCACTCGATGACCAGTCGCACCGCGTGCTTGCGGTCCGACTCGTCGCGCACGTCCGACACTTCGGGCAGGCGGCCGTCCTTGACGCACTCGGCGATTTTCTCGGTGATTGTGTTCTTGATGATGTTGAAGGGAATCTCATCGACGACGATACGCACCCGGTCGCCCTTCATCTCCTCGAAGTGCGTGCGCCCGCGGATGGTCAGCGAGCCGCGCCCGCGCGTGTAAGCGTCGATGATGCCCTGGCGACCGCATATCTGCCCGCCGGTGGGAAAGTCCGGACCGGGAACATGGTTCATCAATTCCTGGATGGTGATCTCGGGGTTTTCGATGAGGGCGATCAGCGCGTCGCAGACTTCACCGATGTTGTGCGGCGGGATGCTCGTGGCCATACCCACGGCGATGCCCATGCCGCCGTTCACGAGAAGATTGGGAAACTTCGCCGGGAGCACGACCGGCTCCGTCGTCGTCTCGTCGTAGTTCGGGATAAAATCGACCGTCTCCTTGTCGATGTCTTCCAGCATATCCACCGTCGGCTGCGCCATCCGCGCTTCCGTGTATCGCATGGCCGCCGGAGGGTCGCCGTCGATCGAGCCGAAGTTGCCCTGGCCATCAATGAGCGGGTACCGCATGGCAAAGGGCTGGGCCATTCGAACCAGCGTCGGATAGACCACCGCCTCGCCGTGAGGGTGATAATTGCCCGAGGTGTCGCCGGCGATCTTCGCACACTTGCGATGTGCCCCGCGCGGCGCGAGCTTCAGATCATGCATCGCGACGAGAATCCGCCGTTGTGAGGGCTTGAGTCCATCCCGCACGTCGGGCAGAGCCCGCGCGACAATGACGCTCATCGCATAGCGCAGGTACGAATCCTGCATCTCTTCAACGATGGGTAGGTTCTTGATGGATTCCGGCTGTTGTTGATCCGTCATGGTCTGTCGTATTCCTTGAAAGCCCCGGTCCGTGGGGCATCACGGCCAGGATTGTAACGCAAACCCCGCCGCCTGACGAGCAACACCCCACTCGCCCGATGCCGACCCTTTTGGGGATTTTGGCACCAGAACGAAGTGATAGCAACCAGATGATTGGCACGCAAAGTGCCGTCTGTGAACCGCCGGCCTGGGTGTCCGCGCTCGACGCCGTCGTCCGGCAAGAGGAGATCATCATGAAGTCCTTCGTGGCTGGTCCGTCGATATCCCTTACGACACAAATCCAGCCGGTCGCGATGAACCGGATGTTCGTCATTCTCGGCGCCGTCATCATCCAGCTTTGCCTCGGCGTCATTTACGCATGGTCGATCTTCACACCCCACTTGATCGCCGCGCCATTCAACTTTACCTCCACGCAGACGCAGGTCATCTTCTCGGTCGGCCTTGCCACCTTCGCGATCACAACCGTCGTCGCCGGGCGTTGGATGACGCGGATCGGGCCCGTCATTCTGACCCGCACCGGCGGCCTTGTCCTCGCGCTGGGCTACCTGATGGCCACGTTCATGGGCACTTCGTTCCCGGGAATGCTCATCTGCATCGGCCTGATCGGCGGCGCAGGTATCGGGCTGGCTTATGTCGTTCCCATCGCCGTTGGGGTCAAGTGGTTTCCGGATAAGAAGGGATTAGTCACCGGGCTGGCTGTCGCCGGCTTCGGCTTCGGCGCGCTGATCTGGATCAAGCTCGCCGGTTCGTGGGGCGGACTCATCGAGCGCTGGGGCGTGCTCAACGTCTTCTTCATCTACGGCGTGGCGTTCTGGTTTCTCGTGACGCTCGGTTCGCTCTGGATGAAAAATCCGCCGCAAGGTTGGAAACCGCCGGGCTTCTCGCCGGCCGAGTCGAACGCTTCTGCTGCCGCGCCCCTCACGATCGAGATGGACTCCAGGGAAATGCTCCGCACGCCGCAGTTCTACATGCTCTGGACCATGTTCGTCTTCGGCGCCATGGCCGGGCTCATGGTCATCGGCATCATTCAACTCTTTGGTATCGAAGCGCTTCAAGCGCGAGCCGGCATGAGCGCGACGCAGGCAGCCGCAACGGCCGGCACGGCGATGGCCGTCTTCTACGCGATCTCAAACGGCATCGGGCGGATCGTCTGGGGCATTTTCTCGGACCGGATCGGCCGCCGGCGAGCGATGGTGCTGATGTTCCTCTCGCAGGCGATCATGATGGCGATGTTCTACTACATGGGCGGTGTGCCGGCACTATTGTTCCTCGGCGCGGCGGTGATCGGCTTTAACTTCGGTGGAAACTTTGCGCTCTTTCCTGCGGCCACGGCGGACTACTTCGGCAGTCGAACCGTCGGATTGAATTATGGCTGGATCTTCACGGCCTACGGCGTCGGCGGAATCCTCGGGCCCGTCATGGCGGGCATGTTCAGAGACTTCGGCGCGGAACACGCCCTCTCCGCATGGCTCCCGGCCTTCCTGATCGGCGCCGCCGCCTGTTTCATCGCGGCGATACTTGCCGCACTATTGCCCTGCGGGCCTCTTCGGCGAGTCTGTTGAATCTCGTACAGCGTGCGCAACATCCTGTCATCCGGTGCGGCGATTGGCCTGATTCTCTCAAAACAAACCGACTAATCACTCAAAATCGTCCCCGTATTGTCTACCTATGGGATGCCCTTCGCCCAGCTCGAAACCTGGCATCCCGCAATAGCTTCGCGAGTACATTGCTCCGGCAAGAACTTTCCGATCGCTCCCCATACAGGGAAAACCCGGAAAGCGATACGCGCAACTGTGCGAGGGCGCTGTAAAATAGCCGAAAGTGTCCCGACATGTGGCCGGGCAATCTTGGGTCTGCGGGATCAGATGCGGAATGAGTATGTTCCTTTGTACACCTGTCGCGAGCCGTTCGCTTGATGGAATAAAGGTGTAATGATGCTTCGAAATCTGTGCGTCCTGGTTATGTCTGGGCTGATGATGTTCGCGGCCGGCTGCGGTGCTGCCTCAGCGAACAAGTCCCGGCAGAATCCCCAGCCGTTCGCAGGACGGAAGCTGGTGCTCTTCGTCGGCTCGGCCTCGCAGCCGCCGACGGAACTTGCAGCCACGACCTTTGAGGAGCGGACCGGCGCGAAGCTGGAAGTTCACTTCGGCGGGTCGGGGGAGATGCTCTCGCGGATGAAACTGGCGGAACAAGGCGACATCTATTTCCCCGGCTCCTCCGACTATATTGAGATCGCCAAGCGAGAGGGTCTGATTGATGCCGAGAGCGAGACGATCATTGCCTACCTCGTTCCGGCGATTAACGTACCGAAGGACAATCCCAAGGGCATCACGACACTGGAAGACCTGGCCAAGCCGGGTGTTCGGGTGGCGATTGCCCGGCCTGACACCGTGTGCGTCGGACTCTATGCGGTGGAAGTGCTGGAACGCGCGGGGTTGTCGGCGCAGGTACGTCCGAACATCGTGAGCAACACCGAGTCCTGCGCCAAGACGGCGCAGGTCGTCGCGCTTGGACAGGTTGATGCGGTTCTTGGATGGGAGGTGTTCGAACATTGGGACCCGACGAAGATCAAGACCATCTATCTGCCCAGGGAACGCGTGCCGCGTATCGGCTTCCTGGCTGCCGCCATCGGCGCCAACGCCAAGGATGTTGAGCTGGCCAGGGCGTTTCTCGACTTCCTCGCTTCGCCGGATGGGCAGGCAATCTATGGCAAATGGAACTACCTGACCTCCGTCGAAGCAGCACGCACACACACCCTGCCCGACACCCCTGTCGGCGGTGAATGGCCCCTGCCGAAGGGTTGGTAAGCTGCATGAAGCTGAGCCGTCATCTGTTCGGATTGTGCCTTGCCTGCGGGTTGGGCGCGGCTGTCACGCTTGTGCTGGCCATGCTCGCGGCGCAAGTTGGATATGCCGGTGTGCGCTCGCCGATTGCCGCCCTGGGCCAACCGGATATCCAGCACGCCATCCGGTTAAGTCTCTTCTGTGCCACCATTGCCGCGGGGCTGGCGCTGCTGGCAGCCATTCCCTCGGCGTATGTGCTGGCGCGATACCGCTTCCCAGGCCGGATGGTGGTCGATGCCCTGCTGGACATCCCGATCATCATCTCGCCGATTGCCATCGGCATGACACTGCTGCTCATGTTCCGTACCTCGCCCGGAAGCTGGGTCCAGGAACACCTGCTGCGATTCGTGTTTGAGGTACCGGGCATCATTCTCGCCCAGTTCATCATCGCGCTGGCGCTTCAGATTCGTGTGCTCAAGGCCGCCTTCGAGGAGATCAATCCGCGACTGGAACAAGTGGCCCGCTACCTCGGATGCGGCCCGTGGACGGCCATGTGGCGCGTAACCTTGCCGCTGGCCCGACCCGGCCTGATCGCCGCGCTGGTGCTTGGATGGGGCCGCGCGATCGGCGACTACGGCGCCACCGTCACCATTGCCGGAAGCGTCAAAGGCAAGACCGACACCATTCCCATCGCCATTGTGCTCAACTGGTCGGCCGTTCGCATCGAGGCCGCCGTGGCGCTTGTGATGGTACTTACGCTGATCGCCTTCCTCGTTTTGATGGCCGTGCGGCTGGCGGCGCGGGAGAGCCGCCCATGATTCAGGTACGCGATCTCAGTGTCGCATACGGCAACTTTGCGCTGCGCGACGTGAATCTGGAGCTGCACGACGGCGGATGTCTGGCCATCCTCGGACCGTCAGGAGCAGGGAAAACTCTTTTGCTCGAAACCGTCATGGGTGCGCGACGACCGAAATGCGGATGCGTGTTGCTCGACGGCCGCAATATCACCGATCTCCCGCCCGAGTCGCGTCACATCGCCTACATCCCGCAGGACCTGGCATTGTTCCCCCATCTGTCCGTGCGCGAGAACATCGTCTTCGGTCTGCGAGCACGCACCGGCCGGAAGCATGCAGGCGATGAGTTGCACCGACTGGCCGCCATGCTGCGGATCGAGCATCTGATCGACCGCCCCCAGGTCACGACGCTTTCAGGTGGCGAGAAACAACGGGTGGCGCTCGCGAGGGCACTGATCGTACGGCCGCGTGTCCTCTTCCTCGATGAACCGTTCGCGGCGCTCGACGCGGCGACTTCCGCCGATCTGCTGCGCTCGTTCCGCGTGATGCGCGGGGAACTGGGCACGACGGTCTTCCTGGTCACACATGATCTCGACGAGGCGTGTTTCCTGGCGGACGAAGTGGCGATCATGATGGAAGGCCGCATCGTGGAATCGGGACTGCGCGACCGAATCATTCGCCGGCCGCAAACTGTGGCCGTCGCGCGGTTCCTCAACATCCGCAACATCCTGCCGCTGTCGTCCATCCCGTCGGAGGCGCTTCCGGTCGCCAAGTCCGCGGATCGTCGTCATACGCATCTGGCGATCCGCGCGGAGGATATCACGGTCCTTCCCTGGGCCGGCAAGTCCGATCAGGACATCTGCGCCCGGCTCGACGAACTCATCCCCGTCGGCTCACACGTGATCGCCGAGCTGACGGTCAATGGCAACTGGCGACTCGAAGCCACGCTGACTCATTCAGTGGCAGCATCGCTTGGAAGTCATCTCGCCGCAGATGTGGCCGTACGCATCATTCCCGATCAGGTGCTCTTCCTGACGGACGGAGGCGCTCGTCGTCACAGCGTCCCCAGCAGTTCTTCCATCTCCCCCTTCGCATGAAGCTCCCCGCAAGACTGCGCCTGCGTGATACCGCGGCGCAGCTCCGCCTTGGCTGCATCGTCATCGCCCATCGCCAGCAGGGTCTTGGCCTTTTGGAAGTAGGCAGCGATGTAGTTTGGATCGAGCTTCATGACCCGCTCGAACTGAACGAGACTTTCTTCAAACCGCTCCGCCTTGGCCAGTTCCATTGCAAGGCCGAAGTTCAGGAACGCGTCGTCCGGCTCCGTGGCGAGCAGCTTCTGAAGTTGATCCAATCGAGACATGCTTACTCCTTACGGTTCAGCAGCAAATTCCCCGGCGCTTCTACACTGCGGACGGCCATCATGCGCTATCCGCCCAGGGAATCAACAGCCGCCCTGCGCTTTGTGTCGCAGCGTACCGTCGGACCGACGAATCAACAAAAAAGAGCCGGCCTGCCACGGGGCAAACCGGCTCCATATCAGAGAGTCCTGGCTTGTTGAAGCGATCAGCGCCGCCGTCGAAGGACCAGCAACGTACCGATCGCGAGAAGTCCGAGCGTCCCCGGCTCAGGCACGCGCAGGCGGATGATCGCATTGACCTGGCTGCCGCCGCCGATGGGGATCAGGTCCACGTCGAGAAAGACGAATCCATCTTCGGCAAGACTCAGGCCCGGGCCGATGACGAAGCTGGCGTTGAAGTCGTCGAGGATGTAGTCCGCAATGTTGTCGTTGTCGATATCGACCGAATCGCCCCGGCTCAGCAGCCGGATCGAGTCGCCCAGCGTGCTGCCATTGCCGAAGAAGAGATGCTCCTGGGCCGTGGAACCGCTGCCCCAGCCCCAGATATGCACCACTTCGCTCAGATTGTTGAGACTCACGCCGCGAACGGTCGCACCGGTAGCCAGCGTGACGCCGTCGACCGTGTCGCCCTCGCGAACCTTGACCTCACCCTTGAAAGTGATGACTTCGTCGGTGGCGGTGGGGCCCGACGTATTACCCGTCAGCACCCATTCACCGAGATCATTCGCCGAGACGCCGTCGAAGTCCACCCAGGTGCCGCCGCCGATGATCGGCCCGCTCTCCTGTGCAACGATGGCGCCATTGAAATAGACCGCCAGATTGTTGGCTGAGGAGCCGGTCGCCAGGTCGAGCACGTGAATGTGATTCAGGCCGTTGTCGGAAATGTGATAGGTGAAGTGGCTTGCAGTCGTACTGATCGGGAAGCCGCCCACAATGTCGCCGCCGCTGAAAACCGGCGTGATGCTCATCGGGTCGCTGACATCCGCGGCCATGAACAGATGGCGATTGGAAGTGCTGCCGCCCTGCGTAGCAGAAGAGCCGCCCATCCAGTAGGCCGTGCCGTTGGGCAACATGGTCGGCCGGCTGTTGAAGGTGCTGAAGCGTCCCGGCAGCGACGAGATCGCGTCCGTCCCGGCGAGCAGCTTGCCGGCGTGGGTATAGACCGAGTCGTTGCCGTTGAAGGAAGGACTATAGACGAAGCCGCCTGTGTCGCTGACGCCCATCGTCGACTCGCTGCCGGTCAATGTATCCGGCAGGGCATCGCTGCTGTTGAACACAAAGCCGTTGTTGTGCCAGATGCCGCGCGTCGCATCGTTGAATCCGGCCACAAAACCCACTTTGCCGTTCCCGTCCGTAAACGGTGCATTGACGGTGGAGATGGTTCGCGCGCCAACGACATCGCCCTGCTTGGCGATCACTTTGACCTTTACCTGAGCAGGCGCCGATGCGGCGGCCGCGAGAACTGCTGCCGTTGCAACCAGGATCGTAATGCCATGAAGTCTGCTAAACATGATTGCTCCCTTCCAACGGATCGATGTGTTATCCGGAACTTCGAACTACGCGCAAGGTACCGGAACCGCACAGTTACCGTTAACTCTAACCAAAATCATGCTGGATTGTCAATACGCTGGCGCACAATAAACCCTGTTCAGATCCATAACGGTCCGATGCAAACGAATGGATGGTTGCGGTGCAGATTCTCGCCAAGCGCCGTTTCCCAAAGGGGTTGCAATCCTGCATGGTCAATGCCCGTTCGCTCGAAAACGATTCGAACAGCGCCACCGGCAAGAGGACTACAAAGATTCGACCGTGAGATTCTCGTTGGCGTAAACGTTGATTTCCCCGGCAATTCGCAAGGCCGCATCGACGATTTGTGCCGCGTTCATGGCACTGTTACGAAGCAGAGCCCGTGCAGCGGCCAGCGCGCAGGTGCCGCCGCTGCCGATCGCCAGGATTCCGTCCGTCGGCTCGATTACGTCACCGTTTCCCCCGATGATCAGACTGGCTTCCTTGTCGGACACCGCCAGCAGACTCTCCAGCCGTCGCAATGCCCGATCCGTCCGCCAATCTTTCGCCAATTCGATCGCCGCGCGGCGGGTATTGCCTTTGAACTCATCCAGCTTGCCCTCGAAGCGCTCCAGCAGCGCAAAAGCATCCGCCGCCGATCCGGCAAACCCCGCCAGGACAGTCCCCTTGTAGAGCCGGCGTACCTTCACCGCGTCGGACTTCACGACCGCGTCGCCCAGGGTGACCTGCCCATCACCGCCCATCGCCACGGCCCCGTCGCGCCGCACCGAGAGAATCGTCGTGGATCGAATTCGCATCTTGTTTTCTGACATTTTCTGCTGACCTCGCTTGGCGTCCACGTTATCATGTAGACGGCAGGGCCGCCATCCTTCCGCATCGGCCCTTCGCCACATCGGAGATCGAGGCACGCCCGTGTACCCTGCCCATCCTTACTTGCTTTCCCTGTCGTTTCTGACCGTGGTTCTGCTCTTCGCGGGTTGCCAGAAGAACTCCAGCGACCAACCGACAACCCGGGACAACGCTTCCGGCACGGCCGCGCAATCGTCCGTGCCTGCCGGGCCCACCTCAAAGACCGACACCCCCGATGTTCCGCACCCGCCGCAGCCCCCTGCCGAGCCACGAGTTCCGCTCCGACCGGAGCCGACGTGGGTCATCTTCCGCGAGGCCTATGATGATAAGGCGGACGCGGAACTTCTCAGCAAGTGGACCGGCGGAAACCGCCTGGAGATTACCAGCCGGAACGTCAGCCGCGTCACGATCGACCTGACCAGGTTGCCGCCGGACGCCCCGCAGACCGGCCCATGGATCCTTTCAGTGGACCGACAGGGAATCCAGATCACCGGCGCGCGCGGCAAGATTCTCGATCTGGTTCGCTCACAGAACGGCGACTGGTCCGTCGACAAGGAAAAACAGCCGCTCCGGGAGGCAGCGCCGTGACGATTCGCATCCTCATACTCTCGTTCATCCTTGTATTTGCTCAGCCCGCGCCTTCGGCTCCTCCCGCATCAGGTGGCCGAGGCGGGTCAGCCGGGCAGGGCGACGCCGCCACGAAGAAGTCCGACGATGCGGCCGGCAAACGCTCCAAAAAGCCCCCGCGTGGGTTGGCCTTCAAGGCCCTGCGCATGAACATCGAGAACGCCCGATTCGACGGTATGACGTTTGAAGAATTCGCCGAATGGATCGAGCGCACGACCCAGGCCAACGTCGTCGTCAAATGGAACGTGCTCGAAGAGGTCGGTGTCTCGCGCGACGCGGTCATTCATCTCAAGCTGAAAAACGTGTCCATCCGCAAACTTCTGCAACTTGCCTTCTCCGAAGTCACCCGCGATACGGATGGCGTCGAACTGGCCGTCAAGGCGGACGACAACACGCTCACCATCTCGACAAAGCGCGATCTCCATAGCGAACTCGTCACCCGACTCTACGACGTGCAGTCCCTTCTCATTATCGTTCCGAACTTCGCCGGCCAGGGCGTCGGCGACCCCACAACCGGCCGCTCTGCCGGCGGTGGTCGTCGCGTCGGCGGAGGGATCGCCGCCGGAGGCGGTGGTGGAGGCAGCGGCCGCGGCGGAGGCGGCGGTCGCTCGGGCGGACGCGGCGGCGAAAGCAAGAGCGACACCACCGAACAGCTCGCCGATCGTTTGATCCAGATGATCGTTTCGAACATCGAGCCCGACTCATGGGCCGTCAACGGCGGCAAGGGCACGATCGCCTTCTACAAGGGCCAACTGGTCGTGCGAAACAATCTCGATGTCCACGAGCGCCTCGGCGGCGCGACTCCGCAACAACCTCGATCTCAGAAGCGAGATGAGGCATCGCAGTAGCCGACAACGGTCCGTCGCCTGCCGCAATGCTTCGCTCAAGCAGATTTCAGCCCCAGCGCGATCCTTGCTGCTTCAATCGATACCCCCTGAACCGCGAGCGTCTTTAACGGCGAAGTCGTCCCGCGAAGCAGCACGATGTCCTTCGCACGGATGCCAAGCTGTTTTGCGAGGAGGGCCGCGACGGCCTCATTGGCTTTCCCGTGCTCCGGCGCCGCGGAGACTTGAATCTTCAACGCATCCCCGAGCAGGCCCACGATCCGGTCGCGCGATGCGCCGGGCACCACCTTCACTTTGATTTCCAATCCTTCAGGACTCGGGGTCAAGCAGGATGACATGCAGGGCCCTCGACCTTCCTCATAGGGCGTTTACGGCTTCTTAGGCAATTGCGCCGATGGTTCGGATGCCTGCTGACGATAATACTCAGCTACTTCGGGTTGCCCGCGAAGTTCGTAAAATTCCGTCAGTTTGTGGAGCGCGTCGAGCGTCTCCGGGGAGTCCATTCCACGATGCGTGCGAAGGAGTTCGTATCCGATTCTGAAGGCGCTTTCCGCATCCGAAAACTTCGCCAAGCGTGACAGGCAGTCGCCGATTTCAATCAACAGTACCCCCGTTTCGTCACTGGATGGCTGCGTATCCCAGAACCAGTCCAACGCCCCGCGCAGGAGCGTCTCCGCGTCCTCGGTGCGTTCCGACGCCAGCCAGATCGAACCCAGGAGCCACATCGAACGGGCCAGTTCCTCGCTACCGACCGGGAATTGTTCTTCGGGAAACCGTTCCCGCAACGACAGGTACGATTCCGCGGCGAGCGACTCGGCCGCGGCATAATCCCCTTGATCCGTCAGCACCTGGGCCAACAGGCGCTTGCACCGCGCCGATTCCACGGAAGTCAGTTCGGGATCCACACCACGATAAAGCTCCATCGCTTCCCGAAGCAGCCCTGCCGCCTCCTTCAGGCGAAACTCCTTCCGCAGACGGGCTGCCGCTTCCAGTTTGGTGCGCGCCGCCTCCATCGGTTCGGCTTCGACGGTCGCGCGAGTTGTCGAAGGCCCAACATCACGATTCGCCACGGGCTGACAGGCCCCCAAGACCTGCACCACCGCCATAACCGCGAGCGCAAGAGCCGCGAGAGAAAGCGTACGGTTATGAAACCCACCACGTTCTGATCCATCGTTTCGCATGAAGTTGACGTCCAAGAAGCATGTCCCTCGTCTTAACCGGAATGTTTCTCACAGCCGTTCCTGACGGCTCGACCCGTCATATCAAAGCACCCCCATCCCCTCCAGGCAACGCCCGGGTTCCATAGTGTAATGCCTCTGATCTGTGGCGTTCACGAATCCGGGCAGCTTGGGCTTTTGGTTCGTGCGTAACAACGTCTGTCCACTTTCCAAACGTGCATCCACCTATAGCATCTCATTGGCCCCTTGGCCCCTTGGTCCCTTGGTCCCTCGGTCCTTCGGACCCTCCGTCCCTCATCCACGCCACAGGTTCACCTTCTCCTGACGCCCCTGCCGATGTACAATCATGCGCGAGCCAGCGCAAGAAGCTGCACGGAGGCACCGGATGTACCGGCTCGAAAGTAGCCCATCGCCAGCAAGTACGACCATTTCCGTCGTCTCGGCGGCCCTGTTGGGCCTCGGCGTGGTCATGGTTTTTTCCTCCAGCGCCAGTCTTACGGCCCCGCCGATCACCGAAAATCTGCTTTCCAACACCTCCTTCCGACAGACCACCTTCAATTTCGCCGCGCTTGTCATCATGCTCATGGTCGGCCTCTGCCCTTATGAATCCTGGCGTATCCGTGAGCGAACCTGGTTTCAGCCCGCCCTCCTCCTTGGCCTCGTCAGCATCGCCCTGCTTGTGGCCGTCCTCATCCCCGGCATCGGCGAAGTGCGAAACGGCGCTCGCCGGTGGCTTTCCATCGGGCCGGCCAGTCTCGGGCTATCCTTCCAGCCGTCCGAGTTGGCGAAGCTCGTCCTCGTCGTCGTATTCGCGGGTCTTTGCAGCCAAATGGGCGAACGAATCCGACGCTTCTGGACCGGCCTGCTGCCGATGCTGCTCATCCTTGCCGTCGTCGCCGGCCTCGTCGGAATCGAGGACTTCGGCACCGGCGCGCTCCTCGCCCTCGTCGGCGCGTGCATTCTGCTGGCCTCCGGCGCAAAGGTCTGGCACCTGATTCTCACGGCCATGCCCGGTGGGGTCGGCCTCGTCTATCTGATCATCGCCAAGCCCTATCGCCTTGAACGGCTCAAGGCATTTCTCGATCCGTTCGCCGATCCACAGGGCAGCGGCTACCACCAGGTGCAATCCCTCATCACGATCGCTTCCGGCGGCTGGTGGGGACAGGGACTCGGCGCGGGCATCCAGAAGTACGGCTATCTTCCCGAGGGTCGCACCGATTTCATCTTCGCCGTCATCTGCGAAGAACTCGGCCTTGTCGGCGGCATTGCCGTGCTCGGTCTCTTTGCCGTACTTCTGTGGAGCGGCCGCCGCGCGATGCTCACGGCCCACACCGAATTCGGCCGACTGCTCGCACTCGGCGCCACGCTGACCATCGGCTTCCAGGCAGCCATGAACGTCGCGGTCGTGACCGTCTCGATTCCCACGAAAGGCATCGGCCTGCCGTTGGTTTCAGCGGGCGGCAGTGGTGTCATCCTCTTCAGCGCGATCATCGGCCTGATGATCAACGTGGCCCGCCGTCGGTACGACGCGGTAAACAATTCGCCATCGCCCGCCCCCGCGGCCAGGATCGAACCGCGAGACGATACAGCTCCCGTGCCTCTTGGCCCCACGCTCGCAGGTGCCTAGATCATGGCACATGCCGATGCCGCGCTTCGATTCGAGGAACGCATAGCTCATGGCCGCCATGCAACCCTGGTTTGTGATCGCCGGCGGAGGAACCGGCGGGCATCTCTATCCCGGCCTCGCTGTCGCCCAGGCCTTGCGCCGACTTCAGCCCGACTTCGAGGTCACCGTCTTCGGCACTACCCGACCGATTGATGAGCAATTGGTTACGCCCTGCGGTTACGAACTCGTTCCACAACTCGTGCAACCCTTCCCGGCGAAGCTCTGGCACTGGCCGCGTTTTCTCAAGAACTGGCGGGCTTCCGTGACCTACGCGAAGCATCGCTTCACGGACCGCGCACCGGCCGTCGTGCTCGGACTCGGGGGTTATGCCGCCGGCCCCGCTATCACCGCCGCCGCGAAGCTGGGGATCCCCACGGCCATCTTTAACCCCGATGCCGTGCCCGGCCGCGCCAATCGCCGACTGGCTCCGAAGGTCGACTGCGTCTTTGTTCAATGGACGGATTCGATCGACCGATTCCCATCGGCCGGGCGAATCGAAGTCACCGGCTGCCCCATCCGCCCCGAGTTCTCAACGGCAAAGCGTGTCACGGCCTGTCGCGCGCTCAAAATCGACGAAGAGCGTCCGACTCTGCTCATCACCGGCGCTTCCCAGGGCGCTCGAACCATCAACGCGACGATGATGGAACTGATGGATCTGCTCAAGGTGGCCGGCGAATGGCAGTTCGTACATCTGACCGGTAAGGCCGATGAGGACATTTGCAAAAAGAAATACCGCGAGCAGGGAATCAACGCCCGGGTCATGGCCTATACCGATCACATGGCCCTGTGCATGGCGGCGTCAGACCTGATCGTTTCGCGTGCCGGCGCTTCCACGCTCGCTGAGATCACGGCGATGGGGCTGCCGTCGATCCTGCTGCCTTATCCATACGACAAGAAGCGGCACCAGCATGCCAACGCGAGGATACTCGTCGATGCCGGCGCGGCGACGATCGTTGAAGACTCCGGCAACCCTCGTGGCAACGCGGGAAAACTACGCGAAACGCTTCGAGATCTCATGAAGTCGGAGCAGCGACGCAAACGAATGAGCCAGGCCGCTGCCGCGCTCGGCCGACACGACGCCGCCGAAGCCATGGCCGAGCACCTCTTCGAACTGGCCCGAAGCGCCTGATATCGCATCATCAATTGGCTCGCGTCGGCCGGCTCATCAAGATAGCGCCCGGATGCGCCGGCGGACCACTCTCCACATCGTTGCAAACCTGACGGGCAGAAAATTACAACGAGAAGCGTACCCCGGCGATCAGGACGTATTCCGTCTTCGCCCGATGATCGATCTCACGCCAGACCGGCAACTGCACGGAGAGTTCAAAGACCCATGTTCTCGCCTCGTACATCAAACCCGGTGACAGGAGCAGCTCTTGGTCGCCATTCGTTTCATATGTGCCGTTGGCTTCGATCATGGCGTACCAGGCGCCGCCGGAGGTCTCGGCCGTGAAGGCGGAGGGGTGCAGGCGATATAAGTAAGCGCCGTTGTAGCGAAAGACGTCCGCCGTACTCATGCCCGGCAGGATCGGGTCCGGCGCGCCGTCGGTCGTGAATGTCCACTGAAGATGACCGTTCAAGCCATGCCGCCCCATGATGCGCGTCGCCGCGAGACCGAGGATCGGGTTGTAAGCGTCGTTGGTGAAGGGGCTGTCGCCCGTGCGCGTTTCCATACCGCCGAGAAGCGCGATTCGCGTGGTGTTCAGCGGGCCGTCGTCCTCACGGTAGAAGCGCCACTTGAGCAGCGTGGTCACGTCGCCAATCCCCTGCGCCCGGTCCGTACCCCCCCTGTCATCATCTCGCCAGCGTGCCACCAGCGGAGCGCGCAGACTGAGCGACCAGTCGCTGGCCAGTCCGACGGTCAGCGAGCTGTTCAGGATGAGATCATTGACGCGGCTTTGTTCGCGCCGGGAACCGCGGTCGTCATCAAGACTCATGAACCGCAACTGTTCCTTGATGGTGAAATGACCCGGAGAGGGCTGAGTTGCGGACTCGGCGCTGATCGGTTCCTGAGCCGAGGCCGAAGCAGAAAGCAGCAAGACCACGACGGCTAGCTGCAAAGACAGGAGGATTCGCAGCGCTGAGAGGCGATCACACATGAGCAGTTTACGCAGGTGCATGCTGTGCATAATTTTGAACTCGCGCTCGTGTCCATTTTGATATCAACCAGACTAAAACCGCTCGCGGCAACCGCCCGGACAAACTGTTCACGACTGGGTGCGTTTGTCTCTGAAACCGCCACGGTGACCTCGCCCTTGCCGAGATCAACAAACACGGCACGAACGCCCGGAACGCGCATCAGTTGCTGATCGATATTGTGCGCGCAGAGCGGACAGGAAAGCCCGTTGACGCGCAAGGTGGCCGCGGGGGCATCCGCGGGAAACCAGCTCACGAAGGGTCTTTCCGTATTGCCGGGTGTCTGGCAGGCCGCAAACATGCACAGGAGAAGCGCCGGACTCAACCAAGTAGGTGTACAGTTTTTCATAGCCACATCCGCGCTGGAATTGCAACTTGAAATGCGAAGCGCTTTACATTCAGACGCAAACGACTTCGCTGACTTCCGGCAGGCGATCCTTCAGGGTCTGCTCGACACCCATCTTGAGCGTCATACCACTCGAGGGGCAACCGATACAGGCGCCAAGGAGGCGAACGCTGACCACGCCCTGATCGGTGACGTCGACGAGTTCAATGTCGCCGCCGTCGCTCTGCACGAAGGGGCGCAGCTCGCCGATGATCTTGGCGACTTCCTTTCGCAGGCGATCGTCTGTTTTCGCTGCCTGGGCCATGACGGGCTCCGTTGGAACTTTGCTCCCGAGTCTCATTATAGCGAGCAACGGCCATCTGGAGCAAATGCGGAATCCGAGCACGCGGGATTCACGAGTTCGTCGATCAGGTACGCTTACCATCCGTCTGACGCAAAGAGCTGGAGGCGGCGGGCACTTTCGCTTCAGAGAGCGGGCGTTGGTCACTAAACACGCGCGCCAGAAAATCGACGATGACCGGAAGCGTCCGCTGGGATGCCACGCTGTTGAATCGCAACCCCCAGCCATGACCCGCTCCAGGCACCTTCACCAACAAGTACGGAGCGTTCGCCGAATCAAGCGCCTTCGCGAGCGACGTGGCCTGCGAGTATGGCACAACGGCGTCCGACTCGCCGTGAAGTATGAGCACCGGCGGCGCGCCGGACCATGCATGCGACACGGGTGAAATTTGTTTCCACTTTTCGGGATCCTCCTCGGGTCGGCAGCCGGCATATCCCCGACACAGCCGCTGCGCGAGCCACTCGCCGCTTTCGTACATCGACAGGAGATCCGTCGGCCCGTAGATGTCGATCACAGCGGAAACGCTGGTGTCCACACCGGGATACGAATCGTCGCCGAAGATCGAGCGATCCTGCGCCAACCCGACGAGCAGAGCTAGATGCCCACCGGCGGACTCGCCTCCCACGGCAATGCGAGCGTCATCGACGCCGTAATCCTGATGATGCTTGCGCAGGAACTTAACGGCCGCCAGAGCGTCCTGCACCGGCGCGGGATGAATGCCTCCGTCCGGCCAAAGGCGATAACTTACCGTCGCCGCCGTATAGCCCATCGATGCGAAGAATTGAGCCATCTCACGGTTGTAGCCCCGATTGCCCACAGCCCATCCGCCGCCGTGAAAGAGCAGAATCGCCGGACGAGCCGTGCGGCCGTCAAGCGGAACGAAGATATCCATCTGCATCGACTTGCCGTCGCGCTGGATGTACTCGACATCATCGTAGGAACGCGTCTCGTAAATGCCGACCGGCGGCCGGCTGCAACCCGAAACGCAGAGCAGTGCCGCGCAGAAAGTGATCAAGACTACCTTCGCTTTCATGCGAGTAAGCCTACGGTAAATCGTCGTGCGTGGAAAGCCGGTCTCCTGCCGTACGCAATAGATGCGAGCGTCCTCAACGCCTCGCAGTGGCAGAATAATCCAATCGCGCTTGCCGGGCATGTGCGAGTTCAAACTGCGGTTCAATCCGCCGGCTCGATCGTCGCAGACATGCTCCCCTTGCAACGCTCGATCCGCCAGTCGGCGCCGTAGGCGTGAATCTGATCGCGCTTGAACTCCGCCCGCTCGAGTGTCGTCGTCTCGACAATCACCCGCCCGGCCGAATCCACCTCCTCGGCCATCTTGAAGGCCTTGATCGGCCCATGCCCGAAGACCTTGCCGAGCATTTCGATGACGTACTCGTACGAATGATCGTTGTCATCGAGGAGAATGACGTGGTAACGTGGAACGGGCCTGGGCTTCGGCTTGGCCGCAGCCGGCTTCGCGCCAGACTGTTTCTTCGTCGCGGTCTTGGTCATGATGCACCCGTATCATGCCCGATGTGTGTCCGAAGCACTCGGATCGTACTTAACCGACTTTCTTGGACTCCAGAAGTTTGATCAGCGCAGGAACATCCACTTCGATGATATCCCACAGAATGCCGAGGTCGATCTGCGCGTATCCATGAATCAACCTGTGCCGCGTTCCAATGATCTTTCGCCAGGGAACATCGTCATGCAGGTTTCGAAATTCGTCGGAAACATTCGATGCGGCTTCACCGATGATCTCGATGAAAGTTCACACGCGGCCCGAAAAACGCGGTCCGCATCCAGATCATCGCGTGATCGGCCGACGGCTGCGTCTCGGGCCAATCTTGCATGGTCCAGCATGTCCTGCAGGAGCGCCGCGTCATTCCTGCGCGACATAAATGTCCCTCGATGTAGAAAGAATTTCGTCCCGGTATGCAGGCCGAAGAGAGCCCGGCGTCAATAGATCGACCGAGTGCCCAAGCAAGTCGCCCAGTTCGTCCTGGATCGTGATGAAATCCCACCCGATTCGAACATTCGGATCGAACTCCACAAGCACGTCCACATCGCTTGAATCGGTGAAATCTTCCCGCAAGACGGAACCAAAAAGCGCAAGGCGGCTTATTCGATGCCGCTTGCAGAAGTCAGCAATCGCCTCGTCGTCGATACGGATTCGTGGTGCAACCATTTAACACTCACATCCAGAGTATCTTATCGGCTTCAAACGAAGGATTCAGAATTCACCGCGCGTCGATGTATAACCACATCTCAGCGATCCGTAATCGGCCGAGTAGGGGCGACGCCGCCAAAGAGCAGGCCCGCGCCCCTGGGAAAGAGCTGCCGATACTCTTCGACGTCATGCACCTCAAAGAGATTCAGCAAACCCGATACTTCCAGCAGGTTGCGAATCGGCTCCGGAACGAGTCGAAGGCACATCGAACAATCGCGGCTCCGCAGACTTTGCTGCCCCGCAACCAGCACGCCGATCCCGGCGGAACTCATGGTCGTCACGCCGGAAAGATCGAGGTCGATATCCACGAAAGCCCGCTCGATCTCGCGGCGAAGCGCCGGCGCCGTCAGAGCGTCAATGCGTCCCTGGATCACCAGCGTCCGCTTGGGCAGGTTCAGCATCTCTTGCCAGGCGAGCGTCATCCCCTCGGGCACATCCGCCACCGGGCCTTCCGGCAGGCGGCACTTCGCGTCGCCCAGGGCGTACTCACTCTGCGCCGGAAGGACGATCAACAGTCGATCCTCGCTGCTTTCATGCACACGCACTTCAATGTCCGCCGGGACGTCGATGCCCGCGTCCGCAAGCACCTCGCGGGGCTGCGCCAGGAGCTGAGCCCGGTAGACCCCATCCGTGCAGGCACGTTCGATCACTCGTTGCAGCGGATTCGACTTCATGACGCTTCGCCTCCGCGCGCCCCGGCGTGGACCAACGGCGGCAATACGAGATGAATCACCTTGTCAGAGTTTTCCAGCACTTCGACTTTGAGATCGTCAGGAAGCACCACGCCCGCCTCAGCAAGCGCAATCTTCGGCGACTGCACCAGCTTGCTACGTACCTCGGCATCACTCGCCGCTTTCTGGATCAACCGCCCGAACGGACTCCGCCCGCCCAGCGCGCCGACCGAGTCCTCAAAGAACCGTCGAAAGACGCCTCGAATCGAAACGCGCTCGGCCATGAAATACCCTCCATCCAATGCGGCAAGTCTCGCAATGCGTGACACACGGTGGTTGCAGAAGCGGTCACGCTCGATCACGCCACAGCATACCGGACACCTGAAGCAGGAAACTCACGCCACTTTCACGTTGCCCGGTATCACAAGTTCCACCTGGATATCCCTCTCACCGCAGACGAGCTCCGCCACCTCGCGAATGTTCGTGGTGATTTCATCGAGCGTCTTGCCTTGCGTGTGTACACTGTCATCTTCCAGTGCATGGGCCGCCAGCCATCCATCGGACTGTTCCACGATCACATGATAAACCTTCATCGGATCTCTTCCTCAAGTGATGCCCAGTCGATGCCCAGATTCCTGGGTATTCGCCGCATCGTAATGCGGTTGATCTCCGTATGCCGTGGGATCGGTTCCCCGCGCTCGCCCGGCTCCGACAATTGTATGACGAGATCCCTCGCGAATCACGTGAAATCCACGATCGGCAAGTGCCTTCATGACTTTCCGTCGATGATAGCTCACTGGGCATCCCCTACCCCATGTGCTTCACCACCGCGTCGCCGAATTCGCTGCACTTCACCTTCGTCGCCCCCTCCATCAGCCGGTGGAAGTCGTACGTCACCGTCTTCGCCGCGATGGCTCCGTTCATGCCCTTGACGATCAGGTCCGCCGCCTCGGTCCAGTTCATATGCCGAAACATCATCTCGCCGGAGAGGATCACGCTGCCGGGGTTGACCTGGTCCTTGTCGGCGTACTTCGGCGCCGTGCCATGCGTCGCCTCGAAGATCGCGTGGCCGGTCACATAGTTGATGTTCCCACCGGGAGCGATGCCGATGCCGCCAACGCACGCCGCCAGCGCATCACTGATGTAGTCGCCGTTGAGGTTGGGCGTGGCGATCACGTCGTAATCCGCAGGTCGCGTGAGAATCTGCTGCAAAAAGGCGTCGGCGATCACATCCTTGATGACGATGTCGTGCTTGATGCCGGGAATCTGCGAGCCCTGCGCCCGAATGACCTGCCACGGTCCGCCTTCATAATCCACCGCGCCGAACGACTCCTTCGCCACCTGGTAACCCCAGTCGCGGAACGCTCCCTCGGTGAACTTCATGATGTTGCCTTTATGCACCAGCGTCACGCTCTTGCGACCATACTTGATCGCGTAACCGATCGCGCTGTGCACCAGCCGTTCCGTGCCGAGGTAGCTCACCGGCTTGATGCCGATGCCCACCTTCACGGGTACATCTCGCTTCGGCGCGCCGATGCTCTCAAGCTGCTTGCACCATTCGTCGTTCTTTTTCTTCGACCCGAAGCGAATCTTGTCGAATTGCGCGGGAAACTCCTTCGCGAAGAAGTCGAGCACCTGTTGCGACTCCGGCGTGCCGCCTGCGTACTCAATGCCGGCGTAGATGTCCTCCGTGTTCTCGCGGAAGATGACCATATCAACCAGCTCCGGTTGCTTCACCGGGCTGGGAACGCCCTTGAAATACTGCACCGGCCGCAAACAGACGAACAGATCCAGCAACTGTCGCAGCGCCACGTTCAGCGAACGAATCCCACCCCCCACCGGCGTGGTCAGCGGACCCTTGATCCCCACGCGATGCTCGCGAAAGGCCTCGACCGTTTCGTCGGGGAGCCAGTTACCCGTCTTGTTGAACGAATTCTCGCCGGCAAGCACTTCCTTCCACTCGATCTTGCGCTTACCGCCGTAGGCCCTGGCAACGGCCGCATCGAACACCTTGACCGACGCACGCCAGATGTCCGGGCCGGTGCCGTCGCCTTCGATAAACGGGATAATGGGGTTGTCAGGAACATTCAGGCCGCCGGGGCCCATCGTGATCTTCTGGCCGGGCATGGTGCAAGTCTCCGTGGCTGGCTGACAAGGGGACCGATGGGGTCCTTGCTTGTGCTTCGGGCTGGTATGATGTCGCCCCGCGTGGAGCGACCGAAAGCCCATGATATCGCAACTCGAAGGGTGCGTGAAGGAGCAGCCATTGACGACAAACGGCCCTTGACCGAGAGTGTGGCCCAAGCGAGCCGAATCAGTCGCCTCGTGAACCAGCAACCCACGGAGGATTCAGGATATGTCACCCGGACAACAGATCACGGACTTATTCTTCTCCCTCTTCGGCACCCTGCTGACGGGACTTGTGTCGACGTTGCTCACGTCGATGGTCTCACTCATCCTGGAGCCGATCTTTATGTCGATCGCCGCCTCGCTCGGCGCTCCGATGCCGTAAACGACGATCCCTCGAGCGATACGAAGACACCTCGGCACTCGGAACGCCCGGCGCGTAGCCACGACCTGGGCTTCTGGCTACTGATGCCGGGCGCTGACCATTCCGTGGTCCGCCTTCCGCGGTCTGCATCGATTGGCGAAGGGCACTTTCGCCGCTTGCTTCGGCTCTATAGAATCCCGCTCGTGCAACCGTGCAAGAGCTCGAACACAAGACGCGACGGGTTTCATCGACAGAATACTCGGTGCCACAACATCTGATGAGGAACAACCGATGGTCGTTGGGGAATTGACGCAGGAAGTGGATTTGCTCGTCATCGGAGGCGGGCCCGGTGGGTATGTGGCGGCCCTCGTTGCCGCGGATCATGGCATCCAGACGGCACTGGTGGAACGTGCCGAAGTGCCGGGCGGTGTGTGTCTGCGCGAGGGTTGCATCCCGAGCAAGGCCCTGCTCCATGTGGCCAGGATCATCGACGAGGCGTCCCACGCCGAGGACTTCGGCGTTAGCTTCGACAAGCCCGAGATGGACATCACCAAGCTTCGCAACTGGAAGAACGGCGTCATTCGCAAACTGGCCGGCGGCGTCAAACAGCTTCTCGCAGGCCGAAAGGTTGAATACATCACCGGCGACGCGGAGTTCGAAGACAGCCGCTCGGTTCGGATCGAAGGCGGCGAAGTCGCGAGAATCAAATTCAAGCATTGCATCATCGCCACCGGCTCGCGAGCCAAGCTTCTGCCCGAGTCCGTGCTGCCGCGTGAGCTCTGCTGGGACGCCGCGGACGCCCTCAAGGTCGAGGAAGTTCCCAGGCGGCTGCTGGTCATAGGCGGCGGCTACATCGGTCTCGAGCTGGGTCAGGTCTACGCGGCACTGGGCAGCGAAGTGACGGTTCTTGAAGCCCTCCCGAATATCCTCGCCGGTGCGGACCCCGATCTGGCCAAACCGCTCATCGCCAAGCTCAAGAAGCAGATGAAAGCGATTATCACCGCCGCATCGCTGAAAGGCGCGAAGAAGAAGGGCGCTGCCATCGCTGTCACCTATGCCGTCGATGGAAAGGATCATACCGAGGAGTTTGACCGCATCCTGGTCTCCGTCGGACGACGCCCCAACAGCGACGACATCAGCATCGACCATACGCAGGTTCAACTGGACGACCGGGGCTTCATCAAGGTCGATGCCCAGCGACGAACCACCGACAAGCGAATCTTCGCCATCGGCGACGTCGCCGGCGAGCCGATGCTGGCCCACAAGGCGATGCGCGAAGCCAAGGTCGCGGCCGAAGTCATCGCCGGCAAGTCGACCGTTTTCGATCCCGCCTGCATTCCTGCGGTCGTTTATACCGATCCCGAAGTCGCGTGGTGCGGCATGACCGAAGCCGAGGCCATGGCCAAAGGACTGGACTTCAAGGTGACCAAGTTCCCCTGGGCCGGTTCCGGTCGGGCCGTGTCGATGGGCCGAACGGACGGCCTGACAAAGATGATCTTCGACAAGAACACGCAACGGCTCATCGGCGTCGGCATCGTCGGCGCACACGCCGGTGATCTGATCGCCGAGGGCGTGCTCGCGATGGAAATGGCGGCCGTGGCGGAGGACATCGGCGTAGCCATCCACCCGCACCCGGCCACAAGCGAAACGCTGGGGGAAGCCGCCGAAGCGATGTTCGGACACGCGGTTCACGCAGCGCACTGAGTGCAGTTCGGCGACCGGACCGACTGCACATTCGCTGATCCACTGGCGCAACTGACCCGAAGTCTCAACGAGGGAGTCTACATGACCGGCGAACCAGCCCGGGACGGCGATTCGCTCCACGCAACCATCGTCATACCAACGTGCAACCGCCGTGAAATCCTCACCCGCTGTCTGGAGGCGTTGGTAACGCAGACCTGTCCGTCATTCGAAATCATCGTGGTCGACGATCACTCCACCGATAACACGCCGGCGATGCTCGACGACTTCGCCGCTCGGCATCCGCACATCGACTTTCATTGGACCCGAAACGAACGCCACCTCGGGATCAATCCCAGCCGAAACCGCGGCATCCGGGCGGCGCGTGGCAAGTTCGTCGCGTTTCTAGACAGCGACTGCATCGCCGAGCCGGACTGGCTCGAAAAGCTGCTTGCCGGCTTCACGAATTCTCGCGTCGCCGCCGTCGTCGGCAGGGTCAAGGATCCGCCGGCGTTAAACGTCTACGAACTCGCCCTCGCCGGCATCGCCCGTGTCCACGGCAGCGGACCTGCACCGCGGCTAGTCGGCGGCAACCTGGCCGTGCGCCGCTCGCTCCTTCTGGAATACGGCTTCGACGAAGACCCGCGATGGAAGTCACCGGTCAAGGACGGCGTCGTGCAATCTCCGGTCTGCGATGAAGAGGGGCTGTACCTCACGCTCCGCGCTGCGGGCTATGAGCAGCGCGTCGTGCCGGACGCGGTCCTGCTGCACGAGCACCGATACGATCGCACGGGTTTCTTCCGGCATGCGCTGTCCGGCGGCCGTGCCGCGGCATACCTCGTGCATAAGTATTACCTGCCCCCGCGATTGGATGTGCTACCGTGGATGCTGGCCTACCTCACGCTGCCGATCGTAATCTGGAACTGGAAGGCGGCCATCGTGCCCGCCATGTTCTTCGTCGCCGCGATGGCGGCCGTCGCCTACAACGAAATCTCACGCAAGGGAAAGACGTTCTTTCAGATGCTTCGATGCATGCCGGTGTTGATCATTTATTATCACCTGCGACTCTGCGCTTACGTCACCGAGACGCTCCGCCTCAAGCTCGGTCTCCGCAAAGTTCAGCGCGTGCGGCTGCGAGCTTCGTCATGAACCGGGAATTTTTCGAAGAAATCTGCCGTTGGCTGGACGAGCGCGGCACAAAATATCGCACCGTCCAGCACGAACCCACGTTCACCTCGGAAGAGTCCGCCCGGGCACGCGGCGAAGACGTTCGAATTGGCGGCAAGGCGCTCCTGGTAAAGACGGGCGATACGTTCCGCCTCTTCGTTCTTAGCGCCGCCTTCAAACTCGACTCCGATGCGATCAAACGGCGATTCAATGTCAAGAAAATTCGATTCGCGGACCGCGAGGAACTGCTTGAGTTGACCGGCCTTGCACCGGGCAGCGTCCCCCCGTTCGGAAGGCCGATCCTGCCGTTCGATCTGTACGTCGACGAATCGATCCGTCAAAACGAGAAGATCGCCTTCAACGCCGGGAGTCTGACGAATTCGATCATCATGGACACAACTCCGTATCTCGAAATCGCTTCGCCGGCGGAAATCTTCCGGTTCAGCGCTGCGTCACCGGGATAGGCCCCCGGCGAGCAATTTCTGCTTGACCGACACGTGTGAATTGCTTACGACATTCATGCCGGTCAATGAATCCGCCAGCCGGCTTCTTCCGGCCGGGCCGGAAGACACGAATTCAGGTTGGGGGGAGGATCCGACGGCCCTCGCGCGTTTTCAGGTGCACTCGTCATGACCAAGCCGGCCGTCAGCGTCATCATCCCGGCCCACAATCGCCTGGCCTACCTGCGAGAGGCACTGGACTCGGTCGCTGCGCAGACATTTACCGACTACGAAGTGATCGTCGTGGACGACGGTTCCAGCGAACCCGTGGCAGACGCCGCGGCAACGCATTCGGTCCGTCCTCGCGTCCTTCGACAGGATCGACAGGGCCCGGCCGCGGCGCGGAATCGCGGCATCCATGAGGCCCGAGCCGACCTGATCGCCTTCCTCGACAGCGACGACATGTGGCTTCCGACGAAGCTCGAGCGATTCATCACCGCGCTGCGCGCGCAGCCGGATCATTCCATTTTCCACGGACCGATGATCCCGGTCGATTCGCACGGCCGTACGCTCTCCGGTCGAACCAAGCCGCGCCATGGCGGACGAATCACGCGCAAGCTCTTCGCCAGTTGCTTTGTGGACGTTCCGACGGTCGTTTGTCGAAAGGCAATTCTTGAGGAGGCCGGCGGTTTTGATTCGTCCCTGCCGGTCTGCGAAGATTACGACCTCTGGCTGCGGCTCAGCGTGACAGAGTCCTTCGGACTGATTGCCGAGCCGCTGGCCCGCAGACGCCTGCACGATCAGCGCCTGAGCAAGTCGTGCATGAGCCGCAATTTGGCGGTCAAGGCAGACATGCTTCATCGTTTCTACACTAAACATCAGGCCGACGGTTTGCTCGATGAAGCCGAAGCACGCTCACGCCTGGCGCGCGTCTGCTTTGTCGCCGGTCGCGCGGCTTTTCAGGAAGGCAACTACCCGCAGGCAGTGGAGCTGTGCCGCATCAGCCGATCCTACGGAAAATCCCCGTTACGGGCACTGCTGCTCAGCGCGGCAGCGGGCGCCATGCTGCGAGTTCGCGGAGACCAACGCCGGAATGAAGGCACCGAAGAAGTCGCCTTTGCCGCAGGCACAACCCGGGTCGAGCATCATCAAAACGCGGGTTGATAAACTCGCCCGACGGCCGGCCCAGGCCGTCAAGACGTGAAGACACATCCGGCCGCTCTATGCCAGCAGCAGAAATTCCTTCATGTGCTTGTCGTAAGTTTCCTGTGCCGTCGGGTCGAACATCGGCAGACGAAGCTCGTTAATGACCTTCGTGCCCATTCCGACCCATTCCTTCCAGCAGTTCTCGCAGATTTCCGCGTGGATTTGCTCGCCCAGCGGTCCTTTGAACGGCCGCTCCGAAAGCTTCGGTCCGTCCCCGCCGCAACGCCGACACGAAAAGCCCTCCACGCTTCCGCCGGACGCGGACGCGGCCTTCTTTTCTGCCGCTTTAGGAACCGGCGCGCCGAGTTGCTCCAGCAGTTCGCCCATCTTGTTCATGGGCATCAGGTCGCCGTTGCGATGCGCGATGCGATAGCCGTTGGTGAGCGTCTGAATCGCCAGATCGCGATGACCGGTGCCCATCTGGGCCTCACCAAGAAGTTGATACGCCTTCGAGTTCTGACTGTTGATCGCCAGCACGCGCTGAAGACTCGGCCCCGCTTCCTCCGGTCGGCCGGCGTCCAGCAGGGCGTTGCCCAGCGAAAAATGTGCCATCTCGTCATTCGGATCCGACTCGGCCAGTTGTCGAAGTTGCTCGATGCGTTCGTGCGTGCCCATCGTATTCCCTCACTTTCGCAGTGGTGATGATCCTCGTGATGCAGAGGTCATGGTTCCAGTTCAAGGGGATGATATCTTCGACGGCGAGCGGCGTCGACCACGGATCAGCGACGCGGGGACTTCCGCTTCGATGTCTTGCGCTTCGATTTCTTGCGCTTCCTGGAGCCGGCAACCACGGAGCCGCTGCGGCGGGCCTTTCTGCCGACCGGCTCCAGCGCAGCCGCCAATACGTCATCCACGCTCTTGCAGAACACAAATTTGATCTGCTTGCGAATCTCCGAGGGAATGTCCACAAGGTCCTTCTTGTTACGAAGCGGAACGAGGACCGACTTGATACCCGCGCGATGGGCGGCAAGGGTCTTTTCCTTGAGACCGCCGATGGGCAGGACAAGGCCCCGCAGCGTGATTTCGCCGGTCATCGCGACTTCGCTGCGACAAGGACGCCCGGTCAGCAAAGAGACCAGCGCCGTGAACATCGCCACGCCCGCAGAGGGGCCGTCCTTGGGAATCGAGCCGGCGGGCACATGGACATGAATATCCGTCTCTGCGAGGCGGCGCGGATCGATGTCGTACTTCCTGGCGCCGGCGCGGACGACGCTGTAGGCCGCAAGCGCGCTTTCCTTCATCACGTCGCCCAACTGACCCGTAAGTTGAAAGACCCCCTTGCCGGGCATGGCCGTGGCCTCAACGAAGAGAATATCGCCGCCGGCGGGCGTCCATGCCAACCCCGTGACGACGCCCGACGTGCTGGTGCGCAGGGCGACCTCCGGCTCGTACTTGATCGGACCGAGATATTCGGAAAGGTTCGTCCGTGTAATGACCTTCGGATGTTTCTTGTTCCGCGCAATCAGCGCCGCGACGCCCCGGCAGACGGAGCCGATCTCGCGCTCCAGATTTCGCACGCCGGCCTCGGCCGTATATGACTCGATGACGGTCTGGATCGCCTCATCGGAGAATTTGAGCTGCCGCGCGGACAGACCGGCATGCTCCAGTTGCCTCGGGACAAGATACTTCTTCGAGATGAACATCTTGTCCAGTCGCGTGTAGCCGGAGATCTCGATCACCTCCATACGGTCCTTCAGCGGCGGCGGAACGGCCTCCATGTAATTCGCCGTGCAGATGAAGAACACCCGCGACAAGTCAAACGGCACGCCGAGGTAGTGATCCTGAAACGAATTATTCTGTTCCGGGTCCAGCACTTCGAGCATCGCCGAGGAAGGATCGCCGCGAAAATCCGAACCGAGCTTGTCCACCTCGTCGATCATGTAGAGCGGATTGTTGGAGCCGGCCTTGCGAATCTCCTGAATGATCCGGCCGGGCATCGAACCGATATACGTGCGACGATGTCCGCGGATGTCCGCTTCGTCGCGAACGCCGCCGACGGACATGCGAATGAACTGTCGCCCCAGCGCCCGCGCGATCGACTTGCCCAGCGAAGTCTTGCCGACGCCCGGCGGTCCGGCGAAGCAGAGAATCGGCCCGCGGCCGTCGGGCTTGAGCTTTCGGACGGAGAGATACTCAAGGATGCGTTTCTTCACCTTTTCAAGGTCGTAATGATCTTCGTCGAGAATCTTCTCCGCCCGCGCGATGTTCAGCTTGTCTTCCGTGGACTTGTCCCACGGCAGTTCGCAAAGCCAGCGCAGGTAATCAACCGCGCCGCTGTATTCGGGCGAGGCCTGAGGCGTGCGCTGGAGTCGCTCAAGCTCGCGCTGGGCCTCCTTCTCGACGGCCTCCGGCATTTTTGCTTCGGCGACGGCCTTCTGAAGTTCCTGCAACTCGACTTCACGGCCATCGGTGGCGCCGAGTTCCTTCTGGATGGCACGAAGCTGTTCCTGAAGAAAGTATTCCCGCTGCGTCTTGTCGATCTCGCTTTTGACTTCCTCCTGAATCTTGTTGGACAGGTCCAGGATTTCCAACTGTTGAGCGAGGGCGCGATTGATCTTCCGAAGTCGATCCACCACGTCAAACGTTTCGAGGATCTCCTGCTTTTCTACCGTGCTGAGCGAAAGATTGGCCGCGAGAAAGTCCGCCAGACTGCTCGGCTTCGTGATGCCGTTGAGCACCATCTGGGCCTCTTCCGGAACGCCCGGCGTCATCTCGATGACACGCGAGGCCTGCGTACGGGCCGATTCGATCAGGGCGTCCAGCTCCGTCGTGGTGGTGTACGTATCCTCGCGCGTGTGTGCCCGGGCGACGAGGTACGGCTCGGACTGCACGAACTCCTCGATACCGAATCGCAGAAGGCCGTGGACGATGATCGAAACCTGCCCCTCGGAAAGATTCAGAAGCTTGAGAATGGAAACCACCGTGCCGATGCGATAAAGGTCGTCGATCGCGGGGTCTTCGATCTTCGCGTCGCGCTGGGTGACGACGCCAAGAATCTTGCCGCCGGTGATGACGGCATCGATAAGCTGCTTGGACTTATCGCGTCCGACCGTGAGGGGAACGATCGTGCCGGGAAAAATTACCGTGTCGCGAACCGGTAGAACGGGCAGCAGGTCCGGAATGACCAGCTTCTTCTCGCCTTCCGCTTCAGTCGAGCCGCGCATCGGTGACTGAGCGGAACCGTCGCCGATGATCGGAAACTGTCCCTCATCGGCTTCGCTCTCCTGAACGACCTTCTCGATCACGTCATCTATTTCGGACTGTTCCGCGGTCATCAGTCAGTTTCCCCGGCCTGGGCGCCTTGGACGACCAGGTCGTCCGGGCGATACAGAATACTTCGCAATTGGGCCTGAGTGGCGCAACGTCGCCGGTCGCCCTCTTACTTCGCTTTCGGTAGAACGACCCACAGCAGGCCGTCCCGATAGGTCGCTTTCACGGACGACTTTTTCACAGGCGATGGAAGGCGAACCTGACGAGAGAACACCCCGGTGTCGATCTCCATGACGTGAACGCCGATCTCGGCCGCACGATCCTCGGGCATAGGGGCCGAACGTTCGCCGCGGATGGCTACGTCGCTCCCGCTGACGTCGACGTGAATCTCCTCGGGCTTCATGCCCGCGATATCGACACAAAGCAGAAAAGTGTCCTGCGTTTCGTAGATGTTCAGATTGGGTCGCCAGGCGTCGGTTGTGCTGAAGCGGATGTACTTCCCGGAAAGCAGTTCCTCGGCGCTGACTTGCTCGCGGATTACCAGCCGCTGGAAATGGGTCTTCTCACTCACATGCTGCGTTACCATGGACAACCTCGAAAGAAACCGACGGTCAATCCGGTCGGAGTCTACATGCGCGAGCGCGGCGAGTCAATCGCGGCTGCCGCACTGATTCCGAAGCTGCCTCGCCGATTCAACAAGATCTCCGCACCCGCGCCGGCTCACATAACCGTTGTACCGGATGCGAGCAAGCGATTCACGAATGAGCAGATCAAACTCCTCCATCGGTCGAACCGCCTGCGGAGCATTCGCATCATCGCGGCCCACCGGCGCATCGACGGATACCCAGGCGATCCGGTGACCCAGCGAGTCGATCCAGTCGGACACGCGTGCCTGAATACAAGCATCGGAAAGATTCATCGCGATCCCCACGAACGGGGAGTTCACTTCGTCCAGAAAGCGGCGAGCTTCCGTCGGCGTTGCGATCAACCGATCGGAGATGACATGACAGGCAATGCGAACAGCGTGCGTCAACGCCTTGAAACGAAGCTGGCGTAAGGCATCGAGAACTCGCGTGAGCGATTCCTCCAACGGCAATTGATCGGCATCGGTGGATTCGTCGTCCGTCGGGACGATCAGCGTGGACGCTTCACACCAGCGCGCCCGCTCCAGCCCGAGGGAGATACGCTGCATGGCAAGCTGACGGATTGCGGCATCAGGGGACGCAAGTTGGGAGATCGAACACCCGCCGGCATGAAGGGCGGAGACGACCGCACCGGATTTGCTTGCCGAGGCGCGTAGGTCTGTCCAGACTTCGGCCGGAGCGTCATAGGTACGCTTGCTATCCACGCCGATGAACCACTCGACGCCGTCAAACCCCGCCTCGGCCGCGGATCGAAAGATACGGGCCGCGTCATCGGTGCGGTCGAAAGCATCAGGATGGACAGACGTTTTCAAGGCGAGAATCTCCAATAAAGACGTGTTGAACGTATCCAGCTTGCATGGGATGTCAAATCGGCCGTCACCAAGTACGTGCCGGAACGCATGGCAGGGGCAACGATGACTTCTCGGGCGTCGGCGTCGGTTTGGCGTTCAGTCGGACAGGGCCACAGCCGATGTGACGGTTGCTGCCCGCGAGGCAGTGACCTAAGATCAACAGCTGGTATCGGCTACCCTAATTCACTGAGGACCCTATCCATGATGATTTCAAGCAAGATGGTCGCGAGTCTCAATAAGCAGATCGCCAATGAGATGGCAGCGTCACACAAGTATCTGGCCATGAGCTACTGTTTTGAGGACATGGGGCTGCGCATCTTCGCCAAGCGCTTCATGCAGCAGGCCGACGAAGAGCGGGGACACGCCCTCAAAATCGCTCAGTACATCCAGGATGTCGGCGGCAAAGTGAGCATCGACAAGCTCGACAAGCCCAAGGCCGACTACAAATCGGCGAAGCAGATCGTCCAGGCGGCCGTCGACAGCGAGCTGACGGTCACGAAACAGATCAACGACCTGATGGCACAGGCAGACAAGGAAAAAGACTACGCAACGCGCAGCTTTCTCAAGTGGTACGTCGATGAACAGGTCGAGGAAGTCTCCACGATGACCGATCTCCTCAAGCTGGTGACGATGGCCGGCGAGCAGTATCTCTTCCAGGTCGAAGGCCGACTGGCCGCGATGATGGCGGCGAATTAAGCGATCCACGCGCCATCGCGCGTTTCAGCATTGTTCACGCTCTCGAAGCCGACGGCTTGCCATCCGTCGGCTTCGCTTACTTTCACGAGCGTTTACGCTATAATCGCCCATCAACATGGCGCCGGGAAGACAAATCAAGCTCACGGCCTACGCCTCGTGCGCGGGCTGAGCCGGCAAGCTCCCCGCCGGGGCGCTCTCGCAGGTCCTGCGAGATCTACCGCCGCTCACGCATCCCAACCTGCTTGTCGGGGCCGATCACTTCTCCGACGCGGGCGTGTACAAACTGCGCGATGACCTCGCCATCGTGCAGACGACCGACTTCTTCCCGCCGCTCGTCGATGATCCTTTCACCTTCGGACAGATCGCTGCCGCCAACAGTCTTTCCGACTGCTACGCCGTCGGCGCCACGCCGATTACCTGCCTCAACATCGTCGGCTTCCCCGACAAAGACCTGCCCATCGAAATCCTCAGCGAAATCCTCGCCGGCGGCGCCAACAAGGTCGCCGAATCGGGCGCCGTCATCCTCGGCGGACATTCCGTGCGCGACAGCGAGATCAAGTACGGCCTGGCGGTCACCGGCATCGTGCATCCGGACGAGTACTTCACGAACAGCCGCGCCCGACCCGGCGACGCACTCATTCTCACCAAGCCCATCGGTTCCGGCGTTATGACCAGTGCGGCCAAATCGGGAAAAATAAATCCGGAAGACCTGGCAGAAACGATCGAAGTCATGATCGCCCTGAATGCAACCGCTGCGCGGGTCGCGCGAGAGGTTCATGCGAACGCCATGACCGACATCACCGGCTTCGGGTTGGTCGGCCACGCATGGGAGATGGCCATCGCCTCAGGGGTAACCATCGAGCTTCATGCTTCCGCCGTACCGCTGATCGGGCCGACCCTCGAATTGGCTCGCGGGGGCGTACTCACGCGAGCCCACAAGAGCACCCTGGCGTCCCTCGGAGAGCGTTTTCGCACCGATGGCGTGGATGATGCGCTCGTCGGCGTACTCAGCGACGCGCAGACCTCCGGAGGCCTGTTAATTTCAGTCCCGTCGGATAATGCACAGGCGGCCCTCGCATCGTTGAAAGCAGCCGGCGTGACGCGTGCGGCCGCCGTGGGCATGGTCAAGCACCGCGGCGACGCGGAAATCATCCTTCGCGGTTGAAATCCACCTCTGCAATCGCACCATGCGATACGAGGGATTAACCCCGAAGGCCGCCCATCTCGAAAGACGGCCCGACCGCGGCATCGCCGTTTGGCGGGGCCTGCGTAAAACACCGTCGCCCCGGAATTCCACTCCTTTTATGGCTCTTCTCGTTGCAATCGCATCGGAACTTTGTATCCTAACCCGTCGTAGATCAAACATCGTCGGCGCGGGCCCCTTCGGTCGCGTGCGCTTCACTCAAGGATGGAAAAGCCGTGAGACCTTCCAAGCGAGGACCGAGTCTTTTCGAGGTTATGAACAAGGCGCCGCTGACGCAGGGTACGCGGCGCAAGATCAGCATCTTCGGCCAGCGGAAGACCGAGCAGAGTCGCGTCCTACCTGTCGCCGAAGCACTCACCGAAGAACAGGCCGCTGCCGAATTCTCGGCACAGCGAGCCCAGCTCGAAGCCGAGCGCTACGCGCGCGAAGAGAAAGCCCGCGAGAAGGAAGCCACACGCGCTGCCAAACAGGCCGCAAAAGAAGCGCGCCGGGAAGCGAAGCTCGCGGCCCGCCAAAGTGCTGACGAGAATTCAGGCGACCGACATTCCACCGGTCGATTCAGTTTCTCTCTGACCACGTCCTCCTGCATCGCGGCGGTCGGTGTCCTCTCAGCCATCGTACTCGGGGCTTACGCGCTGGGTCACCGATCCGCGAGGGATGGCGATCGACTTTCACCCGTCGCCGCAACGAGCAACCCGGACAGCCCCATTTCCGGCGTCGGCTCTCCCCTGCTTCCCGCGAATAAGCCCATCACTCAGAAGCCCCCGGTTCAGACGGTTGAACAGCCCAAACCGAAGCCGACCACACCCGTCGATGCCGCTCGCGACAATCCCGACCTCGCCCATCTCTTACAGCGACCCCAGACCGCCGAAGCTGGCGTCGGGGCCAACCAGCCGGTACGGGTGAGCGGCTCAGAAACGGCCCAGGCCTTGGCAAGGCCCGAGAATCTCAACTATCTTCAGATCGAATCCTTCCTTGTCACGCGGGACCGCTCGGGTGACCAGCTTGCCCGCGACGTGGCCGAAACGCGGGATTTCCTCCTGAAGCAGGGCATCCGGACATTTGCCCGAAAACGGAGTAACGGTTATGTTCTCTTCGCTGAAGAGGGTCTGCCGCCGGGCAAGGAGCATCGCCCCCAGCGGGACGCCCTGATCCGCAAGATACAGTCCCTCGGTGCGGAGTACCGCAAGTTGGGTGGTCAGTATCAGTTTAAGGGGTGTCTTTTCGTCAGTTACGCGACGACGCAAGCCGGCGACCCGGTCTATTAGAGCTTCCAGGGAGTTTGCATCATGTCAATGGACCGTTCACTCAAGAGCAAGGCCTCGTTGTCTCGCCACCGGAACGTGCTCACGCGCGCCGAGCGAATCAAGCGCCTCCGTGACGAAGAGCGACTCAAGGAAGGCATGAGGCCGATCGGCCTGCCCAAGGTCGCCAATCGCAAGGCCCCGGTCGGCGGAAAGACCAAGAAGGGACCGGCCAAGGAAGGCGAAGCCGCGGCCGCCGCAGCCCCTGCTGCAACGCCGAAGAAGTAATTCTTCTCATCGACCACATGCGCTGCAGTGGCCCCCTGTCGACGCGCTGTTGAGCAAGAAAACCCCACCTGACCTGGTCGGGGTCCTGCTCGCAGCTTTCGGTGCTGGAATCGTTTGGGCAGCTTGGGCGTCTCGCCCGTGCGTAATTCGCTCACGATTCCCAGAACGATTCAATTACCCGTTTTCGAACTCCGCGAGTCATCATGGAACCGAGCAAATTGCTTGCCGAGCGTACGCGGAAGGTTGAATTCTCCGGCATCCGCAAATTCTTCGACATGGCCTCGCGGATCAAAGACCCCTGCGATCTGTCCATCGGCCTGCCTGATTACGACGCGCCGGAGCCGGTGAAAGAAGCTGCCATCGCCGCGATTCGTGCAGGCAAGAATCGCTACACCCCCAGCTCCGGCATGCCCGAGCTTCGCACGCGTCTGTTGGAGGCACTGAAGCGCGAGGCAGGCATCGAGCGGTCCGTGCTCATTACCTCCGGCGTTTCCGGCGGTTTGACGCTCGCCCTGCTTTCCCTCGTCGATGCGGGCGACGAAGTCCTCTTTCTCGATCCCTATTTTGTCTCTTATCTGCACCTCGTAAACATGGTCGGCGGCACACCACGGCCGATCCCGTCGTACCCCGACTTCGCCTTTCGCCCTGAAGCCATCGAGGCCGCCATTACCCCGCGCTCCAAGGTCCTGATGATCAACACCCCGGGCAACCCGACCGGCCGCGTGATGAGCCCGCAGGAAGTTGAGGCCGCCGCGGCGATCGCGAAGAAGCACAATCTGCTGCTGATTGCGGACGAGATTTACGACCGCCTCTGCTACGACGCCCCCAACCCGACGCCGCTCTCGCTGGCGCCGGATCATGTCCTCGTGCTTCGCGGATTCGGCAAGACCTACGGCATGACCGGCTGGCGAATGGGCTACGCGGCCGGTCCGGCGTGGCTCATCGAAGAGATGACCAAGCTGCATCAATACACCTTCGTCTGCGCACCCTCCATGGCCCAGGCGGCGACGATCACGGCAATGGAGACGGACGTCGGCGAGCATCGCACGGCCTACGCGAAAAAGCGCGACCTCGTCTGCGAACTGCTTTCGCCAACCTTCTCCTTTGAGCGACCGTCCGGCGGGTTCTACGTCTTCCCCGAAGCGCCCAAGTCTTTCGAAAACGCGACGGCCTTCTGCGAGGCCGCACTGAAAGAAGGCGTGATCGTCATCCCCGGCGGCATCTTCTCAGGTCGCGACACACACTTTCGCATCAGCTACGCCACCACGGACACGATGATCCGCAGGGGCTGCGACGTGTTATGCGGACTTGCTCGATCCAGGGCATGAGCGCTTCATCTTCCACTCCAACATTGACGCGGCGTCTGACGGCTTATAGAGTCCATTGAGAGGATCTGCATCGCGGACCATGCAGCCACACCTTCAAGCCGCGCTAGCACGCATGACGCCACTGTTCGCTGGATCACCCCTGCCTCCCGTGAGCGAAAGATCAACTCGCCGCCTCCACGTTCTGCCGATCGTCTTCGTGGGATTCTTTCTTGCCGGATGCATTGCCACGAAGTCCGAGCAGCCCGACATAACCGGCCAACCGCCTGAACCGACTGCCAATCGACCCATCGAGCCCACGGAAACCCGCATCGATCGGGGATCGTCCAATCGTCCGTACACCCGACTGGTCGTCGAGTTCGGCGTCCACCGCTTCACCGCGCCGCGAGGCACTTTCTCCGCGAAGGATTCCCCGATCTGGAAGATTGTCAGCGGTCCCCTGCCCAGCGCATCCATGGCGCTCCATCTGGCCGACAGCGGCTTTCGCGCAGCCATCGGAAGGGAATCCGACCGACGGGCATTAGCCGAAACGATGGCCACCCTGCGAGAGTCAACCGATCTTCGCAGCGTGGTCGATCAGATCATGCCGGATGCGGCACAGGCCATTGAGGTCGACATCGGACCGACATCCTGGCCACGGCTCGCCGTTTTCTATGTCGACGGCTCGGGCGCGCTCACCGGCCTCGATTTTCAGGATGCCAAAGTGAAATTTCTGATGAACTTCGCCATGCGGCCCGAAAGTCTTCGAGAGGTCTGGGTCCAGTTGATGCCCGCCATTGAGGAACCGCCCGGCCCCCCGCGATGGGTCGGCACACCGGAAGGCGGGTTTCAGCAGTTGCCCGAGTTGAGGCGGCGCATCTTTTCCGAGGTGGCGCTGACGGCGCCGATCACGGAAGGCGGCTTTCTCCTTCTCGGGCCGACGGAAATCGTGTACGATCGACCGTACTTGGCGAGACCCTTCTTTATCGAGAAACTGGAAGGCGCCAGGGAATCGGAGGTCAGGGAAAGCGTCTTCGTGATCAGTCCCATCCTCCGCACGGTTCAAGAAGGACCGTTTGACGGGCGCGGAGAGGCGGCTCGCCCCAGCCCGCGATAAGACAACAACGGGGGCCGCATAATGGCCATGATGGACTCTGACGCCAACTTCCAGCAGGTTTTTGATCATCTCGGCTTTGTCTGCGTTACGCTCGATAAAGAGATGAACGTTCTCGCCGGCAATGCCCAGGCGGCGATGCTGTTCGGCCGCAGCACGACGGACCTGCAAGGCCGGCCATTCCTCGAACTCCTGGCGGAGCCGAACCGTGAAGCCGCATCTCGATTGATTCTCCATACCTTCGACCGGGGTGAGCCCGGCGAGATGGAAGTCAAATACGAGCGTGAGGATGAGAAGCCCTCCACTTTCGTGCTGATTGCCTCACCCATCAAGAACCAGCAGGGAGCGGTCTGCGGCGCGTCGATCAGCATGCGGGACATTTCCGAGCGTAAGCGGCTCAGCCGCGAGCTCTCCAAGTCGCGTCGGATGGCCTCGCTCGGCAAGGTGGCCGAGGCGGTGGCGCATCTCTTCAACAACATTCTCGGCGGTATGCAGACGAGCATCGACAGCGCCCTACCCAGCGACAGCCCGCGCGAGCTTCGCAAAACGCTCCGACAGCTCTCGCAGTCCATCGGCCGGGCGACGCGTATTACGCAGCATCTCGCCGCCTTCGCCGAATCGGAAAACGCCGTCGATGAAGCCGTTGAGCTTCGAACCCTCATGGCCACATTCATCGAAAAGGCCCGCGGTCGATGCGAAAAATCCGGTATTGAGTTGATCACAAACGTTCACACTGTTCCGTCCGTCGAGTTCGACGGCAATCGACTGCTCTCCGTGCTGGACAGTCTGGCCACGAACGCCCTCGAAGCCATGTCGGAAGGCGGCACGTTGACGGTGGAAATGAGCCACGACGACGAATTCGCCACGATCGGCATCACGGACACCGGGTGCGGAATGTCAGATGAGACGCAGGAACATCTCTTCGAACCGTTCTTCACGACAAAAGGCGGCTTCGGCGGCCAGGACCTGAGCAAGATCGGCCTTGGACTGGCCACGGTTCATGGCATGGTCGCCGAAATGGGCGGCGCGATTTCGATCGACTCAAAACTCGGCCGCGGCACCAGCATCCACATCAAGCTGCCGCTGCATCGAAAGGAAAGCGACGAACTCGACACAGCGCCGGACCAAACCGCCAACGCCGTCACGTAGCGCATTCTTAACTATTGCGCAGCACCTTGCACGCCAACGAAGCGGCCTGCACCTTCACAAAAGCGCCGCCGTTCCGGCCTGCATCACTGCAAAGCGCCGGCGTAGCGGCCGGCGTCCTCGCCGGACGAGGACCACCAACAACGCCGCTCAATCGATCAAGCCACGAATACTCCAATACAACGACAAAAGCCCCCCCTCGGACCCTCGACCCCTGGGACCCTTGGCCCCTTCCCATCAAAACGTCGTACCAAATGAGAAATTGAAGATCTGCCGATCGTCGTCGCTGTCCTTCGCGAACGGGAAGGCAAGATCAAAGGCAAGCGGGATCGGGCCGAAGTACTTGATATAGATTCGCGCGCCGATGCCGACGCTGGCGCGCCAGGAGTTGATCCCGAAGTCGCGCTCGACCGTGCCCATGTCGAGGAAGGTCACGCCGCGAAGGGTCTGACCCACGATGGGAAACGAATACTCGGTCGTCGTTGCCAGCATGAAGTCGCCGCCGACGCGATCGTTCCGGATGCCGTCGCGCGGGCTGATGCCGCGAAACTCGAAGCCGCGGATGGACCCGATGCCGCCGCCGTAGAAGCGATCGAAGACCGGGGCATCGCCGAAGATCTGCCCCACGACCGCACCAAAGTGGAGGATGTGCTTGCGGTCAAAGGTGTCCTTGTACATCGTGAAGTACTTGTCGAACTCGCCCATGGTCTTCGAGAAGGTCCAGTCGCCGCCGAAAACGCCCGCCTGCTCCCAGGAAACCTTCAGGCGGTTGCCGGCGCTCGGCATCCAGATGCTGTCGGTCTTGTCGCGGATAAGCGTGCCTTTGACGGATGTGACCCAGTTCCCGCCCTTGGCCTTCTCGATGTCTCGTGCGGAAAGAAAGTCAACGCTGCTGATCTTGACATGCTCAAAGCGTCCCGCCACTTCGGCGGCCCAGCCCTCAAGCAGACCCTCGCGGATGCGCTTGTCGAGACTGATATTAAATCCGATGCGACGCTCATCGAACTCGGGCCGACCTCGCTCGAAAATATACATTCCGGTGCCGAAGCCCAGGTCCTTATCCATCAGATACGGTTCGCGAAACTCGATGCGGCCGCGGGTCAGCTCCGTTCCGGGTTCGATCTGCGCGCGAAAGGTCTGACCGGCGCCGCGGAAAGCCCGGCCCTTGAAGAACTGACCACTTTCACGCGGCCAATCAAAAAGATCGAAGTTTCGCTGTTCATAGGAAATCGAGCCGACGAGGCCGCTGTTGCTCGTGACACCGACGCCAAAAAGGATATTGGCCGTCTGGGCCTCGGTGACATCCACCAGGGCCTCGCGCACCCCGGGCATGTCTCCCTGCGGAGTGATCGTCGCCTCGGAGAAGAGGCGCGTCTCCACGAGACGATTCTCCGCGGACTTGATCGCGGAAGTGTCGTAGAGTTGTTCGGGGAAGAACCGCAGTTCGCGGCGGACGACCTTGTCCCGTGTGTAACGATTGCCGCGTACGACGATGCGGCCGATGCGGTACTGCTCACCTTCGCGAAGGGTTATCGTGAGGTTAACGAAGCCGTCTTCCTCGTCGAAGACATGCGTCGTGCTGATCTCGGCGTAGATGTATCCCTGGCTGCCATAGTGATCGAGCAGCCGTTGCCGATCGGCCTTGAGGACATCGGCGTCGATCGCCGCGCCGACGCCGCTGCGCAGCATGACGTCCAGCTGGTCGTTGCTGAGAACCTCATTTCCGACGTAACGCACGGACTTGATGAAGTGCTGCACGCCTTCGTCAATCTGAAACGTCACCGCGATCGTGGCCTGATCGTCTGCCACGTCGATCCGATAACCCACCTGCGCGTTGAGATAACCCCGGTCCATGTAATACTTCTTGATCGAAGCGGAGTCCCGCTCGGCCATTTCGTCGTCGAATGCCCCCGTGCGGAAAAGCCAGATGTAGGTGTTGGTCTCGATCTTCGATCGAAGGATCATGCTGCTGAAGGCCTCATTGCCCTCGAAGTAGATTTTCCGAACCTTGAGACGTGGCCCTTCAGCAATGCGAATCAGAACCCGGTACTCCTCCTCCAGCACGGTCTTATCTACATCCACCTGAACGTGATAATAGCCGGCTTCTCGATACTTGCGCTCGATGGATTGGCGGGCCTGACCGACCAGATATTCGCTGATCGGCGAGCCGACGGAGATTTCGATTTCCTTGAGCAGTTCCGAGGTCTTGTATTTCTTGTTGCCGACGATGTCCACCGATATAACAAAGGGCCGCTCGCGCACGACGAATACCAGGACCAGCTTCCCGTCTTCCTCGCGAGCTTCGCCGAAGGGATTGCCTTCAAACTTTCCGGTGGCGGCCAATCGAGCGCACGCCGCGGCAATGTCATCCCGATTCCAGATCGCGCCGGGCGCGATTCGAACGACCGTCTGCAGGTAGGCAGCGTCCACACTGACAAGGCCCTCGAAGGTCACCTGGTCGATCACTCTGCCTTCGGTCTGTACGGGGATGGGCGCGGCGCGGTCTTCGGGTACAAGCTGGAACAGCCCCATCATGGAGGTGAGCGCCAGCGCGCTACAGACGGCAATCGCAAGTGAACGCCTGCCGCGTAGGATTGAGAACATCCGTGTCTCGACCGCCATCCTGCCCCTTCGAAGCACTGGTGCGTCAGATTTCCGCTGGCCACGGTCGGCGCAGAATATACACGCACATCACCCGGCCCGAAAGTGTTTTCATAGCAGGATTTTACTGCACCAACCCCTTCGGTGAGATTTCACCAACTCACGCGACTGATGCTTGAAGGAGCAACCGGTGCCTGGGATGATGGACGCTCAAGGCGCGCGCCTGCAACGAAGCACCGACAGGTCGCCGCTCGACCAGGATCGCTGCCGACTTTCTCTAATCAACGGCGAGACATTAGGTTAAGTGCGGACTACAATCGCTGCATCGTAAACAAACCTCAGGCAACGGGTGACTGGATTTATGCTCGGCCGACTCCTTGTTCCACTGATCTGCGTCCCTCTGATCGATCTCTATGTCCTCATTCGCCTCGGAGACCTGCTGGGCTTCTGGCCAACCGTTGCCATTGTGGTCATCACCGGATTCACCGGGGCCTGGTTGCTGCGATGGCAGGGACTGCGAACCCTTGGACGAATCCAATCTCAGATGGCAAACGGAAAACTTCCTGCGACAGAGCTGCTCGACGGCACCATGATTCTCTTTGCAGCGGCGCTGCTCCTGACCCCGGGCTTCCTGACGGACCTGCTGGGTTTGCTGCTGCTCGTTCCCTTCGTGCGAAGCTTGTTCCGCAGCACCATCTCAAATTCCATTTCACGAAACATCAAGTGGACGACAGTCCACTACGCTGCGACGTCGTCAGAGGAGAGTTCGGTTCGACCGTCCGATCCGATCATTTTCTCAACCGGCGCGGATTCGCCGCGGATGAAGTACGTACGCAATCTGGCAACGGACGAATCAAACACGACCGTCGAATCGGAGGCGAAGCGTGAAGAAGGTGAACCTCGCTGAAAAGCTCGGTCAGATCGTCGAGCACTGGAGCCCGCGGATCGTCGGTGAGTTAAACGGCCAGCATGTCAAACTTGCCAAGCTCAAGGGCGAATTCGTCTGGCACCAGCACGAGAACGAAGATGAGTTGTTCCTCGTTCTCAAGGGACGACTTCGCATGGAGCTGCGATCGGGCGAAATCGCCATCGAAGCAGGTGAGTTTCTGATCGTGCCCCGCGGCGTCGAACACCGACCCATCGCCGAGGAGGAAGTCAGCTTGCTGCTCTTCGAACCCGCAGGCACGCTGAACACGGGCAACCTGCGAAACGACCGAACCGTCGAAAATCCGGCCCATCTCTAGGCAAAATAAATCAAAAAAAAGTCCCAGACGCGAGATCGGAGGAGGGTGCCCCCGGCTCGCGATCTGGGAGCCGACAGGGGTGTGCCCCCTGCGGAGGAAGGTCAATCTTATCTCGCCTTAAACAGTCGGCTCACAACCGAAATTGCGAGCCCGGCAGGTTCAAGCAGCCGAGGCGCCGCCTCTAATGGCCGGATAGACCGATTGCCTCTACTGGAGTATATGTCACAAAGCGACCCGCTTATTCCATTATTCGGATGAAGATTCGATTAGCGGCAACGGAAGCCGCTTATTCGCACCAAAACAGGAGCACCAGGACATGCTCGCCTGGAGTCTCGTTTTCCTCGCTGCCGTCCTTGCACTCATCGGCCTATCGGTCCTTGCAGGCAAACGGCTCCCTCAAAGTCATCACGCCGTCTGCCGGGCAAGCTATCGCACGGCAGCCCAGGACATCTGGGAGACCATCACCGATTTCGAAGCCATGCCTTCCTGGAGAGCGGATCTCCAACGCGTCGAACGGGCGGACGAACGAAACGGGCATCCCGTCTGGGTTGAAGTCAGTCGACAGGGCCGCATGCCCTTGGAGGTCGAAAAATTGGATCCCCCTCGCCGAATGGTGACCCGCATCGCCGAACCGAAGCTGCCCTTCGGCGGCACATGGACCTTCGAGTTGTCCGAGGTAAGCGAAGGCGTCACACTGACCATCACCGAGGACGGGGAAATCTACAACCCGATCTTCCGATTCATGGCACGATACGTCTTCGGCTACCACGGAACGCTCAAGCGATACCTGACGGCCCTGGGAGCCAGACTCGGCGAGACGATAGACGTGGAAATCGTACAGTGATGCGAAGGCGCGGCGGCGGCGGTCTTACTTCGAGGCCGCGGCGAGTTGATCTTCGGTGACCAGCGCCTGGTACTTCTCCTGCACAAGAACCTGATCCGTCGGAACCATCGTGATGACGTCCCACGGGCAAACTTGCGCGCACAGTTTGCAACCGATGCACGTCGTCAGATCGATCGTACAGATTCCCATTGCGTAGCCGGGATGAAGCGGATCCCGAATCTTGTGGATGCAGTCCACCGGGCAGACCGTCACACAGGCATCGCAACCGGTGCAGAGGTCTTCATCGAGGATGGCAAGCTGCTTGGGAAGTTTCTTCGCCATGAGGCAAACACTCGATCCTGCAAAACCACCGTCCACCCACCAAGGGCGGCGTCGTCGAGCATCAGCCGACGATCAAGTCGGGAGAGGATAGTTTGAGATGGGCGGTCAGGCAAGACCAGTCGGCGGCTTGGCTTGGGGCATTCCCGAGGCCTTTCGCCGAACGGGCGGTTCCGGGCGAAGTCGGTCATCCGCTGCAGGACGCGAGGTCTTGCCCAGAATGCCGTTTCCCGGAACGACACGGCGCTGGCCGCTGCTTTTGCCGAGCGGAGCGTGCTGACCGTTGGTGTTGCCATTGCCGTTGGAGTTGCCGTTGCCATTTCCATTGGAGCCGGCGTGGGCGGCCTCGGCTTCTTCCTCGTCCGATACGGCCATCAACGGACGGCTGTTGCGGATTCGTTCATCGGCAGCACCGGATATGAGTTCATCCGTCGTCACCAGCACCGCGCCTTTGGCGTCCATCTGACGCATGGCCAGTTCCGCGTCATCCGCGCTCCAGCAGCCGCAGGCGTCGGTCACGACGGCAATGCGATACTGCCGAGCAAGCAAGCCGAGTACAGCTGTCTTGACGCAGTGTTCCGCGACGACTCCAAAAACGACGAGGTGCTGAATGGAAACGGATTGAAAGAGCCGGTCCGCCTTGGGATTGGCGAGAAAGTCGCGCGTACGCTTGGTCAAAATAATTTGCTGAACCCGGCGGAAAGGATCAAAGGGAACGTCCAGCGTATTATCGCCCTGCACCACGACTCGGCGCGGCATAAGCGTAAAAGGAATCTTGCGCTGGCCCGGAGAGCGATCGATGCAGTAGGGCGGGAGACCGCGACTGGATTCACCCAGCCGATGACATTCGAGACTGGAAACGATCGGAACCGTCTCAATACGTGCCCAGGTCATGAGCTTGCGGATATTCGGAAGTATCTCGGTTCGATTGGTGACCGGCAGTGCTCCCCTCGGTAGGAGCAGGTCGCACTGAGTGTTCATGTCGACCAGTACCCGGTCGAACGTACAGCGGCGCGCTTGAATCGACATACCCGCCTCCCCTCAGAATCTTCATTTGTTCGGCCGCGCGGCGAATCGCCGCGAGAAATCACATCTCCGAATGGAGCAATTGCGGCCTGTGCAATACGGGAAATAGCGAGACGGCAGATATTGTGAATTGCTTCAAACCTTCTCTCCCCTTCATCGCGATTCCCCTCTGATTGAAAATCATATACCCTCCTATCGAGGAAGGCGAGTTCAGTTTTCGTAAATGATTGTGCGCGAAGCGGCTCGCTTATGGGCTGCCGGATCGTGTTCCATTGTCCTGAGATTTTCTCGGGGCATCCGTGGAAAGGGTCGAACAATCGTTACATCCCCTATTATAGCGCACTGCCTTCACATACCTTAGAATTCCCCCAATTTAACGGATACTTCTCAGCGGAATAGGGGTAATGGCCTATCAGAGTCCTTCAATTCCTGCGGAATACGTTTACAGGATCGCAACGATTCGATGACGAGCGCCCCGATATCGCTCAGCCGCGGATCAAAGGGAGCGGACCATTTCCCTGGCACTTCGTTGACAGCGGCGAATGCGAAGACACAATCTCCGGTTAGTGCGGCTCTGCATTCAGCTCGGCCATGCCCGACTAACGCCCCCCGTCGTGGCGACGCGTCGAAACACCGACTCCGCGACGACGGCAAAGGAGCCGAGCAATCTCGATCATGCGCACATCAACGACGGAAACAACCGCCCTGTCGAGCCCATACTCCGATGGCGCTGTTTGCCGCGCTCGGTACAAAGCCATGAAAAAAACGCAACATCGATTCATCACGTTGACCGTCATCGGCCTTGCATGCTCCCTGACCGGCTGCGGTGAGATCGACTGGAACTGGGACCCCGTATGGTGGAAGAGCCCGCGACGGGTTGTTCGGCCGACGCGACCGGCCGACCAGCCGGAGCGCACCACTGACCGTTCCGATTCCCGGCCGCAGGATCGTCAAAGTGATCCGTCGAGACAGCACCCTGCCGAACAACCACCCCGATCACCCGATACCGCACAAGTGAGCCGCGATGATTCCCGCATCGCAACCGACGATGTCAACACGCGCACGGCATCCGATGCTTCGATTGCCGACTTGCCGATTCGGCCGTTCTACAACCTCTATCTCGTCAACGACCTGAGTGCCGAAGGCGAATCCCTCCGCGGAGAGAGTCAGATCCATCTCACAAAAACCCGCGCTCGCACCTGCGCCCAGGTTCTCGAAATGCTCTACGTGCCGATCGGTCGCCCGGGCGGCATGACGGAGTGTTACCTCATTTACGAGAATCGAGCCGATTTCGAAGCCGCCCTTCGATTCGCGAAGCAGCTCGACGTCGCACCGATCAGCACGCCGCCGTCAACCGTCGGCCCTCAGGCAGCATACCAAGCCGGCCTCGGTATGCTCATGCACCTGCTCGAATCCGACCCCATGATCGACCGCCTCACCGCCGAGGCCTGCGAAAAGCGGCTGACCGAAGCAGCGATGTCCGAGACCCTGGCAAAAGTGGACCGCTGGGCGGCGGGCATACTCGCCGGTCGCGTGGCCTCCGCTTTCCTCAATGACCACGCCGGCGCGCGGAGTCTTTACCAGCAGGCGCAGCGGATCATTCCCGAAGCATCGGTCGAATTCATGACCGCGAGATGGTGGCGGGCAGACGCATTCGTGCAGGAGGGCAGCCGAGCGGATGCGGAACTCGTCTATCAGGGGATTGTGTCGAGCTTCGGTGAGGCAGGGAAGGACTCGCACATCGTGCGACGATCGCGCGCCTATCTGGAGCAGGCCCGCAAGCGCTAAGCGGTCGCCTTACAGAGCAGCACCGCTCCCGGTGTCAGCGATCCGAGCGCCGGGCCTCGTAACCGATACCCACCGTCTGGACCGATTCAAGCTGCCGCAAATAGTCAGCCAGCTCGTTTTCGGTGAAGGCCTGGAGAAACTCGCGCCGTGCGGAGCGATTCAATTTCATGATCCGGTCGATCAGTTCCCGCTTGGACATGGCCATGAACTCCGAGGTCTTCGACGAAGGCACACGGGAACCCGTCCCGTCCACGAATGGAGCATTCCAATCCGTGGAGACGCAATCGGTCCGCATATGCCGACGCTCGATCAGGGGCGATGGATCGCAAAGGCCGGTGAGTCCTGGCTTCTGGCGCAGACTGGTATCGGCGAGCCGACCGGGGCGACTTTAGTAGCCGCCGCCAACCTTCATCACCAACCCCATCACTCCCCCCACCGCACCGCCAAGTCCCGTGCAAACACGCGCCCCGCAGCGGCCCAAGTTCCGTAGCGTCACCCCTCGCGGGTGACGAACCATCGCGCCCCGTAGCGGCCGGCGTCCCGTAGTGGCCGCGTCCCCGCCGGCCGAGGTCAACCAACAAAGCCGATTGTACGAATGCCTGGTCCGTTGCGGATATCCACCCACGAGAGGCAACGCTTTTTTGAAAATCCGTTGCGGAATTCGTTCCGGACGTCGCGTCAGATTATGGGCAGGAGGAAGGGCGAACTCGTTCCCCAGGCCCCAGGCACGCTACCTGATTATGCATGGCGATTACTCATTGAAAGGGACAGCAATGGCGATGTACCGGAACCAACCAGAACGGGACGAATCGGAAGATGCATTGGGCATCCTGAACCGCTGGCATTTCTCCGTATCGGCCGGCGGTCAGTATTGGATTGAGGCACGATCGCCCGTGGTTCGACTTGCCGATTTCTGCATCCTGATCAAGCGACTGCGCCGCAACGTTTCGCCGGGCAGTTTCATGACGATTGTCTTCTGCTTTGACGATCTTGCGGTCCCGAAGTCGCTCTGGCCCGTGTTTGTGACACTGGCCAAAGGTCTGGCGTGTCACCTGCAGGCAACATGTCGCGTCATCCAGTATGACAAGGACTCGTCCAGTCGCATCGAAGGGCAGCAGCCCATGGCCCGCTTCCAATCAGCTGATTGGCTCACGCAGTTCGAGGGTACATCCATCGTGATTGAACAGTCCGACGAAGATTCGTCGCGCCACTTCTGCTAAGCGCATCGGCGCGAAGTACGACGCCCTTGATCATCGCATCGTTCGGCTGTTCGAGCTGAACCAGTCCCGCAGCCCGACTGAGCGTTTCCAGGCGCTCTGCGATCTGCTGGACACGGCGAGAGAGATGGCCCCGCACGACGAAGCCGCTCGCGAGCGACGGCGCCGAGCGATGGCCGCCCGTGCGCGAGAAAAGGAAGAACAGCGTGCCTGCATCGGACGACTTATTGCCGCCGGGCGGGCAGGCCTTCTGTCAAGCATTTGAAGCCCTCGTCAGCACGATCAACGCACGAGAGGTAGCAGGTAAGGGCCTGCGAATGATGGCTATGGTTTGACGACTGTCCAAGTCTTGTCCGGGTTGTACTCGGTCATGGCGTCAACCACCTTGGCGGTGTCCGGGCCGAGGTCCTTTTCGAACAGTTTGCCGTGATGGCTGATGACGAAGGTCATGACCCCCGACGTCCGGTCGTCCGCTGGCCAGGCGACCAATGCGAAGCCGGCGATCATATTCCCGTTGAGAATGTAATCGTACTTTCCGCCGGGCGGGTTGGAGCCCTGACGCGTGAGGATCTTAAAGTAATAACCCATGTGCGGGCTGCCGGGCTTGCAGCTCTTCACATCCCCGAAGCTATCGGGCAACATCGCTTCCAACGGGCTGGGCCGCTCGTTCGCCGCTGCATCCCGCTCCCAGTACAGGCCGTCGTGCTTGCCGGCGGTGCTGACGAATTGCTGCGCATACTCACGCACCTCGTCACCGTCGCGATCCACGACCGCGTAGTCCACCTGCATTCGAACGTACTCGTAGCACACATCGATCACCGCCAGTTCGTTCTCGCCGATGCGCTGCGCCAGCAGTTCTTCAAGGCCCGCATCTGTATCGAAGCGCCAGCCCCTGGCTTCCTTCACGAGCGGAATGGGCAGCGGCCAGAGTTCCCGACCAATAATTAGAATGGCCTTGTCGTCTCCCTGAATCTCAATCTTCAGGTGCGCCTGCGCCTTGTCATAGAAGGCCCGTCGATGCTTGCGTTCCTCGGCATCGTCAATGCGCTTGAGCTGCTCGCCGTACCGGTCACCGAGCATCCGCACCAACGCAGCCGAGTCGTTGTCCTTGCACGCCTTCAGCAGCGCATCCGCGGCGGCCTGCGCTGTCGGGAAAACCTGTTGAGATGGCTGAGACCCCGGTACCTGCCCAACAACAACTCCACCGCTAATTACCCCCGCCAGCAGCATTCCAATGCATATTCTATTGATCACGTGCGTTTCTCCTTGTGTGTGTCACACCCGGAATCGATTTATCACCTGTACCTTAGCCAATCCCGAGCCCGATGCACTAGCGTCTCCCGCGGTACCCGCCGCCGCCGAAACTTCGGCCTCCACCCATGCTGCTGCGGCCACGGCTGCTGTACTGGTTCGCTCGGGCCCCACTCGACATGTGCCCAAACGAACCGGAGCTACCGCCAGTCATACCTCGTCCGAATCCACCTGCGCCACGCGGATCGGCCGCGCCACGGGGGTCACGCGCTCCGCGCGGATCTGCTACGCCGCGAGGATCAGCCACGCCCCGCGGGTCATACACACCCCGCGGGTCATACACACCCCTCGGGTCATACAAGCCGCGTGGGTTGTACGGTGCCACCGGACGTGCATACGTCCCGTAGTGGACCGGATACACGCCATGAGCCACGTATCCGCCGTGCCAGTCGCAGTGGTCGTCCGCCAGAAGTGCCCCCACAGCAACTCCGGCAGTAAACCGAATCGCCGCGGCCGCGGCCGTGTAATCGGGGCTAGTTTGCTCGACGACGATTGTGCTCGGGTTGTAGGTGGGCACGTAGATGACCTGTGGGTCCGCTGGGGTAATCGTGACCACATCCTGTTCGACGGCGACCTTCTGCTTGTCATTGGTTTGCAGCGCCCCATTGGCCATCGCCGCCATTCGCACGTCCTGGATCGCCTTCATCACGTCGGCCTGCTGGGCAAGAACGGCCTTGCCCATGTTGTCGGTCCAGTCCAGGTTTTGATCCATGTAATACAACACGTCGGGGAATTGCAGCAGCACAAACACACTCGCGTTCCACTTCGCATCCGGCTTCGGGTCGGCCTTGCCGTCGTGCTTACGCAGATACCTCGCTGCCGCGACCACATCCAGTCCCGCGGTTGACCCCGGCAGAATGTGAGCGATCAGCGCGTCCGGATAAAGCGCGATCGGCGCAACGAGCGTTTGCAATTCAGCTGCGCCGATCTTGACCGGCGCCGGCGCAACCGCGTCACCCGCAACGGGTGCTTGAGCTAGCGCAGGCAGCGGCGCGCCGAGCGCTACGCTGACCAGCAGGATGGCGATGCCGTAGAGTTTTCGCTTCATAATCTGCACTCCTTCGTTAGGGTCAGGGTCAGGGTCAGGGTCAGGGTACAATCGATGTCTGCGCAGTCCATGTCATCGGCGACAATGAGCTGGTTGCTCGGTTTGCCGGTGGGGCCGTATGCACCTACTATAGCAGGCAGACCCGATGGTGAGCTTGGCCGCAAGATTCATGCCAGCGGCGATCGGCCGTATGCTCGGCATGTCCGGAGCTCCCTGACTCACCTCCTCAGATCGAGCACCATTGCCGAGAATTCGGCCATACTTGGTGCCACCGATTCCTCGATCCGATCCCAACCTCTCCCCGGCGAATCCAAAAATTCCTCCGTCCACACTCGATATCCTCCCCCGATTTACGACCTCAATCAACCCGCCCCGGCAGCGTGGACCGCATTCCCCTTTCGTCATTTGTAATTCGTCATTCGAAATTCGCGCTGGCCGCCCAATCCCTCGCGGGGCGCGGGGCAAACGGCTGATGCGGAAGCGCGGGGAGTTCATCGAACGGAGCTTCGCTCATTGTTATGACACCGGAGGGATGCGTCGCACGCACCTTCGCGGCCACGCCAACATCCTCAAACGGCTGCTGATCCACGTGGCCGGCTTCAACCTGAGCTTGCTGCTGCGCCGGGCCCTGGGCTTCGGCACGGCCCGGGGCCTGCAGGACGCCCTGTCGGCCTTTTTGCGGCATTCGGAGTCCCTCTGGGCGCGCTGTCGGCGCTCGATGGGCCCTCCGGCATGCTCAGCGGCGTTCCGTAGACCATCGGCGCCGTGGCGCCATCAAGCCGCCTGAACCCAACCGCCACGCCGAATCCGCGGCTTTTGCCACGGGCTGCTAGCGTTCGGACAGTGTGTCGTCAGCGGTGATCTATACGGTAATCGCACCAGTGCTGAAGTAGTTCAAGTTCTGCATGCGTCAGTAACAGAGATCATGCGATTAGAGATAGGCGCGGAAGTCATAAAATGCACCCCAGAGCATCCGTTTGCTGTGATTGGCAAGGGTTGGGTCAGGGCGCGTGATCTAAACGTAGGAGACGAATTATTGAACGCTGAGGGATCTTCTGTTGCGATACATAATGTCACATTCGAGGCGTCCGATCGTCCTATTCCAGTAGTAAACCTAACCGTGGCGGGGTATTCGAGTTACTTTGTCGGGATTCAGAGAATACTGGTCCACAATAAGAGCATATAGTTTCCTTCATTGTGATATCCTTATTTAACTGGTTTCGGACTTTTGGAAACAGGCGTCGGGAATATGTATTCCGCGACAACAGGGCAGAACTCTGTGGAGTAGATGATCCTTCAGAAGAATATCGAATAGAGCGAGCTGTATGGGGTAACGGTATTGGACTCAAATATTTAGTGAGCACAGTGGGTACCAGTTGTGTTGCCGCAATTGTATTGCGCATATTTTCCAAGAAAGCATCAATTGGGATCGCTCCATGGTTAACTATCGTATGTGGCGTGCTAATCGGGATGTTCTTAACGGACTTCTTTTTCGCAGTACGTCTCAGGAAGCGGCGGCATCGAATTCTCCGGTCGCTCGGCAGGTGTACGCGATGCGGATATAAGCTTTCGAACCAAGAGCGTTGTCCAGAATGCGGCAGCACTGTCAACCGTTAGGTGATCTCGATAAATTGGTTGTGGGTGATTGGTCCTTTGTATTCGTTTGAATACGAATACGATGACGCCAACGGCATCTACACGCGACATGGCCCCGATGGTCAGACCACGCTCGTGCACACCGACGACGCCGGTCGCGTTGTCCAGGTTCACCGTTACACCGTCGACGGCCAGGGACAGCCGGATGAGACCGTTCTCTTCGCAGAGTATGACTACTACGCCAACGGCCTCGTCAAGCAGATCACCTACGGCAACGGGGCGATGGTAAAGCATGAGTACGACGACGCCCAGCGCCTCACGCTCATTCGCCATCTGGCGAGCGAGAACGGGCCGCTGGTCCTTAAACTGGAGTACGCCTACAACCCGCGCGGGCTGATTACCGAAATCAGCGAATCCGACGATATAACTTGGCAGGCGACGACCTTGTTCGATTACGACTCGCGCGGCAGGTTGATCGGCGAGCGACGACTGGGCGACGTGGATTATTGGCTGACCTACGAGTACGATCAGGGCGGCAATCGGACGTGGAAATACCAGAAGAATCCGGACAGCGGGCTTGTAACGGCTCGGACGCAGTATCGCTATGACACGGAAGAATCCGAGGTCGATTACCTCAGCCAGCAACAGTGCGATCCGCGGACCACGGCCGAGTGCTTTAAGTCGCGTCATAACCGGCTGATGTACTACAAGACCGAGGTTTGGTATGATGACGGCGGCCATACGACTCCCGGCTTCCGCATCGCCGAGACGGTCTGGTATCAGTACCTGGCCGACAGCGCCGCCGTGGGCAGCCCGGACTATATTG
>CAYLOE010000024.1:0-59663 GCA_964385225.1 uncultured Planctomycetaceae bacterium
GTGTCAGGATGATTTATCAGTCTTGTAGAGTGGGCACTGCCCAACACAACCGCGGGCCGAAAAAGGTGTCAGGATGATTTATCAGTCTTGTAGAGTGGGCACTGCCCAACACAACCGCGGCCGAAAAAGGTGTCAGGATGATTTTTCAGTCTTGTAGAGTGGGCACTGCCCAACACAACCGCGAGCCGCCTCCCCTTCTGTCATTCGTAATTCATCATTCGCAATTCGGACTTGTAGGATGGGCACTACCCACCACGACCGCTGTTCCGTCATTCGCACCGCCGCGCCAATCTCGAACCGCTCGCCCGCGAAGCGTGCCCCTTCCGCGCCCTCGGCCCCTTGCGCCCTTGATCCCTCGGTCCCTTGACCTCTTTTCGCAATGCAGAATTCGCCCGAAGGGCGCGCACGATGAGCAAGGCCTGTTGACATGATCCTCCCGCCGCGCGGCCCCGCCGCCCGCGAGGGTAAAATTCAGGGAATTCAGCTTTGTTCAACTTGTTATATTTTTTGCAGTTCAAAGACCGCGGCAGCAGCAGGATCAGAATCATGCCACGCGCCGCGATGCGCCGCGCTTCCGTTGCGGCATCGACAGGGCAAGCTCGGGCTCCATGGCACGGACATCAAGCAGGACCGTTCGCCCGGCGTCGTCCGATCGGATCGACCGTTTCGGCCTGACAAAACGCATCATTTGCGGCCAAGATACGGAGACCATGAACCGTCGGACCGTGCAGAGACAGCCGCGCGGCCAGGCGAGCGGGAGGATTCGGGTTGTTCCAGCGGGCATCCGGCGACGCCCCACCACGGCGGCGCGGAACAAGAGCCCACGGCAGGCCATGGGCTTTGGCGTGATCGCTGCAAACCTTGTATGGCGTGCTCGATGATGGCACACGCGCTACTGCCGCGGGTGGCATCGCTGATGGACGAACTTCAATCGCGAACTGTCGACATGCGTATAGATCTGCGTCGTGGAGACGTCTGCATGGCCGAGCAGCTCCTGTACGATGCGCAAATCCGCCCCGCCTTCGAGCAGGTGCGTGGCGAAGCAATGCCGCAGGGTGTGTGGCCCGACCGGGGAGGCGATTCCGGCCGTTGCCGCGGCCTTGCTCACCAGCCGCCAGATGTTGGTTCGATCCATCGGCCGGCCGGTGCGGGAGACAAAGAGCGCCTCCGTGCCATGGATCGACTCCGCCAGCACGCCGCGCAGCGTCCGCAGATACTCGTTGATCGCATCGATTGCGTGCCGCCCCATTGGCACGATCCGCTCGCGTCCGCCCTTGCCGAGGCAGCGAACATACCCCACCGTCAGATTGACATCGCCGATCTTCAGCCCCGCCAGCTCAGACACGCGCAGCCCGCTGGCGTAGAGCAATTCCAGAATGGCCCGATCGCGTGCGTAGAAGGGCTCGCCCGGCTGCGGAGAAGCCAGCATGGCCTCCACCTGCGGCCGACCGATCGTCGCTGGCAGCTTGCGCCATTTCTTCGGCGTCTCCAGCATCGTCGTCACGTCCGTGGGAAGCACACCGGCGTAGTAGAGGAAGCGAAGGAACATCTTGACCGAAACGAGATGCCGAGCGATGGATGACAGCGCCAGCCGCCGCTCCGACAACCGCACGAGATACCCGCGAACCACCAGGGCATCGACCCGATCCGCCGCGCAGATATCCCGGGCATGAAGCTCTTCCAGGAACTCTCGCAGATCGCGTTGATAGGCCTCGATCGTATTCGCCGCGAGCCCGCATTCGCTGACGAGGTACTCGATGAACCGTTGCAGAAGCCGGGGCCAGTCGGCATGCGGCGAAGCGCCGGCCGGCTGGCTCGCCATTGCGCCCGGCGCGGCGATCGGGTATGTCTTTACGGCAGCGGTCGTCATAAGTGGTTTTCCTGCTGAATCTCTATCGGCGGCATCCGGGGAAAGGTTCACCCGTTGCGCGCAACGAGCAGAATCGACGCAGCGTGCGGCGAATGCTGCGCCATGTCCGGCAAGAAACGACGGCTCGTGAAGAAATGTGGAAGCGAAACGCTACGGCTGCGCGATGCATCCATCGGCAGGCAGGGTCAGTGAAAAGCAGGTGTAGTGCGAACCGTTTCGTGGGCTGCGGTTGAGCATCAGGACGCCTCCGAGACAGCGCGCCCAATATTTCGAGAGCGAGAGCCCCAACCCCAGGCCTCCGAATCTTCCCTCGCGCGAGGAATCCCCGCGGCGGAAAGGATCGAAGATCACGCGGCGATCCCGTGCGTCGACCCCCGGCCCGGCGTCGTCCACTTCGATCGTCACGCTCCCGCCGGGCCCCGGCGAGGCCACGAGCCACACGCGGCGATCCTCGGCATTCGCGCTGTACTTGCAGGCGTTCTCCACCAGGTTAGTGAGAATCAGCACGACGAATTCCGTATCCGTCTCGATCATCGCGCCTTGCGGGCAATGATCTTCCACGACGAGTTCCTTGTTGAATTTTCTACACTGGGGGCGCGTCGCCGCGGCGGCTGATTCGAGAATCTCCTTCGGTTCCACCGGGCGGGGCCGCAGCGCCGGTGCGGAGTCCTGCACGCGTGAATACGACAGCACGTTTTCCACGAGCCGGGAGAGTCGCGCGGCTTCCGTCCGTAGTTTATCGGCGTATTGCCGCCGCTTTTCTCCGTCCTCCTGCGGCATTTCCGCCAACAGATCGCTGTAAAGCTGGAAGGACGTCAGCGGCGTTCGCAGCTCGTGCGTTACTGCGGCGACAAACTGCATGCGCCGCTCACCCAGCGTCAGATACTTGACGGCGCCGTAGGTAATCGCCAGGAGTGCCAGGATAGTGGCTCCCCATGCCACGGCCAGGCCGCCGAAGAGCGCCGGGGACATCGCCGTCGCCGCATTCGGCGCCGCATTCGCCGGCACCAGGCGCGCCGGAATCGTATGCAGGGTGCCGCGCTGCGCACCGAGCTGCCGCCAATCGTCCGCACGAATCGGAACCAGGTCCGCATCGGCGAAGAGGTCGCTGATCTGGGCTTCCAGTTCGTTGCGCAGTCGCTCCCAGTCGATCAACACGCCCTGCAGTGTGCAATGCCGACTCGTTTCGACCGTCGCCGAACGAACCAGCGCCAACTGCGGCCGACCGTCCATCGTCAGATCGAGCCACACCGGCGTCATCAACGGCGCATAGACTTCCACGCAGGCGCCCGGCTCCCTGCGCGCACGCGGCAGGGCATGCCCGGCCTCCAGATTCTCCATCGCCACGAGTTCCGGCTCGCAGGATGCCGCGGGGTAGCTCTGCAACTGCATTCGCAACAATCGCTCTGCACGGCGCGCCGATTCCGCGCTGGCCATTCGCACATCGGAGTCCGACGCTGTATCGTCGCGCGACGATGCCAGCGCCATCGCCTCGGCATCACCGCTTAATAGCAGCGTTTCTTCCAGCACCTGTTGGAGCGTCTCCGACGTGTACCGCTCCTTCAGCGCAGCGAGCCAGTTTTCGCGCGTCGCTTCTCTCGCTCGGTGAACCGCAGGAATCGCCCCGGCGGGCAGTGCGAACTTCGCATCGGGCTCCAACTGCGGGCTGCTCCAGCCCTCCGTCTCCGAGACCTGAAAATGGAGCAGGATCCACTCCGGGCCGCGATAGTCCCGAAGCGGCGAGGCCACTACGATGTCGCGGCTCGCATCGCCGCGCTGGTCACGATACAGCGCCTCGGTGGTCACGAAGTAGGAACGGAAATGCGGATATGGACGTGCACGCTCGGGATAAAGGACCGCCGCCACTTCCGCCTCGATGCGCGCGATGGCCCGCTCCATTTTCGCATCGTCGATACGTCGCTGATCTTCCCGCGCCTCGGTCTGCTCAAGTTCGATCGCCAGTCGCGTCGCCCAGCCCAGGCCGCCGCACACCAGCAGCCAGATCATAGCGATCACGAAGAACACATGACGGCGGTTCGTTCGGGCATGCGTCATCGCCGCCCTCCCTCAAGACCGCCGGTCGGCATCGGCCGAATCGACGGGCCCAGCATGTAACCCTTTCCGCGAACCGTCACAATGTAGCGCTCGCCATCCTCTCCGCCTGCGGCGGACAACTTGGCTCGCAATCGGGCGACGTGCATGTCGATCGTGCGCGTTTCGATTCCTCCGCCGGATAGCCCCCACAAGCGCGTCAGCAACTCCTCGCGCGAGATGGATCTCGTATGGTGCGTGGCAAGGTGTTCGAGTATCGCGCATTCGGTTTCCGAAAGGTTCTGACAGGTCACGCCATCGGCGGCGATCTCACGACGCTGCAGGTCGACCTCTGCGCGTCCGGCGACCAGTCGGCCGACAACCGCCGGCCGCTCCGGACTTCGCCGCAACACCGCTTCGACCCGTGCAAGCAGCTCGCGGGACGAAAACGGCTTGACGACGTAATCATCCGCACCGCCCTTGAGGCCCGCGACGCGTTCCTCCTCGGTGCCGCGCGCCGTCAGAATGATGACCGGAAGCGTGGGATGCGTTTTTCGAATCCTCGCCAGCACATCCATGCCATCGACTTTCGGAAGCAACAGGTCGAGCAGGACCAGACAAACCCCCGGCCGCCGCGCCGCCGCCAGGCCCGCCTCGCCATCGCAAGCGGCGATGGGCTCGTAGCCCGAGCCGCGCAGAATCTCAACGATCGCCTCGCGGATCGGCGCCTCATCCTCCACGACTACAATCTGCTGCGTATTCAACGAGCTGTATCCTTACATGCGTCTGCCACCCGGACAGGAACGCTACCCCATTTTATGCGAGAATACGCTGCAAGGCATCTGGATACGTCTGGCATGACCATGCGTGTCGTCGTGAGCCCTATGAAGTCAGACGCGAAGACTCGCACCGTCGAATACGGCTCCTGCGCATCCGCGGCAGTCCATCAAAGAATTGACAGCCCCCATGATGATCTCGATACTACAGCAGTTAGCAGGAATGAATCGACAATCCGGCCCTCGCCCCTGATAAACAACCGCAACGGGCCGATCGGAATATCAGAATGACGGCGTTTCGACTTACCGCACTGACCGAAATCCTCGCTCGATATCAGATGCCCAGCCAGATCGTCGGCGACCCGGCGCGCGAGATCATCGGCGTCGCCACGCTCGAAGACGCCGGGCCAACGGAAATCAGCTTCCTCTCCAATGCCAAGTATGAGAAAGCCCTGACGACCACGCGCGCCGGCGCGGTCATCGTCTCGAACGAACAGGAAGTACCGCCGAACCTGACCGTACTTCGCACGGCGGACCCCTATGCCGCCATGATGGTCGTCATGGTTCATGTACATGGTTACCGCGCCCATCCGAAGATCGGGATCGACCAACGAGCGGTCATCGATCCCTCCGCTGCCATCGGCGAGAATGCGAACATCCATCACGGCGTCACCCTTGCCGCGAATGTCTCCATCGGCCGCAACGCCGTCATCTACCCCGGCGTATTCGTCGGCCCGCGCTGCCGCATCGGCGATGACTGCATCCTCTACCCGAATGTCGTCCTTTACGACGATTGCATCCTCGGCCATCGCGTCACCATTCACGCCGGCTCCGTCATCGGTGAGGATGGCCTCGGCTATGCGCCGGTCGGCGAGAAATGGCACAAGATTCCGCAGATCGGCATCGTTGAGATCGGCGATGACGTGGAGATCGGTTCCAACTGTTCGATTGACCGCGCCACGCTCGGTCGTACCGTCATCGCCGCCGGCACGAAGTTCAGCAATCTCATCGCCATCGGTCACGGAAGCAAGATCGGTGAAAACTGCATGTTCGTCGCCCAGGTCGGTATCGCCGGGTCTGTCACCGTCGGCCGCCACGTCACGATGGCGGGCAAGGTCGGCGTCGCGGGGCATCTGACCATCGGCGACAACGCGCAGATCGCCGCGCTCGCCGGTGTGATGAACGATATCGACCCCGATACGAAGGTCGCGGGCCAACCTGCGATCCCGATCAAGGACGCCCTGCGGTCGATCTCGCTGATGCAGCGACTGCCCGAGATGACGAAGCAGCTCAAGTCGCTCGAAGCCCAGATTGCGACCCTGCAAAAAGCTATCGCAGCGCAGGCAGCCACGAGCCCGGATATTTCATCAGATCATTGAGAAAAGCGCAGAGAGAAGGCCTCTTTTGCCCTGTAGACTGGGTGTTTGGTAACCGTCCGGCCAACCCCGTCTTCAATTCTTTGATCGAGTTTGTCACGATGCTTCCGTGACGAACGGAGGCGCGTATGCCGGGTGATCGACGACGAGACCCGAAGAAAGAGAAGTTCTGGCGGCGGATGGTGTTCGATCAGGCGCGGAGTGGTCTGTCCATCCGAGCCTGGTGCCGCCAGCACGATTTGCACGAGCATGCGTTCTATTGGTGGCGTGTGCGCCTGGCACGGAGCGGGCGAGGTCGGAAGGCACGATCAAGGAGGCCGACCCCCTTCGCAGCGCGCCCCACTCCGCTGTGCTCCATGGGCAAGCAGGGGCAGGCATTTGTTCCCGTGCAGGTGTCGGCACCGGAGGTGACCGGCGCCGCTGATTCCATCGAGATCGTGCTGCCGGGTGACCGGCGTATCCGGGTGCGTGGGCGGGTGGATCGGCAGGCGCTGGCGGACGTGTTGGCGGTGCTGGAGGCGACGCCGTGCTGAAGCTGCCGAGTCTGGGAGAGCTCGACTCCGGGCTGAGCGTTCGCATCTACCTTTGCACGGCGCCGACGGACATGCGCAAAGGATTTGATTCGCTGGCGGCGCTGGTGCGCGAGTCGCTGGGCCAGGACCCATTAACCGGGCATCTGTTCCTGTTCGTCGGGCGGGCCAAGGACCGGCTCAAGCTCCTCTACTGGGACAAGGATGGATTTGCCCTGTGGTACAAGCGGCTGGAGGAGGGCACGTTCCGACTGCCGGCGAGCAAGTCGGAGATCGGCCGTGGCGGAAAGGTTGGCGCGAGTATCGAACTGTAGGCCAGCGGGCTGGCCATGCTCCTGGCGGGGAAAGGCGCCCCAGTCCCCAACGCGATTATATCCGCCGGCGGCGACCGAGGCCGACCAGGCCGAAGCCCAGCAGGGCCGCGGTAGCAGGCTCGGGAATGAGAGTCACCGAGACATCATCGATCAGGAAAAAGGCAGCGCGGTCCACGCCCATGAAGTGGATCGATGAGTTATCGAACAACGCGGTGAACGTGAAGCTGTAGTAGGTCCATTCTTCCAGCGGCGCGCCAATCGGATCTTCCTCGTGCATAAGATTAACACAGCTCTCGACACAGAACCTGAACAGGTCATCGCCGACGCCGGCGTTGTAGAGCCAGAATGACACTTCGTATTCACCGCCCTGAACGGTTGCCGCGTGTCCAAACAGGTCCGGCAGTCCGACTTCCATATTGGAACCGAATCTCGCGGAGAAATTGCCGGTGTGGCCGCCCGGAACGACACTCAACCGCGCCGGATCGATGGGGTCGGGGACCGTCATCCAGTCGGTGAAGTCGCCGGTCTCGAAACCGCCGTTGGAGATCAGGTTGACCGGCCCTGCAACGGCGACGGACGAACCAAGGACGGCCATCGCCGCCAATGTCAGAAACGTTGTCCCGAAACGCATCATGCTTCTCCTCCACGGCGGCGGCCCGATGCGGCCCCCGCCGACAATCCACGCCTCTCAGGCTCCCAACACTCCCGTGCGCGGACAGCCGAACAACCTATCGCCAGCGTTCGCGCCGAGGGTGATCTCCGCGCTTCAGGTCACGATTGTGCCATATTGAGCAGCAGAATTCAAGTCTTTGGGCAAGCGGAATCTTGTTCAGTGCGATGCCGGACGCCGCCTTCGGCCTGACCGGCCCGGGACCGATGGCTATACTGCCCGCGACAGACACCCCACCCCGTGCCCCGCAGGATTCCGATTGTCAGTTACCAGCGACCAGATCACCGCCGCCTTGAAAAGGGTCATCGATCCCGAGCTTCACAAGGACATTGTCACCCTCGAAATGGTTAAGAACGTGACCGTCGAGGCTGGCCGTGCAAAGGTGCACATCGAGTTGACGACGCCAGCCTGCCCGATGAAAGAGCGGATCAAGTCCGATATCGAAATGGAAATCGCCAAACTCGATGACCTGACCGGAGTGGACATCGAGTGGTCAGCCCATGTCCGGCCGACCCCGAACCTGGCGGCCCGGCTGCCGGGGGTAAAGAACACGGTGGAGATCGGGGCGGGCAAGGGCGGCGTCGGCAAGTCTACCATCGCGGTGCTGGCGGCGGTCGGCCTTGCCCGTGAGGGGGCGCGCATCGGCCTGATGGACGCCGACTTCTATGGGCAGAGCATTCCGAAGATGCTGGGGGTCGAGTTTGAGCGGCCGCGCGTCAGCGGCGAGAAGATACTGCCGATCGACGCATTCGGGTTGAAAGTGATGTCGATGGGGTTTCTGGTCGAGCCGGACAAGGCGGTGGCCTGGCGCGGGCCGATGGTTCACGGGGTGATCCGCCAGTTTCTGGATCAGGTCGAGTGGGGCGAGCTGGATTACCTCATCATCGACCTGCCGCCGGGCACGGGATCGAGATCGCCCGGTCGACGATGTGCGACTGGGCGGCGCAGTGTGCCGACCTGCTTCGGCCACTGCACGAGTTGATGACGGCACGCGTGCTTCAATCAAGAATCATTCACACCGACTGACCTGCTCCCCAAGACTTGATCCAGTTCTTATGAGAGTCTTTACTGCCCGGATGGGCAAGGAGATTCTCGATGAAGCGAAGACGACATGGTCCGGATCAGATCATCGCCAAGCTGCGTGAGGCGGACGCGATGCTCAATGCCGGGGCGAGTATCGGTCAGGTCTGTCAGCGGCTGGAGGTCAGCGAGCAGACGTTTCACCGCTGGCGGAACCAGTTCGGCGGGATGAAGGCCGAGGCGGCCAAGCAGCTCAAGGAGCTGGAGATCGAAAACCGCCGGCTGAAGAAGGCGGTGGCCGATCTGACGCTGGACAAGCAGATCCTGGAAGAAGTGCTGAAGGGAAAATGACGAGCCCGGCGCGCCGCAGGGAGGCGGCGAAGCAGGCGCAGACGACATGTGCGGTGTCGGAGCGTCGGGCTTGTGAGGTATTGACTCCTGTACGGATAAACAAACATGCTGATGTCTGCCGATAGTATGGAGCATGAGAACGCATGGAAGCCCAGCGGAGCTGGAGCGCCGGCGGCGACAAGCGATGGCGTGGGTTCGGCAGGGGATTTCCAAGGCCGAAGCCGCGCGGCGTGTGGGCGCGACGCGGTCCAGTGTGACCAAGTGGTGGAAGGCCTTCGAGAAGCGAGGCGAGGAGGGCATACGGGCCATTGTTCATCCCGGTCCGACGCCCAAGTTGAACGCTCGGCAGCGGCAATGGCTGGCGCGGCGGCTCCTGAAGGGCGCGAAGGCCAATGGCTTTCCGACCGACCTGTGGACCTGTCCGCGCATCGTCGAGGTGATCGAACGGCACTACGGTGTTCACTATCACGTGGACCACATTCCCCGATTGATGGCGTCGCTCGGCTGGACTTGTCAGAAGCCCGAACGTCGAGCCATCGAGCGCGACGAGTCGGCCATTGCGCGATGGGTCGCGAAGGACTGGCCGCGCATAAAAAAACGCCGCGCGACGCCGAGCACACATCGTTCTGCTCGATGAGGCCGGATTTCTCATGCATCCGACAGTCCGGCGGACCTGGGCGCCGCGCGGACAGACGCCCGTTCTTCACCAGCGCGGCCGAAGCCATCAAAAGGTCTCCAGCATCGCGGCCATTTCGATTTCTCCGCGGCGACGGCGACTGGGTTTGCACGCCCATTGGCACCCGGATGCCAACATCGGCGCGGAGGAGGTCATTGCCTTCCTGGCAGCCCTGCTTCGTCACCTGCGCGGACACGTCATCCTGGTGTGGGATCGGCTCAACGCCCATCGCGCCATCGCGGTCCGCGAGTGGCGGACGACCTATCCTCGCCTGGACGTGGAATGGTTCCCGCCCTACGCCCCGGAACTCAATCCGGTCGAATACCTGTGGGGCTATCTCAAGTATCCTCGAATGGCCAATCATGGACTCTGCGAACTCGATTCGCTGCATACGACCGCCTGTACCGAATTCCGCCGCCTGGCCGACCGCCAATCCCTGCTTCGGTCCTTCGTTCATGCAGCCAAACTACCGATACAGTTCAAATGAGGAATGGCGTCTTTACCTACGCAGGATTCAATAGTTGTTGACCGCCCGGAGCGAATCAATCGGATACAGTTTGCTTCTCAGCCGACGCGGGCCATCGCCTCGATGGCCTTCTGCTGATCGGCCTCTGCGTAGATGGTGGTGATGGCCGCACTTCGGTGCCCAAGGATGACACGGGCAGTCTCCAAGCCGAACTCCTTGCGCAGGTTTGTCTCCGCATTATGGCGGAGCTGGTGGGGATGCCACGAGGGTACTCCGGCCTTCTTGCATGCCTTCTGAATGGCGTTTCGATATGCCTTAGCTTCATAAAACACGCCTGGCTTGCGCTTCGGACTTGTTCGACGATTACTTCCCGGACGATTTCCACACGACATCGGAGTCGTTCGCCGGGAATGAAGCGCTGCGCGACGCTCCGCGTCAGCCTCAGCGGGCGAGAAGCAGTAGGCATCCACTCGGCGCTGAAGAAAAGGCCTCAAGACCTCCTGACCGTGCGGGCCGATGTAAACCTTCCGCTCATGTCCGTGGTGAGCGCTCTTATGTTGTGCTGGGGCATACACCCAAGTCTTTCCGCTGGTATCGATGTCGATGGGACGCATGACGGCGATTTCACCCGCACGCGCGGCCGTTAACAGTTGGAGCTGAACCATCGCCCACACCTGTCGACTGACTAACGGCAGGATGGCGTCCACGTTCGCCTGCGGGACGGACCGAACCGGTTGGTTTTCGCGTGCCTCATAGCGCCCCCGTCGAAGGCCATCCACAGCCAGAAGGGCGTGGAATACCTCTCCCGGAAGCAGTTCCTCGCTGGCCGCCCATTTGAAGACCCGTTTAATCCGTCCGATGCGGTAGTTGATGTTTCTGCGGCACAGGCCTGCGCCGATCATTTTCTGACGCACTGCTCGAAGTGCGCGTGGACCGAACTTCACGGCGGGCAATTCGGCGAAGAGTTCCTTGACGGGTTTGACGGCATCACGGATGTTGTCCAGTTCGCGTGAGATGATCCCGTCAGAGTTGCAGTAGTACGACTCGGCGTGCAGCCAGCGGTGAGCGATCAGTTCCTTGATCGTGATCTCCTCGGTCGCGGCGCGGAGCTGCCTGCCGTTGGCCAACCACTCTGCGATCATCGCGTGGTACTTCTGCTTCGCCTCCGGCGACTCATGGAAGCCGAGACAAAAGCGTTTTCCGGACAACTCCACATATGCCTGGAGCGTCGCCTTGTGAATGCGGAACTTGGGTAATCGTTCGGATTGTTTGGCGTTCACGACCGTCTCCCGAAACGCCGCGCGCAGACCACACACGGCGGGCCTTGGGTTACGGCCGCTCCGCCTTGTTGGCGGGTCCTCGCAACTAGCGAGGTCAGCGTTACTTACGAGTATAGCGGGCGATGGGATTCGAACCCACGACGTCCAGCTTGGGAAGCTGGCATTCTACCACTGAATTACGCCCGCGAAGGCGGTTTTTGCACGACATTTCTCAAAATCCTGCACTACAATTACACAGTTCTTGAGGGTCCGTGCACTACATTTTCCGGCCGGATTGTACCCCGGCGGAGCCGCGTGTCCAAGCACTCCAAGAGGCGAATTCCGAGGATCCGGTTCACAGCCATCCGAGACATCGGCTGGCATGTCAACTACCGCGACGCCGTCAGCGGCACCCCGAAGAAGCATCGCTTCAACATCATCGAACGCGAACGTGAAGCCGAGGCCCGCGTGCTCTATCACTCCTGGATTCTTGAGCAACTCGGAGCAAACGGCGACCATGCTTTGCCGACTCAAGCCAAGCCGACAGCGAAGCGACGCGGCAAGCAGATACCAATGCTGAACGGATGCATCCTCGAAATCGCAAGCGGCTTTCTGGAAAGTGAACGGCTTCGCACGCGAAACGCCCATGAGCCGAGGCGACGCGGCACCATCATCGAGCCTGTTTACCGCGACCGTGCAAGACACGTCCACGACTTCCTGGAGTTTCTGAATCTGCAACACGGAGCAGGGGCCATTAAGAAGCTCCGGCTCGCCGACCTCACGATGGAGGACATCGAGAGCTATAACCGCGTGCTTGTGAAGCGGGGCTTCTCGGATTCCCAGGTCATCAAGCGCTTGCAGCTTATCAAGGCCATCATCGACCGGGCCGGCCGGCCGGAGTACGGCAAGCAGATGCTCGCCTGGAACTGGGATTCACGCGACGTGGCCCACGGCACGCCGCCAGGCGAACGAATCCTTCCGACGAGGAAGCAGCTTGTCAGGATGCTTCGAGGAACCGACCTTCGAGGGCGGACCATGATTTGGCTCGGCATCGGGCTTGGATTCGGTGCCAAGGACATGGCAGCGATTCGCGTCGGGCAGATTGCCAAGGACGCATACGGCAACACCCTGCTCGACCCGACGAACACGAATGAGAGCGGCCCGTACGCTGCGGCGAACCCGTTCCGCTTCAGCACGAAGTACTACGAGCCGGCGACCGCCGAGCCGTCCATCACCGCCGACGCCGGGCTGTACTACTACGGCTATCGCTACTACCGGCCGGATATCGGAAGGTGGATGAATCGGGATCCGATTGGGGAAGACATACCGTATACTCACTTGCTATCGTATTGCCTGAATCGGCCAACAGATGTAATCGATCCTGACGGGCGGGAACCACTGACTTACAAGCCGCCACCAGTTGAACGCGATGCTGAAGACTGTTTGCCAAAATGTGCTGAGCATATTCTGAGACAGGTCAGGAGACATAGGGGACATTCTACTTTGTGACTCCCTTCCGGCGCGTCGCTCTGTTTGCCGCCTTGCTTCGAACCGCGCATGCGTGCTTCCTGTCGCATGATCCATCGCGGCAATGGTCGTGTCCGAGTCGTTCCGAAAGTTTCTTAGGATGGGCCATCGACCCGACACTGTATCTTCGTTTGTGGTAATGGAAATGGATCGGTACTACCAACCGCGCATGCTCGCTCGTTTGGGGACGGGCGTGATGTGAAACTGGGCGCGCCGGATGATTTTGATATCGACCCGACGGTAACGGACGGGTCGGTGTTGACACCGAGATGGACGTAGTGAATGCGGGCGGCGCCATCGACGCAAAGCGGAGCTTTGCGGTCCCCGGATGTGCGGTCCCCGGATGTGCGGTCCCCGGATGTGCGGACCGCGGATGAACATTCCCCGAACGGAAAAAGCCACGACGATGATCGTGCATCCGTCCCCCACCCCCGGCCTTCGGCACGGGATGGGGCACCCGGTGAGTGCGAGGAATCCGCAGCGGAGGAGTTCCCTGACATGATCGACAAGAAGCGGGAATTGGGATCGAAGAAGCGGGAATTCGGATTCTCGCTCGGGCACTCGTGGTAGCCGCGTATAAGACGGCAAGGGGCATGGCTGCGGCCTCGTGCGGCGGGCGGTCGGAGAATTGAAGATCGTGTGCCCTTGCAGTAGAACGATCCACGGGCGTGTTTGAATCGCGAGTGCGCTTGTGGACCTGCCGAACTTCCTACTGCTTCTTGGAACGACTGCGTCGGGGAAATCCGCGGCGGCGATGGAGCTTGCGCCGCGTCTGGATGCGGAAATTCTCAGCGTCGATTCGATGCAGGTCTATCGCCGGATGGACATCGGCACGGCCAAGCCAACACCGGACGAGCTGGCCCGCGCGCCGCACCATCTGATCGACGTCGCCGAACCGAGCGAGGCGTTCAGCGTCGCCCGATTCGTTGAGCTGGCGGACGCAGCGATCGCGGACATGCGGTCGCGCGGGAAGCGCGTCCTGGCTGTGGCAGGTACGCCGCTTTACCTGATGGGGCTGATGTACGGCATGTTTGAGGGGCCGGCGGCGGATGATGCCTTCCGCACGGCACTGCGGAAGCGGGCGGATCTCGAGGGCATCGCGGCACTTCACGCGGAATTGGCCCATGTTGATCCGGAAGCGGCGGAGCGGATCCATCCAAACGATCTGAAGCGCATCGAGCGAGCGCTCGAAGTCTGGCATCTGACCGGCACGCCGCTTTCGACACAACAGCAGCAATGGAGCGCAGAGTCGATGCGCTATCCGGCGACCGTTGTCGGCATTCGCCGCGAGAAGGAGGATAACTCGCGGCGGATCAATGCCCGCGTGCGGTCGATGATCGACGCCGGGCTTGTCGAGGAGGTTCGTGCGCTTCTGGCTTCGCCGGAGGGGATGAGTCATCCATCGCGGCAGGCGGTCGGGTATGCGGAGATCATTGAATATCTGGAAGGGCGATGCACGCTGGAGGAGGCCGTCGAGCAGATCAAGATTCATACGCGTCGACTGGCCAAGCACCAGCGGACGTGGTTTCGCAAGTTTCCGCAGGCACGGTGGATCGATGTCGCGCCGGATGAAGCGACCGATGTGACGGTGAAGAAGCTGCTCGATGTTCTGTGCGAAGTGAAGGGCGAATGACACCTGACGCGCATCGCGCGACGCCTCGTCAATTCTTCGCGGTCGATCCCTTGTCTTTAGCCAGGATGGCGTCGAGTTGCGTTTTCATCAGAACGTCGAGGTCCTTCTTGGCGCCGATGATCACGTCGTGAATCTGTCCGTCGCGGCTGATGATCGCCATCGTCGGGTAGCTCGTCACTTTGAATCGCCGGCCGACTTCGTTTTTTGGATCGTGAGCCAGCGGCAGATGTGAGCCGGCTTCGCTCAATACCTTCTCGACTTCCTCGCGCGTGAATTCCTTGCGCATGGTCTGGCCGACGTTGACGAATCGAACGCCGAGATCTTCGTAATGCGTGCGCAGCGACTCGACGATGGGAACCTGTCGACGACAGAAGCCGCAGTTGGGCGCGACGAAGTTCAACACGGTGACCGGCGCGGCGGCGATGTCCGCTCCGGTCAGGGTGTGTTCGGCGTCCAATTGCAGAGAGAAATCCGGGGACTTCTGTCCGATCATGGTAAGGGCCGGGCGGCGCTGCTTATCGGCGGGGGTGGGCGCTGCGACGAGCGACCGGCCGGTGAGCAACGTGTCGAATTGTCGCTCGGCCCGCTCGATCATGTCCTCTTCGTTGCCTTCGATGACGCCCTCGATGATTCCGGTCTTGCCCAGCACGACCATCGTAGGGTAGAGGATGAGACTGAAAGCGGTGCCGACGGTGTTGCCGAGGTCGAAGGCCAGTTCGGATTTGAAACCGGCATCCTGCATCATCTCGAGCTGGCGTTCCTGCGTGATGTCGGTGTAGGGGCTGCGCTGCGAGATGTTGACAAAACGAATGCCGCGCGGGGCGTAGCGCTGTCGCAGTTCCTCGATCTTCTTGAGCTGCTGATGATTGTGATGATCGCCGAGGGCGAAGAAGTTCAGCACGGTAATGGACTGGCTGAGCTGCGCATTGGTGATCGCGACGCCTTCGTGCGTGGTGAGCTCGAAGGCCGGCGCCTTCCGGCCGATCAATTTGGTGATCATGGTTTCTTCGCCGGGATCGGGCTGCTGCGGCTGGCCCGGCGACGCGGCCATACGAATCGGCACGCGGACGGAGGCGAAGACGGAATCATCGGTTTGCAATGTCAGGTGTGCGCCCTGCGGAGGCAGCTTGTAATCCGGCGGCACCTGCACCACGATCCGGTAGGACTTGCCTGCCAGGATCTCGGAGATCGAGATGTTGATGTCCGGATCATCCACCATGGCTCCCTTCAGGTGGACCGGTTTGTCGCCGTTGTTTGAATAGAGCACGACCTTGGTGAGCCCGCGCGGCGAGTTCCGGAGTTTATCTTCTTCCAGCGCGATGATCGTCGGCATGACTTCCAGTCGCGGCGGCACATAGGCAAACACGCGAATGCGAAGGGTCGGCTGAGCTTCCAGCGAGGTCGCCACGTTGACGAATGACTCGATGCGGCCCTGCGCCATCGGCATTTTCGTCGTGGCGAAGAGTTTGTATTCCTCGCCGGGCGTCGTTTCGATCAATTCATAAATGAAGCTGGTATCTTCCACTTCGGGCAGGGTGAGCTCGAACGACCCGTCGGTCTTGTTGCGAATCGTGATCGATCGCTGCTGCGCACCCTCGCCGAGGACCTTGCCGAAGCCGATGAACGCCGGCTGAAGTTCGATCGGCGGATTGCACGTTCCGCGAAGGCGCAATGCGAGCGTTGGTGATCGTGGATCGTTGGTATAAAGCGTTGCCGTCCTTTCGAACGCCCCGGTGACTTCCCGTGTATCGACCGCGATGGTCAGGGTCGCCGATTCGCCGGGTGCGATGGTCTTCGCCGATTCGCCGATCTGGTAGCAGCCCGGAGAAAAGTCGATGCGTTGTATGACCAGGTCCGACTTGCCGGTGTTTTGCACGAGGAAGTCGTGTCGCAGTTGGGTGCCGGTCCAGGCCGGGGCGAAGTCCTTGCCGGGCGAGTCGAGGCGTAGCGAGGGTGCGTCCGCTGTCGGCTGTGCGGGTTGCTGCGCGACAAGGTAAGCCGCGTGGGAAATGACGAACAACGCCAGGGCCGCATGGATGCTATTGGTCATGATCCACGATCTCCGTTGGAAACATCGAAGCGGGTCAATGGGCGGTCGCGACCGCTCCTGCCTGCGGGGATTCTAACGCCGAACGCGGTCGGGGTCGCTGTACAGGATCCACGCCAAACGGCGAAGCCGGGGTCGGGCTGCCATGCGATACGAGCGGAGGCACCCAAGGCGCCTGCAAGCTTGAACCACCTTCGATGATCCTGCGGGCACCGAGGCAGCGAGTCGTGAATTCGAACGTCAAGGTCGAATGCGGCAATAATGGCGGACGGTCAGCGAAGGATCGCCGGGGTAGGGTCGTTCCTCCCAGTCGGACGCATTCCACTGCGGGAAGTAGGTCTCGCCTTCGGCATCGGGCGCATCGATATACGTGACGATCAACTCGTCGGCCACAGGCATCGCCAACGCATAAATCTGCGCCCCGCCGACGATGAAGGCCGTCTCCTCGCCGCGTTTTCGACAGAGGGCCAGTGCGTCGTTGAGCGATCGAACAAAATCGAGCCGTGTCCCGTTAACGTTGTCGGTCGCAACGACTGTGTTTGCATCGGAACCGGTGCGACTGATGACGATGTTTCGCCTGCCCGGCAGCGGTTTGCCGCAGGAGTCGAAGGTCTTGCGGCCCATGATGACGGCGTGTCCCATCGTTGTCTGTTTGAAGTGTTTCAAGTCCGCGGGAACGTGCCATGGCAGTCCGCCGGCCTTGCCGATCAGACGGTTTTGATTCATGGCCACGATGAGGACGATCTTCATCTCGGCGAGGTGCTCCAGCCAACATGCGTGCGGGCAAACGCGTTTTATTCCTGCGACGTGCTCGCCACCGTATCGCGGAAAGCCAGCAATTCCTGATGGGCCGGCTTCGCGGTGAGGTCGGCTCGCAGGAGGCCGTAGGTGCCGTCTCCGCCGGGATCATCCGCGATTCCGTGCCATGCGACGGTCTCGACGAACGGTTTGCTCAGGGCGACGTTGTAAAATTCCTTGAGCCATCTTGCCTGAATATCCTCTGACCATTCACCTTGCCAGTAACCGTCGGGACAAGGCGGCGAAGATGGAACGCCGGCCGCCACGACATGAATCGGTTTGCCCATGTTTCCGTAGCGGTCCAGCATCGACGAAATCTGCATCATGTCGCGTACGGATCGACCCGGCTCCCGGCTGCCGAAGCGAATTTCGAGCCCGATGGCATCGAAATGAATGCCGCTCTGTACGGCCATTTCCGCATAAAGCGACGCAGGGATGGTCTGATGGTCGCTTGCGTAATAGTCGCTCCAGGTCGGGGCGATCGTCAGGATGGACGGTATCTTCGGCGAGGCCTGTCGAGCCAGCGTGGCTGAAAGTCGTGTCAGGTCCATGACCTGTTCGAGACTCAGCTTGAGGGGGTTCTGCGCGTGAAGCCCGGAGGCAATTTCCCATGCGGCGACGTGTGGAGCGAGGGCCTTGAACATCTGCCGCAGATGCTTCGCTGCGGAATCACGAAGTCGCTCGAAATCCTTCGGCCCGCCCTTCCACCAGGTCGGCCGATGTGCCACGTCGAAGGAGAGGAGCGAGCCGGCCCACAGGTTGAGCTTGCGCTCGCGAGCCGCTCGCACCCAGGGCTCGATGACCGCCAACGATGCCTTGCCTTCCTTCGGCTCGATCTCCAGCCAGCTCATGGGGATGCAGAGGAAGTCGAGCCCCTTGGGGATGCGTTGCGGATGGACCTGCGCCGCCCCTCCGGATGCCTTGAAGACCTCCGACAGATCGAGACGGCAGCCGAGGGGACGAGGAGGCATCTGACCGAGGGAGTTACGGCGCTGGATGAAAATTTGTGCGTGCAATCGGGCCACGGACTCCCCGGCACAAAGCGCGGCCGCGAGGGATTCTTCCCCCAGAGCGGCGGCGGTTGCATCGTCCGGCGCGGTCATCGCATCCAGCAGGAGGTCTCGTGCCGCCTCGACCTCGCGAAAGACGGCGCTGCCCTCGGGGCAATCGTACATGCCCCAGTCTTCACGCTTCAGACTGATGCGCATCAACTGCCCGCGGGCAAGTTCGACGGAAAGGTTGTACGGCTCACTGCGGTCGAGCAGACGCGTGGTTTCCAGCAGGACGCAGCCGAAATCCTTGACGGGTCGAACGATTGCCAGGGCCGCCGCCATACGAGAACGCGGCTCGCAGAGGATTTCCCCGGATTGGTACTTAATCTCTCCGCGAACAGGCACACGCTCGCCACCGAGCAAATGGGCGCTCGAAAGATTGAGCTGCCGAGGCGGTGCGCCGTTATCGAAGACTTTGAAGCGAAGCATGGTTGTTCGGGCCTGTGTAAATTCATCGCCCCCGGGAGGACCGACGCCTACGTCCGCGGCGAAGGGTCCATGATAAAGCGCGGTTCACACTCCGCATAGTGGCCGAACGCGCCGATCGGGCGAACCGTCGACGCGCGGGATGGGTAGGTCGATCAGGTACCGCTTGACACGGGATTGAGCGGACCGTCGCCGCGGAGGACCGAAATCACGTTTCGCGCCGCCATGCGGGCCATCTCCGCGCGGGTGGCGACCGTCGCGGAACCGATGTGCGGCAGCAGGACGACATTTTCCAGGGCCGCTAGCTCCGATGGGATGGACGGTTCGCTGGCGTACACGTCCAGGCCGGCCGCGGCAATCTGGCCGGTCGCCAACGCGCGCACGAGGGCATCCTGATCGACGACGGCCCCGCGCGCGGTATTGATGAAGATGGCGTCGCGTTTCATTCGGCTGATGGCGCGCTCATCCATCAGATTGCGGGTTTCTTCGGTGAGCGGCACGTGCAGGGAGACGAAATCGCATGTTTCAAGAAGCTCATTTAGCGGTACGCGCCGTGCGCCGAGCGCCTCCATCGCGGGTTTGTTCGATCGTGCGAAATAGCGAACCTGCATGTTAAAGCCGGTCGCACGACGGGCGACCGCCGTGCCGATGCGTCCGGCCCCTACGACGCCCAGCGTTTTTCCATGGATGTCCGTGCCGAGGAAGTCCATCATGCCCCATCCGCGCCATTGGCCGGAGCGGACGACGCGCTCGCCCTCGCCGACGCGTCGTGCGGCGGCCAGCATCAGGGCCCAGGCCAGATCGGCGGTGGACTCGGTTAGCACATCGGGCGTATGGGTGATGACGATGCCTCGCTTCGCGGCGGCTGCGATGTCGATGTGGTCGTAACCGACGGCGCAGGTCGCAAAGACCTTGCAACGCGGCGCGGCGACCGCCAGCAGGGCGTCGTCGATGCGATCGGTCATCTGGCAGATGACCGCGTCGTGCCGGGCGACTTCCTTGCTCAGTTCCTGCGGCTGAAGCGATCGAGGGTGTGGATTCGTATGTACCTGCAAGCCGGCTTCGTGCAGAAGGATGATGCCCGGCTCGGGAATGGATCGGGTGATATAGACCGAAAGTTTCGCCACGCTGCGTGCTCCCCTGGGTAGCAGGAGGAGAAAGCATAGCGAAGCCGGGCGGCTGGGCAAGTCATGTCAGACGGCCGTTTGTGGCGTTCGCAAGCGGCCGGTTTTCATGGCAGACTGGAATGTATTCCCGCTTGCGGGTCTAATCGATGTTTCTCAAGAGCTTCGTCGCGCGTCGGTCCGTCGTCGCGTCGACGAGCCGGGCAAGGCGTCATGGAACTCATCGACCTCATCACGGGCCTCATCCGCCGCAGAGAGCCGACCGACCTCGTCGAGCTTCTCCTCATCGGTCTGGCCGTGTACGCCGTCATGCGGTTCCTCCGCGGGACGCGCGGGGCCCGACTCCTCCGTGGCTTCATCTTCCTGCTCGCCGGCAGCTCGCTCGTCGTCTCCCTCGTAGCCAACATCCTCGACCTTGAACGTATCAAGCAGATTTACCCGCTTTTCGTCGGAGCGCTCTTCCTGATTGCCCTGGTCGCCTTCCAACCGGAACTGCGACGCGCCCTCATCCGGCTTGGCGCCGCCACCTGGTTCGGACCCGGCGCTCGCGAGTTCGATCGGGTCGTCGACGAGGTCATCGAGGCCGTGGCCTATCTCGCGAAGAACAAGATCGGCGCGCTCATTGCCTTTGAGCGAGCCACGGAATTCGGCGGTCTCATCGAGCCCGCCTGCAAGCTCGACGCCGAAGTTTCGAAGGAGCTGATCTCCACCATCTTCTGGCCCGGTTCGATGCTCCACGACATGGGTATGATCATCTCACAGGGTAGAATTTCCGCCGCGGCGGTGCAGTTTCCTTTGACGGAATCCGAAGACGTCGACCCGACGCTCGGCTCCCGCCATCGCGCCGCCCTGGGCCTCTCGCAGGAGTCCGACGCCCTTATTGTCGTCGTCAGCGAAGAGACCGGCATCATCAGTCTGGTCGAGAACGGCGAAATCGAGCGACACCTTACGGCAGAGACGCTTCGCCAGCTTCTCAAGCAAAAGCTCAGCCGCGTCCGGCGCGAGATCGAAAGTCTCGCGGAAGTACGCGAATCGCAGGATGAGCCGACCCTCGCGACGAACGCCGAGCGACGGGGAGAGTCCTGACCATGTGGGAACGTTTCAAGAGCGGCGCCGTCGTCGTCTTTCTGACGCTCATGATCTGGGTGGCGGCCGATCAGAACGTGCGAGAAGAACAGCTCTTCCGCGTGCCGGTGCGACTGACCAGCGGCGATCCTGAACGCTTCGCCATGATTGCCGACCTGCCGCATCAAACCACCCTGACCGTTACCCTTAACGCCCGCCGCCGCCGACTGCGAGAATTCAACGAACTGATCAATGCAAAGCCCGTTTTCGAAGCGGTCGTCGGGCGCAACGAAGCCACCGGCCCGCAGCCGCGGCTGATCTCATCGCGGGAGCTTCTCGCGAAGATCCAGGAGATTGAACAGTTCGGCCTCGGCTACGTCTCTGCCGTCGAGCCGTCCGGAATCATGGTGATCATCGATGAGTACGTCACCGTAGCCGACGTGCGTGTGGAGCCGGTCTACGGCGATCTCAAGGTCACGGCCACGCCCACGCCGCCGCGCGTGTCCGTGCGACTTCCCGGCTTCCTCGCCGAACGACTTCGACAAAACCCGCTCGCCACGGCCGAGGCCGAGCCGCGCATCCGTGCCTCGTCGCGGCCCGACGGGAGCTTCAATGTTTCGGTGCCGCTGACGATCCCCGCGCTGAAGAACGCCCCGCCCAACGCCGGCGTCAAGGTTCTGCCTGCGCCGGAGGTGACTCTCGCCGGACAGATCGAATCGCTCACCGCCACGCGGCGCAAGGGGCCGATCCAGATCACATGGTCGATCCCGGATCAGGTCCAGCGGGAGTTCCGTATCGTCGTCGCGCCGGACAGCAACTTCCGGCCGGATATCGATGTCACCGGCCCGCGCGATCTGCTCGATCAACTCGACCCGCGGGAAATCCGCGCCTTTGTCGATGTCTTTGCCGCCGACGCGGAAAAACCCGGCGTGCCGATCCGCCGGGTCGTGCAATTCGTTCTCCCACCGGGGTTCAGTCTCGCCTCTGGCCCCGGAACCGGCACAGGCACCCAGCACGAGCTGGTCTTCCGCCTGGAACCCCTCGGAGACGACCCCAGTGAAGAACCCGATTAAACGAGGCCTTAATCGACCTTGCCGGCCAAGCCATCTCATTTCTTCGGCTGTGAATACATGCCATCTTGTTCTCTCGGAGCGGCGGTTATAATGAGACTGGCGGGCGCGCCGCGACGGCGCTTTCCGGAAGTGGGAACAGGTTTCAATCGTCCTGAATGTTTCGAGCTGCGCGTCCGCCATTTTTCCTTTCTGACGCTTCAGTTTTGCTACCGGGCATGAATCATGATGTGGTGGCATGCCGCGATCGTATTGCTCGTCATCGCCCTGCTCCTGGCGTGGGCGATATTACGAAGCGTGGGCTGCGCGGCGCGCTGCACGCACTGCGGCGCGCCGTTGCCGGGTATGCTCGCCATGCGATGTGCGGCGTGCGGCGAGAGCGTGTGAGCCGAACGGAAGCGAGCCGGCGACGATGCAATTCACAGGCGAGTCCCATCGGCGCGATTTGCCGATGCTTCGAGCTTTGCACGCACTCGCATGCGACTTAGACTAACCGTTTCAGGGAGAGGGTACCGATCGCGGCGAATCGATCGTCTTTCGCTTACGGAGGAGCACCATGCAGGTATATCTCGATCTCGTTCGCAAGGTGCTCGCGGAAGGCATCCGCAAGCCCTCGCGGACCGGCGTCGATACAATCAGTCTGTTCTCGGCACACTATCAGGTGAATCTCGCCGACGGCTTTCCGCTCCTGACGACGAAGAAAATCCAGTGGCCCTCGCTCCTGCGGGAGTTGCTCTGGTATCTCTCCGGCGAGAATCACATCCGCAATCTGCGCGAGTACACGAAGATCTGGGACGACTGGGCCGATGAAGACGGCAATCTCGACACCGCCTACGGCTACTACTGGCGACACTTTCCCAGTGCGACGAAGGACGAGCACGGCAAATGGCAGGTGCGCGAAGTGGATCAGATTCGCCATGTCATCGACACGATCAAGCGTGACCCGAGCAGCAGGCGGCTTGTCGTCAGCGCCTGGGAGCCGGGCAACGCCATCTCCAGCAAGCTCCCGCCGTGTCACTACACCTTTGCGTTTCACGTTGCAGCGGGCTGTTTGAATTGTCATCTTTGCCAGCGCAGCGGAGATATTGCCCTGGGTATTCCCTTCAACATGGCCGCCTACGCGGCGCTGACGCAGATGATCGCGCAGGAAGTCGGCCTGGAGGTAGGCACCTTCGCTCACACGATCGTTGACGCTCATGTTTATTGTGCCGATGCCGACAGTCCGATGGCCGAGTACGACCATATCGCCGGCCTCAAGGAACAACTCACCCGAACGCCACTGCCCCTGCCGCGGTTGAAGATCGCCCGAAAGCCCTTCGACGAGCTGCGCTATGACGATTTCGAGCTGGTCGGCTATCAACACCATGACCCCATCAAATTCAAGGTAGCCGTCTGATGCCCTTGGGCGGGGCTTTCCACACGGCGTAAGCCGGCCGTCGGCTTGAACCGATGCGGCTGCTCGCCTACCCTATCTGCATGGCCGATCGGGACAAAATCACCCTCGCAACGCTTCGGGCACGCAAACGAAGTAAGACGCCGATCACCATGTTGACGGCGTACGATTTTCCCACGGCACAGATCGAGGAAGAGGCGGGCATCGACTGCATTCTTGTGGGTGACTCCGCCGCGCAGGTCGTGCTCGGCCACGGCAGCACCTTGCTGGCGACGATGGACTACATGGTCGCCATCGGCGCCGCTGTCCGCCGCGGCGCACCCTCGGTCTTTCTCGTCGGCGACATGCCTTACCTGTCGTTTCACATCAACACCGAAGAAGCGATTCGCAATGCCGGTCGATTCATGGCCGAGGCCGGTTGCGATTGCGTGAAAGTCGAAGGCGATCATCGATTGGCGGATACGGTTCGCGCTCTCACCTCGGCGACGATTCCGGTCATGGTGCACATGGGGCTCCGACCGCAGGCGGTGCACCAGTTCGGCGGTTATCGCGCGCAGGGTCGCGACGCTGCATCCGCGCAGCACCTGATTGATGACGCAAAACGGATGGAAGATGCCGGCGCTTGCGCGCTCCTGCTCGAAGCGGTGCCGCCGGAGCCGGCGAAGCTGATTGCCTCGTCCACGGAGCTTCCGGTCATCGGCTGCGGCGCCGGTCCTCATTGCGACGGGCAGGTCGTGGTCCTGCATGACATGCTGGGCCTTACCACCGGACCGGTTCCCCGGTTCGTGAAACGCTACGGCGAAATCCGCAGCCGCATGTCGGAGGCCGTTCGGGCCTATCTGAGCGAGGTCGTCGAGCGGCGTTACCCCGGCCCCGAGCATTGCTACCAGATGGAGCCGGGTGAGGCGGAGAAGATTCGCCCATCCAACTGACGCCCGATTGATCGTTCTGTAGTTGGTAATCCCTGAGTGACTTTGGTTATAATGCGGATCGTCCGATGCGGGACGGTAGCTGCTGTAGGGTGCTACCCGTCCACCCTAGTTCGGGATTGGATCGGAATCGGGGGCCCTAAGGGCGATGTCTTGAAGAAGAACTCGCGAGTCATGTTGTTCACCGCCGTGGTTGCCGTTTCCGCGGCGATCGCGACAATCGTCTTTAAGAGCCGCGAACCCAAGTCGGCGGTTGCAGCGGATGCGAGGCCGATCACCTGCCTGTGTACGAAGTGCGAATACCATTTCGAGATTGCCTACGAGGAGTATGCCCGAGCGGTGAAGGGTGAGCCGGGCGGCACAGGCGGGGCGCGCGTGTCGGCGGTAGGCGAGGCGAAAGCCGCTGTGGGGGGGCTGCGCTGCGAATCGTGCGGCGCGAGTGACGTGGTGGCGGCGAATCATTGCGAACGTCACAAGGTGTACTATCCCAATCGCAACGCGAACGGCAGTCTGGGGCGATGTTCGCAGTGCCCGGTTCCCTCCTGACCGAAGGTGCAGACATGAAACGCTCCGCATTCACGCTTATCGAGTTGCTGGTCGTGATTTCGATCATCGCGGTGCTGATCTCCGTCCTTCTTCCGGCCCTTAGCGCAGCGAAGGAAACGGCGAACATCGCCTACTGCATGTCCAATCTGGGCACGCTGGCCAAAACGGCTTCGCTTTACATGGATGACGAAGGCAAGCGAACGCAGCCGTGGTATCTCAGCACGACCGGGATGTCGCCGTCACCATCGTTCTACTCCGAGTACGTCTACGGCGGCTTTCGACATACCGTCCACAATCCCGACTATCCCAACTCCGACACGATCATCGTTCCCACGCGCCTTCGCCCGTACAACAAATACATCGCCCCCGGGGTGGACGGCCGCGACCCCATCCGCGCCTATATCTGTCCGTCCGACAAGACCTGGAAGACACCGCTTGTCGGCCAGCCATCGAGGGCCAACGATCCGCCCGATGCCTACTCGTCCTGGCAGGTCAACGGCAACAGCTACGCGATCAACTGGTACTGGGTCAACGGTCCGCCCTGGTACGGTGAACCGGGCTGGTATCGACTTTCCTCGATGAGCGTCGCCGGCGAGCAGATGCTCCAGCGAAAGATCGGCGGCGAAGCGGCGAAGTTCGTGCTGTTCTGCGAGGCCAAGATGAACGCTTACATGTACGACGCCCGACCTTCCAACAATTACTTCGGTGGCTCCGTTATTCAAGAACTCGGTGTCGGCTGGCACCGCAAGTTTTCCACCTACGCCATGGGCTTCCTTGACGGCCACGCCGAACATCGGTTCGTGGATACGCGCTATACGGGGGACAGCGGCTACGACGTGTGGCCGACCATTCGTTATTGACTGTCATCGAGCGATTCATTTCTTCGACAGACGGATTGCAATCCGTCGTAGCAATCCGCGATCGAACTGGCGAACGGAGCACGTCCGAGAAGCGTCGGGCGGGGCCTTCGACGCTACGGTGTTTTCCGACTAGACTCTCCCTGTGGAAATCAACCGCCTGCGAAACTTCTCCATTATCGCCCACATCGACCACGGCAAGAGCACGTTGGCCGATCGGCTGCTGCTGCGCTGCGGAGCGATCACCGATCGTGACTTCCGCGAGCAGTTCCTCGATGACATGGATCTCGAACGCGAGATGGGCATCACCATCAAGGCCAACCGGGCCTGCCTGAACTTCGACTATCCCGGTCCGAAGCATGCCGGAGCGGGGCCTGATCCGGGTACCTATACGCTGAACCTGATCGATACGCCCGGCCATGTTGATTTTCACTACGAAGTCAGCCGCGCGCTGGCCGCCTGCGAGGGAGTTCTGCTGCTCGTCGATGCCACGCAGGGCATCGAAGCCCAGACCCTCGCCAACGCCTACAAGGCCATTGAGGCCGGTCTGGTCATCATCCCGGTCATTAACAAGATTGATTTGCCCTCGTCCCGGCCCGAGGACATCGCCCTTGAGGTCGAGCAGGTGCTGACGCTTCCTGCCGTGGACGCCATTTTCACATCGGCGAAAGTCGGCACCGGCATTGATGAGTTGCTCTATGCGATCGTGGAACGAATACCATCGCCGACGGGCAATCGCGAGAAACCGCTCAAGGCCATGATCTATGATGCCAAGGCCGACCCCCATCGCGGCACGGTCTGCCACGTTCGTGTTATCGACGGCGTGGTTCGCAAGGGCGACAAGATTCGCCTGATGGCGGCGGGCCGAACTTATCAGGTCAGCGACGTCGGTGTGTTCACGCCGAAACTCACCAGCAAGCTCGAATTGACTGCCGGGGAGGTCGGGTACCTTTTCGCTGGGATCAAGACGATCCACGACGTGAACATCGGCGACACGGTTACCCACGATAACCGTCCGTGCGACGCTCCGCTCCAGGGCTATCGCCCGCCGCAGCAGATGGTGTTCTGCGATTTCTATCCGGGACCGGGGACGACCAGCACCGAGCTGCGCGAGGCGATGGAATCGCTCTGGCTCAATGATTCCAGCTTCAATTTCACGCCTGCCGCGAGCGCTGCGCTGGGCGTGGGTTTTCGTTGCGGGTTTCTCGGCCTGCTGCACATGAAGATCATTCAGGAACGGCTGGAGCGTGAGAGTCAGGTCGATCTGGTGCAGACGGCGCCCACCGTCGGGTTCGAAATTGTTTACAAGGACGGCGTCGTGCGGATCATCGAGTCGCCTGCCGACCTGCCTTCGCCGGATCATATCGATGAGATTCGCGAGCCCTACGTCCGCAGCGAGATCATCACTCCCTCGCGGTACATCGGGGCCGTTATGCAGCTTTCCGAGGAGCGCCGCGGCAGCCAGAAGCGAACGGAATATCTCTCCCCTGAGCGCGTCGTGCTGACGTATGAGTTCCCGCTCGCCGAGGTTATTTATGACTTTTTTGACCGGCTCAAGAGTGTCACCAGCGGCTACGCGACGATGGACTACGAGCTGATCGGCTATCGTGCCGACGACCTCGTCAAGCTCAACATCCTCGTCAACGGCACGCCGGTCGATGCCTTGTCCGTTATCGTCCACCGCAGCAGGGCCACGATGCGCGGACGCCGGCTGATCGCCCGGCTGAAGAAGGAAATCTCCCGACACCTGTTCGAAATACCGATCCAGGCGGCGATCGGCGGGAAGATCATCGCCCGCGAGACGATCAAGCCGGTCCGCAAGGACGTGACGGCCAAGTGCTACGGCGGCGACGTCAGCCGCAAGCGCAAGCTGCTTGAAAAGCAGAAAGAGGGCAAGAAGCGAATGAAAAGCGTCGGCAGCGTGAACATTCCGCAGTCGGCGTTCATGGCGGTATTGGATACGAGCGACGAGTAAGGGCGATGTGAACTTGGAGGAACCGTGCAGGGAGGTTACAGTAGGAAATGAGCCCGACGGTTCATCGCGAAGGCCCCTATCGGTTCTACTTCTTTTCGCGCGAGGAAGTGCGACCGCATATTCACATTGAATCCGGTAACGGGGAGGCAAAGTTCTGGCTGGAGCCGATCGTCGCAATGGCGTCCAGCACAGGAATGAAGCCGAAGGAACTTAGAGCTATCCAGCGTTTGGTGGAGTCGAAACGAGATGCCCTCCTTAAAGAGTGGGAAAAGCACTTCAAGAAGCCCCGGCGTTAGCGTCGAGAACGTCACTCGCTGGGGTGTGTGGATTTACGTCAAAGGACGGGAATACTTTCTCGATTACAAGCACTTTCCATGGTTCCGCGACGCCACGATCGCCCAGATCCACGATGTCCGTCTCGTTCGGCGATTGTACCTGCGCTGGCCGCAACTCGATGTGGACCTCGAACTCAACTGCCTTGAACACCCGGAGCGATATCCGCTGATTTACCGCTGATGTGCTGCGAGCGGATGTTCAGGTGAAGACTTCGGGCGAGTTGCTGCGGCGACCGATGCTTTGTGGTTGTCGCCGTGCCCCCTCTGGGCGTGGCTAACTGATGTTGTAGTGACCACTTAATATCCGTTAGCACATCGCTTGTTGTGTGCTGAACTCTCCTGCAATCAGCAATCATCGATTGACCCAACTCCCTTCCCTCCCATCCTCAACTCCTTGTCTATTCGGCCCCTTGGCAACTTACGGTCAGTCCGCCGGGGGCTGTGAAGTCTTTCACGACGGCGGAGACAGGCGCGGTTTGGGTCGGGGTGCGCCATGCTTCGCGAGCGAGATGCGACTCGGTCGGTTGTGGTAAAAGACCGGTCCTGCGGGCGAATTGCGATTGATGTTGATCGGGCGAATGATAATAATGCGCACTTGATTGACGGAGCGGCTTTTCGCGGAAGATGGCCGCGGCGACGGATCGTAACACGGAGGATCATCATGCGTGGCGTAAGGATCATGTGCGTGCTGGCGGGGATCGCGGGGTTGTTGCCGCTCTCCACGGGTTGTGTGTCTCGTGACGAGTTTCTGCGAACGGATTTCGCCCGACGAAAGGCGGCGGAGCGCGCCGACGAACTCGAGCGCGATCTGGCCAATGAGCGCTACAAGACGCAGGCCCTTGAGGCCGAGCGCGAAGCGCTTCGTCGCGAGCTGGATACGAAGACCGCGTATGCCGAGACGCTTCGCGGTGAGAACGAGCGACTAGATGCCTACGTTCGCAAGCTTCAGGAGCAGATGGATCAGTTGGCCAAGGGCGTCGGCCGCGTAGAGGTCGTCGAGGTCAAGCTGCCGCCGGAACTGGATCGTGCATTGAAAGACCTCGCGGCGCAGTATCCCGATCAAATCGAATACGACGAGAAGCAGGGCGCCGTCCGCTGGAAGAGCGACCTGACCTTCGGCAAGGGCAGCGCTGATGTGCAGGCGACCGTCGATGCCTCACTGAAGGCATTTTCCGACATCGTCAACTCCGCCGCGGCCAGCCAGTTTGAAGTGGTGATCGTCGGTCATACCGACAATCTTCGCATCGGTCCGGTGACGGCCAAGCAGCACCCGACGAACTGGCACCTGTCGGCGCACCGCGCCATCGGCGTCATGTTCAAGCTGCGGGACTTCGGCGTCGATCAGATGCGCATGGCCGTCATGGGCTATGGTGAGTTTCGCCCGCGCATGCCGAATCCGCCATCGGGCGGCCGTGAGGAAAATCGTCGTGTAGAGATTTTCCTCGTATCGCGGAAGGATCGTGTACCCGGCATGGACGCGTCGATGTCCTCGGCCAACTCGCCGACGCGCGACACCTTCGCCGGACTGGCGAGCGACGAGTAACGTGGTGCGGCATCCGACAGTGCCGATTCGATGGCATTAAACGGATGCATCCGACGCATCTTGTATGTGAATGATTCACCGGGAAGCCCCAGGCATCTGCCTGGGGTTTTTCGCTTTATCGCCGTCGACCACGCTTCGCGGACGCCGGCGCATCCGGGAGGCCGAGGACATATCCGAGAAACAGCGTGATAAACGTCCCGATCGGAAAGGTCCACGGATAGGCCATGTATTTCGGTTCGCCCAGGTCCGTCAAACCCACACGCAGCACGGGCAATACCGCAATAAATACCGTCACGAGCACGAGCGACAGAATCTTTCGCACGTCGCCGTGTAGTCGCAGCATGCCCAGACCCAGGGCTGCCATCGCCGCGGACCAGACCAGATAACGTGCCCAGGGTTCGTGAACCGATGCCGCGAAGACTGCCAGCACCGCGAGCGGCACCGCCCAGATCAGGCCCGCGTCACTTGGCGGTTTGGGCAGGAAGGCGAGCAGGAAGATGCCCAGCAGCGGGCCGTAGGTGTAGCCGGCCAGGGCGAGCACAAGATCAATGGCGTTGTCGTACTGACGAACGATGACAATGCAGCAAGTCGCCATGCCGCAGAGCAGGACGCCCCAGACGGCGACGAGGGCTTTGGAGATGGGCACCTCCCGTCGCCAGATCGGCACGCGATGTACGGATGATGCTTTCCTGCGAGAGGAAGCGGCGCCCTTTCGTCGCGGCGCCGGTCGGCGCGAGCGTCCTTCGACTTCCGCAAAGCGTTTGAGAATCGGCCCGCTCGCCGTCTGAGCCAGGGCGGCCAGCGCCGACTGCAATGTTGAAACGGCGGCCGCGAAAATCGCGGCGACGATGATCCCTTTGATGCCGACGGGCAATGCCCGCACGATGAAGATCGGCAGCAGGTAGGTCTTTTCCTTTCCGAAAAGCGCCGCTTCCTGTTCGGTAAACGGGTTGAAACTGAAGTACACAAAGAGCGCCACACCGACCAGCAGCATGATGACGGCGATGAAGATGCTGATGCTGCTGACGATCGTCGCCTTTGCCGCATCGTCCTGATTCCTGCAGCAGAACATCCGCTGGGCCATAACCTGATCGGTGCCGAAGGCGGCGAGGTTGATGAAGGGCGTCGCCAGAATACCGCACCAGAACGTGTAAGGCACCGAGAGGTCGCCGGAGAGATTAAAGACGCGAAACTTGTGTGCGTCGTTCGCCACGGTCATGACTTCTCCCCATGTGGCCGGCACGCTGCTCAGGGCAAACCATAGCGCCGTGACCGCGCCGAGCATCAGCACGAAGAACTGAATCACGTCGGTCCAAATGACCATCGTGATCCCGCCGATCATCGCCCATAGCACGCTGAAGAGTCCCATCAGCCAGATCGCCGTGACGAGTTCGACATCCGCCACGATGCTGAGCACGAAGGCGCTGGTGAAGAGTCGGGCGCCCTGCCCGAGGACAGCGCCGACCATGAACAGCCCCGTGGTGGTCGTCTTGACACGTGGTCCGATCCGATTGCCGACGTAGTCGTAGGGGCTGTAGATTTCCTTTTCGTAGTACTTGGGGACGAAATAGACGGCGACGATGATGCGGGCAAGGAAGCTCCCGATGGCGAGTTGCAGGTAGGTGAGGTCGCCGCCGACGGCGAAGCTGATGGCCGGGACCGCGACGAAGGTGGCGGTCGAGACTTCGGTGGCGATGATGGAGCCGCATACGGCCCACCAGGGGAGCTTCCTCCCGCCGAGGAAAAAATCGCGGATGGTGGCCTGCTTGCCGGAGAGCTTCGCACCCAGCGCCGTGGTAACAACAAGATAGACGGCGACAACAGACCAGTCGGTCCACCCGAACCGGGCCTGGATTTCCGCGAGGGGGGTCAGCTGCATCGCGGCAATATGCACTCGAACGGGATGAATTGCGAGAGATGACCGAAGGAGCCGGCACGGTGGCCGTGTCGTTCAGGGGATGATGGCCGTTGTTCGATCGCCATGCGGAGTTTTGCTTTCCGCGCACGGGGCTTCACCTGGAGGCAAGCCAGATCGGGGATCGGTGGCGTGCGGGGTAACACCGCAACGGGGCAGGTCTCGACATCCGTCCCCGGCCCTGGCGCGTCCGAGAACGGTCACTCCGCGTTGACTGCCGCGGTTGGTTCATCTACAGTATAAGAGCAGGCCATCTGAGCCCACCCGAATCGGCTCGGCCGCCGCGGGGCTGCGCGGCGTACGAACCAAGAGGCAGAGAAATACAGGTGCGACGCCTGTCACGACCCATGAAGCGGCGGCGCGTCCGCAGGCGAGCGCATCGTCATCGGGCCTGACACCGGGAGAAGGACATGGCAGCCAAACAAGCCGTCTGGGGCATCGACGTCGGTCAGTGCATCCTGAAGGCGATCAAGCTTCAGAAGACGGGCGAAGGCCAGGTCGAGATGCTGGCTTTCGACGTCGTCGAGCATGAGTCCATTCTTTCCGAGATCGAAGGCGATTCCACCCGATTCATCACCGAGGCCCTCAAGACCTTCGTCTCCCGTAACAGTCTTCAGGACAGCCGGATCATCGTTTCGGTCCCCGGCCAGCAGACGCTGACGCGTTTCACCAAGATGCCGCCGGTCGAGCCGAAGAAGATCCCTGATATGGTCAAGTACGAGGCCAGCCAGCAGATCCCCTTTGATATCGACGAAGTTGTCTGGGATTACCAGGTCTTCGCCGACAAGGAATCGCCCGACGTTGAGGTCGGCATCTTCGCCATCCGCAAGGAGCTGATTCGCAACTACCTGATGCTGTTCACCGATGTGGGCGTGGAGCCGTTTATCGTCCAGACCGGTCCGATGGCGGCTTACAACGCCGCACGCTTCGAGCAGCCCGAAGAGATGAAGGAGTCCATCGTCCTGCTGGACATGGGTGCGCAGGCGACGGACCTGATCGTGATGGAGGGCAACCGCATCTGGGCGCGTCCGATTCCGATCGGAGGCAATCGTTTCACGGAAGCCCTGGTGTCGGCGTTCAAGATTTCGTTCAAGAAGGCGGAGAAGCTCAAGCGGACCGCGGCGACTTCCAAGTATGCCCGACAGGTTTTTCAGGCGATGCGTCCGGTGTTTGCCGATCTGGTGTCCGAGGTTCAGCGTTCGGTCGGGTATTACACGTCGACGCACCGCGAGGCGAGGATCACCCGGGTCATCGGCATGGGCAACGCCTTCAAGCTTCCCGGCCTTCAGAAGTTTCTCCAGCAGAATCTCCAGCTCGAAGTCGATCGGTTCAGCGGTTTCAAGAAGCTCGCGACGGCCGGGCATGAGAAGTCGCCCCTGTTCGCCGAGAACATCATGAGCTTCCCGGGTGTCTATGGTTTGGCACTTCAGGGCCTGGGCCTGGCGGCGGTCGAGTCCAACCTGCTGCCGCTCGAGGTGCATCGCTCGATTCTCTGGAAGAAGAAGCGGCCGTGGTTTGCGGCTTCGGCGGCCTGCCTGACACTGGCCGGCGTCACCATGTGGGTGGGCAATGTGCTCGCCGGCAACCAACTCAGGAGCGGTATCGGCAACCTGCAGAATATCAGCGTCATTCGCGCCACGACGACCCAGCAGGCCGAATCGGTGATCAGCGGCGCGGCCGGCGAGTCACCGGTCGAGCGGGCCGCGAAGATCGCCGGCGCGGCGGAATTTTTCGCTTCCACACTCTCGGGACTCGATAGCATGCGTAAGGGCGACCAGGCCACGCTGAACGCGATGGGCAAGCTGCCTGAGAACAATATCTTCGTGCCGCGTCTTCTCAGTCTGCTGCATCAAGCGTTTGCCGAAGCGCAGGTCGCCGAGCTTCGCGAAGCCGCGGATCCGCGCAGCTTCATCGAAGCGGCGAAATCGTCCGAGCGATCGGTTCGCCCGGATATCTGGATCGAACGGCTTGAAATGGTCTATCACCCGGTGGACCCGGCCGCCGTTTTCGGCGCGTCGCCGATTTCCGGTCGGGGGCGCGACGGTTGGGCGGTTCGCATCACGGGCGGAACCACCATGACGGCGCCGGCGAAGTGGATTGACGACAATCTGATCTCCTCGCTGTTGCGCGTCGGGCGCATGCCGGAGCGCGGTGTCCATGTTGACACGGCCACGCTCGCTCGAATCGTGGAACGACGTCGCCCCGTGGCGACCACGGGTCTTGAGGTTCCCGCGGCAGGTGGCGACACAGGTCGCGATGAAGGCCGTCGCGGCGGTGGGCGACCTGCCGGCGGCGGTGGCGGCGGCGCGGGCGGTCGCGGCGGCGGAGCGGGAGGTGGTCGCGGCGGCGGCATGCCCGGTTTCGGCGGCGGCGGAGAGCCGGACGCCGGCGGCGGCCGCGGCATCAGCGACGAAGTCGCGAAGTTGCGTCAGCGGTATGCAACGATCGATCCGCTGACGGAGGAAGATCCCGCGGGCGATCAGCGGTTCATCATCGAACTGGTCATTCGCAAGGCCGACACGCCGCCGAATATGATCCCCGAGGCGTTCAAGAGTGAAGGCCAGCCGCAGGGCGGTGCGCCGACGGAATCACCACCGGATCGAGAGAATTAGTTTGTGTGTCTGCGGCACATGGCATCGGCGAAAGTCGATTTTCAATGGTGACGCAACGGCCTGAGATGGAGCATACTTCATGGCCATCCTGAAGCAATACTGGCGAATCATCACGTTCGCGCTCGTCTGTCTTGCGTCGATCGGCGCCGGCGCCTGGGCCTACATGGCCGGCTCCGGCATCACCGATCAGATGCAGGCCGTCGACCGATTGCGAATCTCGGTGGAGAGCGCCGGTCGTTCGGCCGTGAACATGCAGGTGATCGAGGCGCGTGCCCGGGAGATTGAGAAGTCGAACGCCGAATTTGAAGAATCGATGGACGCAGCGCTCGCGCTGCAGATGTACAACCCTTTCTATGAGCGAGTCGATTCCAGCGGCAAGGTGACTCGCGTGCTTCGCGAGCCGCTGCTTAAGAATGTCCTGCCGTCGCCGGGCAGTAATGCAGATGCGATCAGTTTTCGTGCGGCCTATGAGAAGGCCCACGCCGAGCTGACGCGCCGCCTGAATGGTCGCGGCAAGGCAACCGCGGACGAAGTGAAGGAATACTTCGAGCGATGGGACGCCCTTCAGCGTGGCGGCCAGGCCGGTGACGAGTGGCGTCCGTGGGGCCCCGGCACGGTGCAGTCCGGCGAATCGCAGGAGGGTACAAAGAAGGATCGCAGCCGAGCGGAGATCGTTCGCGAGTATCCGCGGAGTCGCCTGGCCGAGGAGATCGCCCGCAAGATTTACATGTACGTGGACGACGGGGCCTTCGGCATTCATGAACTCACTCGAAAGGGCGATCCACCGACGGACGTGGAAATCTGGCAGGCGCAGATGGCGCTATGGATCCAGCAGGACATGGCCGCGGCGCTGGCACGTTGCAGCGAGAAGCGCATCCGACAACTGCGCGAAGCCGGCCAGGAAAATCGTGCGTGGGTCGCCTACATGCCGGTGAAGCGGCTGATGAAGGTGAGCATCGACGGCAAGCTCGGCAAAGGCGGCGCCTCGAACTCAAGCAGCTTCTCGATGTCTTTTACCAACGTCACGAACGACGATCGAAAGTTCGTCGTGCCGATCGCGCTCGAAATGGTCGTCGAAGAGGCGGCGCTGCTGGAAGTGATCGACGAGATCTGCCGGGTCGGCTTTTATACGCCGATCACGGTGCGTTACGAATCCGTTCGCCACAACGCCCTGCAGGACGATTTCGTATATGGCGATGTGTCCGTCGTGGAAGTGCGACTTGAGCTGGAAGGGTATTTCTTCCGCAAGGTATTCGACGAGTGGATACCGCCGTTGCTTCGTGACATCCTCAAGACGCCGGATGCCAAGGACACGACGACGTAATATGCCGCAAACGGTTCATGCGAGGGGAAACCCTCGCCGAAGGAGTAACGTAGTTGGCCAGAAAGACCGCCAATTTTTTTGATCTTCATGCCGAAAAGCTGGCACTGGGTCTTTGCGTGCTGCTCGTGATCGGCGGGGCCGCCTATTCCCTCGGCGGCAGTCGGTTCGCGATCAACAATCGAGGACCGGCGCAGCTTTGTCAGGCCGTGGGTGATGCCGCGGAACAGGCGCGGATGGCCGTGCAGAATGCGCGGCCCGGCGAAACGTCGAAGTCGAAACAGGACCCGGCCAACGACCCGGTCGCGCTCCTGCAAAAATGGTACGGCGACGCCGCCGAAGGGCTGATCAAGATTGCCGGGGTGGACGCTCGCTTGCCGCGCACGCAGGCCTTTCCTCCGCCCTACGTGCCGATCAGCGGTGACTCCTCGGAGGCGATGCGCAATCTGGCCCAGATCGTGTCGCCGGACATTCCCATCGTCCTGTCCGGCGAGGCGACGATGGAATTTCCCGACGAAAAGCCCGAGCTGCCGCAATGGGACGGCCGCAGCAGCCCGTCGCGGAAAAAGGTTACGCGTACCTACGTTTCCGTCGCGGCTCAGTTGGATCTCGTCGCGCAGGATGCGAACTTCCGAGCGGAGAATTATCCCGAGGGCTCGTATCTCGAGATTGTTCAGGTACATCTGCAACGCAGAAATCTCAACGATCCGCGCCGCGGCTGGGAAGACGTGAATACCTATCTGCCGTTCAAGCCCTTTGATCGGCCCAAGCTCGTCGAGCGCAGCGGCGGCTCCTTCCGCTTTGAAGGGCTCGATGCTTTTCGACGGATGATCGACCGAGGCGCCGAAGCCATCGTCCGACCTAAACTGCCGAGCACAGCCGCGGTCATGCCGCCGCTGCCCTTTCTGGACGAACCTCCGAAGCGACCCGGTTCTCTGCCGCAGGCCGACGCGGAGCGCGAGGCCGAGCGCTTGATACGTAAATGGATGGACGGCGCCAAGGCAGCGCAGACGGGTAAGCGCCCGTTTAAGGAGCCCGATCCCGACGCTGCGTACATTCTGGCTCGCGCCGCGGCGTGGTTGAGTGGTGCGCCATCGAAGTTGAACGAGACGGCGAGAGACCTGCTGAAGGAAGTCGTCGGCAAGATGCCGCGAAACCGTCGTGATGTGATTCAGACGCTGCCGCGCACGCCTGAGCGGCTCATGCCGATCGTGGCCCATGATCTCGATGCGCCGCCCGGCGGCACGTACGTCTATCGGATGCGCTACGAAGTGTACAATGTTTATGCGGGCAATCCCGGAGAGCTGTCCAATCCGAACGATGCGCGTCGGCTGACCCTCTTTTCCGGTTGGTCGCCGGAGTCTCGCCGGGTCGAAGTCACGAGCGATACCTACTTCTATCTGACGAAGGCCGACAGCCGGCGCGGCGATGTGACCGTGACGGTCTTCAAGGTGGACAAGCGGCGCGGCATCGAGAAGAAGGATTATCGCGTTAAGGTGGGTGATCCCATCGGCCGGCGCGAGCGAACCGGTACCAAGACGGACTTTTCGACCGGCACGATCTGTGTGGATATCGACTTCCAGCGGCTCGTGGACGGCAAGCAGGACGTGGCACTGGTTTATCTTGATCCCGCGGACGGCGTCCTGCGCGAACGCGTCCTGTCCTTTGACCGAAAGGACAAGAACCTTCAGAAGCTTCTGGAGGAGCGCAGCGCCGCGGGACGATGAAGAAATTGACAAGTCACGATTGACGAGCGACCGGAAGCCGCCGTCGGCAACTTCCTGTTATTCTTTGTTCGTCATTCACCATTCAAGGAGTGCAACAACCCTTCCATGAAGCAGAACGCCGTGAACTACAAATCCGTCAACGCTCGCGCGAAGCATTACGAAAAACAGATGGTCAAGTTCCTCCGCGACCTCGTCGCCATTCCCAGCGAAAGCTCGAAGGAAGGGCCGGTCATCGCGCGGATCAAGAAAGAGATGCTCGCCACGCGGGCTTTCGACCGGGTCTGGACCGACCCGATGGGCAACCTGTTCGGCAAGCTCGGCCGCGGCAAGAAGATCATCGCCATCGACGCACACGTTGACACCGTCGGCGTCGGAGACCCGAAGGCGTGGAAGCACGACCCCTACAAGGGCAAGGTCGCCGGCGGAAAGGTCTGGGGCCGCGGCGCGGGCGATCAGGAAGGCGCGATCCCCGCGATGGTCTATGCCGCGAAGATCATCCGCGACCTCAAGCTGCCGCTGGATGAATACACGCTCTACATCGTCTGCACGGTGATGGAGGAAGACTGCGACGGCCTCTGCTGGCAATACATCGTCAACGAAGACAAGCTTCGGCCCGATGTCGTCGTCGTTACCGACTCGACGAACTGCCAGATACTTCGCGGTCAGCGCGGGCGGATGGAAATCGGCGTGACCGTCACCGGGCGATCCTGCCATGGCTCCATGCCGCACCTCGGCGACAACGCGATCTACAAGATGAGTCGCATCGTGAGAGAGATTGAAAATCTGAACGGCCAGCTGGCGAAGGACAAGTTCCTCGGCCCTGGCACGATTACGGTGACGCACTGGGACTGCAAGACGCCGAGCTTGAACGCCGTGCCGGACCACGCGTACATCCATATTGACCGTCGCCTGACAACCGGCGAGTCGAAGGCCCTGGCGGTCAAGCAGGTCAAGGATGCCTGTCGCCGCGCGGGCGTGACGGCGAAGGTCGAAGTTCCGATGTACGAGCAGGCCAGCTTCACCGGCCTCGTCTATCCCACGGAGAAGTATTTCCCGACGTGGGTCGTTCCGGAAAAATCCCGCCCGGTGCAGGCCGCCGTCGGGGCATACAAGGCGCTTTGGGGCAAGACGCCGAAAGTCGGCCGCTGGACCTTCAGCACGAACGCCGTTTCGATCAACGGCATGTTCGGCATCCCCTGCGTCGGCTTCGGCCCCGCGCCGGAGTCGGTGGCCCACACGGTCAACGACAGCGTGCCGATCCAGCACCTCGTGGACAGCGCGGCGTTCTACGCAGCGTTCCCGCAGTTGTATTGCGGGCGAAAGTAACAGCCACCCTTCCCTGAGTTGCGCGCAATTTGCATCGCGCGATAACCGCGAGTAATTCGACCTATTGCAGTCTGCGGGCGCTGTTGGAGAATGGCACGGATGGCCAAGAGCGTCACAACCAGGAAGGGGCCTGCCAGGAGTCTCTTCATCGAAGCCCAACGCGAGCGGCACCCGCGCCTCTTTATCAGGCGGATGCTTGTGCAGGAGGCCGAACGCGCACCATGGGAGGAGAATTCGCCGGAAGCGCGCGCCTGGGAGACACTCAAGCACTGGGCCGATCTCGCCGATCAGGGCCACCTCGGGCAGAAAGAATCTTCCCTCGACGCCGAGTTCCTCGAAAAAATCTTCGGCCGTGCTCTGAACTATCAGACGATCACCGAGAACCCCGAAAATTATCACCGTGAGAAACAATTCCCTGTACCGGGAGCAGGAACAGCCGACGGGGCCCTGGGCAAGTTTGTTTCCGGTGATGCCCTAAAACCACTGGCGATCATCGAACTCAAAGGCGCGAACACTGACCTCGACCACGATAAATCGAGCGGTGGCCGTACCCCCGTTCAGCAGCTTTGGGACTATCTCAACCAGCTTCCGGATTGCCCATGGGGCATCCTCAGCAATTACGTCACCATCCGGCTCTATCACCGGGATGCCCCACAACGGGCTTACGAAGAGTTCCTCGTTCAGGAATTCCGCGACAAGAGCCGTTTCTGTCAGTTCTACTACCTGTTCCAGCGCGAGGGCTTGCTCGGCAATCTGCTCAAGCCGTCCCGCGCCCTCGAACTCTTCAAACGAACGAAAGCGCGGCAAAAAGAAGTTGGCCCCGTGCTGTACGAAGATTACAGCCGTCAGCGTCTGGAACTGATCGCGCACCTCGTCAGCGATCACGAGAAGTCGCAGAACGATTCCATTCACATCGCGCAGAAAATCCTCGACCGGATCATCTTCGTTGCCTTCTGCGAAGACCGGCACCTGCTGCCGGAGGATTCGATCAAGCTGGCCTATACGCAGCTTCCCCGGTTCTACAAAGTCACCAACCCCCGCTGGCAGAACTTCAAGGCCCTCTTCGGATGGCTCGATGAGGGCAACTCGGAGCAGGGTATCCCCGGCTACAACGGCGGCCTCTTCGCCACTGACCCGCACGTCGACGACCTCGAACTCGACGACAAATGGACGCACTTTTTCAACAGCTTGGGAAAATACGACTTTCGCGACGAAGTGAATGTTGATGTCCTCGGCCATCTCTTCGAGCAAAGCGTCACCGAACTGGAAAAACTCCGCATCGTCGGCCTGTTCGGCAAACAGCCGGGAACCGACGGCGAGCCGACGATGCTCAAGAGCGCCCAGCGCAAACGCTTTGGTATCTACTACACCCCGCCGGACTTCACACGCCTGATCGTCGAAAGCACGCTCGGCGAGATGATCCGCGAGCGTGTGGACCCGCTCGAAGATTATGCCGCGAAGGTCGCTGAGCTGCGACGGATCAAGGTCTGCGACCCGGCTTGCGGCAGCGGCGCCTTTCTCATCGCCGCCTTCGACGCGCTGGAGGCGACCTACTTCGAGATACTTCGTCTCGCTACCGCCGAAGGCGATGAGGAGGCCGAAGCGCTCCTGCCGGAAGTGCCGGACTGGATACTCAAGGACAACCTCTACGGCGTGGACCTGTCGTCGGAGGCCGTCGAGATCACCCAGCTTGCCCTGTGGCTGCGCTCGGCGCGAAAGGGCCGCAAACTCTCCGACCTCTCGCAGAACATCGTCTGCGGCAACAGTCTGGTCCGCGATCCGGCGATCGATCCGCGAGCAATCGACTGGCAGGCAACCTTCCCGATGGTCTTCGACGCGCAGGGCGGCTTCGACGTGGTCATCGGCAACCCGCCGTGGGAGCGGATGAAATTGCAGGAGCGGGAGTTCTTCTCGCTGGCAGCGCCGGACATCGCCAGCGCGGTCAGCGCTGCGGACCGCAGGAAGAAAATCGCCACGGTGGAAGCGGCGAACCCGGAGCTTTGGGCGAGGTATGAGACGGCTCAGCAGTCGGCGGCTCGGAACCTCGACTACGTGCGGCAAAGCGGCGAATACCCCTTTACCGGCCGCGGCGACGTAAACACCTACATGGTCTTCGCGGAGCTGGCGCGGAAGATTGTCGCCCCGAGCGGCCGCGTCGGCCTGCTCGTCCCCAGCGGCATCGCCACCGACGACACGACCAAGCACTTCTTCAACGACCTGATCGAGAACCAAGCGCTTGTTGCCATATACGACTTTGAGAACAAGGACGCGGTGTTTCCTGACGTGCATCGGTCCTTCAAGTTCTGCGTCCTGCTGATGAACGGCGCGGCGCGGAAGACGCCGGAGGCCGATTTCGTCTTCTTCGCCCGGCGCGTGGCCGAACTTGATGACAAGCACCGGCATATCCCGCTTTCCGCGAAGGACCTCAAACTCTTTAATCCCAACACGCAGACCTGCCCGATCTTCCGCAGCCGGCAGGACGCGCAGCTCACGAAGGCGATCTACCGCCGCGTGCCGATCCTGATCGACAAGAACCGCCGCGAAGGCGGCAACCCGTGGGGCATAAAGTTCCGGACGATGTTCCACCAGACGAACGACGCCGAATTGTTCGTGGAAGAAAAAGAGTTGAAGGAGAAGGGGTATCAGTTGGAAGGAAATCGGTTTAGAAAGCGCAAGTCGCTGTATTTGCCCCTCTATGAAGGGAAGATGATCGAGCAGTATGATCATCGATTTGGAGACATGTATACGGAAAAGAGCGCCTGGTACGGACAAGGGCGAACCGATGGGCTCTCATTGGTAGATCACCAAAATCCCGAGCGCTTGGCGCAGGCACGCTTCTGGGTTGAAGAAACCGCCGTACGCAATTTCTTTGATGGCGTACTACCACCAGCTATAATCGCGTTTCGAGACATTACAAATCCAACAAATCGGCGGACGATGCTTGCTTGTTTCGTACCTCCCGTAGCATGCACAAATAAGGTCATTTTAGCTTGTCCTGTCCAAAGCCATTCATTACGCATTCAGTGCTGCCTCTTGGCAAACTACAATGCACTAGTGTTTGATTACGTCGTTCGACAGAAGATGGGCGGTATTTCCCTCAATTTTTTCATCGTTGAGCAGCTTCCCACGCTTCCGCCGGGGGCGTATGCCGAGAAGTGCCCGTGGTCACCGCGGCAGAAGTTGGAGAAGTGGATTTCCGACCGCGTGCTCAAGCTGACCTGCACCGCCGAGGACATGATCCCGCTGGCCGAGGCGGCGGGTTTTAACGCCCGCATCCACCGCTGGAACGAGCAGGATCGCGCCCGGCTCCGCGCCGAACTCGACGCCGCATATTTCATCCTTTACGGCATCGAGCGAGACGACGTGGAATACATCCTCTCGACTTTTCAGGGCATCCGCGACGAAGGGGAGGCCCTTGGCGATGAAGTCCCCACCCGACAGACGATCCTTGATTGTTATGACCGGTTCAAGTCCGGCGGATGACCCCTCGTGGCCGCAGTTCGTTCGACCGCATTCTCGAAGGCGCTTCGCGGCAGAAGTTCGACAAACTGAGCAAAGACGGTCCGGCCTGGATTCATGGGCGGCTCCCTGAAGGACGACGCCCTCAAGAATGCCCGAAACCACCCCGAAACCGGGCCGCCCAATTGAAATCGTGTACCCCCTCATGTGGAAAGCAACCCCTTTGAAACAAAGACCTTTTCGCGTTATCGTGGTCTTTCAACCGGACAGTAATGGTTTATTATGGCGAATCGGCAACCAAAGTGGCGAATGCTCGATTTCACGAGAACGCACACACTCGTAAGAACCCAACCGGTGACAATGACATTGTGGTTCGCGCTCAGCCCGGTAGTTCAGGCAGGTGTACCCGCTGTGTGCCAATTGGTGAGTTTCGCGATAGGGCCTATCGCGTCCGCCGAGATCTATTGGACGTTTGGGACGGTCTGAGCGTCAACGATGGTTACATTCAGCGTAGCGCGAGGCCACCCGAATTCACCAACGCGGAGCGCTTCTGTGATTGGTGGCAGCACCAGGGAGTCCATTTGGTGCGGAGCAACTTTGTCGAATGAGTGTCGCCCGCGTCATACTGGTTCACCTTCGCCGACCGAACCGCAGCAATCCCAAAGAGAGGCGGGACGATCCATTTTTTGAGTTTGGAAGTTTCGGGTGTACGGGCTGTCACAAGAAGAACCTGATGAACCCCAAGCGGGCCGAGGTACTCGACGGTGTGAGACTCGGCTTCGCTCAGGGTGGGAAAGATGGATGTAGGCTCGTTCATCTGACACCCCCCGTGCGCGTGGTGACGTACCATGATCGCTGTGAGCTGATCTGGGAGCCCGTCGAGATGCCGTTCAAGTACTCGGCGGCACCGATTCTCGTGGACAATGAAGGCAATTCAGACTTTCCCGCGCTCCTCCAATCTCTACACGGTGTTGATCGTGCGACGTGGCTGGCCAGGTTCAGCAGCGCATTCAGGTCTCGCCGATCACCCCTGGAACCAGCTATCGCCGACAACATCTGTCGCGTTTATGACCGCCGACGAAGGGCCGCCGCCCAACGAGATCAACTCGCCCGGACCTACGTGGATGCGCTTCCGTATGCTCCCAACACGGTCGACCCCAACCGACATGAGACACTCATGGGCCTACGGGCTCAACTTTGCAAGCGCTCCCATATCGGAATGCGATGCAGTCGTTCTGCTCTCCGGAAGAAGCTCATCGCCCCGATAAAGGCAACATGTAATAACAGCTCATCAAGGAAAAAACGCCGGCTGATCGGTAAAGGGTGTGTTTGACCATCCCGACCCGTTAATGCTGTCGACCCACTGCATGCGAAGATGCAGTTTTTGCTTGGAATAAAAGGGGAAATCTACCGCTTCCGCTTCTTCTCACGCTTCGTCTCCGGCTTTCTCGGTCGGCCGCGCGGGCGGAGTGTCAGTTGCTGACCGATGCCGCGGCGGCCATTGCGCGGCGCAGGTCGGAGGCGGACGTGCTTGTTGTGCCGATTGCGGGGGGCGTGGCGACGCTTGCGGGAGCCCAGTCGCCGATGACGAAGGTCGCCGGGCTTTGGGCTGCTCTGTACGCGGGCAATACTTCTTCGAGGCAACGGCTAAGATCAATCAGAAGGTCAGGGGTGAATCGCCATGGATGTACGAAAGATTCTCGACAAGGTGCGCGTCGCTCCCGGTTCGAAGGTTCGGCTACGGCAGCATGATCCGTCGTGGACCGGCACGGGGGAGATGCGTGACCTGTGCGGCGACAAGCTCAAGGCGCGGGCGAAGCGCATCATCGACAAGCACGTGAACGAGCTGTTTGAGGCACAGGAGCTGCTCTGGGCCAGCGATACTTATGCGATGCTGGTGATCTTTCAGGCGATGGACGCGGCAGGCAAGGACGGGACGATCAAACACGTGATGTCCGGCGTGAACCCGCAGGGGTGCGAGGTAGTTTCCTTCAAGCAGCCGACGGCGACGGAGCTGGATCATACCTTTCTGTGGCGGGTGGCAAAGGCGGCGCCTTCGCGGGGGAAGATCACCATCTTCAACCGGTCGCATTACGAAGACGTGCTGATTGTCAAGGTGCACCCGGAACTGCTGGAGAAAACGAAGCTGCCGCCGGGCAAGCGCGGCAAGTCGTTCTGGAAGGGGCGCTACGACGACATCAACTCGTATGAGCGGCACCTGCATCGCAACGGCACGCGGATCGTGAAATTTTTTCTGAATATCTCAAAGGACGAGCAGAAGAAGCGTTTCCTCTCTCGGCTCGATGAGCCGCGCAAGCACTGGAAGTTTTCGATGGACGATGTGCGCGAGCGCGGTTTCTGGGACAAGTACCAGGCGGCCTACCAGGACATGCTGCGGGCCACGAGCACGCACTGGGCCCCGTGGCATGTGATCCCGGCGGACAACAAGTGGTTGATGCGTGCGATGGTATCGGCGATTCTCGCCCACGAGATTCGGTCGTTGGAACTGAATTGGCCGGAGGTGAGCGACGAGCATAAGAAGGAACTTGCCGAGGCGCGGAAGAAGCTGATGAGCGAGTAAGCGTTTTTCGTACAATCGGGAATGCCGCGACCGGCACATCAGTTCACACGGCTGACAGCAAGCGTGGGTCGCCCGCTCACCTCCTCGCGTTCGATCGCCGACTTACGGCCACCGTTTATTCACGAGAAATGGGTGTTTTTGCCTCGCCTGTGCGGGCCATTTCCGTCAATGCTGCGAGCATGATCGGGCTGTCGCTTTACGAACACGAAGCTTGCTGGTATAATGACGTGTGATCGCACCTGCGTGCTAGTTAGACACACCTTCACGGTTGGAGGCCACCGTGATACAGAACTGCCGCCTACCACTTCGCGCGTTTCTTCACGATACGGTGGAGTCGCCCCCTTACCGCGCGTCGATCTCCGCGAACACTCCTCGATTCTGCACGCTGCCACCATCCGGGCATTGAACCCTCAACAGGAGGCATACGATGATCCAACACGAGTCGAAACACTCTGGTATACGGATACCGTTCGAGTCCTTTCATCGCCCGCGGCGGGGTCTGAGTCTGATCGAGTCGCTTGTGGCGATCACCACGTTGGCCATCGCCGCCGCGCTGCTTGTTCCGGCCGTGAGCTACAACCGTTCGCAATCCATCCTGATTGACGAACAGGGTAATCTGCGGCTCCTCGCGCAGCTCATGGCGAAGTATTCGTCGCAAGATATCGACGGCGTCCTCGGTCCCGTCCACCCACGGCACCAGTCCGTTATCTTCGAGGGGTACGCAGATTACGGAGGCGGCCCCGGCAGAATGCTGGCCGACGACATCACCCTCTCCGGCGCGCGCGGCGGACAGGTCGTCTTCTACGATCTGGCGGTCTTGGGCGGCGGCGAGTCTGTGGCGACATGCCATAAATCGCGTCCAGAACGGTGATTCCGAGGGCGCTGGTGATGCATCGTAAGGTTAGCAGCGTAACGTTGTATTCGCCGCGTTCGACGGCTCCGATGTAAGTGCGGTGGAGACCACAGTTAAAGGAAAGTTCCTCCTGCGACCAGCTCCGCTTTTCGCGGACAGAGCGAAGGTACGATCCGAGGGCCGCCAACATGGGGTCTTTCGCCGCCATGACGGGCAGTCTGCGGGCTTGAACTGTAGGGTTCGACAGAGTATAACTAGCATCCAATGTCTGCGACGATGCGATAGTCTACCCAAAAATTTGCGAAGGCTGAGGATAAATATGATTTGAGAACGCCGGGACGCGGATGGACGTTGATCCTTCGTGCTCTTTCATGAGTAGGAGGTTGCCATGAACGCGAAACTTTTGGTGCTGTGTTTGATCGTGTTGGCGGGTTCGAGCGGCCAGTCGGGGCCGACGATCCAGACGCCGATGAAGTCGAGGCCGCCGGCGACGGTTACGGTAAAGGAACGGGAAGCGATGGGGGTCGATCCGCCGACCTGGGTGACGGAACACGGCAAGGTGCATCCGGATGTTCGCACCGCGATCGCGCGGGAAAAAGAGACCGCGGACGATGACGACGCCTACTTCAAGCCCGGCCGGCCTGTTGGGTTTCTGGGCATGGTGTACGTGGCCGTGCACTTGAAGACGGATGCGAGCGCAGGAGCCACGCAGAAAGACGCCATCAAGAAGGTACAGCACGACGTGCTTTCCGCCTTGACCGCGGAAGAGTTCAGTTGCTGGCTGCGTTTTGCGGATCAGCCGGTGATGCTCGGCTTCGCGAATGAAGCGGGACTCGAAAAACTGGCCAGTCACGAAAAAGTCGTCGCCATCGGTCCGGACAACAAGCCACTTCCCATCGAGCGGCCAAAGCACTTTAGCAAAGGCGTTGAAAAAGGCGAGGACGGAAAGCTGCCGAAAGTCAGCCCGGGGGTTCATTCATTACTCGAAGAAAACGATGAAATCTTCGTGCTTGTACGGATTGAACGAGCGGTTGATAACAAAGCCGCCTATGACGAAAAGGTGGCAGAGGCGTGGCAAGCGCAGTCACGGGTGCTTTCTTCGCTATTGTCTACAGAGTTTCGGACTACAAGCCGGATGCCTGCGGCTGGCATTGATGGTTTCGTGACCAGAGAGGGACTACGCAAGTTAGCGGAGCATCCAGACGTAGCTGGCGTGGGCCTTGAGGGACCTCCCCCGAAAAGACCCGGCGCGCCCAAGCGACCGAGCCTCAAAGGAGGCAAGCCATGAAGCGTTATCAGCTAACGATCACTACAATCCTTGCCGTCACGCAGTCAGCTTACGGAACCGAAACCATTGTTCCCTTCATTGGCGCCAACGGGGTGCATGCCCAGGGGATCACCGGACAGGGTGTCACCGTCGTGGTCATCGATGATGGGTATCTTCCGCATCCCAGTCTTGACGGACGTATTGAGGGAGGAATCGGATTTGAGAACGGAATTCCACAAGACGACGGCGGTGTATCGTACTCACCGGATAACCAGCACGGTACGGTCGTCAGTCTTGTGATTGTCGACCCGACGGGCGTGGCGCCGGATGCGAGGATACTCCCCATTCGAGTTTTCGATGCCTTGGGCGGTTCCTCATTTAGAGACGTAGAGCGAGGTATTCGATATGCAATTGGGCGGAGAAAATCGAACCCGAGCATCAGAATCATAAACATGAGTCTCGGCACCTGCGGAGCGTTTTACACGTGCAATTGCGATAATGATGCTCAGTTTATTGCGAACTTGCAGGCTGCTATGGCGGATGCCGAGATCGAGGGCATCCTGTCTTTTGTTTCGTCAGGCAATGAATCCCAGTGCGGCTTCATCAACGCGCCCGCTTGCTGTTCCAGCGCCATTGCAGTAGCCGCAAGTTATGACGGAAACTACGATCCCTTCACATTCCAGATCGACGAGAACTGCGACAACACCATAGACTTCGAGTGCACCGACTTTAACCCGCAGCCAAACTGGGTCACCTGCTTCAGCAACATCGACAACTGCAACTTTATCATTGCCGCGCCGGGATACGACGTAAACGTCGGCGGTTTCATTGGTTGGTACGGTACCTCGTTCGCCGCGCCCGTGGTGTCCGGCGTCGCAGCGCTCATGTGGTCGAAAGCCGGTTGCCCGGGGCTCAGCGCGCCGCAAGCAAGGAACATCATCTTCGGTACGGCACTGCCCTTTTCCTGGGCATTTCCTTTTTGCCCCGTCTGGGCGCCTGACCACATCAACGGCGGTGGGGCGGTCAACGCCGTACCATCCAGCACCGTCACCGGGAGCGGCGATCTGACGTGCGACGGCACCGTTGCCGGCGACGACTTCGTGGCCTTCGTGGGCTGCATGACCGGGCCCGACGGCGGACCCGTCGTCGGCTTCTGCACGGCGGGCGACTTTCCCGAGTCCGAGCCCGACGGCGACGTGGACCTCCGTGATTTCGCCCAGTTTCAGCTGGTCTTCACCGGCTACGGCTCCGGCGCGTGCTGCCACTTGGACGGCACCTGCACGGAAGAACTGGTCGTCGATTGCGCCGCCGAGTTCGGCGCGGTCTATCAGGGCCACGGCACCATCTGCGCCGAGGTCGAGTGCCCGCTGCCGCTCTACGGCGCATGTTGCGACGTGATCGACGGAACCTGCACCCTGGCCCCGGACGACGTGTGCAGCTTCGAAGGCGGACTCTACCAGGGCGACGGGACGACTTGCGAAACGACCGACTGCCCAGTGGTGCGTTATCGCAACGTGATCGACCCGCTGACCGCGTTCAGCAGCGGCGGCCCCGGCCGCATGTTGGCCGACGACATCACCTTGTCCGGCGCGGGCGGCGGACAGGTCGTCTTCTACGATCTGGCGCTCTTGGGGGGCGGCGGCGGCAGTTTCGACGTGACGGTGGGACTGTATACGAACTGTCCCGGCCTGGGCGGCACGCTCATCGCCGGCACGGAGCGCACCTTCACCGACAATCCTGACTTCGGCAGCCCGGTGTTTCTCCATGCGTTCATCGATCCGCCGGTCACGGTGCCGAACTCCTTCTGGATGGTCGTCGAGTTCTCGACCACTCAGGCCGGCTGGTTCCGTGCGGAGGAAGCGGAGATCGGTTTCACCGAGAATTTCTTCGGGCGCAACGACCCGCCGTGGGTTTGCAACTACTGGTTCGGCGGCAGTCCCTACGCCGGCTTCTGGGCGAACGTCGCCTGTCTCGAATCGACGGATGACGGGCGTTACAGCAACGAGACGGACTCGATCCCAGGTTACGTCTCGCAGCAAGGGGCGCTGGCCCTGGCCGACGACATGACCCTGGAGGGCACGGGCGGACGGGAGCTTGTTTACTACGACCTGTTGGTCTTTGGCGGAGGAGGAGGACCGTTCAACGTCACGGTGTCATTGTATGACGCGTGTCCCGGCGCAGGCGGCAGTCAGATTCCCGGTACGGCCAACACCTGGACCGGCGTCCCCGACGACGGGTTCCTGTACCTCCTGCAACAAGACCTGTCCGGCAGCCCGGTGACGATCCCGGATACGGTGTTGATGGTCGCTTCGTTTTCCAACGCCGTGGCCGGGTGGATGCTTGCCGGGCCAGCCGAAATCGGCTTCACCGATGACGTGTTCGGCGTAAACGTTCCACCGTGGCGGTGCAATTTCTGGTTCGGCGGCGATCCTTATGCGGGCTTCTGGGCGAATCTTCAGTGTGTCGCAGGGGGTGCGCTTCGCGCCGATCGCGATGTATCGTCTTACTTGACGCGTAGGACGCCGAATACAATGCCGACGGCGATTCGTTATCATGTTACGCGCGATCAGTTGACGATCACGGACGAACGCCAATTGGATCATCGGCCCGCCGGCCAGTTCGTGCTCGGCCAGAGCAACCGCTCATTTGCGCGCAGACCAGACGGCCGCTCTTCCGCGACTGTCGTTCTCGACTTGACTTCCCCGCAGGCAGGACAGACCGCACAGCCGGGCGACCCCATTGCCTGGTCCATCAGTGCTGGCGTCAGTACAGGTGACAATCTGGGCCTTGCCCTGATCTCCGTTGATCTTGAACAATCTACCGATAACCCCGAACTGATTGATATACCACCGGCAACAGGCGTACCGATAGGTATGCAACTGTTTGATCGTCCTGACGGCGTTGCAAATCCAGAACCCGGTGGCGCGGGGTCTACCTATAGCGGAACGCAACACGGGGCGGCCGGGGCCAGGAATCTCGTCCAGATCGGCGGCGCGCAAAACACATGCGGCGTCGCAGCCGATGGCGCCGGTGAAAATGTTGACGTGGTTGGCGGAATCGGACAGGGCACGCCGGCGCTCGTGGCCGAGGGCGTTACTACTGCGCCCGATGCGCCTGGAATCTACACCTTCAGCATGGCCAATGGACTCGCCAACGTCCTGGAAGCCATCAACGTCGCACCGGAGCATTCGCCCGTCCTCGCCGCGTCCGTCGTGCTGAACGCTCCGAGCATCACCGTGGTCGTTTGTCGCCTGGGCGATGTCAACCTGAGCGGCACCACCGGCATCGAAGACATCTTCCCCTTCGTCGCGGCCTTGCTCGATCCCGACACGCTCTCGCCCACAGCATTCTGTGCCGTAGATGTCAATCAGGATGGAAACGCCGACGGCCTTGATATCCAGCCGTTCGTCGATTTGCTGATTACGCAGTAGATTGTGTGTAATGGCGCGCAGGTTATGGCATACGCGACCAGAGAGCGCGAGCCACGTCGACCGCCCGGCGGCGGGTTTCGAGTTCGTCAACGGTGAGCGACTGTCGATCGCGCAAGGTCCATTGCCCGTCGATCAGTACATGTCGCACATGGTGGGCTGCAAGTCCGAAGATGAGATGGCCCACGATATTTTCGCGCGTGAGCGGTGTCGCGGGGATGTAATCGGTGATCACGACGTCGGCGGCGGCGGCGGGCGCGAGCTTTCCCAACTGTCTGCCGAGGAGGCGCGAGGCCGTCCGGGCGGACTGTACCAACATTGCCACGATGTCATTCGGCGACAGGCCGGCGCGGGCATCGCGCGACTTGAACCATGCGGCGCGGGCCTCGGCGAGCATATCGCTGCCGATGCCGTCGGTGCCGAGCTGAACTCCGGACAGATGATTCGTGGGCGCGTAGCCGACCTGGTTGTTCATGTTTGATCGGGGGTTGTGGGCGACGGCGGCGACGATGCGTGACAGGCGCGTGGCATCATCCGGCGAAAGATGCGTACAGTGGGCGAGGATGGATCGGCCGGCGACTTCGGAACCGGCGTCGAGAATGCCGCTCCGCGCGAGTCGCTCCACGAGCGGCGCGCCGTACTTCTCGCGGCAGAGGCGATCATCGCAGGGGTCTTCGGCAACGTGGATATGCACGCCGCTGCGATACTCCGCCGCCAGCCGGGCGCAGGCGGCGAGCGTTGCATCACTCATGGTGAATGCGGCATGCGCGCCGACCAGCGCGGCAAAGCGGCCGTCCGCCCGTTGGGCGCAGCGTTCGAGATAGCGGCGATTTTCCTCAAGCCCTGCAAGTGCACCGTCCATGCCGTTGCGGTCCGTCGTCTCGTAGCACAGCACACCGCGCAGGCCGACGGCGGCAATACCTCGCTCCAGCGCATCCAAACTCCCGGCGATGCAATTCGGCGAGGCGTGATGGTCAATCAGCGTCGTCGTCCCGCAGCGCACGGCGTCCATCGCGCCGATGAGGCCGCTCATCTCAATCGACTCGGCGTCGTGAGCCCGATCGAGCCGCCACCAGATAAGGTCGAGTAGCTCGAAGAAATCCTTCGGCATGCGCGGTGGCGCCGGCAAGCCCACGGCCAGAGCGCTGTAGAGGTGCGTGTGACCATTGACCAGTCCGGGCATGATGACCGCGCCGCGGCAGTCGATCGTCTCGTCGCCCGGCCGCGCGGCGGCCTGCGGTCCGACCGCGGTGATGGTATCACCCTCGATGCGCAATGCCCCGGAACTGACACCAAGCGGGTCAAGGTCGATCCGTGTTGCGTTGGTCAGCGTGATCGGCATGGTTCTACTTTCAAACGTATTGCATGGCCGCTCAACCCGGTCGGCATGCAACCCTGCGTCGGTCATCACGATACACGACGGGCGTTGATACTCAAGTCGGGTCCAGAAGCTCCGACTCGATCAGGGTCACGTATCGCACCGCTGATTCATCAGAAATCGCCGGTCGGCTGTACGTCATACTCAGATTCAGTCGGTCGCCAAACTTCGAGAAGACCGGGTTCCATCCCGGCGGCGTTGTGGTCGGTCCGCCTCCCCGGATATTGACCACTTTTGCTCCGTCGATGTGACTCAGCGGACTCTCGATTTCACCATAGTAGGAGAAGCCGGAAGCGAAGCGATCGACGCCGAGGGGCAGCTTGTAGAGCCAACGGTAGAACCACGGATGGACCATCGCCGCGAAATGCAGCATGGCCCATTGCGACAGATCGCCGTTTGACGCGAGAAATAACTGCAACTGACGCAGGATGCACTCCGCGATGGCGTTACGGTCTTCGGCCTCCTCACGACGACACCAGATCATCGGTGCGACGAGATAATTTCCTGTCAGCGGGCGTTGCATCGCAGTGATGCCGGGCTTCGATGAACCGACCCGCATGGGCAGGGTGATGCAATAGGCATCGGTGTCGATGTTTCGCTCGGTGTAGATGCGATGCAGCGCGCGAAATACACCTGCCGCCAGATAGCGCGAAAACAGCGCCGGACCCGAAGGCGTAGACTGCTTCGCATTCGCTCGAAGCGTGGCGAGTAAGTCGGCGTCCCAATGTCGGTGCAGAAATCGAAAATCGCGAAACGCCGCGGGCTCGCCGTCGAGCAGGTGGCGAACAGCGAGCGACGGCGGCAGCGACTGTCCGCGCAGGCCATCTTGCGCCAGCTTCAGCCGCCGGGCGAGTGAGTAACCTTGCAGGATATCAACGGTAGGGTCATCCGGCCGAAGCGAATCGGGTGATCCGGACGATCTCGCCGAATCTTGCGAATGGGCGTCGTCGAGTTTCGACAGAAACCCCTGCGCCCCGGTCGCATCCATCAGGAAATGCGGCCAGCGCAGTACAAGGCGCGTGTGATCGTCCGGCAGGGCGTAGTGTTCAAGTCGCACCTGTGGCCCGCGACGTGAATCCCACGAAGCGGTGTAACGGCGCTGGCACAGTTCATCGAACGGACGCCGCCAATCTGATACACTGCGAAGATCGTCATGACTGAACGCTGCCCGTACTGAATTGAGCGTCGCCCGGTGTGTCGGCTCCGGCACGCGCCAATACGGCCGCAAGCGTAGCGGCGAAACACGCAAGGCGGCCATCGTCACCGGGTGCGCCGCCATGGCGCGTGCAAGTGCCGACATGACGGCATCCGGCTCCACGTGGCCGAGGGCGTCGACCATCATGTACGGTACATTTGCCGCACCGAATGGAGCATAGCCCGCGCGATCCTGTCCGTAGATGCAGTAGTCACACGGATTGAGTGGTACGCGGCGCGAGAGGGTCATGGCATCGTGCCTCCGGCGCTCGACGCAACCGATTCCGAGAGGTCGCGGCCGATCAAAGTGGGAGGATGAAAGTGCAGGCCGGGCGACCGCAGCCCGTCTGGAAAGTTGAAGCGTAATCGCGTGACGTTGCCGTCCGCGTCAAGCTCCGCGACTTCAGCCGTGAATGTCCGCAGTGAGAAGGATTGCCCCAGTTGAGGACGCCATGCTTCGCCAAGTGTCATGCGATGGAGCGGCGCACCCAGCAGCGAGTCCCCGCGGGCCTGCATTATCAGTGCATCCTGGCCATCCGCGAATTGCTCTGCATCGACATCCGGCGCCTGAAGATAGTGCAGGCCGACTCCGCGACAGTCCGTCAGATATTCCAATCGCTCGCCGGCGCAGACTATTTCGAACATCGACCTCGCCTCGGACACGATCAGGACATCGCCATCGCGAAGTGGAGACCGAAGTTCGGAGGCAATTTCCCTGAGACGGTCGCACGCCGCGCGCTCCGCTCCGGTGAGTACGAGTACGGTGCCAATGGTGCAGCCGACGCTGACGATGCCGTTTGCTGCGAGGAGGAACTGGCGAAAGTAGTACGGAGCGAATTTGTCTTCCGCCCGCGTCGGCACAAGCAGGGTTGACAGAAGATAGGCCCATCCGATCGTCGCGATGCAGAGCGTGCGCGAGCTGAATGTCATCGCTCGCAAGCCCGGCGCGATGAACAGAATCGCCCACAGGATGAAGAAGATCGCCGCTGCATCGCCGCGAATGGACCGTCGAAGGTAGCGAATCGTAAAGAACAGCAGCACGCCGCCGATCGCGCCCACGATCCACGCGAGTACGTCCGTCGCGCCGTGCAGGGCATCGACTGGAAAGCCAATCGTCCATACCGCCGCGTACAGCAGCAGCGAAAGCGGCAATCGAGTTCCTGCCTGCGTTGGGCTGCCATCTATCCCGCTGAGGTCGAGCACCCAGGGCCGGCTGCTGACGTAATAAGCAAGGAACATAGCCGAGATCGTCAGTATTCCGACTGCAACGAAGCCGGGCGTCGCCAGAACGCAGTCAAGTTCACGCGCTGCGTTATGAGGCATGACCGTATTTGTTTCAATCGAGGTTATCCCCTTGCCACCTGCCGGTGGATCGGCTCCCTTCCTGCGAGCAATGAGCTCGTGTGCGCAGATCACTCCGGCTAGAGCGATGGCTACTTCCTTCGAGAAGAGCGCGAAAGTGAAGCCGCCCAGCGCCAATAGCACGTAGCGCAGCAGAGGACGCTGCCGGATCGCCCAGTATGCGCCCGCTGCCAACGACACGCCGACTACGACGAGCAGGTCTTGTCGGTTGCAAATCCACGTCACCGGCGGTGCGACCGTCTGCGAAATGCCGAAGAAGAAAGTCGCCACGCCGGCACGGATCGCATCCTTCGACGCCATCATGAACATCCAGTGCACGCACCCAAGCGCTGTGGCGAATATCGCAAGACTCGTCAGTCGATAGCCCCATGCGTTGCGGCCGAAGAGCCGGACATCCAGCAGGAAAGCCGCTTCCGAGACGGGGCGTAAGAAATCCAGTCTGCCGCTTTCGGGAAGCCACCAGGGGATCGTCCCACGTTCGCGCATGGTATTCCAAGCTTCATCGGTATCTGCGAAGCGATAAAGCCGCCAATCGTCGGACTCGCCCGATAGATACCGTTCCGCCTTGAGCAGGAGATGCAGGTCGTCGCTGACGAAGGGTCCGCCGAGCGTCCAGACATACAGGAGCATAGGTGCACAGAGCCAGAAAGCGCGATGTGGCCCGGCGACGCGCAGGGAGTAAAAAAACCGCTCGAAGTATGACACGGCGTGGGATTATCGCGCGGCATCGATGCAGTTTCAATGCGAACATAATCCGCGACAATCCGCGGTACCCGTTACTCAGCTCGACCGACGGTACATGACCGTGATGGAGTGTCGCGGGCTGTACAAGTAGCCGAATGTGCCATGAAACAGCAGGGTCGGGCTGCGCAGGACAATCCCGATCCTCGGCGGCTCGACGAGCGAATCGATGTGGTCGTCCATTCGGGCAAGGTAGGCGCGGCAGAATGCCTCGTTCATACCGAAGATCGGAGTCTCAGCATAAAAGCGACGGTAAAAGCGAAGCGCCTTCAGACCCGCTTCGCGACCGAGCAAGACCAGCGCGTCGCGCGTGTAGAGGTGCAGATGGTACGGCACGTGCAGCTGGTGAAGATGCTTCCAGGTGTCGTTGAGGTCGATCTCGTCCGCACTGGGTGTGCCGACCATGAGCACGCCGCCGGGTTTGAGCAAGCTCGTCAATCGCCCGATCAATTCTCGGGGGTCTTCGACGTGTTCGATCACGTCCTGCAATGTGACGAAATCGAACGCTTCCTCCTCCAACAGCGCCGGGTTGCCCGTGCCGCGTGGCTCGCCGTAAGGGTCGTAGCCGACGGCATTCTCGTAACCGCGCTGCTTCAGATACGCCACGAGATTTCCTGAGCCGCAGCCGTAATCGAGCAACCGATGCGATCGAATCAGCCCTGCTGAGCGAAGCCGCGACAGGAGCCGCGCGTACGCCAGCCGGGAGAAAAAATCGAGTCGCTGATCCTTCGTTCCGTATCCCTCGTAGTAGTGCGGCAGATCGACGATCTCCCGGCAATGTATGCAGCGGCAAGCGGGACATCGCCACATCTGAAAGGACTCAGTAGAGAACCGCCGAATGTTGCACCGCACTGTGACAAGTCGGCATCGCTCCGCGTCGAACGCAGCTCCGCAAATGTTGCACTGCTCTCGCACGCCGAGGGTGGGTGCCGTCGCGATGGCCTGCATCGAGCGATCGGAGTGTGATGAAGTCTCCATGGGGTGTGCCAGTTGCAGCTGTTGTCAGTAGGAAGTGCCGCGCCAGACGATGGCTTTCCCGCTGGAAACTTCCCGGGCTGCCCGTACGCAGATGGCGATCAACATGGCCGCACCGAGCGGGTGGAGCAGGGCATACCTCAGCGCCATGCCCGCCTGCGAGTAAACGATGACGGCCAGCACCGTGGACAAAGTGAGGTGAACGCCGGCAACGGCAAGCCAGAATCCCGCCCACGGCACATGATAATCGAGCGACGCTGCGATTCCCAGCAGGACGAGAAGGCCGATCGGCAGCAGCGAAACGAAATTCAGCCCGTTGATGGTGATCAGACATCGCGGAAGCGTCTTGAGCCCGCCGACGAGGGTCCGCTTGATGCCGTGAATGGTTCGCTGGAGTGTGCCGTACATTCGAAGCGTGAAGAGTTCCGGCGTGAGCACGTAGGCAATTCGATGGCCGGCGCGCTTGGCGATCCGCATGATGGCGCTGTCTTCATCGTAGGCGCGGATAACAGCGCCGTGCCCGCCGATCGCCGCGTAGCGGTCTCGCCGCACAACGAGAAAACCGCTGCCGATTGCATTGTCCCAGTTGGGGTCGGCGATTTTACGCGGGTTGTACCATGCATAGGTGATGGCACCGAGCAAGGGAACAAGGAGCCGCTCCCAGAACATCGAAAGCTCCGGCCGGCCCATGACGGCAAGCCAGTCCAGACCGCCGGTTAGCAAGTGATGAACCAGCAAACGCAGGCAGTCCGGTCGAAGTTGAAAATCACTATCCACAAAGGCGACCAGCTCGCCGGTCAGTTGTTTGGATGCCACACTCAGTGCGTGCGGCTTGCCGAAGCATCCGTCGGGCAGTTCGGTGATGTTAATCAGCTTCAGGTCGGGATAGCGGCGCTGCAGTTCCGCGATCACGGCCTCGGTGCCGTCCGTCGAGCGATCGTTTACCACGATGATCCGCTTATTCGGGTAGTCCTGCGCGAGGATCGACTCGAGGCAGACGCCGATGTGTTCCTCCTCGTCCTTCACGGGGATGACGATATCGAGAGTCGGCCACTCGAACGCTCGATCCGCACCGCCGGGATCGGGAAGCCGGCCGTGAGCGCGAAGCATGAGGAGCGACTGCACGAGACACCAGCCAAGCGAGGCGACGCCGATGGCGTAGATGGTCAGGAGGGAACCGATAAGAATCGTCGTCGTCATGCGATGGGGGGAGGCGTTTCAAACTGGAAGAGCCGTGGCAAAGGAACCGGGGGTCTGCCCGATTGCGGAACGCACGGCAAGCTACAGGTCAGCCCGGGCGCTGTCAACGAACAGGTTCCCGCAACGTTCAACGATCGGCCCCCACGACGTCGGCGAGCCGGGCGTGCCGTGTTTAATGGCGTAAGAAGCGCGTCGATCGAATGCGTAGCGGTCTGCCAAGCCAGGTTGCGTCGGTTGGCGCTGGAGATCGTGGCATGATCGCCGCCGGCCCCCGCAGTCGTTTGACAGAGTTTCCCGTTCCGCTCTAATATCCCTCCGGTGGGCCGCAAGCCACACCACGGGGCGTAGCTCAGTCTGGTCTAGAGCGTCTGCATGGGGTGCAGAAGGTCGCTAGTTCGAATCTAGTCGCCCCGATTTCCAACCCATTCTAACCCTTCGTCAACACTGCGTTTGCGAAGGGTCACTTCCCCATCATCAGCGTCGACCGACGCGGCACTACACTTTTCACTACACTTTTGGAGGGTGTCATGCCCCGGAGTCGACCCGCGTCAAATCCCATTTCCTTTCACAAGCCCACCGGCCAGTTCTATGTAACCCGGGCGGGAAAGCGCATCTACCTCGGAGCCGATGAGAAGGCAGCGCTCGCCAGCTATTACGATCTGGCCCGCGGCAAGAGTCCCAAACAACCGGTCAGCAAAGCGGTACCGATCTCCGCAAAGGAGTTGGCCAATCGTTTTGTGACAAGCCAGCGTGCGAATTGGCGTAATACTGGTGATACATCGAGGGGCTATGAAGATTGGCTACGGCGGTTTCTAAAGGACCACCCTGGCCTCATCGCCGGAGAATTCACGGTGGAGGACTTCGCGGCCTGGAAAGAGTCGCTAAGGCGCCGGAAGTATGCTCCCCAGTCGATCAATCACTACCTGAGCGCGGTCCGAGCAATGTTTACGTTCGCTGAGGACGCCGAGCTGCTGGATCGGATTCCGCGCTTCCGTCGCGTCAAGAACGAGTCCCGGTCGGCTATGAGATCGCAGCCTAAGGCGCTCTATACGGCGGAGCAGATTCAAAAACTCATCGAAAAGGCCGATGAGCAGGTCAAGCTTATGATCCTCTTGGCTCTAAACTGCGGATTTGGTCCGAAAGACCTTCAGGATCTGCGATGGGATCATTTCCAGGGAAATCGCGTCACGTTGCCTCGAAGCAAGACGGGAATCTGCCAGACATATTGCCTTTGGCCCGAGACCTTGACAGCGATAGAGAATCTTCGCGCAGAACGCGGCCCAAAGGGGTCATTCTAGTTTTTGACTCTTGACACCCACAGTTTCGTCGTGTGGGCACGGCCCATCATCAACCCACCGCGCGAGAGGCCCGCCCCATCCCCAGGCCCCCGCTATCTGTAATCCGAAATTCCTCGGCCTCTTTTTGGGCGTTTGCTACCATTCGAAATTCGTCATTCGCAATACGCGCTGGGTGCCCATCCCTTGCGCAGCGGACGGGGGACAGACTGACCCACGGCGCGTGCGCGGAGCACATCTTAGGAGGGAATGCCGCAGTTTCGCGCGCGGAGCCAGACCTCGCGGAATCGCCCTTTCCGCGCGCGTGCGAGTCGTAAAATTCAAGATATTCAAGCGATTTCAAGCGCTTTTTTGTTTTTCGAGGAGTATCGCCCATGCCCCCGAATTCCGCATTCCCCTGTCCCCTTGGCCCCTGTCATGCCCCTTCGGCTTTTCGACGTTCATCCGCTTGCCGCCCGCGCCTCACGACAACTTGCCGCTGCGGAGAATGGCGATGAGCAGGCCGGCGGCCATGACGAAGGTGATGGCGTAGCCGACGAACCCGAGATAGCGGATCGGCACGCCGAAGACGGAGAAGTCGGTGGCGATGGACAGGAGCATCGTGCTGCCGATGATCGACGAGGCGACGAAAGTGCTTGTTGATCGGATCTTGAGAAAGCTGTAGGCAAGGCAGGGCCTCCAGTAACGAGAAAAGTCCACCTGATGGTTGAAATCCAATCACTGGATGGCTGTTTTTCAACCGTACTCTACCGTGGCTGAAGGCCGTGCTTCTCACAGACTTCCGAGATGGGAACCTTCTCGATCAGGTGCTCCCACAAGATGGCCAGCTTCTGGGCCCCGCTGAAATTCCGTCGTCCTCTGGGCATGGAAAACTCCTCCGTCGGGTGTCAAAATAGGTGTAACCCAAACGGGCACGTTCTCCAATTCCGACTGAATCAGGACAGAGGAATCCTCACAACCCTACGGGTCTACCAGCAAAAAAAATGTCAAAATCGAACAATCCGTATGAGCGCCTCAGGGAGTTTTCTTGTTTTTATAGATAGGGGCAGAACGAATGAGTCTGCCGAGTCTGCGGCACAGCGTAATTGCTGCGGATTCAGTGGGGTGACCCATGACAGGACGATGTTCAGCTGAATTCTAACAAGTGTATTGTTTCTCGGGCCCTGAGAGAGTCTGTGGAGCTGAGTGCCGGGGGCCCTAAGCCCCCTGGCCGGCTCCCTGGACCATCACGCTCGATTGGGTCCGCAATCGAGCGTTTTTTTTACTTCACGCAGCCGTCGAAATAACCCGCCACGATCCCGCCACCCTGCAGCCCATTTAGCCCGGATATTTCATCAGTTTGCAGTTGAAAAGAAATAGAAAAAGCCTCG
>CAYLOE010000025.1:0-57881 GCA_964385225.1 uncultured Planctomycetaceae bacterium
GGCTCATCACGCCATCAACTTGCTTCGGCAAGCACTGATGAAATATGCGGGCTAAGTGAGTCGTCGGCCTGCTACGGGCTGGACTCAAGCTCGGCGACGACGGATTGCATGGCTGTCGACATTGGCAAGGCACGGAGTTGGCTTATTGTCAGCCACCGCGCCTTGTTTTTTTTCGAATCCTGCTGAGCGGAACTGCGCGATGGCAGGTCGCCGCCCTCTTTCGCCTCGATCCGATAGCCGACGAACTCGATCCGGCGATGGCTCAACTGTCGTACAAGACGGCAGAACGGAACCCGTCGCTGACTTCCCGTCCGTTTCGTCCATGAATTCGCAAGCTCGGTCGCAAGGCGCGCTGTCGCGTTGCCGTTGGCGACGACGGTCGGTAACTCCCAGAGTCCGCCCCATAGGCCGCGGGACGGTCGTTGAACGACCAGCCATCGTTTGTTGCGACAGACTGCCGCAACGACATGGACTTCGGAAGTCACGCGCGTGCGACGTTTCTTGATCGGCAGGCGCTGCACATTGCCGGCAGCCAGCGCTTTGCAAACTTTTTGCAGCGGGCAATCCTTGCATTGGGCTGCGGCGCCGGGCCGGCAAACCGTGGCTCCGAGTTCCATCATGGCCTGATTGAAGTCGCCGCAGCGTTTTTCCGGGGCCAGGGCGTCGGCCAGTTGGGTAATCCGATGCTTTCCTCGTGAGGTTGTGACGTCCGCTCGCAAGTCGAACACTCGGGCGATGACACGAATGACATTGCCATCCACGACGGCCGCTCGACGATCGAAGGCGATGGATGCGATCGCGGCGGCGCTGTACGGCCCTACGCCCGGCAGTCTGCGAAGGCCGTCACAGGTATCGGGGAACTTGCCGCCCATTTCGTTCACGATCATGTTCGCGGCTCGGTGCATGTTTCGTGCGCGGGCGTAATAGCCAAGCCCGGCCCAGAGCCGGAGGACGTCGTCGAGGTCGGCCGCAGCCAGGTCGCGCAGGGTGGGAAAGGCGGTGAGGAATCGCTCGTAATAGGGCAGCACGGTCGCCACCTGGGTCTGCTGGAGCATCATCTCGCTGAGCCAGATCGGGTAAGGATCACAGACCGCGTAGCTCTGTTTCGCTGGGACGGCAAAGTTTTGCTTCGCATGTCGCCACGGCAGGTCCCGCTTGTATCGGTCAAACCATGCCAGAAGGCGGCGGCGGATCCGCTGGGCCTGGAGAGCCGGAATCGTATCTGGGGTGGATGGGGTCCTTCGGCCGGTCATGAACGGTGATTGTACGCGGATCGGTCTGTCCGGGTGTTTCGAGCGTGCGTTTCACCGGGCGGCCGATTGCCCCTCGTTTGGCCCAGTTGCATAGGGGAACTCGTGCAGATAAACTGCTCCGCCATTGGTGGGACGATGATCCTCACGAGCGAGTGGGGGCATGCGTGTTGGCCGTCCCGGTGCGAAAAAGCTTGCCTCGCCTGGTCCTCCTCGCCCTTAGGGAGTTTCAGACATGTCATCGTTGTTGCTTCGTTTCTATCGCTGGCGTAAGCGGTTGATGTTGGCCATGGCCGGAATGCCCGTGATGATGGTCAACGGCGGCTGCGACCCGTTCGCTCTCAACGAGTTGATCGTGCAGCAACTCGTCAGTGCGACGTTCAACGTTTTCGTCAGTTCCATCCAGTCCGTGGTCCTGCGATCTTTTCCCTCCGCGGATATCATTCAGACTTTGCTCGGCGGCAATCGGCAGCCGTTCTTCCCGTTGTAAGTTCGATTGATCTCGACAGGACACCGCGATGTTTTATGTCCTCGCGCAGAATTCATAGAGACAAGACATGACAAAACAAACGCTCAAACGCTATCGAATGGCTCGGCGGATCGCGATCGTGATGGCTGCAGCACCGCTCTTTCAGCTCTCGCAGTGCGCCACCGGCGTCAGCCAGGTCTTCCAGACGGCGGCGAACAGTGCACCGTCGACCGTATTCAGCGTGCTCACCAACATTGCGCTCCTGCCGTTGCGGCTCCTGCTGACGGGCGGTGACCTGACCGGTACAGGTCAGTTCTTCTGACCCGAGTTGTTCGTCGGGAGACGATTATTCAAAGATGATGCCGGCGTAGCCGACGGCGTCCTGTGAACACGGGTAGCCCATACCCGCGAGCACTTCCTCACTTGTTGTGTGCTGAAGCAAGGTCGCTCGTTCGGCTCCATAGGCCTTGCACGCTGCCAGGGTTGCGGCAATGGCGCCTCCACCGCAGGCATTGCGATGGGTGACGGCCTCCTCGACGGCATCGTGTTCGCGCATCGTCAGCATCAGGTCGATCATCCGCTTGTCGTTGATATTCTTTGCCCAGAGGAGCCCCTGCGGACCCGTTCCCTGCGGCGTGAAGTGATAGTCCGGGCCGTAGTGCGTCAAGTCCGTCGAGCAGAGGAAGCACGCCTCAACGCCGAAGTTTCTGCAGGTGCGTCCGACGGACGCGCCCAGATCGACGGCCTTTTCCGTCACCGGCACCATGATCGGGACGATCGGTACGCCGGGTGAGAAGTGCTGAAGAAACGGCACCTCGACTTCGATGCTGTGTTCGTCGTCGTGGGCATGGGGGTCGCTTTCGAGCAGGCCGCATTGTCCGCACAGCCGATCCACGAGGCGGGCCTCGATTTCCGCAAGTCCCAGCGGCGTTTCCCATGCGCCGGAGGGAAAGACCGCGGCACGGCCGACATGAGGAACGTGGATCGCTCCGAAGATGATGTACGCGTCGGGGCCGTTCTCACCGGCGCGTAGCGCGATTTCACGAAAAACGCCGGCCGCCACGCCGCCGCTGCAAATCCACCCTGCGTGGGGAACGACTCCGCCGATGATGCGATCGCTCTGGACAGGTTTCGCGGGAAGGGTTGAAGCCGCCTGCTCGATGCAGGCCTCGACGCTGGTCGTGCATGCCTGACGGTCCTGCGGATAAAATCTGCCGGCCGCAGCCGGTTCACGAATCATCATGAGAACACCAGACGGCGGCGGAGTTGAAGCGGCCGATCCGCCGTCGGTGGATTATAGCAAACGTTTAAGGAAACCGTCGTGAAACTCGTCCACTTCGTATGTGACGAGCTTCGCTTGTGACGAGCATCACTGCTTACGATCGTCTCTCGCGATCGTTACGCCCTGCGGTTATTCATCGATCAGGTCGGCGGCGAAGTCTCCTGCGTCGAGAAGCACATCCCCGTTGCCGTAATCGGCACAGTTGACCTTGTCGTCGATTTCCGGGATGCCGAGGATCACGCGCGTGAATCCGGCGACGTCCAGGCCATCGACAAAGCCGTCGTCGTTGATGTCGCCGAGAAGGTCGCAGTAGCCGGGCACCTGTGTGGTGAGGGAGGCCGACAATCCGTCCGCGGTCTCGATGCCGTCAAGGTTTCTTGCTCGAACGACGAAGGTATACTGCGTACTCGGTTGCATGCCGGTCAGCGTACGATTGCCCCACGCGGCATCGGATACCCAGACCGGTGACGCCGAGGGCGCTCCGGCGGCGTCAACGTACTGACCGTCCCAGTTGGCGTCGAACGGCGCCGTGGCGATGCAGTGGATGGACAGTTCGGTGTAGGCCGGGTTTGCGCCGGCGTCGGGGTTGATCTTCATCGACACGCTGGAAGGATTGGCCAGCGCCGGCGCGGCCGGCGTTGATGCGAGGGTAATCGCGGAACTCGGCGGGCTGTAATCGATCGTTTCGATGGCGACGCGGTTGCGTGCCTTCGCGCGGAATTCGTATTGCGTATTCGGTGTGAGATTGATTGCCGTGTCGGATGTCACCTGAATCCACTCCAGGATGCCGTCGTTTCCGCCCGGCGTCGTGGATTCGAAGAAGATGCCGGCCTGTTCGACCTGGTAGAAGCTCGGCAGCGGGGCCGTCAAGCTCATTGCCACGCTCGTTTCCGTCACCGTGCCGATGGCCACACCCGTCGGCGTTTCGATCAACGTCGCTGTCGTAAAATCCCCCGAGAAGACGCCCATATTCGGTCCCGGGTGCGGCGCGCTGTCGCGCGCCCGAACGCGATAGGTGTAAAAGCGGTTCGGCAGCAGGCCGAAGTCCGTCCAGGTTCGATCTTCCTGGAAGAGACTGCTCGGTCCGCCTCCGCTCCCGCCTCCGACGAAACTGAACTGATAGAGGATCGGCGCCGTCGCGTCGCTGGCGTCTACTGCCGTCATGCTGATGGCGTTCGTGCTGACCGGCATCGGCGGGACTTCGAAGCCGGCCGGGTTCGGCTGGGGCGGACTGATGTCGGCACCCACGGTCACTACGGCAAGATCAATCTTGTAGAGCTGAGGCGTAGAACCGGAGTCGGCCTTTGAGATTCGGATGTAGTAGTCTCCAGGACTGTTCGGCAGGGGAATGTCCGTCAGCGTCTCCGGTTCGCCCGCCCCGTTGGAAAAGGCGCCCGCGAGCTGCGTCACGCCGTCCGAGTCGTACAATTGCAGGTTCAGATCCGCCGCCAGACTGCTGTCCACGAAATTGAAGGAGCAGCAATTGCCGTTCATGCCGGAGCATTGTTGCGGGCTGTTGTCATAGAACAGGCCGACGGGCGTCACGGTGATATACGCGGTGCTTTCGGCGATGACCGTGAATCGATACCAGTCCTGATCGTTGTTGCCGTCGATGCTCAGCGTCGAGCCGTTGGTGATCGCAGGAGTCGGCGGGGTTCCGATGACGATCGGTGAGCCGAAGATGACGGTTCCGACATCGGTTGCCTGCGCTGCAGTGTTGTTCGGCTCGTGCGCGTCGCCATAACCACGGTGGCCGGCTCGAAGTTCGTCGTGCTGAGGGCCGTCGAAGCCGGTATTCAGGAAGGGCTCCATGAGCCAGAGGCCGTAGATCGGGCAGATGTGATTGAAGCCGAGGCCGTGTCCGTGCTCGTGCATCAGGACGTTTCGGAAGAAGCGATGGTTATTTGCCGAGAGCGCTCCCCAGTTCTCCGAACGGTCGAGCACCATGTCGCCCGTGGGCGGGAAGTAGTTGTACGCGAGAATGCCGGAGCCGCCGTCGATGTCGATCATCGCGATGCGAACGTCGCCGCGCGTCGCACTGCCTGCGCTGAACCAGGCCGCTCCGTCGTCCCAGTCAACGCCCGGCGCGGTGATGCGAACGTAGCTCGTACCGGTCAGGTCCGCCCAGCGGGCGAAGGATTGTTCGATTCGGCTGATCCACAGGGCGCGATTGCCGAACTGGGCATCGAGTCGGCTGAAGACTTCGCTGACGCCGCCATCCACGACGAGGCCATCCGGCACAAGACTCCACGTGAGCGTGAGCGGTTGCCCCTGAAGCCCTGCGCCGCCCCAGCGATTGTTGTCATTGAATTGATAGCGGGCATAGGGGCTCAGCTCAGGCACCAGCTCCCAGAGCCGGCTCATCTTCTCCGGGTCGGTACCTTCTTCGTAGCAGAAGACGGGGGGCGAATCTTTGTGCGGGTTGCCATCAACGATTTTCTTCAACCGAGAGGCGAGCCGAAGGGTTTCGAGGTCGACAGGTTTAGCGAGTTCGCCGGCCCGCGCGAGGATGTCGGCGTCGAGGTCGGCGTCTTCAATCTGGATGGTGTCTTGCTTTGCGTTTGGTCTGTTTGCAGGCGAGGCGACCTGCTCGTTGTGGTGCATTACAGTTCGAGGAGCGCCATCGGCGCCCGCGCCGACTGAAGTTGCGTCGAGCTTTGAACAGGAAGCGATCGACAGGCCGTCGACTTCTGCATGGGCTCTTGCGGAATCTGGCGTGCAGAGTTCTTCCTGCTGGGCGGTCAGCCAATATCCGCCTGCGAGAGAAATTCCAATGACCACTGCCGACGCGCGGATAAGCAACATCATGAACGCTCCTTGGATATCGCGCGAAGGTGCGAACGGCCCCTGGTGCGCGATCATTGTGCGATACCGCCCATCCCGGCGGCTCGTGTGTTTGCGTGTTCCGTCTCGGTTGAGGCTTGGTCGGCAGGCCTGTTCCCGCTCTCGCGCTCCTGCGAGCGTCTCCCGGATGCAGATGGACGGGAGACCCACCTAGTATACTTTTCCGGCCCTATGCAGGTCAACCCACCGTGGTTTTCGGTCCCAGAGAGCGATTCGACGGCCGTTGGCGACGCCGGGGCGTCGATTTGTCAGATGAAGAGGTTTACGTTTGCGGTGGACGTCGCGTCGAGGTACGTCCCGACGCCGCCGATTTCGATGCCGTCGATCAGCTCATTGCTCTGGATGCCCATCACGTCCATCGACATCGCGCAGGCCACCAGCCGTACGCCGCTGCGCCGGGCCATCTGCACCAGTTCGTCGAGCGGCGCCACCCTCTTGCGGCGCATGGTCTGCTTCATCATCGCCGTGCCCATGCCGGCCATATTCATTTTCGAAAGCGACAGCCGCCTCGGGCCGCGCGGCATCATCCATCCGAAGAGACGATCCATGAGCGGCTTTCCTTGTGCCTGTGGCGCATCCTTGCGAAGCACGTTCAAGCCCCAGAATGTGAAGAAGAGCGTGACTTTCTGACGCATCGACGCGGCTCCGTTGGCGATGATGAACGCCGCCATCACACGGTCGAGGTCGCTTGAAAAAACGACGATCGTCTTGTCCTTCGTCGCTTGCGAGGACGCGCTGTTCGAGCATCGCGCTGGCGATAACGCACCGGCCGCCGCAGTCGAGGAGGGTCCATCGTGCTTGCGAATCGTTGCGATGTAATGCCCATTCTCCGGTCGAACTTCAACCAGTTCGTTGCCGGTCTGTCGGCACCACGCTGGCACGTCGGCAGCAAAGCCCGGATCGGTCGCGCGGATGCGGAGCAGATCGCCTTCTCGCATGGCCGCCAGCGTTTCGCAGATAGCGACGATCGGACCGGGGCACTGCCGGCCGCGGACGTCGAGTTCCTTGCTCGCGCCGGATGTTCCCTCCGGCGCTGCGGATTTTGCAGCGTCTGGTGTGGCCGCGTCCGTTTCATCTGGGGATGCTGAAGTTGCTTCGCGATTTGCTGATTGCCCGCCGGGAAGCGGGGAAGTCGGATCAGAACCGGTGTGGTCCGGATGGAAAGCGCGATAGGTCTTGTAGCCGCCGGAGAGGTTTAGCACGTCGTAGCCCAGTTGCGACAGGATGCGCGAGGCGGTGTAGCCGCGAAGTCCGACGGCGCAGTAGGCGAGGATCGGCTTATCCTTCGGCAACTCGTGATGTCGCGTGCGCAGATCGTCGATCGGGATCAACCGTGAGCCGGGTATCGCACCTGCGTCATGCTCGGCTTTCGTGCGTACATCGAGCAGCACGCCGTCGGGGATGTTGTCGGCATGGGCGACTTTTGTATCACCGCGCAGGACGTTCGCCGCGACGAAGCCGGCCATGTTGATCGGGTCCTTGGCCGCTCCGAACTGCGGTGCGTACGCCAGTTCCATCTCTTCGAGGTCGTACACCGTCAGCTTTGCCTGAATCGCCGTCGCGAGGACGTCAATCCGCTTGTCCACGCCGTCTCCACCGGTGATCTGCGCGCCGAGCACGCGGCCGTCGGACTTCGCGAAGAGCAGCTTGATCGACATCTGCTGCGCGCCGGGGAAGTAGCCGACATGATGCGATGGATGGATGTACACCTTTTCGTAGTTGATGCTCGCACGCTTGAGGACTTTTTCGCTTGCGCCGGTCATACCGACGACGAGATCAAAGATGCGCACGATGCTGGTGCCCTGCGAGCCACGATAGACGCTTTCGCGGCCGAAGATATTGTCCGCGGCGATGCGGCCCTGACGATTTGCGGGACCGGCGAGCGGAATGAGCGTGTCGGCGCCGGTGACGTAGTCCTTTGTCACGACTGCATCGCCGACGGCGTAAACGTCCGGGTCGCTCGTGCGCATGTGGGCATCCACGACGATGCCGCCGCGCTCGCCGAGGGTCAGTCCGGCATCCTGGGCCAGCTTCGACTCCGGCCGCACGCCGATCGACAGCACGACCATGTCGGCGGTGAGTGACGCGCCGCTCTTGAGCTTGACGCTCACGCTGCCTGCCGCGTCGGTGAACGATTCGACTGCGTCGGACAGGTGAAGCTTCACGCCGTGCAGGGCGAGTTGCTGCGCGATGACGCCGGCCATTTCCTTGTCCAGCGGCGGCATGACCTGATCGAGCAATTCCACGAGATGAACCGTCAGTCCCCGGCGACGGAGGTTCTCCGCCATCTCCAGACCGATGAATCCGCCGCCGATGACGATGGCGCTTTTCGCCGTGTCCGTCGCGGCCTTGATGCGGTCCATATCAGGAACGGTGCGCAGCGTGAGAATCTTCGGATGATCGATGCCCGGCAGGGGCGGACGGATCGGCGCAGCGCCGGTGGAGATGATGAGCTTGTCGTAGGGCTCGTCGCAGGTGTGGCCATCGTCGAGCCGGCGGACCTTCACAACCTTCGCCGAGCGGTCAATGGCGACGACCTCGGTACGTACGCGAACATCGAGCGCGTGACGCGCCTTGAGCGACTCGGGCGATTGCAGGAGCAGCTTGTCACGCTCGGCGATCTCGCCGCCGATGTGATACGGCAGGCCGCAGTTGGCGAAGGAGACGTAGGGTCCGCGTTCGAAGACGACGATTTCGGCGTTTTCGGATAGTCGCCGTGCCCTTGCCGCCGCGGTGGCTCCGCCGGCGACGCCGCCGATGATGACCAGTTTGAGTTTTTTCGACATGGTGCAGTCTCCTGGTGGGAATGAGTCGAGTGAGTCCGAGCAGATGCCTGTCACGTTTCGTGCCGCCGGATGCAATCGAGGATTTTCAGGGCGCTGGGGTTGGAAACCTTGTAATAAACCGTCTTGCCTTTCCGCTCGGCTGCCAGCAGGCCGTGGGTTCGCATGAGGTTGAGGTGCTGACTGGTGGCGGCCTGAGGCAGGTCCAGGCGCTCGGCGAGTTCGCCGACGGAGCGTCGTCGACCGTCGAGCAGTTCGACGATACGGAGCCGATAAGGATGTGCCAGAACGCGAAAGGCGGCAGCGCAGCGTTCGAGGATGTCCATGGGAATTTCACGCCGGGCGGGACTTTTCGTTATCATATAATCATTATATCATGATATTATAATATGTCAAGTGGGTCGCGCAAGGGACCGTCTCCACGGCACTTTCGACGTTCCGTGCTCTTTGAGCAGGACCCGTGTACGGGTCAAAGATGCATACGTTCGTCGTGTCGCGCGGCGGATGCGGACCCCGATGGGACCGTTTGGGCCGCCAAATTGGGGGCTCATCGGTTGCATTCGGCGCCTGTTTTCAGATATGCTTAGTCAGTAGGGGAATGCAGCGCATCTCGATTGCTGTCTTCCGGTATTAGTCCGTGAAATCACTTTTTGGAGGATTCCCATGTACCGATTCACCATCCGCGCGCTTTGCTGCTGCGTCTTTGCCGTGGCTGCCGCGCCGTCACACGCCAGTCTCTTTGTCTCCAGCGATGTCTTCAACATCGTCGGTGAGTACGATCCGATCACCGGTAATCACCTCAGCGCGTTTGCCCCTTCGGTCAACGCCAACGGCCAACTCGGCGTCAAGCTCAACGACACAGGCGACCGGATGCTCGTCGGCTCCTTCGGCGGCGGCGTCGATGAGTTTGACGCGATCACCGGGGCTTACATCAAGACTTTCAACCCCGGCGCCGGCGGTGGCACCCAGTGGGCCGGCCTCTACGCGCCTACCGGCGGCGTGTATATCGGGAGCTGGACGACCAACGATATTCGCGAGTACGACGCCGTGACCGGCGCGTTCATCCGCGTTGTTACGCCGGTCGACGGGCCGGCGGACATGCGCATCGGTCCGAACGGCAACCTGTACGTCTGCTCATGGGGCGCCGGCTACGTCACGGAGTTTGATGCCGTCACCGGCGCGTTTGTCGATCAATTCCTGCAGCCGGCCGGGCGGACGAACGACCTCGACTTCCTGCCGAACGGCGACGTGCTGGTGACCTCGTGGATACCCGGCAACGGCAATAGCCGGGTCTGGCATTACGACTCGTCGTACAACCTGCTCGGCTCGTTCAACAATCCCTTCTGGGGAAATACCCACGGCATTGAGGTCAGCCCCTTCGATGGCAATATCTACGTCGTCGACGGCGTGACCGCGCAGGTGCATGTCTTCGACCCGGTGACGTTTGTCGAGCTGGACAACGCGTTCTTGAATCCGCACCCCGGTGGAAAGATCGTGGACCTGGCGTTTCGGATTCCCGAGCCGGCGACGCTCGGCCTGTTGCTGCCGGCACTGTTGCTGCTTCGCCGTCGGCGGTAGCCGCTGCGCACATCGGAGCATGTTTGACCGCTCGAAGGGTGGGGACCCGCTAAGCAGTCGGCGCGCGCGTTTTGCAGGCATGTTGCCTGGCCGCGCGAAGTTCGACCCGGAGACAGCTTAGAACATGGGGTAGATGAGCGGAGCCGCGCCGGTGCCGCCGAGGGCGATAAGGACACCGATTCCGACGGCGGCGAGGAGGATCGGGAGCAGCCACCACTTCTTGTTGTGCTTGAGGAAGTCCCAGAACTCGGCCACGAGACCGGGACGCGCTTCGCCGGCTGCCCGGGAGAACTCATGGGTGTCGTCGCGGGTGGAGTTTTTGTTGTCGGTGGTCATGGTTCGCTCCCGACTCGGGATTTTATCGCTTCGCAGGGTGCTCGTCCACGGGGTGGAAGCCGGCGAATCGCAATCCGCCGGCGCCGTTAGAACTGGCGGAAGTATCGTTTAATGTCTTCCGGGGGGCGGCGGCGGATCCAGTAGCTGGAGGTCTGCGGGTCGAATCGGCGGTTCATCGGGTCCTTGCCGGTGAGCTTGAAGACCAGACCGATCGGCGCGACGACGAAGTAGTAGAGCACGAACATGATAACGTACGAGAGAAGAAAGCCGATCGGATAGAAGACGACCGTCAGCGTGACGTAGAGGGGATAGAGCGCCTTCGGGAAAACGGCGGCGAAGAGGCCGCAGTACGCTGCGAGTCCGAGCAGGGTGTAGATCGTCGGCTCGATGGCTGTGTCAGGCAGGGTGAAGAATGCGATGCGGTGCTTCCACCAGGCGATGGCCGCCAGAAGCGAGAAGATCACGAGACCCAGCAGGCCGAAGGTTCGCAGCATCTGATTCGTTGGTTTCCAGTCAATCTCAAGTATGGCCATGACAACAATCCGACGTTTTGACTTTTCGACGTTTAGTCCAGTTGGAACTGCGCCAGGTAGCGCTTCACTTCTTCTTGACTGATCTCCGGCTGCTCCGATTTGTTCAAGACGAAGTTCTCGATGACGAGCATGTCCATGTCGCAGGCCATGAAGCAGCGGTACGCATCCTTCGGCGAGCAGACGATCGGCTCGCTTCGCACATTGAAGCTCGTGTTGATGATCACCGGGCAGCCGGTCTTCGCTTTGAATCGCGTCATGATCTTGTGCAGGCGCGGGTGACGCTCGGGATCGACCGTCTGCACACGGGCGGAGTAGTCCACGTGCGTGATGGCCGGCACGACGGATCGCGCGACCTTCAGCTTCTCGATGCCGAAGAGCGAATCGGTGTCACCGTTGAGCGGGATGCGCTTGTCCTCGCGGACCGGGGCGACGAGCAGCATGTAGGGGCTGTCTTCGCGCGGTCGCATCTCGAAGTATTCGTGGACATCTTCTCGCAACACGCAGGGTGCGAACGGCCGGAAGCCCTCGCGGAACTTGATCTTCAGATTCATCACCGACTGCATGGCGGGCGAACGCGCGTCGCCGATGATGCTGCGGCAGCCCAGGGCGCGCGGGCCGAATTCCATGCGTCCGCAGACGTGGCCGACGACCTTCTCGCCGGCAATGGCATCGGCGACAATATCGACGAGCTGGTCCTCGCGTTCGATGTAGTGGTACTTCGCGCCGCAGCGGTCGAGGATCGACTTGATCTCCTCGGTCGAGTATTGCGGGCCGAGCAGGGAGCCCTCCTGGGAGTCCAGGTCCGTGCGGGGCGTGCGCTTGTTGTTCAGGAGTTGATACCAGACGAACAGGGCCGCTCCGAGCGCGCCGCCTGCATCGCCTGCCGCGGGTTGAATCCAGATTCGGTCGAACGGTCCCTCGCGGAGGATGCGGCCGTTGCCGACGCAGTTGAGCGCGACACCGCCGGCGAGAACGAGGTTCTTCATGCCGGTCTCGCGGTGGACGTTCGCTGATGCCCGAAGCATGACTTCTTCGGTGATCCACTGGATGGATGCAGCGATGTCCATCTCCCGCTGGGTGAGCAAGCTCTCCGGTGGACGCGGCGGACCGCCGAAGAGGTCGTGGAACGCCGGGCTGGTCATGGTGAGGCCCTGGCAATAGTTGAAGAGCTTCATGTTCAGCCGCAGCGAACCGTCGGGCTTGAGGTCCATGACTTCGCTGAGGATGAGGTCTTTGTATTTTGGTTTGCCGTAGGGGGCGAGGCCCATCAGCTTGTACTCGCCGCTGTTGGGCTTGAATCCGCAGTAATAAGTAAATGCGGTGTAGAGCAGACCCAGCGAGTGCGGGAAATGCATTTCGTGCGTGATGTCGATTCGATTGCCGCGGCCGGAGCCGTAGCTTGCCGTGGCCCATTCACCGACGCCGTCGAGCGTCAGGATGGCCGCTTCCTCAAACGGCGACGGAAAGAAGGCGCTGGCGGCGTGGGATTCGTGGTGCTCGGTGAAGACGTATCGCCCGCGAAATTTGTTCTGTAGACCCTTGTCCATTTCCCGCGGCAGGTGGAGCTTTTGCTTCATCCACAACGGCATGGCTTCCAGAAAGCTGCGAAAGCCCGATGGAGCGTAGGCGATGTAGGTTTCCAGGAGCCGCTCGAACTTGAGGAGCGGCTTATCGTAGAAGGCAACATGGTCAAGCTGTTCGGGGGTGATGCCTCCCGCTTTGAGACAATACTCGATGGCCTTCTGTGGGAAGTTATGGTCGTGCTTCTTGCGCGTGAATCGTTCTTCCTGCGCAGCGGCGATGATGCGGCCGTCCTGCACAAGGGCGGCGGCGCTATCATGATAGAAGGCGGAAATGCCGAGGATATTCATGGCCGTCACGCGATCCCTGGGAGGCGCCACTCGGTCGCCAGGAGTCTAACGGATTGTATATGACGATTCACGCTACTGCGACCGGGACCGGCCTGCTCGCAAACTCCATCCGATCATCGGCGTCTCGTACACCGCGTGCGGACGGCTTGCGCCGCATGACGGGCATGTCCGCGAGTCGATCATTGCGGATGCCGCCGAGAACGCACAGAATATCACCCATGCGAAGCTCTCGGGCAAATTCTTTTTCATGCACCTTTTCGATCCGCCACCTGGTCGGCTTGTGTCTCGCGGCGGCGCTTGTGATGTCTGCTCCGGCGATCTCCGTCGCCGGAGAGAGTTTTGACGAGGCGCCTCAGGCGAAAAGCGACCATCGACCCGAACGGCGTTCGCCCACCACGCGACCGGCCTCGGAGCGTCGGCTGCCGCGCGGCTTTATTCATAAGACCGTGGCGATGCCGGATGGGTCGAAGCGCAAGTATGTCGTTTTCGTTCCGCCACAGTATTCGATGAGCGAGGCGCATCGCTGGCCGGTGATCGTTTGTCTTCACGGCAGCGGCGAGAAGGGCCGCGACGGCATTCGACATACGACCGTTGGCTTACCGGTTGAGGTATCGAACCGGGCAATGAACTTTCCGTTCATCGTGGTCATGCCTCAGGCACAGAAGATGTGGTTTCGCGGCGACGAGGCGGCGGCGGTCTGGACGATTCTCGAAGACGTCCACAGCCGGTATCGGACGGATCGCGACCGTGTCTATCTGACGGGCATTTCCATGGGCGGCATCGGCACGTGGGAGCTGGCGGTGATTCGGCCGGACGTGTTTGCGGCGATCGTGCCGATCTGCGGCTACGCGCCGAAAGAGTATCTTCGGAATGTGGTTGACATCCCGACCTGGGTTTTTCATGGGGCGCTGGATCGCAACGTATCGGTATCCGGCTCGCGCGATGCGGTCGATGAACTGAAACGACTCGGCGGGTCTCCGATCTACACGGAGTTTCCGCGGTTGCAGCATAAGTGCTGGGACGAGGCCTACTCGACGCCGGACCTTTATCGCTGGCTGCTCCGGCAGCGACGCAAGCCCACGCCGAAGGTGATTGACTACATTTTTCCCGGCGGCATTTCCCGCGTCTGGTGGCTGGCGATCGAGGCCGACCCGGCCGCGAAGAAGCCGGTTCACATTCGCGCGGAGCTGAAGGATGACGGGCGTGTTGAACTGACCAGCGAGGGTGTCATCGGTTGGGCACTTATCTCCGACGCGGAGCCGCTGCTGCCCGGAAGGCAGATCGACGTCACCTGGAACGGGCAGCACGTCTATCGCGGGGTGTTCAACGGCGTTCTGGCCCTCGAACCGCCGACGAAGACGCCGCCCGGCGAGTCATCGGCCAAGCCCCAGAGTCCTGAGAATGCGACGCAGGAAAAGCCGCAGTCATGACCGCTTAGAATTCGATTGGATTCGCTGCTCACATCCTGAATACATCCGCCCGTCGACTGGCGGCGATGCCCAGTCGAATGCGCCCGGCACTTACGTACGAGAATCCTGATTTCGCTGTCCAGTAAGTCTTCACCTTACAAGTGCGTGCCGAAGAAGTGAACATCTTTTTATGCATGTCGCGCCGCAATGGGAGGAATCCCCGGTTGTTTGTGCCGAAGCGACTGTTGAGTTGGCACGCGCAGTCTTTCTCTTCAACTTGCGTGATTGCATCATTCTTTACTCGAGGTCAAATGGCAGCTCCTTTTCTTAGATTGCACCGGCGGCAAAGCAGCTGCACGTTTTCCACTGAGCCGGCACCTCCCTTTGCATGCGGAATGATATGATCGAATTCGAGATAATCTGCGGCACCGCATTGGACACACTTTCCGCCATCACGCTGCCATACAGCTGTCTTCACATCTTGCGAGATGTGTCGTCCGACTCCCTCCTCGAATCCGACGTCAACGTGACGATGATACGCCTTGACACTTCGATCAATGTGGGCGGCAATCAATTCCGGATCATGAACATGGAGAGTTTGGGTCGAAGTTGCCGTCTTCCCAATCAGATTGAGCGTTGCTTGGCCTATCTTTGCGGCATTCACGCTTGAAATAGGTATCTCAAGCGGATACTCAGGTGAAACAAACAGAATTCGCAAGGACGTAATATAAAGTGTACCGCTGTAGTGCTCGTCCTTGCGATCAACTACCCGTGCAGTGCAACGATACTAAAGTGCCGCTGAATTTCGCAGAAAGACTCCGCTGCTATCAGACAGAGGTTTGGCTTCGCCTGCGGCTATCGCGCGCAATAGTTGAGCCCGTTGCTGTGAAAGTTGAAACTGCTCGTCGTGAGCGAATTTCTCCGCCATTGCTCGCTTCATGCGATTGTTTTGCACGATTCGAAGCAAACCGTAACCAATCGCTCCAAGTGCTCCGATCACCAAGGCAGTATAAAATAGTAATAGAAGAGCTCGCCAGAGTTCGGAACGAAATACTGTGACAAGGACGAGGGAAATTATTGCAAATAAACTCAGACCTGTGTAAATGAGGATTCGCGCCCCATCAGAAAGGGTGTTGATCTGTTTGAACCAACGTATAATCATCTCACTAGGCCCTAGGTCGTTACTGTTTTTACCAACTCTAAACGTTTTGATGAGGATCGAACATCATGGCTGGTTCACTCCTAATCCAGCATCACATCCTCAACACACCCACCTGCCACTTCGGGAACGGCGCGCTGTGAGGCGGCGGTGGCAGGCGAACGACCCTTTGGGTGTTCGCACAGGTCATCATGCCGCGTGGACGACGCTGGCAAACGAGCGAGGTTGAGGGATGGATTCACCGTTCTCGCGCATCAGATCGAGATGACCCTTGATGGCTTCCTGAATCGAGTCCAGCGCCTGGCCCGGCGTGTCTCCGCACGAAACACACCCAGGCAGATCGGGAACGTAGGCGCTGTAACTGCCATCGTCCGCGTGTTCGATGACGACTGTGTAATCCACGTCTCAGTCCTCTCTTGTCAGTCTCGCCTGTCGCAACACAGACCTTAGCGTGCCGGGAGGAACGTCACGCCCCAGCTTGCCTCCGCCGGGTATCGTGACGGTGCCGGGCTTCGTCGGATGGCGATAGTGAAGGTGACTGCCCGACGTTCGAACGTGCTGCCATCCGTCCTTCTCTATCATGTCCTTTAGCTCACGATATTTCAACCGGAAGTCCTCGCCGTCCTGACCTCTGATGCAATACTACATCCGAAAAACACTCACCCGCCGCTCCGGGAACGGGGCGTACAGACTGGCGGCGATGCCCAGCCCCAGCACCATACGCGTGTCCACAGGGTCGATGACGCCGTCGTCCCATAGCCGCGCGGTGCTGTAGTAGGCGCTGCCTTCGTGGGCGTATTTGTCCAGCGTCGGGCGCTTGAACTCTTCTTCTTCCTTCGGCGACATCGCCCTGCCACCCTTGGCCGCGAGCTGGTCCTTCTTTACGGTGAGCAGCACATTCGCCGCCTGCTCGCCGCCCATGACGCTGATCCGTGCATTTGGCCACATCCACAGGAACCGCGGCTGATAGGCCCGGCCGCACATGCCGTAATTGCCTGCGCCGTAAGAGCCGCCGATGATGACGGTGAACTTCGGCACGGCGGCGTTCGACACGGCGGCGACCATCTTGGCGCCGTCCTTGGCGATGCCGCCGGCTTCGTAGGCCTTGCCGACCATGAAGCCGGTGATGTTCTGCAGGAAGACAAGCGGGATGCCGCGCTGGCTGCACATCTCGACGAAGTGCGCCGCCTTCAAGGCGCTTTCAGAAAAGAGCACGCCGTTGTTACCGACGATGCCGACCGGGTAGCCCCAGATGTGCGCGAAGCCGCAGACCAGTGTTGCGCCGTAGAGCGCCTTGAACTCGTGAAAGCGGCTGCCGTCCACCACGCGGGCGATCACTTCGCGCACGTCGTAGGGCTTGCGATGGTCCTTCTGGATGATGCCGTAGATTTCTCGCGGGTCGTAGAGCGGCTCCTCCGCTGCCCGCGTCGATAAGTGCGTGCGAGGGCGTGGATTGAGATGTTCGACGATATGCCGGGTGATGGCCAGCGCATCTTCGTCGTTCTGTGCGTAATGATCCGCTACGCCGCTCTCGCGGCAATGGACATCGGCGCCGCCGAGTTGTTCGGCCGTCACTTCCTCGCCCGTCGCGGCTTTTACCAGCGGCGGCCCGCCGAGAAAGATCGTCCCCTGATTCCGCACGATGACGGTCTCGTCGCTCATTGCAGGTACATACGCGCCGCCCGCGGTACATGAGCCGAGAACGACGGCGATCTGCGAGATGCCCCGCGCGCTCATCTGTGCCTGGTTGTAGAAGATTCGCCCGAAGTGGTCGCGATCGGGGAAGACCTCGGCCTGAAGCGGGAGGAATGCACCGCCGGAATCGACGAGATAGATGCACGGCAGGTGATTCTCCTGCGCGATCTCCTGCGCGCGAAGATGTTTCTTGACCGTGATCGGGTAATACGTCCCGCCCTTGACCGTCGCGTCGTTGGCGACGATGACGCACGGCTGACCCTGCACGCGGCCGATGCCGGTCACCACGCCGGCGCAGGGCGCGTCGCCGTCGTACATCTCCCACGCCGCCAGCGGGCTGAGTTCCAGGAAAGGGCTGTCCGGGTCGATCAGCCGTTCGATGCGCTCACGGACGAACAGCTTGCCGCGGCCGACGTGCTTCTGCACGGCCGCCGCGCCGCCGCCCTCCCTGATCTTCGCGATCCGCTGATTGAGTTCCTTGACAAGGCCGGCCATGTTGGCCTTGTTTTCAGCGAAGATGGGATCGGCGGAGTTTATCTTGGATTGGATGACGTCCATTGTGCGAGTTCCGAGATCAGATTCTCGCACAGTGTAGCGGCGATTTTGGGTTAGGGGTAGCGCGCCACCCGAGGCACCGCAAAAGTCACGGGGATACGCGGATCACCATGTTGCAGGTAGGCCGACTCTCGAATGGGCGTCAATCGGGCATCTTCGGAAAATTCCTGTCGACGAGGTCTTCGATGGCCTTTCCGCCCAGATCGCAAATCAGGGGGACACCGGGCCCGCGATTTGCCGCTCCGAGTCGCTTTGCGGCTCTGATGTACTTCTTGGCAGATGCCACGTCACCAACGCTATTGGCATAGGCAGCACGTTTGATAAGTTCGTTTGAAATGAACCGCAGGTCATTGAGCTGTTGACTCAGCACCAGACGCTCATTTTCAAAGTCAGCGCCGACGTGTGCGATCCACTCCGCCTCGCTCATGTTGCACAAGCGAAGCAATTCTTGGTGTTGTGCCGAGTCCGCATGTTGGAGAATAATGCTGATCGCCGCGTCTGCTGCTTGTCTAAACTGCCGCAAAGCATCTGCGATGCCCGGCTGATCGGCGTCGGAAGCGTAATAGGAAGTGGTGTCTGGCGAAGCGGCCGCGTTCTCGCCCGACCCGCTTGTGCGACCCGCATTCATTGAGCAGGCAGCGGAAGTGAACATTTGCAGACAGGCGAGAATGACCAGGCTCTTGTATTGCATGTGATTGCAGACGCTCGAAAGGCAACTAAATCTATTTAGAGCGGAGCAGTTCAACGCATCGTAGATCAGGACGGACTACTGTTGCCCGCCACCGGTAGATGGGACTTCCCGGAAGGTCGCACCATCCCAGACACGCAAGGCGTGATTCTCTGCAACAACGAATTCGTTGTCAAGCATGGGCTGATCAATCGATAACTCGGTGAGCGTGTATGAGATTTGGGCCGCGAGCACGTTATCACCGACGTACGATTTCAACACGATCCGATAGGGCCAGTAGCCGATGCCGCTCGCGCTCTCCGAGACGCGGTAATCGCTGAATTCCGCTCGGGTAAGCAACTTTCCCTGGTCATCTATCCGGTCGATTCGGACAGGTGTGCGACGACGGCTGAGTGGTGCTATCACGTGGTGAACATAGGATCGGCCTTCGTAGATGCCCCCTGGAAAAACAGCGCGTTCGCGCATGAATCCGTCGTCCATAAAGGTCGACCACGAAACCTGCCAGAACGAGTCTGGAATCTGGTCGTTCCAAATCTCCTGCATTCGAACCTGGGTTTCGGTGTTCGCATCGGTCAAGGGATAGCGAAAAGTCACCAATTGCAGAAGCGGGTTAGGAAGGATCGGTAAAAACGAGGCGCTATCGTTCGGTTGGAGCGAAAGTGTTCCGTCGGACAGGAGCAACTGGTACTTGATGCCGTCGTAGCCGACCTCCGTTTGCATCCAAGGCATATGCGCCGGATCGACGCGGGAAATCGTGTGATACCTGGCGTCGGCGGCCTTATGTTCAAAACGTCCGCCAATCGGAAGACTCAAACTGAGGTCTGGTACAGGAATCGCGCATGCCTCAGTCTCGTGAGGCGGGCCAATTATCAATTCAACGCTTGCTCCGAGGGACATTGAGGTTGCAACCTGAAACTGCGCCATCAGCTCCTGAAGTTCACCTGGTGGCGGAGTCGTTACAATGATCGGCGCCGGCGGTGCGCCGCCGCCGGGTTGGGCGAGGATCGAGGTTGATAAGGCGAGAACAGGACTCAAACACGACAATGCTATTACCGTTTTTTGCAGGAATGACATGGTACTTTACTCCAGTATTTGCTGCCCGCTGTTACAGGAAGCCCTCGCTTGATCCTGAGATAAATCTCATTTCATTGAAAACCTGAACCGGCCGAGTCAATACATTGCCGGCTTACTTAAATGCACGCACCGGAAGATAACGGTCTCCCGCATGGAACGGGTATGAAGCCAAGACACAATCTGAATCCGCATCTACCGCCAGCAGTCTCCCACCCAGAGGGATCCGCGATGGCTGTGTTCACAGGGACCAGTGACGTTGGAACTGGATTGCACCCAAGCCCTCCGCCGCAGGCGGCCGCGGCGAAGCACTGTGCGTGCAGATTCATGCCGATTGATTGTAGAACCGAAACGTGCGACTGAGCAATGATGCCTGATCCGCCGTTGCTATCGCCCGAAACTGTAAAAGTGAGCAGGGTGCCAAGAACGAACATCAATCGAAGCCGGTTCCTCGTCATCATAATCCTCCTTTCAATGCGACTTGTGCCACAAGAATTGCCAACGAAGCAAGTGGCCCCACTTAAGCTCCGAAGCATAGTATCCCCCCCCCCCCCCCCGATTGTCAATAAGAAAAATGATCCAAAAGGCATAAGTTATCGCTCGTTGATCAATCATCGCATGCCAGGTCGATTGTAGCTATCGAGGGGATACGAAAATCGCGGGCGGGTTAGTTTTTGCGAACCGCTCTGGTGACGAATGCAGCCCAGAACAACCAGAAAACCTAACAAAACAACGGCTTCACCCGTTAAACAATTTCTGTCACTTAAATACTGGTAAATCGTTTATCTGAGCAAAATTGCACGGCTGATTGTTGGAACTGCGCCTTTGCGTATAGTTAGTAGCGCATCATGGCTTCTTCAGCGAAGTTGGGCTGGCCGAATCGAATATCTTTGGCGCGTGTCCTCTGTGTCGCGCCGTTCGTCATCTGCCTGCTGAATCTCAACCAGCCCGGGCAGACCTGGCTTCGCTGGCTGGCGATCGGGCTTTTTGCGGTGATGGCCCTGAGCGATGCGGTGGACGGCTGGCTGGCGCGGCGACTGAAAGATGAATCGCCGCTTGGGGCCTTTCTCGATCCGCTGGCGGACAAGCTGCTCATCACCGCGGCGGTGATCATCCTCTCCGTTCGCGGCGTGCTGGATGACAGCGATCCCACAAACCTGCGAACGCTCTACTTGCCGAACTGGGTCGCCGTCACCGCCATCGGCAAGGACCTCGTCGTCTGCATCGGTTTTGGCATTCTCCGGCTCACGACGGGCCAAATCCACATTCAGCCGCGGCGGTTGGGCAAGTGGTGTACGACTGTGCAACTGCTGCTGGTATTGAGTATGCTGTTATGGCCGAGTCTGCCGGAGCCGCTGCGGCGATTGCCGACGGCGTTGTGGATTGCGGCTACAATGTTCGCGGTCGCGGCCATGCTGGATTACATCCGCATCGGCAATCGGTTTCTCACGACCGCCGCATCGGGCGGCGACAACGAAAAGGGAGCATGACGCGATGAGCGAGCAAGCGATGCAGTTCTGCACGATCCCCGAAGCGCTCGACGAACTCAAGGCCGGTCGATTCATCATCCTCGTTGATGACGCCGATCGCGAGAACGAAGGCGATCTCGTTTGCGCCGCGGAACTGGTCACGCCGGAGATGATCAACTTCATGATCCGTAAGGCAGCGGGCAAGCTCTGCCTTACGCTCACTGCCGAGACGTGCGAACGCCTGCACCTTTATCCGCAGACGAACGAAAACACCGCCGCGCACGGCACGGCGTTTACTGTCTCCATTGACGCCGCAGCGGAGTTCGGCGTGACCAGCGGCGTGAGCGCTGCCGACCGTTGCGCCACCATTCGCCGCTGCCTGTCGGACGATGCAAAGCCCTATGACTTCCGCCGGCCGGGTCACATCAGCCCGCTTAAGAGCAAGCCCGGCGGCGTTCTCGTGCGTGCCGGTCACACCGAAGCCAGCATCGATCTGGCTCAACTCGCCGGTCTCAAGCCGGCCGGCGTTATCATTGAGATTCTCAGCGAGAGCGGCGAGATTGCGCTCATGGACGACCTGTGGGCCTTTGCCAGCGAGCACAAGCTCAAGGTTTGCACGATTGCCTCGCTGGTCGAATACCGCCTGCAGCGCGAGAGATCGATTCTTCGAATCGAGTCGATCCCGCTGGAGAACCATCACGGCCGCTGGACTCTGCACGCCTACGAATCTGTCTTGGATAGTGAGCCGCATGTCGCCCTTTGCATGGGAGACGTCGGGCGTGCGGATGATGCCGGCGAAGTCGTGAACGTGGATCATCCGATTCTTGTGCGCGTCCACTCGCAGTGTTTGACCGGTGACGTGTTCCACTCGATGCGCTGCGACTGCGGTGAGCAGCTTGATCGGGCGATGGAGGCCATTGCGTCCGTCGGCGAGGGGGTCATCATTTACCTGCGACAGGAGGGACGAGGCATCGGCCTGACGAATAAGCTTCACGCCTATCGATTGCAGGATCAGGGGCTTGATACGGTCGAAGCCAACGAGGAGCTGGGCTTCCCCGCCGACAAGCGCGATTACGGCATTGGCGCTCAGATTCTTCGCGATCTGGGCATCCGCCGGATTCGCATCCTGACGAACAACCCCAAGAAGACCAATCGGCTGCAGATTTACGGTCTGGAGGTCATTGAGCAACTGCCGCTCAAGGTGCCGCCGAACCCGCACAATCGAAGATATCTGGAAACGAAGCGGACGAAACTGGGACACCTGCTCGACGAATGATGCGCCGAAGGGCGAATGACAGTTTGCGAATGACGAATTTCGAAATGCAGATTGCGAACGGTCAGGCGCGCGTCCCATCGCATGGGTCCCGGTCGTCTTCGGGCGATCCGCAATCCGCAATCCGAATTCCGCAATCGATCGCACCCGAAATCTCGAACTACAAAACTGAGATTTCAAATCCGTACTTGACGATCCCCGCCGCATCGTCAATCGCTCATCCCCATCTGACCGATTTTACGGACGATTATGCTTCGTTCGTCGCTTCGTGGGTGCGATCGGAAGCCGAGCTGCTCTGGCTCGCGCCCGGTACACCGCCGCCGCTGACCGCCGAGAAAGTTGCCGCCTGGAAACAGGAGCGCCGCGAGCGGCTACTTCTCTGGAATGGCCGCGACGATCACCCGATCGCCTACGCCGAACTGAATGACATGCCGCACGCGCGATTCCAGATGTGGATCGGCCACTTCCTACTGAACCCCGCGCATCGCGGCCGCGCCTGGGGCGTTCGCTTTGCCCAGGCACTTCTGGCGCGTGCGTTCCTCGAGTGCGGCGCGTCCGATGTTCTGCTGGTTGTCTTCCCGGACAATGTTCGAGCGATACGTTGTTACGAACGAGCGGGGATGATCGAAATGGGCCAGGAACGCAAGCGCTTCAAGACGACAGGCCGAGAACATCTCTTTACCCGCATGGGTATCAACCGTGGCCGGTATCGCCGGCTTGTCGCCGCCGGGAAGATGCCTGCCGATCCGCTGCCGATGCACTCCCTGCTGTCTGTAGGGATCGCTGGAGCCCCCTAAGTGAATTTCCCGGCTGGAATCCTGAGTTGCCGGTAATACCTGTTCGACGGCTATGGGGCCCCGGCGCCGGATTGGAATTCGCGGTTGTCGAACGCTTACAATGGAACGATCCCGGCGGGGCGGGCTGCGAGCCATAACGTTGCCGGTCGAACTTGTTGGACCCCCGACTTCTGGAGTGAACCTTCATGCGTAAGACTTACCTTGGCGCGATGATGTCGATCGTGTTTGCCGCTTCGGTTGTCGCGGAGGAGCCATTTTTTGACGGCACGTTCGAAGAGGCCTGCAAGCTCGCCGGTGAAAAGGGCAAGGTCGTCATGGTGGACTTCTACACCACCTGGTGCGGCCCCTGTCGCATGCTGGATCGTCACACCTGGCCTGACCCGAAGGTCAAGCAGTGGTTGAGCGAGAATGCGATCGCCTTCAAGGTAGATGCCGACAAGCATCGTAACCTTGCCACGCGATACCACATCCGCTCGTATCCGACGATGGTGTTCATCAATCCCGACGGCAGCGAGGTCGGAAGGACGCGAGGGTTTCAGCAGCCGCTCACGTTTGTCACCAATGCCGATGCGCTGCTTGCGGCGCGGCGCAATGCAGTTGCGAACCAGCAGGTCGGTCCGCCGACCATGCAGGAGCCCTCAGCAGAAAAGGCGCCCCCCGCGCCTCCCTCGCCGAATCAGATCATTACCGAGCGAACGAACCGAGCTCGAAAGCTGGCGAGTGAAGGCAAATACGATGAGGCGCTCTCGGAGTTGCTCTGGTGTTTTGATCAGGGCGATCAAGATGCAAAGCTTTCCCGAGTACGTCTGACGCTCGTTCTCGGCGAGATCGTCAACCTCGGGCGACAGCATGAGCCGGCAACGAAGGCCCTGCTAACGCGTCGCGACCTTCGGGAGAAGTCCCTGCTCAGCGCGCTGGTTGACGATTCTCAGCCGCAACAGAAACCGAGACGGCAGGAGTTGATTGCCCAGGCCATCGAACTGTCTTCGTTGAATGCCGCCCTCGGAGACTCCCAGCGAAACGTCGCCAACTTTCATCAATACGGCAGGCAGGGGCCGATCGGCCGCGAGTTGCAACGTGCGATTTTCATGGACTTGCTGGATGCGCTGTTGGCCGTGCATAGTTATCAGGAGATTGTCGACTGCGCGGGCGATGTGCATGAGCGCGTCGAACAGCGAATTCAACGGTGTCTTCAGGTCTCCGGCTCCGGCTCGGGCGTCTCCGCCAAGTCGCGCGACGATCTGGTCCACTACTTGCGCCAGCAGGTGACGATCGAGGGCGGCAAGTTTTTCGAGGCCCTGCTCGGCGTCGGCCGATACAACGAAGCCCGACAGCTCTCCGAGCGGGTTCTCGAATTCGATCATTCTCCTTCGGCCTATGCCTCGTTTGTGAGCCACGCCGTCAAGGCCCAGGCCTTCGACGCGGCGCGCGAGCTGGTTGACCGTGCTGAAAAGCGCCTGCGTGCCGGAGAGATGACGATTGTGCGAAGGGCCGCCGCGTCGATCCCGCAATCCTGAACCAGGACTCAAGCCAGGCGCGCCAGCGCGGCGCGCACGTCTGATGGATTCGGACGGATCAGCCAGCTTGTCACGCCGAGCCGCGGCACGGCTACGAAGCGCACCTGTTGCGAACGAACCTTTTTATCCGACCCGAGCCGCACAAGCAGGTTTTCGACATCCAGGGGATGATCGCATCGCACCGACAGGCCCACCGCGCCGAGAAGAGTTTCCACGCGTTGCCGATCAACTTCCGCGAGGCCGCAGCTGCGAACGGACAGTTCCATCGCCGCGACCATGCCGAGGGCCACGGCCTCACCGTGCCGCAGGGCGTAGTTCGTCTGGGCCTCGATGGCGTGCCCGGCGGTGTGCCCGAAGTTCAGTGCCGCACGTCCGACACTCTCGACGGCGGTTTCACGCTCATCCTGCTCGATGATGGCTGCCTTGATGCGGCAGTTTCGGGCGATCAGTTCGACCATTGCTTCGTTCTGAAGTGAACGGATGTTCGCAATGTTCGCCTCGTGCCATGCCAGAAAGCCGGGGTCGGCGATGACCGCGTGCTTGATCGATTCGGCCAGGGCGGCGGTGACGTCGCGCGGCGAGAGTGTCGCCAGATATGCGGGATCGATGCATACCCACAGCGGCTGATGGAAGGCGCCGATCAGATTCTTGCCTGCGGCGTGATTGATTCCAGTCTTGCCGCCGATGCTTGCGTCGATCATCGCTTCCAGCGTCGTCGGACACTGAACGAACGGCACGCCGCGAAGCCACGTCGCCGCGGCGAAGCCGGCCAGATCGCCGACGACTCCTCCGCCGAGGGCGACGATCGGTTCATCGCGTCCATGCCTTCGTTTCGCGAGTTCGTCGTATATCCGTGAAAGTTGTGTCAGCGACTTCGACGCTTCTCCGACGGGGATGACCATCGACTCCGATTCGATGTTCGCGGCACGCAGCGTATCTGTCAGGGTGGCAAGAGAGAGCCGCTCGACGTTGGAATCGGTGATAACCGTAGCGCGTCTTGCAGGACATCGCGCCGCCAGTTGTCGCCCGAAGTCGTGCAGCAGACCGTGGCCGATGTGGATGTCATAGGCGCGACCGGGCAGATTGACGGGGACGATAACAGGGGAGTTTGACATGGAGAAAGCCCACGCTGGAAAATGACGAACGTCGAATTACCAATTACGAAAGGACGCAAGAGCGCAAGCAGCTGTGGATTGCATTTTTTGGAATATGCCAGTCGTCATTTGTCATTCCGTTCTCATCTGGGCAGGAAGCTCAGCGTCACGTGCATCACGGTCCAGTAGTAAAAGTTCTTCGAGCCCACGACCACGTCGAGCCAGCAATCCTTGCCGAAGCCGTAGACGTCGATCGCAATCAGCACGGTCACCAGCGCTGCGAGGCCGAGATGCAGCACCATGAACCCCTTGCGCGTCGTGCGCATCCATTGCCAAGCGCCCTTGGGCGGCTCCTTCGGCGGATGTTTGCCGAGCAGGTACAAGGCAAAGAGATACCAGCCGACAAAATGCATGAGCACCACGATATTGAAGGTCCACGGTCCGCCGGCGAGCGCGAAAAGCACAATGCCGAGCGAAATGAGCTGAACCGCCAGGATCGGCCGATGCACACGCCACAGGCCGGCGAGGCCGTCAGGAAAGTGCCGCGCGATCCACCACAGGGCGAAGATCGCGATGAATACCATCGGGATGAACATCGACCCCAGCTTCATGACGAAGGGCCATGCAGCGGGGAAGAAGTTTTCCAGGATGGGGTGCTTGAGTCGCCACTCGGTCTGCGACATCTGGGCATAAGTGGGCCAGATGAGCGACAGCAGCAGGCCGATCCCCAGACATTGGAGGACGATCATGATCCTTTGGTGAGTCTGCGCCGCGTCTTTGGGCATATCGCCGTAGGCCTTGTAGAAATAGGCGTCATCGCGGAAGCCGTGGATCAGGAAGTAGAAATAAAAGAGGAACATCAGGAAGGGGTTGAGATGTGCCCCGAAGTGATAAAAGGCGTAGCAGAAGACCGTCCCCAGCCCGAGGAGGCCAACGAAGTAAAGTTGATTCCGCCGCTCCTGCATGCGTCGTGATGAGAGTACGAACATGAGCGCGACGATGAAGTGCGGCAGGCCGAAGATCCGCATCGGCAGTTCGGTCGGGTTCTTGAACATGCGATAATCGACGTCGCGCGGCGTCCCGAAAGTGAGGCCCCACTTGTCGAAGACATAGCACAGGGCACAGAAGCTCACCGCCGCCCACGTCCAGAAAAGCGTCCGCCGCCAGTTCCGGAAAGTGAGCGAGGCCGACAACGGTAGGTGCTTTGGCGCTGCGGCGTAATCGAATGCGGGAACAGCGGATCCGCTGAAATTCGAGGTGCTCAAGCTGAAACTCCCTCTCGGGGGCTGCCGGCGAGATGCGGCTGCCTGCCGGAAAAACCGGCGTTTATCAGTATTATCGGCTCAGGCGACGCCGTCAATACGCGCATGGGATGATCTGCCGGTCAAGTCAGCCCGGCCGCGGCTTAGCTTGTACCTTGCTTGCGTAATCTCTATCATGGACGCTCCTGCTTGTAGGCAACAATCTGCCCGGCATCGGACGAATGGCAATCCTGAAAACTTACCACGAGGAGCTTGCAACATGGCTGATCTGATTCCCGTCCACGGCGGTCTTTCCGTACCGGTGGATCGTACCGTTCCCGCGGCACGCGTCGCGGAGTGCAAGAAAGAAGCGGCGTCCCTGCCTGCCATTCGCGTGGACGACGCGGACCTGTCCAGCTTCTACCGGTTCGGCGACGGCGGCCTGTCTCCGCTGACCGGCCCGATGAGCAAGGAGCAATGGCACCTGAGTCTCGACGAAGGCATCATCCGCTCGAACGGCAAGAACTATGCGTGGACGATTCCGATTTCACTGCCCGTAACGGCCGATGAGGCGAAGTCGCTCAAGGCCGGGCAGAAGGTTCAGGTGCAGAATAGCAAGGGCGAACTTGTCGGCACGCTGCGCGTCAGCGATGTGTTCCCGTACGACAAGGCAAAGTACATCAAGAGCGTCTATCAGACCGAGCGCACCGACCACCCCGGCGGGAAGATGGTCATGAGCGATTCGCGCGAGATGCTCGTCGGCGGCGAGGTTGAAGTGCTGCCGCAGCCGAAGCATCCGGATTACGGTCAGTACGTTCTGCGCCCGACCGAGTCGCGCAAGCTTTTCGCCGAAAAGGGCTGGACGCAGGTCGTCGGCTTCCAGACACGAAACCCGCTTCACCGTGCGCACGAATACGCGCTGGTGTACGGGCTCGAACAGCTTGTGCGAAATTGTGACACAGCAGGCGCCGTGCTGAATCCGCTCATTGGTGAGACGAAGTCCGACGACGTGGACGCGGCGACGCGAATGCGAACCTATCGCGCGCTCATCGAGAACAAGGCCCTCGGCCAGGGCGACAGCGACGAGAAGCTATGGGCCACGAAGTCGTACAAGCTCTGCGACCGTGTGATCCTGCTCGGGCTGGATATCAAGATGTTCTACGCCGGACCGAAGGAAGCCGTGATGCACGGTATCTACCGCCAGAACTTCGGCTTTACCCACATCATCATCGGTCGCAAGCACGCCGATGCGCCGTACGACGACGGCAAGGACATCTGGGACGGCCTGGCCGCTCAGCGCATCTTCGACAACCTCCCCGGCGAGTTGCACATCAAACCGGTCAAGGTCGGCTTCGCGGCTTATTACGAGTCCGTGGGGCGCGTCGATCTCGTCGAGAACCATGCTGACGAGAAGCCGGTTTCCATCAGCGGACGCGAAGTCCGTGAACAACTCATCGCCGGCAACTTGCCCGACGCGCGAATCATGCGGCCGGAGACGGCGAAGATTCTGATCGAGAAGATGCACAAGTAAACGCAAAAAAGTCGAAACGTCAAAAAGTCAAAATGCAGAATGCACGCGCGGATTTACGCTGTCCTGGCGCAGTCCGGTGGCGTTGCGCGTTTGACGCGATCCCATCATGGTAACTGAATCCAGGTCTACGCCGACCGCGCTCGCGGGCGCGCCGTCGTTCGCCGACGCTCGATTCGCTTCCTGATTGCCTGGCCCATGCGTTCCGCCGCTCGGGCGACACCGGCGTAGATGTCCTCGTTCGTCTCTTCAACGACGACGCGGTACGAGGGTCGGACGCTGGCCAACAGGCGGCATTTTTTGTCCATGCCGCCGCGCGGGCCGTTAACATCTTCCACGTGGACGCTGAGCCGGTCGATGCGCGGTTCAAAACGACCCAGTGCGAAATTGAGCTTGCGCTCGATGTGGGTCCGGAGCTTTTCGGTCACTCTCACATTTCGTGCGTGAATCTCAAGCTGCATAAGGACCTCCTGGATGAAAGGGTTAGCCCTTGGTTGTACGTTGCACATGGCCAAAGGGTTCCGGCGAACCTCCGGTACCGTTGTCCTTCGTATCGACCGCTGAACATTCCGGCAGCATTTTCCGGGCCAGCTCGCGGAACCCATCATCGGGTGAGAGATCGATTTCGGTTTGCTGTATCGAATATCCCGATGTATGCTTTTTCTCGATGAAAGGGCTGAACTACCATCATTTGCTTTATTTCTGGGTCGTGGCCAAGGAAGGGAGCATCGCCCAGGCCTGCGAGAAGCTGCATCTGGCCCAGCCCACGATCAGCGGACAAATCCGCGAACTCGAAAAAAATATCGGCGATCGTCTCTTCGAGCGCGTCGGTCGCCGACTTCGGCTAACGGAGTCCGGCCGTGTCGTTTACCGCTATGCCGATGAAATCTTTTCCCTCGGCCAGGAACTACAGGACATGATGAAGGGGCGGCCGGTCCGTACGCCGCTTCGGCTCAACGTAGGCATCGCCGACGCAATTCCGAAGTTTCTTTCGTATCGCATTCTTCTGCCGGCGCTCAAGCTTCCTCACCGTGTGCAGCTTGCTTGTCAGGAGGGCAGCAACGAAGAACTGCTTTCAAAACTTGCGATTCACGAACTGGATCTCGTGCTCACGGATGTGCCCGTCACTTCCTTGACCAAAGTCCGAGCTTACAGTCACCCGCTTGGTGAATGTGACGTGTCCATCTTCGGAACGCAGGAGCATTACGAGCTGTATCGGAAGGGTTTCCCCAAGTCGCTTCATCAGGTGCCCTGGGTCCTGCCTGCGGAGAGTACGGCGCTGCGGCGTTCGTTGGATCGCTGGTTCGAGACCGAGGACATTCATCCGATCATCGCCGCCGAGTTCGAAGACAGCGCGCTGATGAAAGTCTTCAGCGTCTCGGGCCTCGGCGTGATGGCCTGTCCGTCCGCTTCCGAGAAGGAAATTCGAAAACATCTGGATATGAAGGTCATCGGCCGCATCCCCACGGTGACGGAGCGATTCTATGCCATCACCGTGGAGCGTCGTCTGAAGAACCCCGCCGTTGTCGCCATCTGCGAGTCCGCTCGTGACCGCTTGTTTGGCTGAGTCCCTGGCGCTTGACGCCTGAACGCTTCATCCGTAAGAATGAGGCCGTTCGCAGGGCAGGGTCGGTCCACCATGTTCCGCACCGCTGCCGTGCTCTGACCGTCTAACACAGAGGATTCGGATGACCGCCGTCAAAACACTTGTGGATTTTGCCCGACCTGTCGCGCAGGGGCGCGCCGCCCTGGTGCGTGATGCTTTCCTCATCATCGCCGGTAGTCTGCTCGTCGCTTTCTGCGCGAAGATTCAGGCGCCGACATGGCCCGTGCCGATCACGCTTCAGCCCTTTGCGGTCCTGCTCGTCGCCGCGGCACTGGGCAGCCGGCGCGGTGCACTGGCGATGGTGGCCTACCTGGCTCAGGGCGCATCGGGCTTGCCGGTCTTTGCTTTGCCGCCTTATGGCGGCGCCGCCTACCTGTTTGGCCCCACGGCCGGCTTTCTTGTCGGCTTTATTCCGGCGGCGTATGTCGTGGGTCTGCTTGCGGAGCGCGGCTGGGACCGTCGATTCTTCACCGCGGCCGCCGCTATGGCCATTGGCCAGCTTGTGATCCTCGCCCTGGGTTTTGCCTGGCTGGCAACCGCCCTCGGTATGGCCGCGGCCTTCGAGAAGGCCGTTGCTCCCTTCCTCCTGGGTGATCTGCTCAAGATACTGCTTGCCGCTACGGCGCTTCCGCTTGCATGGCGGTTATTGCGCGGTCTGAGTGTCCACCCCAGGTAGCGATGAACAAACCAGGCGGATGGTTGGCATGGGCCCCCGGTCCGTGCGCGCGGGCCGGAGGCCCATGTTACCCCAACTGAGTCATCATCCGCGGCGTATCGCGTCCGGCCTCGCTGCCGTGATTCGTTACAGCGCAATGATTGCGTGCTTCGGGGTCATGTTCTGCACAACTTTCGGGTGTAGCCACGAGGGTATCGTGCGGGTCGATCTCCAGCCGGATCCCGTGCGATTCATTATTGATCATGCAGGTTGGCCACGGCCGTTCTGGTCGCCGCGTGTGACGGAATTTGCCATTGCCAGCGAGGAAGACGGGCCGATCTGGCAGCTTCAGTCAATCGACGAGTTCGGCCTCGCCGCTCGCAACCTGATTTTCGACTACGGTCGAGTTCCTGCCGGCTTCGTTCAAATCTTTCCCGAGGATGGCCGACGGCCCACCTCGCTGAGGACCCACCGTACGTACTTCGTCGCCGCCGGGGGGCCGAACGCGGTGTATCGAATCGTCTTCGCGATGCCGGTCAGCGGTTGGACGCCGGTTCTGCCGGTTGTCCCGCGAAATCCGCGCGAGTTTCTGCCTGCCAACCCCACGACGACACAGCCGACGACGCCGTAGCACCGCGTCGAGGCGCCTGCTCAATCACTTCGATCACGCACACGTTGCGCTCAAGCTGCACTTCGCGCAGCAGGTCTTGCGCGAATCCATGAACTGAAAGGAGTTCGATGGTGGGAAGCTTGCGGTCGTATCCATCAAATTCTTTCGTTGCAACTGTCGCAAACTACAGAAGTTAGCGACCTACGCGAAAAAGTTTGTACGCCGATGTCCTCGCTGTGGCACGCCGGTTGCCTTGGCCGGCTGTCGGCGCGTGCGCCATGCGCATCGTGTCAGGGAGATCGTCATGCGAGAGGAAATCATCATGGACCTGTCGAGCCGGTGTCAGCAAATGGACACTGTGCCCGCGCCGTCCGGCTGGACGGCGCTGGGTTCGCGCATCCGACAGGCCGCGATGACGGCGACGACCCTCCACGTGTGCCGTCCGATGTGGGACGAGCCGGCAAACGAGACGAAGCGACCGGCGCGTGGGGTGCGATCCGGCGACGGTCGAGTTCGAGTTGAGTAAACCCGTAGGGCGAGCGACTTAATGGTCCATGGACTATGGCAATCCGCGGCCGGCCTGCAAACGCAGGAGTATCGTCAGGCGATTCTGGCGAACAACCTGGCCAACGTCGATACGCCGGGCTTCAAGGCCGATCGGATCACATTCCAGGAACGGCTGAGCGCCGCGCATGCGGAGGGCTCCGCCAGGGTTCGCCATCCGGTGCTTGATGCGCTTCCCGGCGGATTGTTCGAATCGCCGGTCTATACAGACTATTCGCAAGCGAGTCTGGAAACTTCGCAGGGACCGCTCGATGTCGCCTTTACCGGAGACGGTTTTTTGACCGTTCGCACGGCCGAAGGGCCGCGCTACACGCGCGACGGTCGCATGGTGCTCGATCGAAATGGAACGCTTCTACACGCCGCCAGCGGCGCGCCGATCGCCGACGATCGCGGACGGCCGATTTATCTCGATCGCGCCGCCCTCGACAAGGTCAAGATCGATGGCGAGGGCCGCATCCAACAGGGCGAACTCACGGTCGGGCAACTGGCCCTCGTCGATTTCGCGGACCGCAATCAACTGGAGAAGAGCGGACAGAACCTGCTCGACGCCGGCGACATGAAGCCGACTCCCGCGACGGGAACCGTCCAGCAATACGCGATTGAAGCGTCGGGTGTCGATCCGGTGGCATCTCTCGTGGAGATGATCGAAGCCACGCGAGTTTATCAGATGAATGCCAACCTGCTCACGATGCAGGACGAGTCGCTTGGTCGGCTCATCAATGACGTGGGCCGAATCGGTTAGTCGGAAGCGGCAAAGAGTTCGCCGCGAGAAGAACGACAGGAAGTCGAGAGAAACGCAGTATGGGTATTCAGGCGCTCTACACGGCATCGACGGGCATGAAGGCCCTGGACTTCAAGCTCAACGTCACGGCCAACAACCTGGCGAATATCGAAACCGTCGCCTTCAAGCGGTCGCGGGTCAACTTCGAAGACCTGCTCTACCGCACGATCGAGCAGCCCGGCCTGCGTAACGGTCTGGAGACGCCGCTGCCGCTTGGCCAGCAGGTCGGTCTCGGTGTGAACGTTTCCAATACCCAGCTGGATTTCACGCAGGGCTCGTTCGATCAGACCGGCCTGCCGCTGGACATGGCCATCGAAGGCGACGGCTTCTTCCAGGTGCAGGCCTTTCTCGATAATCAGGAGAAGACGGTCTATACGCGCGCCGGTAACTTCACGCCCAATGCCAACGGCGAGATCGTCCTGGCGAACATGATCGGCGCCCGACTGGAGCCGCAGATCACGATTCCGCAGGACGCCGTGGAGATCGCGATCAGCCCGCAGGGCCTTGTGCAGGTTCGTCAGCAGGGCGCGATCGAATTTCAGGATGTCGGGCAGATTCAGCTTGCCCGATTCATCAACCCCGCCGGGCTCAAACAACTCGGAAAGAACCTGTACGACCAGACCGACGCATCCGGTCCGCCGATTCTCGCCAACCCCACGCAGGACGGCACCGGCGCGATCCTGGCGAACACGCTGGAGCTGTCGAATGTCGAGCCCGTGCGCGAGCTGGTCGAGCTGATACGTACACAACGATCCTTCGAATTGAATTCGCAATCCATTCAGAGCGCCGACCAGACGCTCCAGACAGTGAACAACCTGAGGAGGTTCTAACCCGCATCGCCCATCAGACCGGGAGATGATCTGACAGGAGTGAGGACGGCGGAGACGTCACGATGAACGCAGTAAGACAAGGATGTTTGGGCGGGGCTTTGCTGGTGATGATCATCACTTGCGCCACGGCCCCCGCGCGCGGTCAGGAGATTCGCATCTGGCCCACGGCCGTTGTCGAGAGCGAGTCGGTCCTGCTTTCACAAGTCGCCGACCTTCGTGGGTTCGATTTCGCGCAGCTTGACCCTCTTGGTCGTATCGCCATCTACACCGCTCCGCGGCCGGGCGGTCAGATTGTCGTTCATGCCAATGACATTCGAACGGCACTCATCGAGGCCGGCGCGAATCTGGCGACCGTTCGGATTGTCGGTTCAGCCCGTTGCACCGTTTCCAAGCCCTTGCCCCCGCGCGAGGAGCCGCCCGTTCGCGCCGTCGCGCGAAAAGTCTCCGTTCCTGCTCGACCGGAGAAAGCGTCGCGCCCGACGCCGCCCAGGGAACCTGTCAATCCTGTTGTAACGACCGGAACGACGCTCGAAATCGCTCTGCGCGAGTTCATCCAGATGCGTGCAGCCATGTCCGACGGCCGGATCGAGGCCCGCTTCAGCCCGGCCAGCGCCGATGTGCTCCAACTGACGAACCCGCCGCACGAGTTCCGCATCCGCTCGAAGGACGATCGCCGGATCGGCCTGCTCAGTCTGGAAGTGGACATCCTCCGGGATGGCGGCACGGTTCGCACGGTGCCGATCGTCGTCGAGGCCTCGCTGGTGCGCGAAGTCGTCGTGGCCCGCCGGGCGATCAACCGCGGCGAAACCATCGAAGGTCGAGCACTCAAGCTGGAAGCGCGCCGATTCACCGACGAAAGCGAGATGGGTCTGGCCGATCCTTCCGCAGCCGTCGGAAGGCAGAGCAGCGGCTTTGTGCAGGCCGGGCAGATGCTGACCACTGCATCAATCCAGGACAAACCCCTCGTGGCGCGCGGACAGCCCGTGACCATCTGGATGAAACACGGCGGGCTGGTCATTCGTGCCAACGGCAAGGCACAGAGCGCCGGCGGCCTGGGTGATCGCATTGAAGTGCAACGGGAAGGCGCCCGGCGAAAGACCGATCTGCTCGACGCCGTGGTCACCGGCCCCGGAACCGTCAGCGTGGAATCGACGCAAGTGACGCTGGGCGCCGGTTGAAGAATTGAAATCCACGGGCACGTGCTTGAACGTGCACCGAAGCGTAGAGCCGCGATCCGATGGGGATCGCAGAACGAGTAACGCCGCCGAGGATGGAAACGAACGTCATGCGAGCAATAGCCGGAATGTTAATGCTGCTGTTGACGACGACCGCGTGGTCGTTTGCCCAGAGCAACTCGCTTTTCCTGCACGCTCAGGCCGCCAGGGCCGAGAGCGAGGCCGCATCGACGCAGCCCGCGAGCAATGGATCCGTTCAAGCCAACGCCGGCGCGCTGCAATCGACTTCGCCCGTTCGTAATGTGGCTTTGTCGCAGGTATCGCTGACGGCCTTGCCGCAGGGCGAGCCCTCGAAGATTCAGATCAACGACCTGCTTACCGTGATCGTTCGCCATCGACTGCGCTACCAGAGCGAGGCGCGAACGAATCAACAAAGCCGCTGGAATGTCCGCACCCGGCTCGATGCGTGGTTCCGCATCCATGACCGCAAGTGGACTCAGCAGGATTTTGAGCGGGGTGTTCCCGAGGTCCGGCTGCGAAATCAGAACGACCTGCAGAACCAGGGTCGGGCCGATCGTAAGGATGTCTTCGAGACCCGCGTGATGGCCAAGGTGATGGACGTAAAGCCCAATGGCAACCTGATCATCGGCGCCCATTCGCGCGTGAAGATCGGCGAAGAAGACCAGCTCATCGTACTGACCGGCGAGTGCAACAAGGATGACATTGCTCCGGATGGCAGCATCCTGAGCGACAAGATTTATGCGTTGGAAGTAATTACGGAAAACGACGGCGCCATGCAGAGTCTCGCGAACCGCGGCTGGCTCAAGAAGCTGCTCGACGATGTAAAGCCGTTCTAGTTTGTGGCGTTGGCTGATAGCCGGCGAATGAGAGAGAGTGATCTTGACCCTGAATCACAGACAACCAGGCCCCTTCAAGCTCCGGCTGATTGCAGCGGCGATGCTCCTATCGACTGTGCTCGGTGGTTCCGCCGCACACGCCATCCGCATTGCCGATGTGACCCACCTTCAGGGCCGACGAGGCAACACGCTCATGGGCTACGGCCTCGTGATCGGTCTGCCCGGCACCGGCGACGGCGGCAAGTACCTCGCCTCCATCATGCAGCTTCATGCCATGCTGTTGAAGTTTGAGATACCGGTCCCGCCCGCGGCATTGGCGGATACGAAGAACGTCGCCATCGTCATGATCGAAGCGACTATTCCAGAAAACGGCGTACGCGAAGGCGATCGCATCGACGTTCGCGTGAACTCCACGGGCGTTTCCAAGAGTCTCGCCGGCGGACACCTCGTGCCCACACCGCTACAGGGGCCGGGGCTGGACCGCGTCTTCGCATTCGCCAGCGGCCCCGTGCGACTCGTCGATCAGAAGGTCAAGACGAGCGGCATCATCACCGGCGGGGCGACGATGGAAGCCGACATCATCCACAACTACATCACCGAGGACTGGCAGCTCACCCTTGTCATCGAGGACGTCCACGCAAGTCATGCGATGGCATCCGTCATCGCCCAGATCATCAACGAAAACGCATCCGAGGTCGGGCAGATCCGCCGGCTGGCGACGGCGCTGAATCCCAAGATGGTCGTCGTCAACATCCCCGAGGGCGATCGCCACGATCCCGCGGGCTTCATCGCTCGCGTGGAATCCACCGAGCTGCTCATGCCGCCGAACGAGGCGAGGATCGTCATCAACCGCGGCACGGGCACCATCGTGATCGACGAGCAGGTGGAAATCGGCCCCGCCGTTATCTCCCACAACGGCATGTCGATTGTCACGACCCGGCCGCCGCCGAAGCCGACCGAGGAGAATCCGCTGGTCAGCGAGCAGTATGCGGCTTCGATCCATGTGCCCAATCGGGAGTTCGCGGGCGCGCGGCTTCGGGAGCTGGTGGACGCCCTGAATCAGTTGAACGTTCCGTCGAGAGACATCATCGAGATCGTCGAGAACCTGCACCGCATGGGCAAGGTGACCGGCAAACTCGTCATTGTGGAGTAAGGATCACGTGAATCTGACTGCCGTGACAAACCAGGGTCCCTTCAGCGCCATCAAGCCGGATGTCGCGCAGGCGGCACTGACCGCGCCGAAGGCCCCGCGCCTCGACGGCGGACGGGCGGAGTTTCGCAAGGCCGTCGGCGAATTCGTCGGCAACGTCTTTTACGGAACGCTGATCAAACAGATGCAGTCATCGAGCTTCAAGACGAAGTACATGCACGGCGGCCGAGGCGAAGATGTCTTTCAGGGACAGCTCGGCATCGAACTGGCCCAGCGACTCGGTCGCTCGGCGAACAACCCCATCGCCGACCGCATGGCCTCCGCCATGGAGCGCCGCCTCGGTCGCAAGGCGCCGGGCGATGCAGCGCAGCCGGCGAATTCAGAAATCGGCATGGGTCGACAGGAGGCGGAACATGAATAACGACCTCGCCGTCAAGTTCGCGCTGGAATTGTCCGCGTTGCTCAGCGAGCTGACATCGCTGCAGGAATCGCTGCACGGCGTCATCACCATCAAACTCGAAGCCATGCGCCGTTCCGACGTTGAAGGCATGATCGCCGCGTCGCATCGCGAGGGCGAACTGGCCGCCAGGGCCTCGGAGCTGGATGAGAATCGAAAGCAGATCGTCGCTCGCCTTTGTGAGACGCTGGGAATCGCCGCGGAACCACATGGCCGGCCGATCCGTCTCAGCGCGATCATCTCGCGACTCGATCCTTCGCTGCGGCCGCGAATTGCCAATCTCGCGGCGACGCTGCGAGAACGGATGTTGAAAGTAGCCGAGTCCAATCGCGTCGTCGAACTGGTCAGCCGGGAGATGCTCGCGCATTTCAAGGCGCTTTTCGCCGCGATGACGCAGGACGACGAAGCCGTGGGTACGTATTCGGCGGCAGGTAGCGTGGATCGTGCGAACGGTCCGCGCATGCTCGACGCCGTGGGATAAGCAAAGATGGGACTTACGTCAGCACTGAGCATCGGTCGAACAGCGCTCAACGCCTACCAGGCGGCATTGGGCGTCGTCGGCCAGAACATCGCGAACGCCGGAACACCCGGCTACAGCCGCGCCTCCGCGCGTTTGTCCGCGCAGCCCGGTCCGGGCCTCACCGCCGGACAGATCGGCAGCGGCGTCCGACTCGATGCGGTGCGGCGTCACGTCAGCGAATCGCTCAATGCACGGCTGCGTCTCGCCGGGTCCGATCAACAATCGGCGCTCGCCCAGCGCTCCAACCTCACGCGCATCGAAAACATTTTCGATCCGCTGGGGAATTACAATCTCGGTTCCCTCATGGGCGAGTTCTTCAAGGCCGTATCGAACTTGCAGAATACGCCGGAAAACGCCGCCAGCCGTGCGATCGTCGTCACCAGCGCCCAGGCCCTTACCGGTCGATTCCACGATATCCGCGATCAACTGGTGGGACTGCGCTCCGAACTAAACGTTCAGATCGAGGAGCAGGTCGTACAGGCCGACCAGATTGCCACGCGCATCGCCGATCTGAACGTCCGCATTACGACGGCCGAGGCGTCGAGCGGCGGGTCGGCCGCGGCGCTTCGCGACGAACGCGACCGGCTGCTGTCCGAGCTATCGGAGTACTTCGCGATCACCGTACGCGAGCAGCCCAATGGCGCCGTCAATGTTTACATTGGAAGCCAGTCGCTGATTCAGTATGGCGAAAGCTTCGGCCTGCAGACGGTCAATGAAACCGACGCCTTTGGCTTCAATTCGGCCGTCGTTCGCTACAAGATCGACAACGGACCGGTCGTCACCTCCAGCGGCAGCATTCGAGGCCTGATCGACTCGCGCGATCATCACACCGGCGGCCAGTTGGATCGACTCAACACCCTCGCCGCCGCGATGATTCGCGAAGTCAACGCGATTCACTCGAGCGGACAGGGACTGACAGGTTTCACTTCGCTCACCGGCCTTGCCGGCGTCATCGATTCGTCGCTGCCGCTGACCGCGGCCGAGAACGGAATCGACTTTATCCCGAAGACCGGATCGTTCTTCATCGACGTCAAGGACGCAGCCACCGGCGCGATCGTGCGCACGCAAATCAACGTCGATCTCGACGGCATCGGTGTCGATTCCTCGCTGGACTCCATCGTCGCCGATATCAACGCGAACGTGCCCAACGTCACCGCGACGGTTCTCGCTGACGGGCGGCTCCAGATTTCCGCGGCCGCAGGGCACAGCTTCTCCTTTGCCGATGACACATCCGGTCTACTCGCGGCGCTCGGCGTCAATACGTTCTTCTCCGGCACGGACGCCCGAACCATCAATGTGAATTCGCTCATCGCGGGCAATCCGTCCTACATCGCGGCCGGGCGGTCGGACCTCTCCGGCGACGGCAGCAATGCCACCGCCATGGCATTACTTGCAGATGCGGCTTTGGCGGGTCTCGGCGGCGTGTCGCTCAATGCCTATTACAACGCAACGGTTGCAAATATCGCGGTCAACTCCTCGGCGGCGCAGAGTGCGCTGGAAGCCGGATCGATCATTTTCGATTCGCTCACCGCGCAGCGCGAAGGCGTTTCCGGCGTCAGTCTCGACGAAGAAGCCGTCGCGATGATCTCCTATCAGCGCGCTTATGAAGGGGCCGCCCGTTACATGCGCGTCGTGGATGAAATGCTCCAGGAACTACTGGGGCTGGTGAGATAACGATTCGTCGGCCGCGGCGGAAGGTCGTCGGCCCGGAGTGAATGCTGAGATGGCGATACCCGGCGGTGGAATATCACGAGTCTCGCACGGCCTGCAGACTCATACGCTTCTGCAGAACCTGCGCCAGAACTCGCTGCGCCTGTTCTCCGAGCAGCAGCGCCTCTCCTCCGGCAAGAAGTTGCTCTCCGTCAGCGATGATCCGATCGCCGCATCCAGCATCGCGCGCTTGCAGAAGCAGCGCGAGTCCCAGGATCAGATTCTGACCAATCTTCGCCACGCAGACGGACAGCTTTCCAGCGCCGACGCCGCGCTGACCGATCTGTCCGACCTGCTCATTCAGGCCGCACGTATTGCCAGTGAACAGGCCGGCAGTCTGCAAAGCGCCGAAGAGCGGGCCTCGCAGGCGGTCGTCGTCAGCGGTCTCATCGACCAGCTCGTGAACGCCGCGAATCAGCAGTATCAGGGGTTATATCTCTTCGGCGGACGCGGCACCGAGCAAGCGCCCTTCAACAGCGCGTTGGGTCGCGTCACCTTCGCGGGCGATCTCGGTCAGCGCAGCACGCTCGTCGGTCCGCAGACGACCCATGCATACGATGTCAATGCGGCCGATATCTTCAAGCTCAACGGCGAAGTCACCGGCGGTCTGCCGGCCTTTGATGTTCAGCTCTCCGGTGATACGCGACTCAGCGAACTCGGCGGCGCGGCCGGCGCCGGCGTGCGACTCGGACGAATACGGATCGAGCAGACGGGTCCGGCTCTCTCCTTCGATGTCGACTTCACCGGCGCCGAGACCCTCAACGATCTGATTGCCCGATTCAACGACACCGCATCCGCGGCCGGTAGTGCGCTCTCTCTTGTCATCAGTCCTGCCAATGGGGCGTCATTGCGCATCGTCTCCGGAGGCGTGGCGACCTTCCAGGTCAGTGACATCGGCAACGGCACAACCGCCGCCGACCTCGGCCTGCGCAAGAGCGCCGCAGGCGCCGACATGGAAGGCGACGGACTTCAGCGCCGACTGGCCCTCACGACAAAGCTGGCGGACCTGACACCCGGCGGCGTCACACTGCCCGGCGGCGTGAAGATCACCAACGGTTCCATTACGAAGATCGTTACCTTTGCCGGCGCGACAACCGTGCAGGATGTACTCAATGCGCTCAACACGGCCGGCGCCGGCATTCGCGCTTCCATCAATGCCGCGGGTAACGGCATCGAGATTCAGAATCTCGTCGCAGGCAGCCCGCTGGTCGTCGGTGAGAACGGCGGCAACGATGCGGCGACGCTGGGCATCAAGACGCTCGATACGAGCGTTTTCCTATCGCGGATCAACGGCTCGCGTGGGATTCACCCCGTTACCGGCAACGACTTCCGCATTACGGATGCCAACGGCGTGTCCTTCGATGTCGACGTCTCCAGCGCACAGACCATCGGTGACGTGATCGACGCGATTCATGCTGCCGCCGCGCTGGCCGGCTCCACCGTAACGGCGTCGGTCTCAGACAGCGGCGCAGGCCTTCAGCTCAGTGGCCCCGCCGGGCCGGGCATGCTCACCGTCGAGAAGCTCAATCTGTCGCCCGTTGCCGAGGAGCTGGGTATCCTGAAGACGGGCAGCGCCACGCAACTCGACGGCGATGACGTGGGCGCGTTCTACCAGACCGGCGTCTTCAGCGCGCTGTATCGACTGCACGATGCGCTGTTGTCGAACAATTCATCCGAGATCACCGAGGCCGGAAAGCAAGTCAACGAATTGCAGCGTCATCTTTCCAGCATTGCCGGCCTGGTCGGCGCCAGTGCCCAGAACGTCCGCGCACGACTGGCGCAGACCGAAGACGCGGTGACGGCGACCACTGTGCTGCTGTCGGAGCTCGAAGAAGTCGACTTCACGGAGGCGGTAACGAAATTTCAACAGGCGCAGACCGCCCTGCAGGCGAGTCTGCTGGCGGGGTCGAGGACGCAGTATCTGTCGTTGTTGGACTTCCTGCGATAGACGGAGTTATCGCGGGCGACGGCAGGTAGACAGGGATGTCGTGTGACACTTGTTCGTTGGGTCGAACCGGTGGCGCGACGCGCGAAATGGCCGCATGAGGCGGCCGGGAGTGTATTGGGATGATGATTGAGACGTCACGGTTTGGCGGGATCGAAGTGGACGACCAGCGATTCCTCAACTTTCCGCGGGGCCTGCTCGGTTTCCCGGATGACAGGGAATACGCCTTGATCCAGACCGGCGAGAACAGCGCCTTTTACTGGATGCAGGCCGTCCATCGACCGGAACTGGCCTTCGTCGTCTGCGATCCGCGGATGTTCCTTCCGGACTTCCGCGTCGCCATCAAGTCAGAAGACCTGGCTGCCATCGGTCTGACCGAGACGACCGGCTCGCAGGTGTTCGTCATCGTCAACAAGGTCGACGACACGCTGACGGCCAACCTTCAGGGACCGCTGGTCATCAACGTGGCCACCCGCGTGGGCAAGCAGCTCGTGCTGTCCGAGAAGAAGTTCACGACGCGCCACCCGCTGATGCAGCTTCCGGCACGGCAGCAGGCGGTCAGTCGAACGGCCTAGGCCGCAGATGAACGTGATGCGTAGAAAACGGTGTAACCGCACCGACGCTCTGACAAACTCGCCGGGCCGGCCCGCTCGAACCGGCCTACGATCCATCGGTGAATTCGGCCGACGCCGCGGCCGCTGTGGCGGCGGACAGACAGCCGATGACGGATGATTCGTTCGATGGATCGGGCGATTTCTTACGAGCACGTCGAGACACGGATGTCTTGACGTATCATTGGGCAATCGTTTTGCCTGAAGCAAGGAGACAGGGATGTTGGTCTTATCGCGACAGCGTGATGAAACGATCATGATCGGCGACGAAATCGAAATCACGATCGTTGATATTCGTGGCGACAAGGTTCGCCTGGGTATTACGGCGCCGACGCATGTTCCGGTGCATCGCAAGGAAGTCTACGACGCCATCCAGCGAGAGAATCGGGCGGCGGCGAACATTAAACCTGAAGATCTGCCGCCCCACGGTTCCGGCGCGCCCGATGGCTCCGGTCCGCGGAACGGCTCCGGACCCGACTCGGATCCTTCCCGTCGGCGACCACGGCGTTAGAAGTTCAGCGTGGCACGGAGGCCACGATGGAAGTTTGCGAATTTGCGTTGAATGATTTGTGCGCCCGGGCTCCTGTAGCCAGGTCCGAGGCGCGGCATGGATGACCCCCGGCGATGAAACGTTCTTTCTTGAAACGTGCGCCGATGATCAATCAGGGAGGATTGTGACATGGCTCGGATCAATACCAACACCGCATCGATCCTTGCGGCGCGGCAACTTGGCCGCTCGAATGAACACTTAAGAACGTCCCTTGAACGCCTGTCGTCCGGCCTGCGGATCAACCGCGGGGCGGACGATCCCGCCGGCCTCATCATCTCGCAGAACTTGCGCTCCGAGATCGAGGGCGTGCGGCAGGCGATCACCAACTCGCAGCGTGCTTCCAACGTCATCGCGACGACGGAGGGCGCGCTCAACGAGGTGTCTTCGCTTCTGAATGATATTCAGGCGAAGATCGTCGAGGCGGCCAACACCGGCGCCGTCTCCGAGGACGAGATTCGCGCCAACCAGCTGCAGATCGACTCGGCCATCGCCTCGATCACGCGCATCGCCAATACGACGACCTTCGGCGGCCGAAAGCTGCTCAACGGCTCGCTGGGGTACGTCACCAGCGGTGTCAACGTCGGCGATATCACCGACCTGCGCGTCCACGGCGCTTCCTTCGGCACGGCCAGTTACATCCCGATCACCGTGAACGTCGTGCAGTCGGCGCAGCACGCAGCGCTTGAGTTCCGAAACAGCGCCATCACTGCCGACGTCACCCTCGAACTCGCCGGCACCAACGGCGTGACGAACCTGCCCTTCCTCGCGGGCACCACGGCCAGCGCCATTGCCGCCGCCATCAATCTCGTCAGCGACGCCACCGGTGTCCGGGCGGATCTGATCAACGGCGCCAACGCGGCCAGCGGCATCGTGCTCTCGTCGCAGGCATACGGCAGCAGCGCCTTCGTTCAGGTGGCAGAGATCGGCAGCACGCCGAACGTCTTCACCACCGTGGACTCCGACGGCACCCAGCTCAACCGCGACGCAGGACGCGACGCCACGGTCACCGTGAACGGCGCCAGCGCGCAGGGCCGCGGGCTCGACATCTTCCTGAACACCTCGGGTCTGGCGCTCGAATTGCGGCTCCAGGATGCGTTCAATGTCATCGGCTCCACGACCTTCGCGATCACCGGCGGAGGAGCGACCTTCCAGCTCGGGGCGGGTGTTGATTCCAATCAGCAGGTCAACATCGGTGTGCAGTCGGTCGCGGCGTCTCGACTGGGGAATGCATCGATCGGCTATCTCTCCGACGTGGTCAGCGGCGGTTCGAGCACCATCGTCGAAGGCAAGTCGGCGGAGGCATCGGCGATCATCCGCGAGGCCATCCGACAGGTTTCGGTGATTCGCGGCCGGCTCGGTGCTTTTGAGAAGAACACCGTCGAGACCAACGTCAACCAGCTCCAGATTACGCTGGAGAATCTGACGTCGTCGGAATCGTCGATCCGCGACCTGGACTTCGCGAAGGAGACGAGCGAACTGACGCGAGCGCAGATTCTCGTGAACGCGGGAACGAGCATCCTCGCGATCGCGAATCAGACGCCGCAATCGGTGCTGTCGCTGCTCAGATAACAAAAAGAGGGAAAAGGGACGAGGGAGGCGCGAGACGGGAGAACGCAGGCATTGGGGCCTGGAGGTCGCTATGGGCGGCATCCGGGCCTCGACGTTTTGGGGATGGGTCGGCACCGGCGAAAGCCGTCCGATCGGCCATAGGGACCTGAAATCGGCACTTTCAAGGGTACCAATGCCCTTCCATTATCGTTATAATTCCAGATTGAGCCGATTTTGGATGCCTGCCTGCCTGCCATGTGCATGATCGCCTGCTTGTTGATCCGCGATGCTCATCCTGGGCCGTGGGAAATGTCGTAGGGGCCGGGTTGCCGGTCGAGTGGTCATGCCCGGTCGGGGTGTCGATGGACAACCGACGAGCAGGTGCAGCTCAGCGCAGGGGAGTTTCACAGGTGAGGGAGATTTCTCGGATGAAAAGGACTTTGCAGCTTTCGATTTTATTGAGCATTCCTGTTCTCTTCGTTTTCCATGTCGTGCAGGCACAAACGCCGTTGACGACGATTCGCGTATATCCTCCGAACAACAGCCCCACACAGATTTTTCGGCCCGTTTATGTGGTATCTCCTCCGGGCGATACCACTCGGCTCTTCATCGTCGAACAGCGCATCAGCAATTCCAGCGTCGGCGGTCAGAACCAGATCGGCCGCATCCGCATCCTGAACCTATCCGACAACACGCTGGTGACGCCGGAATTTCTGACGACCAGCGGTCAGAACACGGGCAACGAAGAGGGCTTGCTCGGTATGGCTTTTCATCCCGACTTCTTCGCTGAAGCGCCGAACCCCAACCGTGGCGCGTTTTTCATCTACATCACTCAGGGCGGCAACAATCACGTCCGTCGCTATACGACGACCGGCCAGAATCCAATGGCCAACACGGCGAACGCCGCCAGTATGGAGCTGGTGATGACGATCAGTCATCCCTTTCAATCGAATCACAACGGCGGCTGGATCGACTTCGGCCCCGACGGGTATCTCTACATCGCCACGGGCGACGGCGGCGGCGCCTGCGACACGAGCGGAAACGCCCAGAACATCAACTCGTTCCTCGGCAAAATGCTGCGGATCGATGTGGACACCGACCAGCAGCCGGGCAATGCCACCGTCTGGGGATATACGAGTCCTCCGAGCAATCCCTTCGTGGGCGTTGCCGGTCTCGACGAAATCTATCATTACGGTCTGCGTAATCCGTGGCGATGCGGTTTCGATCGCGCCAACGGGAATCTCTACATCGGCGATGTCGGCCAGAACCTTCGGGAGGAAGTCGATCTTGCCCCCGCGGGCGTGGCCGGAATCAACTTCGGCTGGCGCACCCGCGAGGGCTTTACCTGTTCGAATCAGTCGCCCAGCAATTGCAGCAGCACGTGCAGCACGGTGGGTCTGATCAACCCCGTGTGGGATTATCCGTGGGTTGGCGGCTATGCCGTCACCGGCGGCTATGTCTATCGCGGATCGCTGATTCCCGATCTGAAGGGCTACTACTTCTTCGCCAACTATAGCAACGGTTTTCTGTGGACTTTCCGCTACACAGGAAGCTGCAACATGACTTCCGGCCAGTGCACCGCGGTGCCGGCGGGGCAGGTCACCAATCGAACGGCCGAGCTGGTCCCCACCGGTCCGATCGGTGGGTTGAGCATCAGCAACGTCTCGTCGTTCGGCGAAGACGCGGCGGGCGAGATTTATATCGTAAAGCACTCGCCGGGTGAGATCTTCAAGGTCGTCGTGAATTGCGCCGGCAGTTCGATCAACATCGGTACGCATCCGCAGAGCCACTCCATCTGTGAGGGACAGAATACCTCGCTCACCGTCGCGGCCACCGGGATGCGCGGCCTGTTCACCTACACTTGGCGTAAAGATGGCGACGTGGTCGGCACGGACAGCTCGGTGCTGTTCATCAACAATGCCACCGCCCTCGACGCCGGAGACTACACCTGCACGATCAAGGATCAGTGCAACGAGGAAACCAGCTTGACGGCGACGCTGACGGTCGATCCGCTGCCGCTGGGCGATGTCAACGGTGACTGCGCGACGAATCTTTCGGACATCCCGCATTTTGTGAATGTCCTGATCGGTACGGAGATCAATCCCGGCTTTGTCTCGCGCGCCAACGTGGACGGCGTGGGCATTGCCGACGGCATGGATATTCAGCTCTTCGTTGATCTGCTCCTCGCTCCCTGACCTGCGTCGGTGAGACAAGCTTCTGGCAACCCGCGAGGCGGCGGAGTATCCTCTCGGTGCGTGGGCCTGAGGGGCGAAGTGGAACTTCGCGGTCCATGCCGCCTCTTTTATGCGCCGCGCTGCCCTAAACATCTTGACTTCAGCCTCCTCCTCCCGTGCGTCGGCGGGCGCGTCGCGGGGGGGGCGAAGTAAAACTTCGCGGTCCATGCGAAGTAAAACTTCGCGGTCCATGCGCCGGGCTACTTCGGTTGCTTTGTGCAGGGATGCTTCCCGCGATGCTCCGCTCGGGCAGGTTCCCACGCCGCGCGTCGTCGCGGACTGGATGACCGCATGGGCCTGCGCCGATCGACCGCGCCGCGTACTCGAACCGGCGATGGGCGCGGGGGTGTTTGTCAGCTCGCTCGATGCCTATTACCGCGCGCGGCCCGGCTGGGCGCGGCCGCGTATCGACGCCTGCGAGCTGGATACCCGATTGATCCGGCGGCTGGATCGAAGCGATCTGCTGCTTTCTCTTGAATGTCGTCGGGCGGATTTTCTGCGTGTGCGCTATAACTGGCCCTTCGACGCGGTGCTCGCCAATCCGCCGTACGTGCGGCATCACGAGCTGGATTACGATGAGGAGACACTTCGCGAATTCGACCGGCTCGCCGGCCGGCGGATCAGTCGCATGACGAATCTGTACGGGTTGTTCATGCTTCGGATCGTATCGCTGCTTGCGCCGCGCGGGCGGGCGGCGATCATCATGCCTGCTGAATGGCTCAATGCGGATTTCGGTGTGCCGCTCAAGGCGCATCTTCTGGAACAGAATGCGATGGACGGCATCGTTCACTTTTCCCATCGTTCGATGATCTTTCCGACGGCGCTGACCACGGCGGCGATTCTGTTGCTGCGGCGCGGCCGGGGTACCCGTGAGCCGATCCGGCTGGCCTGCGTTGAGGATGCCGCGGCGCTCAACGGACGAACGCTCCGGGAGGCGCGGTGCGTGGACGCAGCGGAGCTTTCGCCGGCGCGGAAGTGGTCGTCGATCATTGAGACGGGTTCGCCGCTGCGTGTAGCCCGCCGGCGACTGGGGGATGTGGCCGCCTGTTCGCGCGGCATTGCCACCGGGGCGAATGGTTACTTCGTGCTTCGCCCATCGCAGTGCCATGAGTTCGGCATCTCGCTGCGCGACGTTCGGCTCTGCATCGCCCGGGCGAGACAGATTGCGGGCGATCGGTTGACGGGTCAGGTGCTTGGGCAACTGATTGCCGCGGACGAGCCGGTGTATCTGCTTTCGCCGCGGAAGGAATTGACGCCGGCCGTTCGGGCCTATCTCGCCGAGGGTCGTCGAAAGGGGATCGACCGCCGTTATCTGCCGTCGCATCGGCCCGAGTGGTTTCGACCGGAGCAGCGCGAGCCGGCGCCGATTCTGATCTCGGTCTTCGCGCGGGGTTCGTTTCGGGTCGTGCTCAACACGGCCAGGGCGCTGAATCTGACGGCGTATCACGGCATTTATCCGCGCAAGCCCACGGCGGCGCGCGTCCGGGCCCTGTACGAATTTCTGATCTCTCCCGCAGGCCAAAAGGCCCTGGCCCTGCACCGCCGCATCTACGGCGGCGGTTTGTCCAAACTGGAACCGCGCGACGTGGAAGCGGTGGAATTGCCGGAGGCGGTGCATGAGAAGCTGATCTGACATCGGAATGCGAGTTTCGGATTGCGGATTGAGTGACATTGGCGTGCTGCGAAGAAAAAGTAAGTGCTTGAACAAAGCTGAATTTCCTGAATTTTACGCCGCGTTTTTGCGCGGAAAGGGCGGGTAGGCAGGATTCGGCCTGCGCGCGGCGCTTGCTGATTTACCTATCCTTACGATCTTGATCGATGTGCGCGCAGCGGGGGCGAAGTGGAACTTCGCGGTCCCCGGGCGAAGTAAAACTTCGCGGTCCCCGAGGGGGTGGGGGGCGAAGTGGAACTTCGCGGTCCCCGGCTGCTCACTGCGTTCCGAATTCCAGACTCTTTCGGAATGATCGGGCGAAGACGCCGTGGAGGCGGGCGATGACGTAGTTGCCGTAGTAGTAGAAGGCCATCACGACGCCCCAGGCCACGAGGGCCAGGGCGACCTGCACAATGTTGCCTTCCTTCGCGCCGGAGACCATATCGCCGACCTGCGGGATGAACCAATCGAACACGATCGCAAGGAACGCCGTCGCGAAGATGATCCCGTAAACGCTGAGCAGGATCACCAGGAAGATGTAATGTACGTGCGTCCGTCCGATCGACCGCAACACGCGGACCGGGTTGACCGCCTGAACGACCGTGCCGAGGCCGAAGCCGAGCAGGTTCATCGGCACGCCGACGGAAATGATGAGCATGCCCACGAGGAAGGGCGTGTCGGCGTCCTTCACGATCTGCAGCACATCGCCTTTGCGACCGGCTTCGTACAGGTCGCCGGGATACGTGAGCATCAGGAGCAGCGAGGTCATGACGACGTAATACGCAAGCAGCGCCAGGTAGCCCATCAAGCTCTTTCCCCAACTGGCCGGGCTCCAACCCAGGTTCGGCGGGGCGTTGTTGCCGATGACGGTCGTGCGGATGACATCGAGAAAGACGTGCAGCGCGACGGCGGAGTAAAATAAGACTTCCGCCGCGAAGATGCCGACGAGAATCCACTGAACAACGCTGAGGTCGGCTTTGAGTTCTTCCGCCGGCACGAGCCCGACGTTTCCCATTTCCATCACATTTGCCAGACCGGTCACGACAAGAACGGGGATGAGCGCCGCGGCGACGGCGATGCCTGCGGCGGTTCCGAGCGATGCGATTGCGGGAACGGGATAGGTGATGGCTGTGGCCAATTCGCCGTAGAAGGTGGCGGCGCCGCTGGCCGCCCCTCGCGCGCGACCGATCTTCTCGCCTCTGAGTAGTGCGGGGATCGGCTGCCAGCAGTGGGAGCAAAGCATTTCGGCGTAGGGGTCATCGACTCTCGTACGCTTCTGGCAGTTCGGACAGGTGCGAATCTTCGGGTCTTCGTGCTTCGCTTCGGCGGCTCGGGACGCAGCGACCTGGGCCTGGGCTTCGACCAGCTCCTCGTCGCCCATCTCCGAGGATGCACGCTCCAGATTGGCAAGCCCTTCGAGGTCCAGCTTGTTGGCTTCGAGCCGAGCGCCCGCGCCGACACCGCCGGTTAACTGAGGGACGGTGAAAGCGCGCCGACAAGCGGGGCAGCGGATGGCCTTGCCCGCGTACTTGTCGGGTATGTTGAGCTTCTGCTGACAGCGAGGGCAACGGAGTTTCATGGGCGGTGACCGGGGCCTGGGGCCTGGGACTCTGGTCCTGGGGCCTGAGTGAAGCCGAAGGATTGCCATCCATCGGTCGCTAACGCATCGCTCATCGAGCTCAATCCCGCGGATAGTAAGGCACAACGGCGGCGAAGGGCAAATCAGCCCCCCCCCGGGGACCGCGAAGTTTTACTTCGCTCCCGGACCGCGAAGTTCCACTTCGTTCCCCGCGCCTCTTCATTTTGGCGTTTTGGCGTTTCCCAATTTTGACGATTCCCCGCGTCCCCTACGCCTTCTGCGTGGTGAAGGCCCCGCGGATTTCGGAGATGAGCTGGTCCACCTTGAAGGGTTTGAACAGCACCGCGCTGAGCCCGCCATCCTTTCGGGCACGCACCACGCTGTGGTTCGGGTCGTATCCGAAGCCGGTCATGAGGATCACGGCGATCTCCGGATAGGCCTCTTTCGCCGCGGCGTAGACTTCGTAACCGTTTTTATGCGGCATGCGGATGTCGGCCAGGAGCAGGTCGTATGGATGTTGCTGCAACTCTTCGACGGCTTCGGCGCCGTCGGCTGCCGTTTCCACATCGGCCCCCGCCTTTCGCAGCACGCCGGCGATGGTCTCGCGAATGATTTCTTCGTCGTCGGCCACGAGGATGTGCTTGCCCTTGAGGATCGGGTCTTCCGTCGTACCGGAGCGGCGACCCAATATACCGCCGCGCGGTCGGGCCACGTCGCGAACCTTATCCTTGATCTCGGTGACGTTGTCGCAGATGGCGCTGAGCCGATGCCGCAAGTCGTCGTTGCCGATGTACTCCTCCATGAGCGTCTGGGCTTCGGTAATGATGTCGTTCAGCGGGCCGGCGATCTCGCCGAGGACGTCTTCCGCCAGACGGCCGGTCCAGTCGTTTCGCTCGACGATGAGCAGATCGAGAATGTTCAGCGCCATGGCGATGTAGCCGGCGAGAATCTCGGCGTACTGCCGGTCTTCCTCGTTGAAAGCCGCCTCGCGGTCGGACTCGATGTTGAACACGCCGATGATCTTGGAATGCAGCCGCAGCGGGACCGTGAGGGAGCTTTTGGCAGATTCCAGGCCGGGCAGATAGCGCGCGTCCTTCGAGGTGTCGTGGCAGATGTAGCTGCGTCCTGTGGCGGCGACGTGACCGCTGATGCCGTTGCCCTCGGGCGAGGCGACGATTTCGTAGTCGCGGCTGCGGGGGCTCATCCCGTGCTGCAGGACGAAATCGAGGTGGTTGTTCTTCTTGTCGATGAGTAACACCGCGAAGTTGTCGAAGTGAAGCAGGTCGTGCATGTAGCGCAGAATCTTCTGTTCGAGCAGACTGATTCGCTCTTCGACGTTCATGCCGGAGGTGGTTTCGGCGTCCAGGCGGACCAACTCTCGACCGGCCAGGTCGATGGCGTCGATTTTTTTCTGCAGGCGACGATTGTGGGTGACGTCCCACACGACGGCGGCGATCTGCATGACTTCGCCGTGTGAATTGAGCACCGGCGTGATGGTGACTTCGAAGTATTCGTCTCGCGGGCTGGTGATGCTGACGCGGCGTGCGCGATGATGAGCCGGGCGACCGTTGTCGGTCTCGCCGTTGGCGCCGAAGGTTTTTACGCAGATGCCGCAGACCTGCGTCGTGAGGTCCTCCGGGTAGCTGCGCATTTTTGGATTTGCCCAGACCAGTCGTCCGCTCGTGTTGACGATGCAGACGCCCTGTCCGATGTTTTCGAGAATCATCGCCGATTGCTGGTTGACCGCGGCACGCTCGAGTGCGAGAAAATCTCCCTGATCGCTCACGACCAGATCGAAGGCGGACTCCCGCATGGCCGCGAGGGCTTCGTCAAAAGTGGAAACATTCTGGACGTGTGCCCCGTCTGCCCATTGCTGAACCATCCCGTGTGCCCGACTACCTGATCTGGCGAGCAGAAGGATACGAGGCGACGAATTTGGCTTCATGATCGATCCCCACAATCAGCCGAGGTAGAACATCGCCCGAACGATGCTGTGTGATCGCTCAAAATGTCCGGACGCGAGTTGGATAGGCATCTCATGACCTGCGAGGCGAGACTAACGATCCCCCCCCTATCTTAATCGGCTAAAACATTTTAGCAGTTTTGGCAATTAAGACAAAGGCCCAGGCGATCCTTTTTGCCGCGCTCGGGCGAGGGTTGATCCTTACTCTCCCGGTCTTCCGGAGATGCGCGCGGTACTGGGCTGGATGGGTGAGGGGCGTCAGCCGTCGAGCTGTGACCCGGTCGAGCGGTAGGGCGAGTCGGCGTCCGCACCCGTCGCGGCGGGCCAGGAGTTGAATTCCTTTACGAGGGGAGCCAGGTATCTGCGGACGAATGCCCGATCGGCCCAGCCCATGTGATCGCCGATGTGGCCGTAGCGTCGCATGCTGGGGCTCCACGCCACCTGATGCAGCTTTCGGTAAGGACTGCTGTCTGAATCGCTCGAACCCTGCGGGCGGCGAAAACCGACGGCGCCTGCGGCCATCGTATGGCGGCGATCCATCGTGCCTGCGACGGTGGTTCCTACGCCGAGCAGCGCGGTGTCGTACTTCGAGTAGTAACTGAAGATGCCGCCGGTGACATTTCGCAGGGCGGGGTTCAGGTCGTATTCCGGACTGAGCGCCGGGGCAAGGAGAATGAGCGTCGTGGCCGGTTTGTCGCTGGGGAGCATCTCTGCCGCCATGACGGCGATGCCGGCTCCGCCGGAGTGGCCGATGAGGTGAACGCCTCCCGTGGGATGGGCGCGACGATAATCGAGAACGTGATCGCGGAGGGACGCCGCCATGGCCCGATTGCGTTCGTAATCCGCGAGATTGATCAGCATGCCGCCGGGAATTTTCGTACCCCAGTCGTAGATTTGAATCGCGTTGTGGACGCCGCCATCCGCGAGGCCGCGGGCGATGCTGTGGTTCCAGTAGCTTGGACCCTCGATGCCGGGCAGGATGACGACGAGGCCGTTGTCACGGCGCTGCGGGGTATCGAGTTCGGCGAGCGAGCAAGCCGGGACGAAGAGTAGAAGCGTAAATAATGCGAAGCGATTAAGGAGTCGAGCGGCCGAGGGGGAGCGCGTACGCGGCGCCACGCGGGGGCAATCGTGTTGATTCATGGTCATACATTATAGCTATCGGGAAGATGCGGCGGATTTGGCGATTTCGGCAGGGCTGTATGCCGCCGGCCGCTGACCGTCGGCCCGTTCTTTCAGGCCAGTCTTCGGGCACGACGTTCAGCAAAGCACTGGTGCATGAGCAGGGCCCACATGAGGGAAGACTGGCCCGCGGCGATGGCGATGTACACCCAGGTTGGCAGATTGGGGAAGCCGCCCCAGTAAATGAGGATGGCGACGGCTCCGAGGGTCAGGCAGGTTCCCATCAGGATGGCCGCTGCGCTGGCGTGGACCCAGGTGGCGAGGTTTGCGTCGTGCCGCAGGGCCCAGAATCCGAAGATCGCCCCCGACCCGAGGAAGGTGAGCCAGATGGCGCTGGTGTGGTGTTGCGAGTATCGCCATGCCGCCAGCCAGCCCAGCCACGTTTCCGAGCCCTTCGGCCAGACGTTCCAGAGCATGGTCCCGGCGATCCCCAGCGAGACCCACAGGACGCAGAGGGCCAGTCGGCGAAGCGCGCGGCTGGATGTCATCATGCTGACACCTGTCACGGCGATGAGACCGGCAAGTGCCGCGGTGAAGAACATCCAGAAGAGGGGTGTGATCTCGCGGATGGTGGCGGGGCGCTGAATGCTGGCCATCGCGCGCATTCGTGCGGCGTCGAGGTCTTGTGAGGCGAGCGTCGAGGGAGCGGACGGTGTGGATGACGTGGCGGGTGCGCCGCTTGTCGTAGGAGGCGCGACACGCGGCGGCGTTGTCTGCGTCTGCTGCGATGATTGCGTCTGCGGCGGGCCGATCGGCAGGCCCCAGTTCGCCAGGGGGTCACCGGTCCGTGGTTGTCCGGCTGCTCCCGGCATCTCCGCCGTTCGCGAGGCGCTGTAGCCCTCGCTGAATGTTCGCAGGAGCGACATGTTTCCGACGGCTCCGTAGATGGCCATTCCGGCGATCATCCAGGTCGTGGCGAAAGCGAGGTTCAGGGCTCCCATGCCCAGGGACAGGTGCAGCAGGATCGCCGCGAGCAGGGCCAGCTCCACGGCGACGACCCATCGCCATGCTTCGACGTTGCGGTAGTTAATGTCCTCGACGGTCGGCACATAATCGTGCACGGCAAGTTCGGGGAAGGCGCGCATCTGGCTCAGGCCCGAGGAGACGCAGTGATAAGCCAGCGCCAGCAGCATGAGCGCGATGAGCAGGTGGATCGGTCGGGTGCGCGAGGATGCGACGCCGATGGCGGTGAGGATCAGGACGGTGGCCCAGGTGCATTCCTCCGTCCACTCGGAGAGCAGCTCGGAAGCCGTCGGCCCGATGCGCGAGGCCATCGGTGACCAGTCGTACCAATTGTGAATCGTTCCGAAGCCGGCGACCGCGACGATCAACAGACCGATGATGCCGCGTACGCTGATCTTTGCATTCGCAGGCGACGCGTGAACCAGGTATCCAAAGGCAGCGGAAACGAGCGGAAGGACGTATCGCGGCGAACCCTCGCCGAACCACGTGCTGACAAATCGTGACAGCCGCCCCGCCAGCAACTCGTCGCAGGAAAAAGCCGTGAGCGCAAAAAGTCCGCCGGTGACGATGACCGCGAAGGCCCTGGCACGAAGCACGGAAAGCGCAGCAACGATCAACAGGCCGCTCACGATCCAGCGGCTGGTCTCGGTCGTCAGGTAGCGCAACGGTGAACTCAACGTATCGAGTGTTGCGTCGGGCGGTGATGGAGCGGCGTCATCGGTCGTGCTCGAAGTTCCCTGCAACAGAAACGTGACAGCGCCCTTCCATGTCTCGATCGGCAGGGTCGCCAGGACGGTTCCCGTGAAGAGCAGCATCAGGCCGACGATCAGGACCATTGGACGCGGTCCGGCGCCGGGTTCCTCTCCGGGCCCATGCAGGATGGTCATTGACGCGCGGTGCGCGGGTGCGCTACGCTCACCTACGGGCGGTGCGGCGAAGTCCAGTTCGGCATCGTGCGACGGCTTTGTATCCGAAGCGACGCGAAGATAGCCGGTACCGGACTCTTTGGCGGGGATATCGGACATCACAATCTTTCGAACAGCGATTCAAGGCAGCTCAAGCAACGATCCGCCGCCTTCAAGCCGCCGGCCTCTGACCACCGACCACAACTCTATTACCCCAGGGGCGCAAAACAATTTCAATATCGGTAGGCGCCGAGCGGCACGTTATCCGCGAAGGGACTTTATCGGCTGCCCGGCAGGATGGCCGAAAGCCGCTGTTTGCAGGCGAAAAACGCCGTTTTCAGGGGATTGGTGAGTTGTGCGTGCGCGTTTATTCGACGAGATCGGCGTTCTCAGGCCAGTGACGCGGGCCCATGCTGGTGAGACAGCCCTCGCCGTCCATCGGCCATTTCTGCAGGTAGGCGCGGATGCTCTCGGGAGTCACGGCATCGACCGCGGCCAGGCGCTCGGCCACGTCGCGCGGCTGGCCCAGTGCGTCGATGTCGTGGACAAGCTGCATCAACCGGTAGTAGGGGGCCTCGGCCTCGGTCGTGAGGCCGGTGCGCGTTCGATTCTTGACTCGCTGCACCTCGTCGGCCGTGACGCCCTTTTCGCGGATTTTCTCGATCTCGCCGCGCATGGCCGCGAGCAGGTCGTCCGCTCGTTTCGGATCGCAGAAGCCGAAGGCAATCAGCATCGCCGAATCGCAATAATCAATCCGCCCGGCAGCGACGTGGGCCGCGATTCCTTCCTGGATGATGTTCCAGAAGAATCGGGAGTTGTGCCCGCCGAGTATTGCCGCGAAGACGTCCGCCGTTTCCCGGTCGGGGTCGACGGCTGACGGGGCCGGAAAGGCCAGGGCGATGGCCTGCTGCTTGAATCGCGTCGACGTCTTGCACCATGCGGCGGGGCGTAGTGCCGGAGGCGCGGCACGATTCGGGCGTGGGGACCTTGCCGACCACCTTCCGCAGATTCGCCGTGCCATCTCGATGGTTTGATCCGCATCGACATTGCCCGCGACCATCAGTACGACGTTGCCGGGGTGATAGCGATCCTCGAAGTAGCCGTAGAGCTGGTCTCGCGTCAGTCGCTCGATCGACTCGGTGGTTCCCAGTACCGGCCATGCAAGCGAATGGCCAGCATAGAGCTTCTGGTGGATGAGATCGTAGACGCCGCGGTCGATCTGATCGGCCGACATGGCGATTTCTTCGAGGATGACTTTTTTTTCCATCTCGAACTCTTCGGTGGGGATGACGCTTCGCATCATGTCCGCCAGAAGCTCGATTTGCTTTTCGAGGTCTTCGACGCGCACCCAGCCGAAGTAGAAGGTCCTCTCTTTCGAGGTGTAGGCGTTGTAGGTGCTGCCCATGTTGTCGAAGTCAATCGTGATCTGGTGCCAGTCGCGCTTGGCCGTGCCCTTGAAGCACATGTGTTCCAGAAAATGGGAAACACCGGCCAACTCCGGCGTTTCGTCGCGAGCCCCGGTGCGCACGAGGAAGCCCGCCGCGGCGCTTTGGACGTGCGGCATCACTTCGACCAACACGCGCAAGCCGTTTTCCAGGGTTCGATCGACGAAATGACTTGATGACTGCACCATTACTCGATTCCCTCCAGCGGTCGCGGCCCCAACGTCAATACACACAGCCGATCGCGCGGGTGTGTTCTCAGATAGCGCCTCACGTCTTCGACGCCTACCGCCGACAGTTTCGCGTTCTTCTCCGCAACCGGGATCGGATGCCCGTGGAAATACAGGTCGCTCGACAACTCGCTGACGCGCGCCCTCGTGATGTCGCCGTGTGTTTGCGTTTTGGCGATGATGCTGATTTTCGCCCGCTCGATTTCTTCGGCTGTTACGTCTTCGGCAAGCCGGTCCACTTCGCGAAGCAGCGTGCGATACGTCTGATCGCAGCGCGCCGGCATCGTGGAAGCGCCCATGAAGAGTCGCCCGCCGCTGCGCGGGTGTTCATCCCATGCGCCGACCCAATAGACGAGGCCCTGTTTTTCGCGGACTTCCGTGAACAGACGCGAGCTCATGCCCTCGCCGAGCACAGCGAGCGTGATTCGCTCGACCGGATAGTCGTCATCTCGCACCGCCACACCCGGCCAGCAGATGAGGATGTGCTCCTGTTCCAGATCTTTATGATGATGATGCCGACCCGGCTTGAACTCCGCGGACCGACCGGGTGCGGCGCCTGCATCGGGTCGATGAAGGGCCGCATCCGCGTGTACATGACCGAACCCTGCGAATAATTGATCAATCCGCGCCGCTGTCTTCTGAAAGTCCACGGCGCCGCCGATGCAGATTTGAATCCGACCGGCGGCGAAATTGCTTTTCCAGAACTCGACGATTTGTTCGCGCTTGATTCGCGCGAGCGATTCCGCGCTGCCCAGCTCGTGTCGACCGAGCCGCGGACCGTAGGCGTGCGGCGCAATTAACTTTCGTGCCAGTTCGCCCGGTTCGTCTTCGAGACTCAGGAGTTCCTGCTCAGCAAGCTCGACCGCCACTTCGCAATACTCCTCGGGGAAGGTTGGCGTGCGGAGCATCTCCGCGTGCAGGCCGAGGGCGTGTTCCAGATATTCCGGCAGGCAACTGCAGCGAAAGACGAGTGACTCCCGGCCGACGCCCGAACCGACCTGTGCCCCCAGGGCGTCGAAGGCGTCGGTCAGGCCCTGTGCCGAGCGCTGCTCCGTGCCTTTGGCGATGGTCTCTTCTACGATTCGCGCCAGGCCCCCGAGGTCTTCCGGCTCGTCGGCGATCCCCGCAAGGATGCGAATCTCGTAGGCAACCGTCTTCCGCCCTTCCAGCGGCAGCGCGGCCAACTCCACCCCACTGACCAGCCGCAGGTGCTCGTGCTTCTCGATCTTCGTCATGCGGCTTTTATAGCCCGGTTTGCTCATCATGGCCACAGGTGTGGCCGGCGTTTGATTCCGCTGTTCCAGCGCGTGGCTTCATGGGAAGGGTGATCGCTTATGTCGGAGTCGATTGAACAGGGAATGCATTCGTACTTCAACGCAATGAATCCTTCGAGGAGGAACTCCGCCGCCCCGTTGTCGGGGCTTGAGGTCTTGCTGCATTCGAACCAGGTGCTCGCGCCCCCGGCTACGATCCGTTACCCCTGTCCTGAGAATTGCGGTCCACGGGGAGTGCGGACCTTCGGTCCGCCGCGCGGGCGAGACGCCCGCACTCCCCCGAATCGGCGATTTTCATTTTTCTGAGAGCGGCGCGGCCGCCTGGCGACTCCGGGGCAAAACCATCGCTATCACTCCGTGGACCGCGCCCATCTCGCGTTTTCGAGCGAGAGTTAGCCCGGATATTTCATCAGTTTGCAGTTGAAAAGAAATAGAAAAAGCCTCGAA
>CAYLOE010000026.1:0-56937 GCA_964385225.1 uncultured Planctomycetaceae bacterium
CCGACGAAGCCCTACTGCGGATCGTGGCCGGAGCCGTGGTCGAGGGTAGGCAGGCAACCTTAAAGGCCGGTGACGTGCTCGCGGCTGCCCGACAGGTGGACGCCGCGACGTTTGATAAGTGGAGCGCTCGGGGGGTGTCGGCGGCGCTCGCGCGATACGGGGTGAAAACAAACAAGCTGATAGGTCAAAGGGTCTTCGGTCGGGTGACGGCGGCGACGCTGCGGCGGATCGAATCGGCCTACGGAATCGATCTTGGCCTTTCCCCTTCGGATGTACCCCGATGTACCCCGATGTACCCCGAACACGGTTTAGAGAGCGCCAGCGGGGTCTGATCCGGGGCACATAGGGCACGTTGGGGCACGTTGGGGCACGTTGAAAGGGTATAGGAACGTGAGTTTTGACGCAGCGACATTCCTAGCCGGATTGACCGTCGAGGCCCCCCGGGCAGCGCCTTCCCCAACCCCCCTGGTGGTGGTCTGCGAGGCCGACGAAACGCCGATCCCGTACAAGCCCCCCGAAGAATGGGACGCTGCGGATCGGGCGGTGGTTGAGGGATATCACGGCAACGGGCGCATCTTCACAGTGACAGGCGCGGCCCCGGCTGGGTCGGTCCCGGGCGTGCCCCTGGCTGGACCCCCGACGGCTGGCGGCGGCGGTTGCTGGGGCTGGCCGATTCCTGCGAGCCGACGGCCCCGGAGCGGGCGGCAGAGCTTCGGGATCAAGCGGCTGGAATTGAGGCGGCGGCATGAACGCACCCCGGCGAAATTGGCCCGGCCCATGCCGAACCCCGGGCTGCAACGGACGGCCGAAGGCGGGGGGGCGATATTGCCCCGCGTGTCTGGCGGCGCAGCACGAGGCGGCGATAGAAGCACAGCGACCGGTAGCCAATTCGGTCAAGCCGGTCAGAAACCGGCTTGCGAGAATCGCGCAGGACGAACGCAATCCGGCCGGACGGCCTGAGGAGTCGGCCTGAACCGGATTCCACTTGCCTAATGCAATAAACGGCACCACACTATCGAATAGGTGCGACATGATCCGAAAAACGATTCGATGTGAAGCGAAACGGCAAGGGTTGAGCGGGTATGCACTCGCAAAGCTGGCGGGTGTTCCGTTGCGGACCGCACAGCGATTTATGGCCGGTGATGTGAATGTGTCGGCCGCAACGGCCGAAGCGTTCGCGGCCGTGCTCGGGCTTGAACTTCGCAAGGTTCGCAAACCGAAAACGAAGGGGTGACCAATATGGCGAGACGCGGCAACCGAACCGGATCGGTATACAAGCGGGCAACCGGCGGCGCGTACCTGGCGAGCTACTACACCGCCGACGGCAAGCGGCGTGAGCGAAGCACGAACACAACGGACAAGGCACTGGCCCTGCGAGTGCTCGCCCGATATGTCGAGATCGAAACACTCAAAACGCACGGGCTGGTTGACCCGAAAGCCGACACCTACAAAGCGGCAGACGCGGTGCCCCTGGCACAGCACGCGGCCGACTGGAAGGCCGATTTACTCGCACGCGGCGGCACGAAAACGCACGCCGAGCTTTCCTACCAGAGGGTTGCGAGCATCATCGAAGGGTGTGGCTGGGAGCGGATCGGCGACATATCGGCAACGGCCGCGCAATCGTACCTTGCCGACCGACGCAAGCCGAAGCTGCCCGGCGTGCAAACCCCCGCGAAGCGCCCCCCGGCGAGCTTGTCCGCGGCGTCCAGTAACCATTACCTGCGCGCGGCAAAGGGCTTCGCCCGGTGGCTCGTGCGTGAAGGGCGAGCGCGAGACAACGCACTGGCACACCTGAGCTTGTTGAATGAGAAGGTAGGCCGGTGTTACGAGCGGCGAGCGTTTTCGGCCGACGAATTGCGGCGACTGATTCAAGATGCAGCGCGTGGCCCGGCGTGGCAAGGTATCCCCGGTGCCGATCGGGCGGTGCTCTATCGCATGGCGGCGGAAAGTGGCTTGCGAGCGAGCGAGCTTCGATCCCTGACCGTCGGATCGTTTCGGCTGACCGACACCCCCCCGACGGTGGTGTTGCTGGCCGCATATTCCAAGCGGAGGCGGCAAGACGAGCAACCGATACCCCCCGACCTTGCGGGCGCACTCGCCCGATACTTTCGCGGGAAGCTGCCGACGGCCCCGGCGTTTCGAGTGCCCCGGCCGCAACGGACGGGAGCCATGATTCACTACGACATGGCGGCGGCGGGTATCCCGGCGACGGACGCCGACGGACGAAAAGCCGACTTTCACGCCCTGAGACACACCTACATCAGCAACCTGACCCGTGGCGGCGTACACCCGAAGCTGGCTCAAACACTGGCCCGGCACAGCACGGTATCCTTGACGCTGGATCGGTACAGTCATACCCTAGTCGGCGAGCTTTCCGGCGCTCTGGACGTGCTGCCTGACCTTGACGCCCGACCGGCCGAAACAGGGCGAGCGGTCGCTGTGGCGGGTGGCGGATCGGCTGAATTGACCCCCCGCAACGTCCACAGCAACCGGGGTGCGAAAAGGCCTGAATCACAGAATGCAACGCTTCGCACGGTGTCGCAAGTGCCAAGCGATTGTCAGTTAAGAAAAGGCCCGGAAACAAAGGGGAATTGCGACACCTTGCGAAGCAGTGCCGTGAAGTTGGCACCTTCGGCCGCGTGCCCGAGTGGACTAAGGGAGCGGATTGCAAATCCGTGATTCGTCGGTTCGAATCCGACCGCGGCCTGTTTCAACAGTGCACATGTTCTGCCGTCGGCGCCGGATTCCGGACCGTAGTACCGGATACCGGACCGTCGGTACCGGATACGGAAGCGTACCGATTCGTCAGTTCACTATTCCGGACCGATTCGCCCGTTCAGTATCCCGAGCTTTACTTGGCGTCGTGCGTGTGCTTACGGCGATTGGCTCATCAGTGCGTCGACGAAGGGTTGTACGTCGAGCGCGTCGTTTGCCGTGTCGTCGTTTGCATCGGCGAGGCAGCGCTCCAGCTCGGTCACGTCGAAGTGATCGAGCAGGACGGCAACGAATTCCTCGATGCCCATGGTCGGCGTGTAGCCGCTGCTGGCGAGGAAGGCGGCGCGGAAGGCCTGCCAGTCGATGCAGTCGATGTCGCCGTCGTCGTCGCTGTCGCCCGCCTCACAGCCCGGAATGACCGGCCCGGAATCGGTGCCGGTGAAACACAGCCGGAACTGCTCGAAATCGTTTGCGTCCACGTCGCCGTCGTTATCGAAATCGCCGAATATCTGATCGGGAATCAGCAGGGTGAGCTTTTTCGTATCGGTGCGGGCGCTTTGATCCTGCAAGTGGAAGATCGGTTTGAACAGGCCGAGTTCGGTCGGGGTGCCGCTGAGGAGTCCGCCGCTCGAAAGCGTCATCCCATTCGGTAGCCGCGAGTGCTGCAACTCGATGGAATCGACGTTGGTGAGAGCCGGCTGGGCGTTGTACGACGCGAGGAAGTACTTGTTGACGCCGTTGGAGACGCCGATCGTGCAGGTCAGGTTGGAATTGGTCGCGCCGTAGTTCATGCGGATACGACCGTCCTGGTAGAGGGTGCAACTGAAATTCGCCGGAATGCTGCCGGATCGAACGACACCCTGCCAGCGGAAGGTCACCTGACCGGCGACGCTTTCGTCGATGAAGATGTCACCGCCGGCAACGTTCGTGCGCAGATCGTCCCACATGACGGCGATGCGCTTATTCGCCTGCAGGAGGGCCGTGCTGTTGTTCCAGGTGCTTCCGACGTAAGCGCCGAAGTTGATCCAGCCGTCGGTCGCGACCTTCACGGCGGTGTAGGTCTGGCCGTAGAAGGGAAACGCGAACGGCAGGTTGTAGTCGAAGGCGGCATCGTCGGCCTGCCAGCCCTGGGCGACACCGATGCCGCCGTCGAACAGGTTCGCGGCCATCGAGTCTTCGCCGTAGTTGTCGATGACGCTCCACATGAGGGGGTGGTCGCCGCCAATGGCGTCAAGCTGCAAGGGGCTATAGGGCTGGTCCAACTCGCCGTCGGGCAGCGCGGACGTGGCAATCAACGGGTCGCTCGTGCCCTGGATGAGCATGATGTTATCGAGCGCGATGCCGTCCGTGGGAATCGACTGATCGTCGTACTGCTGGAAGCGCAACCGGAAGGTCTTGTTGTAGCCGATGCCCGCAGTCGCCGCGGCATCGTCGAGATTCAGCAGAACCGTCTGGTATGATGTCGTGCCGTTTGTCAGATGGGCGATGCGATACCAGGTGTTGCCATCTTCGCTGATGGCCACGCCATCACCGACAGCCGAACCGGTCCAACTCGCGGGAAGGGTGTGCGTTTCGTCGTTAAACTCCTTCCAGTCGTATTGCAGCAGAACATTAGACGCGCCTTCGAGGTCCACGATCAGCGTGAACTCATTCGAGGCGAAGCCGGAAGAGGAATCCATCGTTACGTGGTAGCCGCCGATCGGACCGTTGGCGCCGGTGACGAAAATGCGGCCGGTCGGCGTGCTGTTGGCGATCCAGTAGACCGAGGCCGGCGGGCCGGACTCGAAGTCTTCGGTGAAGGGGAAGGACGCGGGCGTAAGGATGGTGATTCGTGCCGTGGCCGCGTTGGACAGAATCAGTCCGTCGTCGGCGCGGTACATGAACGAATCTTCCTGATTGAAGTTCGTGTCCGGCTCGTAGTGGACGATGTTGCCGCCGCCGATCAATTCGTACGGCACAGCGGCAATCACACCGCCGTTCGGGTCGCTCAAGGTTCCTCCGACCGGCAGCGACACGATCTGATAGGTCAGCGGATCGTTGTTGGAGTCGCTGGACAGGAGCGTCAGGTCGATTGGCGTATTGATCGCCGTGGTTACGGAAATATCCTGCGAGTACGGCGGCATATTCGCCGAAGGCGTGCCGATCGCAAGGATCATGATGTCGTCGATGTTCCAGCCGCCAAAGACGGTGTTCGAATCCGTCGGGCCCATGCCCCAACGGACCAGCACAAAGGGCTGGTCGTCGGCGATGTGGCCGATGTGGTAGGTTTGCTGGCTCCAGGCGTTCTCCTGAAGATCGCTCGTCGGGTTGGTGAAGATCGTCGTCCAGTTCACAGCGTCCGTGGAGACCTGAATCGTCGCCTTGTCGAATGCCGCGTTTTCCACGCCGAGCCAGCGGGAAAACTTGAGTGTCACGCCGTGAAGTCCTGTACAGTTAAGCGGCTGCATCGTGAGATACTTCACGGAGAGATTGTCGGGGTAGGCCCCTTGAAGGTTGTAGCCGAAGACGAACAGGCCGGTGAAGCCGGTCGTCGGGTCGCCGCCTTGTCCGGCGGGCTGACCGAATTGCCACTGCCCTTCGCGCGCCCAGCCGGGATCTTCATCAAGCGGGTAGTTGAAGACCAGCACGGGTGTACCGATCGTTACCTTCACCTTTGCGGTGTTGCTGTCCAGTGAGCCGTCGTTGGCTACGAAGGTGAATTCGTCGGGGCCTTCGTAACCGGCGCCGGGGACGTAATGGACAAAGTTCTGATTGCTGACCAGCGTGTACGGCACGGAGTTAATGTTGCCGGCATTGGGATCGACCAGCTGGCCGTTCGACGGCAGCGAGGTGATGACGAAACTGAGCACGTTGCCCGGATTCGGATCGGTGGCGAAGAGACCGATCGCCGTGGTGATATTCATGAGCGTGGAGGCCGTTCGATCGCGTGCGACGGGCGGCAGGTTGCCCTGCGCCGCGGCGACGATGCGAACGTCGTCGATGAACCAGCCGTCGCGCTGGAAGATGCCATCGGCCACCAGATGCCAGCGAACCTTGACGACCTGCCCGGCGAAAGGGGTGAGGTCATAAACTCGGAGCGTCCAGTCGTAGTCGCCACCGGTGTCGGAGTCGACGTAGCCGATGAAGTTGTCATTTGCGTCGACGACTTCAAGCGTGCAGCGATCGTAGAAGGTCTCCAACATACACCAGTCCCAGTATTCCAGGAAGACGGGCGCTGTCACGCCGGTCAGGTTGAGAGCCGGCGTCTGAAGCCAGGCATCGGTGTCCTGATCGTAGGTGTAGGTGAGATCGGTGCCCCAACAGCGGTTGCCGCCGACCGCGCGAACGCCGCGCGTGCCGGCCAGGGGGCCGCTCCCTCCGACGGCCTGGCTGAAGGAGATATTCGTGGAAGTGGGGATGCCCCGTTGCCATTCGTTATTCGTGCCGCCGTGTGTCCAGCCGGGGTCAACGCCTTCGCTGTTGTCGAGAAAAAGCGTGACGCTGTTTCGGAAGATGTGGCCGCGGGCACCGAAGCCGTAGCGGTCCTGACTGCTGCGAGGATAGGCACCGTAGAAGTAGCCGCCTTCTTCAGCGCCAACATCGGTGAAAGAGGGAACGGCTCCGTTGTAGATGACCTCCACGCCGGGCGCGACTTCCTGTCCGACGGTGTAAGACAGGCCATCGGTCGGCATCCACGCGAAGGGCGCGTTTGATCGGACTAGCAGACTCGTGTCGTAATCATTCGGCGGCGCCGTCCAGGAGACGAACACATCGGTCGCCAGGCCGGTGACGCTGACGGTCTTGATGCGGTCGGGCCAGCGAATACCAGCATGCGCAGCGGCGACGGCGAGGCCTGCGTCGGCGCGACCGAAGCCGAGCCGATGGCTGTGACCGGTAATTCCGTCGAAGCGGCCGTAGGGTTCTTCGATGCGCACGGCGGTATGTTGCAGGATGGCGCGCGCCTGCGCGGCGGTCATGTCCGGGTCCTGCGAGAAGATGAGGCCGAGGACACCGGCCGCGAGCGGTGTGGCCGAACTCGTACCACCGAATGCGTTGGTGTAGTCCAGATTTCCGGGGATGCCGTTGTAGCCGCTGGAACCCGTGTTGTCGGTGGTGGTGATGTCAATCCAGGAGAAGCGGACGCCGTCGTCGCCGCGATCGTTCGTCGGCGTGGTGATGCCGACTTCGGGACCGACGTCGCTGAACTCGGTGTGCATGGCATTGCTGTTGGTGCCGCCGACGGCCATGACGGTCGGTAGCTGAGCGAGCGCGGAGATACCGTTGACGGTGTGATCGCTATTGGCGGAGGCAAAAAGGATGATGCAGCCCTTGCCATTGCGGCCGCTGTTGGCGGCGAAGTTGATGGCATTGACGACCACACTGGGCGCGAGGACGCCATCGGCAAAGCCCCAGCTATTGCTGAGGATGGCCGCGCCGTCGCTGTGGTCGCCGTTGTCGTCGGGATCCACGCTGAAATAAAAGCCGGTGGCCATTTCCGCGATGGTCGCGCCGAAGAATTTGACGCCGATCAACCCGCACTCCGGGCAAGCGCCTCGGACGCCGATGCTGTTTCCTTTGGCGACGGCGACGCCGGCGCAGGCGGTGCCGTGTCGCTGGCCGCCATCGGGGCTGGGATCGTCATCCGGCGGAACGTGATCCAGATCGATGCCGGCAGCCCAGTTCGGGAAAAGATCCGGGTGCATTTTTTCGACACATTCGTCGAGGATTGAAACGCGAACGATTGCCTGACCCTGCGCGTTCGGACCGTGGTCTGTGTCCCATGCAGCTTCAACGTTGATGTCGGAATTGGGCTGAGCGCCCTTGCTCGTGTCGCCGTCGAGGTGCCATTGCAGGGAGTGATACAAGGGATCATCGATGACCGGCGGCGCGTAGGTCACGATGGGCAGAAAGAAATCCGTATGGGCATATTCGACGAGGCCCTTTTGTTCGTGCAGCAGATTGCCGACGTCGAGCGGTTTGACGGTCTTCGTATCGCGCACCACGAGGTAATAGCGTCTCGGCCCCCGAGCGACGCGTTCAAGATCGCAACCGTTGGCATCCGCAAAAGCGCGAAGCGCGGCTTCGTCGGCGCCTTCTTTCAGCGCCGCGATGATTCGATTCGTCTGGTAGATCGGCACATCGCTGCCGTCTCGGTAGAGAACGGGCAGGGCATAATCCGCGTCGGCGAGCGCTTCTGCCTGGGCCTTGTTCAATCCTCGCACCACGTGCAAGTCGCGGTTCTTCAGCCGCTCTTCGGTCTTGATGACCAGTTCAGGAAATCCCTCGGGATACGCCAGCGCGGGCCATGACTCCGGGCGCTCACCCGCAGCGCGGCGGGCGGTCGATTTCGGTTTGACGACGAATTCGTCAGTCGCCTCGCGCAGGTGGAGTTTGTCGTCCTCTCCCGAGGTATCGGATTGATAAAAGAAAGCAGTGGGCGTTTCGGCCACGGGCTGCGCGCTCGGATCGGCGGCGCGCCCGGCTGCAAGTCCATAGCCGCAAACGGTATAAGCGACCCAAACACACCATCGGACAGTGGATCGATTCTTCACGGGTAACCTCCGCGCGCAGGCGGCCATGGGTAAGAAAAAGCTCTCTTAAAGAGCGTCGCCGCTGGACGCCCCCGAACCCCCCCAGGGATGAGTACCTCCGACAAAAGCTCGCCGGGACAGACTTGAGTGTAACCGGGAAAACTGGTAAGTTCAATATAACGTTAACATCGGCCAGGGAAATTTCTTCCCCAGCCACGCGAGCATGGAGTCCATTCGGGGGGCCGTCTGCTCGGTTCTGAATCCTTAAAGGAGTACGACCGTGTCGCCAACTTTCAAACGACTTTTACTCGTCCGCCTCTGCGCGCTTCACGTGTTGTTCCTGACCGGCTCGACTGCCCAGGCGGCGTATCCCCCCCCCGCCAACGACACGTCGGCAACGGCTGTGGTCATCTCTTCTCTGCCGGCGATCATGGAGGGATCGAACGTCAACGGAACGAATACGGTTGACACGACAACCATCGGCGGACTGGCTTCCGTGCCGGGGCCGGATGTTTTCTATCGGTTCACGCCGCCTTCGACCGGTTCGTATTGGATCATGATGGTTCCGTGGCGGCAGGTACCGGTCTACGGTGCGACGGGGGCGATGATTCCATCGCCTGACCTGTGCGTGTATGTGCGGCGCGTATCGAACGGCGTTTTTCAGAACGGCGCCGACGCGAATCCGCGCTTCATGCCGGAAACGGTCGTTCTCAATCTGACCGGCGGCGTACAGTACGAGATTATTGTCGACAGTATTTATTCCGACCCGCGGCTGAACCAGTTTGAATTCACGCTCATTGTTTCCGGAGCGCCGGTCGGTTCCACGGAGGATTGCACAAACTACGGCACGATCGACGGCACGATTCTACCCAATGTTACTGTCGGCACGCTCACCGGCGCCGTGGATGATGTCAGCTTCACCGAAGGCACGGGACGCTGCGACGTGGCAAACACCATCGGGCTGGCCCTTGCCGGGCGCGATCATGTCTATGAGCTTCAGACCGGTCCCGATCCATCGGATGCCGGTGAATACGTCATCAATCTGATTCCTGCTGGTACGGTGTGGAACGGCTACGTTTATGTCGTGGATGCTTGCCCCCCCTTCTTCCCGCTGGGCTGTTTCGGGGCCGCCAGTCATACATCTTCAACATCCAACCAGGCCGAGGCAATCGTGGTTAGTCTCGATTTTGACAAGAAGTACTACATCATCGTTGATGCGGCCACCACGACGCTTACGAATGCCCGATATGCATTGATCGTGGACCGCGCCGAGGGGTACGACATCACCGAGGTCGAGCCGAACGATACGCCGGGAACAGCTTCGCCGCTGGTTTCGTCCTCGCGGAACGGCGGACAGCTCGTCGGCCCGTTCGATGTGGACTACTTCTCCTTCGCCGCCCAGGCCGGCAGCCGACTCTATGCGTTCGTCGATCTTGGAACGGTCCTGCTTTCCGGGCTGGATACCAAGCTCCGCGTTTTCGGCACCAACGGCACGACCCTGCTTGAATTCGACGACGACGACGGCGACCCCACCAGTTCGCCCGTCGCGACGCTTGTGCAGCGCACCTCGTCGGCGGCGAGCGTCGTCGCGGGGACGCCGCTCTTTTCCACCGGGACACATTATCTGCAAGTCGCCGGCGACGGCAGCGGCACGAACACGATCGCCCGATACTTTGTTCATTATGGACTTCAGCCGTCCGGCCGCGCGCCGACTCCGGAATGCGAGCCGAACAATGTCCCTCTGGCGGCCGACGCGAGCGGAAAGGAATACTACTCCGGCGTCATCGAGACGCAGGGCGACGTGGATTTCTTCACGTTCAACGCGACGGCCGGCGAACGCGTTCTGGTCGCGCTGGACGGCGACCCCGAGCGCGACAGCGGCGGCTCGCAGGCAGACCATCCTCAACTCTTGAGGGGAGCACTCGCGGTTTATGATCCGGACGGCGATCTGCTCGTCAGCGTGGCGGACCCTAATGCCATCAATCCGGCACAGGTTCCCGACTATCCGGCGCAGGCACTGGCCTTCGAAGCGCCGCTTTCCGGCACGTACCGCGTTCGCGTATCCGGCGCAGGCGCGACGGACTTTGGACCGGACCGAACGTATCACCTGGCCATCTTCAAGAACAATGCCGCTCCGACGCTGGCCGAGGGGGTTGATCCGGTCATTGACAGCATCACGCCGGATTACAACGCCGACACGCTTGCCGTGGTAGCCCGTGACGACGCGCCCGGCGACAGCGGCATCTGTTCGCTGGCCCTCTCGGGGGATTCGGTGAATCTGCAGATTACAGCCAGTTTCACGAGCGGCGATCCGACCGTCTCCTTTACGATCAGTCTAATTACTGCAGGCACCAGTGGTTACGGCAAGATTATCGTGACCGATTGCGCCGGAAACACGGCCTGCGCCTTTGTGCAGATCGACGCCGACGAGCCGATTTGTGCGGGCAACGTGACCGTCAATCCGCGACGTACCTTTCGCAGTGAGCACGATCCGATACACGTGCCGGATAATCAACCGACCGGCCCCGGCATCAACGGAACCATCGACATACCGATTTCGGCCGTCATTCAGGACTTAAACGTCACCGTGACGATCGAGACGATCTATCCGTTGGACATCGACGTCTTCCTGGAAAGTCCGATGGGAACGGTCTTCGAGGTGTTCACCGATCGCGGCGGCGGATCCTCCGGTTGGGATATTACGGACGCCACGTTCGATGACAGCGCCAGCCAGTTGATGCCGCTGCTTTCGAGCGCGGCACCGTATACCGGCACATGGCTGCCGGAAGGCGGCGGCGGCCTCGCAGTCTTCAACGGTCAAAATACGCAAGGCACCTGGAAGCTCAACGTGCGCGACGACTCCGGCCCCGGCTCAACAGCCGGCGGCGGTTCGCGGCTCGTTCGGTGGTCGCTGGATATCGATGCCGGCTTCCCCGGCCCGGAGACTTTCGACGGACTGGCGACTGACACCAACGGCGTCGATGGTGGAATCGTCTCGGTGGTCATGATCGGCGCGAGCAACGTCGAGCTCGAAGTCTCGCCGGGCTTTACTCCCGGTGATCTGAGCGTGCCGTTCACGGTTCGACTGCTCAACCCGGCCCAGAATGGTTCCGGCACGATCGTTGTCACGGATACCTCGGACAACACGTGTGAAACACTCGTCACGTTGAACGGCCTGCCCGACCACACACCTCCTGCAAACAATGGCTTTGCCAGCCGCGAGATTCTGCTGGGCGCCGAAGTGCAGGGGTTGTTGCCCAATGCCGATCCGGCCGGCGTCGTCTCGACGATCTCGCTGAGCGATTCGGTTGTGGTCGGCGAAGTGGAAGTCGAAGTCACGATCAACACGCTCTCCGTCGGGCGCATCGCCTCGACGCTATCGCGCGACGGACAGTACGCCGTCCTGCTCAATCGCACCGGCATGACCGAACGCGGCAGCGTGGGTCTCACGAAGGACAATATTGATGTCTATCTCGATGACGACGCGCCGGCCGCGGATGATGCGCACCTCGAGCCGGCACTTGGTACGATCGAGTTTCTCGGCCTGCACCAGCCGGACGGCCGCGGCGAGTACGTCGGCGACGGCATTTCATCCGACTACCGCGACCATATGCTCTTTGCCCTCGAAGGGCTCGACACGGCGGGTGACTGGGACCTTTATGTCGCGGACTTCCGCCTGCAAGGCGCCGGCTCGGAGCGATCCATCTTTCGCCGTTGGCGGGCGGTCATCAAGTCGCCCGGCGCGCCGGAGCGCTACACGGGCACGGTGCGCGACGAATTCCCGCAGGCAGGCATCTGCTCGATCGAGCTGGGCCTCGGGTCCGTCAATCTGACGCTGGAGACATCCTTTTCGCCGGGAGCCGGTGAAGTCGATTACGTGATTACATTGACGGATCCTTTTGAGTCGGGCTTCGGCATGCTCGAGATCACGGACTGCGTCGGCAATACGACGTTTGTGCCGATCTCACTGGCGGAAGGCCTTGAGGATCAGACACTTCCGATGATCAGCGGCAGCGTGGATCCCGTGGCCAAGAAGTTCGAAGGCATCGCCACGGACAATCAGCCGGGCGATTCGGGCATGGTCTCCGTGGAGCTGCTCCCCTATTCGGAGAATCTCCAGCTACTGGCCATCAGCCCTGACCCACCCAACGGTGCCGGTATGGTCGAGTTCACTGTCGGGCTCATCAACCTGTCAGCTAACGGACGCGGGTATGTGCGCGTCACCGATGCGACCGGCTACCGACGGCACGCTCTGGTACATATTGACGTGATCCCACCGACCTGCGACGGCTTCGTGAGCAAGTCGAAGCGATATCGCAGCACGGATCTGCCGCAGGCGATTCCGGACAATAACCCGGCGGGCGTCGTCTCCAGTATCAGCGTACCGGACCTGAACCTTATCAGCGACGTGGACGTGACGATGAACATCACGCACCCGTTCGATGATGACATCCATGTGGCACTAACAACGCCGGCCTTTCTGCCGCTCTTCGGCGACATCGGCTCCACCGGCAATGATTTCATCAACACCACGATCGACGACGAAGCGCCGGGCCCCATGCCGGACAGCGCCGCGGCCGCGCCGTTCACCGGTCGATGGCAGCCGCTCGGCGGACCGATTCTGTTCAACCTCGACGGTGCGCCGGCCGCCGGAACTTACTCATTAAAGGTTCACGACGACCGGACCTTCGACATGGGCACATTCGAGAGCTGGTCGATCACCATTGAGTCGACGACCTTCCCGGAACGATTCCAGGGGGAGGCCATTGACTGGGAACATCGCGGACTGGGTGTCGGCGCCATCGAACTGCTGGGCGATGCCTGCAACGTGGCACTTAACGCCGATCCCTTTACGCCCGGAGATTTCCTTGTCATCTATGAAGTCGTGCTCGTGAACCCGGTGGCCTGCGGGCGCGGAACCGTTCGCGTGACGGACGTCGTCGGCAATTACTGTGATCAGCCCATTGAGCTGAGCGGGGCCTGCGGGATCGGAGACGTGAACCATGACGGCGTGACGGACTTCGACGATATCGCGCCGTTCGTAGCCGCCCTGCTCGCCGGGGCCGGTGATTGCACGGTGGACACGAACTCCGACGGCATGGTGGATGGCCTGGATATTCAGCCGTTTGTGGCAGCTATTTTGCCCTGACATTGTGTTGGATGAGCCGCACGACGGCTTGCAAGGTGAAGTGCGGCAGGGCCTTAGTAGCTCAATGCGACTTCGCGCGTCGCTGTTGAATACCCGGGAAAGTAACGGCCCGAAGTGTTGAATCCGGCCGGACGTTCTGTTATGCTTATCGTTAACCATTGGAGGGGAAAGCTATTGCTTCTCCCATTTGAATGCCGAACGCCGATTCCGATCCTTTGAGTTCGGGTGTTCCGGCTTTTCTGATTTGAACTGCATGAATTGGAGGTTTGAAGATGCGACCGATTCTGACATGTCTCCTCGTCGCGGGTGCGCTCCTGGCACTGAGCACCAAGGCCATTGCCGGTCCGCCGGTCATTATTACGCCGATTGTGTACGAAGGGTTCAACGTAGCCGGCATTGGCGATATCTCCGGTGGCTTTGCCGCCTCGGAGCGACATGCTGTGAATGACAACGGCGACTGGCTTGTTCGCGCGGACACGAACCACGCCGATACGACGCAGGATCTCGTCGTCCTCACCGGCACAGCTCATGCGACCGGCTCGCTGTTGCTCCGAGAGAATCAGCTCATGTCGGCACCGGCCGGCGCTCGGCTCAGCACGGCAGACTCGATGTACATCAACAACAGCGGAAACATGAGCTTTAATCACTTCCTGCGGGAAACCGGCAGCTCAAGCAATGACAGCGGCATATATTTCAATAACGACCTGCTGATCCAGGAAAGCAATCCTGTGACAGCCGCAGGCATCACCGCCGGCTCGCCGTGGCTCGGCTTCTTCGAGACGCGAATCAACAACAGCAATACCGTGCTTGTCATGGGCACCTGCGACGACCCGGCGATTGCGTCGAGCGTCGATCAGCTCTTCGTGCTGGTCAATCCGTTCACGCTGGCTCAGACACTGGTCGCCCGCGAAGGCACGGTCATCGTCACCGATCCGGGGCCTGTTGATCGGACGGTCGCGACCTTCGGCACCGGCACTCACACCATGGCTTTGAATGATCACGGCCACGTCATGTTCACCGTCGACATGGACGGCGACACTGCCAATGACGGCGGCGTCGTGATCTGGGACGGAGCGAACTACAACCTCGTCATGCGTGAAGGCGATCCTTCCCCTGTCGCCGGCCGAAACTGGCAGGGCACGCCGACGGCGATCGACTTCAACAGCAACGGCGACTGGGTGGCCCGCGGCGACCTCGACGGCGCCACGACAGATGACTCGGTTATCGTGAAGAACGGCACCGACATCATTGCCCGCGAAGGCCACGGCATTCCAGCCATCGGCAGCTTCCTCTTCCAGACCTTCGGCACCGGCGGCGTCGCCATTGACAACAACGGCAACGTGGTCTGGTACGGCGACTGGGACGATCCTGACACGACCCGCGACAAGGGTCTCTTCTGGAACGACCAGCTTATCGTGCAGATCGGCGTGACCCAGGTGCAGGACGGCCGCACCATCACCTCGATTTCCGCCGTCTCTGAGAATATCTCGCTCAGCGGAAACGGCCGCTGGCTCGTCTTTGAGGGCGTCCTCAATGACGGCACGGACGGCGCCTTCATGGTCGAGATCATTCCCGAACCGGGAACGCTCGCCCTGCTGGCGATCGGCCTGGCGACCGCGTTCCGTCGCCGCCGCAGGTAATTTAGAGCTTCGACTGCGGTTTAGTCGCCGAGGCGACATCGTACCGAACTTGGATAACATGAAGGGCCGGCGAGTGAATCTCGCCGGCCCTTTTTCTTTGCCGCGGTCGCAAAATTCGCCCCTCCCGGACTGTCATGATCATACTACCGAGTAGTAGGCAGCATGCGTCAAGCCGGCCTTCTTGTGATCGCTAACTATTCGCGCACAAGCCGGGGCAACTGTATCAACCAATCGGGTGTCTGATTGATCAGTCATCAACTCTGAAGATCGCCATGTTCTCGGACCAGGGGGCTTGACGCGGATGGGCGCGATCGGATACGATAGGTCGAAGTGGGAGAGTGGTTTGGGAGCCCGTCGCAGTCCCTATGTGTACGGGTAGAGGTGGAGTGATAGCGTCGCCGTAACAAGTCCTTTTATCGTTCGCACGGGCGGCGTGCTTCTAGTTCCAAATCCATTCTTAAATTTCTAAATCGTTCGAGTGTCTGTCGCGAGGAGTTCTCCTCCGATCAGGTCGACACAACAGGGTAAGGAGTAGGGTAGATGTTCATCAGAAAACTGACATCGGTATGTGCGGCGTTTGCGCTGTGCATGTGTACCACGAACACGAACTTGTGGGCGAATGAACAGTCATCCGCACCGACGGAAGTATCTGTCCAGTCGCCTGAGCAGGGGCAGGACGGGATTCGTCTGCCTCGCGGCGAGCTTCGCCCGGACCGGCGCCACGCAAGTCAGGCGCGGCCGAACGCGGACTACAACTCGCTGAAGGTTTACCCGGTCCAGCTGCCGGTCATTCCGCAGGATGGCGTCGCGCCGCGCGGCGAAGCGCCGGACTGCACCCTGCCTCCCTGCGAAGTCATCATCTACGACAACCTCGATGGACCCGCTTCGGCCGGCGCCTTCGGCGATCAGGATGGCGTTCCGCTTTATGATGACTGCGCCCTGACCGGACTCGATCGATTTATTTGTCGGTTTACACTCGGCCTTGGCGGGCTTAACAACACCGGCGGCATCGCCGCAGTTACTCTGGAAGTCCGCAGCGGAAACTACTTTCCGATCTGCCCGGAAGACCCCCGCTCTGAAGTTCTTTACACTGCAACTCAAAACATTGCCCTGACCAACCCGTTCAACCTGGTGAGCTGGGATATCAATCCTCCCGTCTTCCTTGACGAAGATTTCTTCTGGGTCGGCGTCAGCACGCCGCCGCCGGATAACGACGCCGGCTGGACCATCGGCGGCCAGGCCGAAGTCGGCTTCACTGAGAACAACATCGTCATTCCAAACATGAACGGCACCTGCGAAGACCTCGGCCCCGGCCAGATGGACGACTACTTCTGGTACGGCGGCGATCCATGGGCCGGCATGGGCGTCCAGATTCGTGCGGACCCGGGTCCTCCCGGCGCCTGCTGCGTTCGAGATATTGATCTCGGCGGCGGCCTGGCCCAATGCGATGACGAAGTTTTCCGCTCGCAGTGTCTTTCCGCCAGCACGACGAATGCCTGGCGCCCCGGTCTGTGTTCGGAATTCGGCGAAGATCCGCCCTGCGCGCCTTGTCTCTCGAATGATGGGGCATGCGACGGCGCCACGGTGGCGACCGAGCAGGACTGCTTCAGCGGCTACGTGGATACACACAATGCCGACTGCACGATCGCAAACCTTCCGATTATCTCCTGCGGCGACCGCATTTGTGGAACGGCCGGCACCTATGCCTCGGCTTGTTTGACGGATACCGATTGCCTCGGCGGCGTCAGCTGCGTCGGCGGCATTTGCGACGGCGAACCGGATCGTCGTGATAACGACTGGTATCGCCTTGTTTTGACAGAAACCCGACAGGTCACGATTCGTCTGACGGCTCGCTTCGCGGCGCAGCTTTCGCTCATGAACAACGGCGGCGACCCGCTGACCTGCTCGGACGAAGCGCTTGATTTCGAAGCCGGCCGCGCTTGCGATACGGTGACCATTGAGCGCTGTCTGCCGGCCGGCACCTGGCATGTTCGCGTCCGACCGGACACGTTCAAGGCCATTCCGTGCAGCACACGCTATCGGCTGGAGATCGACTGCGGCTCATGCGAACTCGAAACCGGCGCCTGCTGCGATGCCAGCATGGCCGGCTGTTCGATTCTTGCGGAAGTGGCCTGCGAGGGCCGCGACGGTCAGTATCGAGGCGACGGTACGACTTGCGAAACCGCAAACTGCCCCGGCGTTCCGAGCAACAACCTTTGTCTGAACGCCTTGCAGTTGCCTCTCGGTGCGGTGCGCATCAGCTTCCAGCTGGATACGTCGTTCGCTTCAGATACGACGACACCACCGGCGGATCCTGACAACTGTCCGAACGAACTGGAAAATGGCACGACGCCGATCCGCAAGGACGTATTCTTCAGATATCGGATTCCCACGAACTTCGATGGGAATGCCGTCACCATCGGTGACGTGGTCATCAGCACGAACGATCAGCCGGATCACCCGCACGAGTCGCTGTTCGACACGTGGGTGATTGTCTATGGCAACCCGGCCCTTTCGGATCCGTGCAATGCTGCCACCCTTTGCGGCAGGGCTCAGTACGATTGCAACGACAACATCCTCAACAACGGAACGAACTTCAAATTCAACTCGTTCTCACACCTGGTCATTCCGGTCCAGTCAGGCAGCCCCACGCTGTTCGGCCCCGGCGACTGCATCCTGATCCGCGTCGGTCGCGGCACCAGCGGAATCACACCGGCCAACCCGCCGGGCGGCCCCGGCTGGCTGAACATCGACTTCATCCCGCGAAGCGCTCCCTACTCGCTCGATACGGGCAGGTGCTGTTCTTCGTCAGGCGACTGTCAGATCACCCTGACGGAAGCCACCTGCCTCGCGGTGGGAGCACAGTGGTTCCCGCGAGGTCGCGTGGATTACAACCAGGGCGATCCGAATGTGGTTGAGCAGATCGCCGGATGTGATGCCGATCCCTGTCCGCGGGAGGGTGATGCCTGTTACACGGCCATCAATCTGAACGGACTTCTGACAAACGACGAAGGCACGATCACGCGAGGTATCAGGAACGTTACTTACTTCAAGTACACGGTTCCGGCCTCCGGCGGTATCGTCATTCATACCTGCGGCAGCACGGGGTTCTATGACCCGATTATCGGCGTCTACCCGAATTCCCTGACCGCGAATGGAAACTGCAACCTGAACGCCCTGATCAAGTTCAGCGACGACTGCACTTCGACGTCATCGACGGCCGACGGAGCCCTCACCGAGGCGCCCTGTTACGGCGGCATCAACGCCACGTCGAGTTCCTGTCTGTGTCTGCGCGTCGGTCCCGGCCTGGACGTCCAGGCGGGCCAGGAAATCATCATTGCCTTCGGTTCATCGAACCAGCCCGGCAAGCAGTTTGTCTTCCAGGGTTCGCCGCGATTGATCGTCAATCCGGTGACGGATCCGCTTGATACGCCGGTGCTCGCTTCGCTTGCCGTTGTGAAAGTGGATCAGTGCTTTGCCTGCCCGTCAGATTGCCCGTCGGGTAGTCTGGATGAAGGCGCGGACTTCGTCTGCGTGGATACGGCCGATCCGCAGCCGCAGGACCTGCATAACGGCGGATGTAGCGCATCGCCGCCGGCCTTCAACAGTCCGAGCATTGATTGCAGCAGCGGCCCGGTCGTCATCTGCGGCCGCGCCGGTAACTACCGGCATCCGTTCCCCTGCGATAACACCTTTGATTGCCCGAATCTGGAAACCTGTTCGGGCCCCGCGGGATTCTGCATCGGTCCGGCACGATTCGTCGCGCGGGATGAAGACTGGTATCGCATCACCGTCGATGGTCCGCGGACGATCCGCTGGCGGATACTCAGTGCAGAGTTCGCCGCGCAGATGGAAATCTTCGCGGATCCCGAGGGCGATTGCGAAAATCTGTTCGTACTCGCTGCCGGCGATGTGGACTTCGCCTGTGTTCCGCCGACCGGCGAACCCAGCACTCTGGAAGTCTCCGCAAGTGTTTGTGCGGGCACCTACTATCTGCGCATCACTCCGTCGGTCTTCGGTGGCCTGGGCGAAACGTCCTGCAACGCCGAATACACCGTCGAAGCTTCGTGTGAATCGTTCATCCAGCCGTCTTCGTGCTGCCTGGGTGATATGAACGGCGACGGCAAGGTTAACGGTCTGGATATCCAGAAGTGGATCAGCGTGCTCTTCACGCCGCCGACCCAGCTGGATAACTTCCTCGGCTGCTTCGCGGCCAATTTCTGCCGTGCCGACATCAACAGCAGCGGGTCGATCGACCTGTCCGACCTGCCTGGTTTTGTTGATCTGCTTGTCACGTCGAACAAGCCGGTCTGTACCCTGGGTCCGGATTGCTCCGATGCCGCTACGAGTCAGTTGCCCTTCGACTCCGTCGGCATCACCAAGAGCGATCTCGATGCAACCGACGACCGCCGCGCGGCGGACTGCTTCAAGCCGCTGGAGAGCGGCGAGATCACGTCGGTCTGCTGGTGGGGCGCCTACGCCGATATCGCCGGCGTGGATTGCGGCCCTGAGTTCGACTGCTTCCAGATCACGTTCTACAGCCCGATTTCCGGCTGTGCGAACACACAGGAGAACCGCTGTCCGGATCTCCGCGTCGAGCCGCCGGGTTCGATCTTCGTTCCCGACGTCACGCGCGTGGCGAGCGGCACCATCATTACGCCGAACGGTCTGGTCACCGAGTGGTTCTACACGGCCACCCTGGCCACCCCGGTGCAGGTGACGGCCGGCGAGTGCATCTGGATGGAAATCGTCAACAACACGCCGATGAGCAACTGCCAGTGGCATTGGGAGCAGTCGCCGCAGGGTGATACGCGCCATGCCACGGTGCAGCTCGCGAGCCCCTCGGGCGAACTGCCGACGGACTACTCGGCATGTACCGCCGCGGCGCGCGACCTCGCCTTCAGCATCAACCTCCGGATCGACAAGGGCGGATGCGCCAAGCCGACCGGACGCTGTTGCTTTGACGCGGCGCCATTCGGCGCGATTGATTGTCTTGTAACGACCGAAGAGGTATGCCGCGGCGTCTATAACGGCGAATGGGCCGAAGACGGCGTCTGCGATCCGGCTGAACCGCCGTGCATCGTCGGCCGCTGCTGCTATCTCGATGAGTCGCTCGAGTCGCAGTGTGTCAGCACCCTGCTGACGACCTGTAACTCGTTGGGTGGCCTCTGGGTCGAATCGGACGAGTGTCCGTGCCCGACGGGTCGCTGCTGCTTCGGCCCTGGCGATTGCCAGGACGGACAGACCGAAATCCAGTGCATCGTCGCCGGCGGTCTCTGGAGTCTCGGCGTGACCTGCACGACACCCTGCCCGACCGGTATCTGCAACAATATCGGTAAGTGCCAGCTGCCGGATCTTTCCAGCGGCCTGCAGCAGGGCGGATATGTCAGCGATGCGGACAACGAGGTGAGCACAGCGGATGACTTCCGCCCTGTGTTCACATCCGGTCTCAACTACATCGACCAGATCTGCTTCCGCGGTTTCCACCGTCGCACAACGGCTGCGGGCGACTGCGGCGGCGGCGTCGAAACGTCCGAGACCTTCACGATCACCTATTATGCGAGCGCCGGCAATCTGCCGGATACGGCAACCATCATTGGTGGTCCATTCAACGTGACTCCGCTCAAGAGCATTCCGGTGCCTGCGGAAGGCGTCCAGGGCTTTGGCGTCCAGTACCAGTATGAGGCGTTCCACGCGCCTGTGCCGGTCACGGCGAATCAGTGCTACTGGATCGAGATTCAGCAGACCGTGCTGGATTCTGACTGCGTCTTCCTCTGGGCAACGTCCAACGAGGGCGGCAACCAGAAAGCGGCCATTCGCAAGTCCGGCATGGCCGGCAATGCGTTTGCTTATCAGCTCATTGACCGCGACCTGTCCTTCTGCGTCGGTCCGGTGAACGTCGGTTCTGCCAGCTGCGCCTTCACGCCGGCGGCCCCGCCGAACAATGCGTGCGTCAATGCGGTCAATCTCGGCGTCGGTCCGATCTCGAACGTGCTGGGCACGACAATCGGCGCTACGCTTGAACCGAATGCGTCCGCCGGTTGTACGAACTCATCCACCGCGGGGGACGTCTACTACAAGTGGACGCAGACATCACCGGCCGCGGCCCGCGTCATCAGCATCTGCACACTGGATTCGACCTTCGACTCGGTCATCTCCGTGCACAGAACGACTGGCGCGGAAGTGCCGCCGGGCGGATGTCCTCCGACGACGATCACCCAGGTGTCCGCGCTTCAGGGGTGCAATGCCGACGGATGCCCGACCGGCTTTGGAACGAACTTCCTGTTCTTCCAGGGACGCCAGTCGCGCGTGTCGCTCACGGCTGCCCTGCTGCCGGCAGGACAGACGTTTGTCATTCGTGTCAGCGGAACGATCAAGGGCGGACCCGGCAACAATCCGCCGAACGGTAACTTCCGCCTGAGCGTGCAGTAACCTCGGCCGGCGGCATCCGCCGCCGGACGTGACTCCAGCAACACAACGGCCCCGTACGCTACCGGCGTACGGGGCCGTTTTCATTCTTGCGTAAGGACACAGGCCGGTTCAACCCGCCTCAATCCTTGGTGCCGATGTCGTTGGTGAACGCCGTGAGCACGAGCAGGTTTTCATCCTTCTCGTGGCGTTCTACGTATTGAAGCAGATTCTGAATGCGGCGGCAGCAATCGAGGATCAGCAGTTGGTCCTCCGGCCGCAATTCGCCCAGCTCCTGGTGAATGCTGTTTAAGATGTGCGCCAACGATGCGTGTTCCCGGGCCAGTCGCTCAACCTCGCGGGACAGGGCCGGCCGCTGCTCAACGACACAGAGCATGTAGCCGTCCTGCTCTTCGAGGGCCATGTGCTTGATCATGTGTGCCCGAAGATGGTCAAAGGCCTGGCGGGCGTCCTGGATCCATCGGCCCTGATTCGTCCGCGGGATGATCGCCGCCTTCTCCTGCAGCTTCTCCGCGAGTTCATGGACCTTTTCGTGTTCGTCGCGCATCCACTGCGCGAGTTCTCGTGCCTTCATGAAGTCACCTTCCCGGGTTGTGCTGAATCGACCCCCAGATTCGACTCGCTCCCGCTCGCCATTTCTCCGAGTACCGTCTCAATCTCATCCACGATCAACGGGAAGTAGGCATCCAGCGCGCAGTCGAGATCCTCACGAAGAGGGCAACTGCCATGGTCATCCTCGTGCGGACATGCATCGCAGACACGCAACCGCAGGGTGTCGGCATAGGGGTCGATCCGCCAACTGTGCGTTGTGCGAACAATCTCCACTACTTCAGGCAGACTGCGAAAAATGGCGCAGACACGTGTCGGCGGAAGACTGCATGTCTTCTCGCTCGTGTATCTCGCGCAGCGTGGACAGATGATCCCCCGCAGTCTTGTATCGATCTGACTGACCAGCGAATCCATCGTGCACACTCCTCCCTCCCACTCGAACCGTTTGAATTTCAATCGTCAGACCGGTTCCATTTCGGATGCGCCCTGGGAACCGACAAAGCTGCGGAGCAACTCGTGCGCGCCCAGCAGCCCTACGATGCGGTCCCCTACCACCACCGGCAACGCGCCGTAGCGCCTGCGAACAAAGATATCGATTGCTTCGCTGACACTGCTGCCCGGCGTCACCGTTTCCGGGTTCGACGTCATGACGTCCTCGGCGACCAGGGGCACACTGCCGCGTGTCTGTACGCCTTCCAAAACGTCCCGTTCGGTGATGATGCCGGTCAGCCGGTTGCGCTCGTCCACGACCGGTATTTGTGGGATGTGATGGTGGAAGATCAGCGCAGCGACCTGATCGAGCGGTTCATTCGTACCCACCGTCATTGGGCATGGAATCATGCACTCTTCAACACGCATGATGCACCTCCCTGTATCGCCATGCCGTGAAATGCCGCGGGGTATATAAGAAATGCCACGCTCGGCGCGTACCATCAATGCGACGATTCACCCATACGGCGACGACTGGACATACATGGGGCAAAGGCCGTGCCACGTCGGGCATTGCAAGGAAGATCGCGTCCGATCGCGGCGGCAGGCGTCCTCCAAACGCATTCTCTGCCCTGCCAGTGTCGGTCGCTGGACCGATCCGTCGCTCTGAACCTCCGTGTGACTTAACCTCTTACCAGACCATGGGCTGTGGAAATCTCCGCAGAAGCATGGAATTAATCCGCTCGACGAGAGTTCGTTATCCAGCAGTTCGCCCAGCCGCACGATCGTTTGCAACCACGCTGGAGGGGCACGACTTCGGAATCTGGAACACGGATGCTCGGAGACAACTAGCAGTCGAAACTGACTGCCATCGCCCGAGCGTTCAGCGACGCTGCGTCGTAATACCGGTTGTTCAGAGGCAGCCATCCGGATTCTCAGGCCTGCCGTTGCTGGCATCGCAATTGCACCTGTAGGCCCCGAGCTGAACGCCCGCCCGGAGGAGGAGACTCTGGTGTTAGGTAATCGCCAAACTTCCGGGGTATTCAGTGCATCGCCCCCGCAGATATAATCCCAGTATGGCCCTAGACTTATTTGTCGAGATGAAGCGATACGTCGGCTTTACGGATGCCGACGCGAGCGCGCTCGCGGGTCTTCGGAGCCAGATTCGTCCTCACCTGCCGAAGGTTGTAGACACTTTCTACACCGCGCTCCTTGCTGACCCGGCTGCGAAGGCGGTGCTGGATGAAGAGCCGAATCGTCTGCCGCGGCTACGTGGCTTCCTGCGCGATTGGCTGGATATGCTCTTCTGCGGGGCCTACGACCATGACTATTTTCAACAACGATGCAAAATCGGGCGGACGCATGTCCGGGTTGATCTTCCACAGCATTACATGTTCACGGCGATGAATGTCATTCGCACGAGTCTCACGGCTACCTTGGCGTGCCTCAAGCTGCGTAACGAAGCCGCCGCCCTGATGGCCCTGCATAAGCTCCTGGACCTTGAGCTGGCCATCATGAACGAGACCTACCGCGAGGACTTCGTCAATCGCATCCAGTCGATTGAGCGGCATGAGTTCGAGCAGCGCATCAGCGAGACGGAGCATCTCGCGACGATCGGACAACTCGCTGCCTCGCTTGCTCATGAGATCAAGAACCCCCTTGCGGGCATCAGCGGGGCGATTCAAGTTCTCGGCGCTGAGCTCGACGAGGACCACCCTCACAAAGAAATCATCACTGAGGCCTTGCGGCAGATCGACCGGCTCGATGCCGCCGTGCGTGATCTGCTGCTCTATTCTCGACCGCAACAGCCCGGTCTGCATCGCGAGGATGTCAGTCAGATTGTGGCCCATGCCCTGATTCTGCTTCGGCAGGAGCCCGCTTTCCGTCAGGTTCCGGTGCGATGCGAAGGGATAACGGAACAGCACTGGGCAAGCGTGGATGAAGCCCAGATCCAACAGGTGATATCCAACCTGATGATCAACGCGGCGCATGCCTGCGAGGTTGGTGGGGCCGTGGCATGTAGAATCTCAACAGAGGGCGACAAAGTGCGTCTCGTGATCGAGGATGACGGGATCGGCATGACCCCGCAGATCCTCTCTCGTGCATTTGAGCCCTTCTACACGACGAAGGCACGCGGCACCGGCCTGGGCCTGGCGATTTGTCGGAGGATTATCGAGACCCATCAGGGTACAATCCGTGTCGAGAGCGAAGCCGGCAAGGGCACGCGCGTCACCATCGAACTACCGAGAGCCGCATGAGCAAGCCGCGAATCCTGATCATTGAGGACGAGAAACTGATTCGTTGGTCGCTTCGGCAGCGCTTTCAGGAGGAGGGCTACGTCTCCGAGGATGCCGAGACGGCCGCTGAAGGTCTGGAGAAATGGACATCCTCGACCTTCGATCTCGTCATGCTGGACTACAAGCTGCCTGATTCGACCGGCCTGGACGTACTCAAGACGATCCGCGAGCAGGACCAGGATGTCGTCGTGTTGATGATGACGGCCTACAGCACGGTCGAAACAGCGGTGCAGGCCATCAAGCTCGGCGCCTATGACTACGTGAGCAAACCCTTTCAGATGGATGCGCTCATGCTGACCGTGGCCAAGGCCCTGCAGACGACCCAGCTTCGTCGCGAATTGCGGGACCTTCGCTCACAACTGCGACAGGACTTTGGCTTCGACCGTATCCTCGGTCAGTGTCCTGCGATGCAGCAGCTCTTTCAGATGATCAAGGACGTGGCCGCCAGCGGGGCCTCGACCGTCTTCCTGCGAGGTGAAAGCGGCACCGGCAAGGACCTGGTCGCCAAGACGATCCACTACAACTCCGACCGTGCCCATCGCCCGTTCATGAACATCACCTGCACGGCAATCACGGAGACTCTGCTGGAAAGTGAGCTATTCGGCCACGAGCGTGGGGCTTTCACCGATGCCCGGCAGATGAAGAAGGGCCTGCTGGAACTGGCGGACGGCGGCACGGTCTTTCTGGATGAAGTCGGCGATATGCCCCCTCAGCTTCAGGCCAAGCTGCTTCGGTTTCTGGAGGAAAAGACCTTTCGCCGCGTCGGAGGCGTCAAGGATATCGAGGTGGACGTGCGCGTTATCGCCGCCACGAACCGCGACGTCAACAAGCTCATCACCGAGGGCAAGTTTCGCGAAGACCTTTACTATCGCCTGAACATCATCCCCGTTGACCTCCCGCCATTACGCGACCGTGGCAAGGACATCCGCCTTCTTGCCGAGCATTACGTGCAGGTCTATGCAAAGGAGTTCCGCCGGGAGGTACAGACGCTCAGCCCGGCGGCGACCAAGAAACTCATCAGCTATTCCTGGCCCGGCAACGTCCGTGAGCTGAAGAACATCATCGAACGCGCGGTACTCCTCAGCAAGCATCCCGAACTCGGCCCGGATGATCTCGTCCTCGGCCGCGGAGAGACAGGAGACTCCTCCTCCGTGGCCATACGCCTTCCGCCCGGCGGCATCAGTCTTTCGGAGATTGAGGAGCAGCTCGTGCGTCAGGCGCTCGACCAGGCCGGAGACAATCAGACGCAGGCCGCCAAGCTGCTGCACATGTCCCGCGATCAACTGAAATACCGCATGGAACGGTATGGGCTGGGTAAGTATCGTCGCTCGCGCTCATCATAAACCCTACATTTAGCGCATTTTGACCTGCGGCGTTACTCCGAAATGACGAGGACCAGGGCGACTCAGCGCTCCGAAGTTCGGGGCCCGGACGGGGCAGTCCTCACCGGGCCATGGTGCGATTTCGACCGTGCGTGCGACATAGAGGAGCTGCCACATCGTAAAATCCGTAAATTACGATTATTGCTGCACTTTCGACGCTCCATTGTCCCGAAAAGGGAAGTTTATTCGTCGGTTTTTCGGACGAGTAGGCGCGCATTGCCACTTAAATTACGATGTGAGTTCATGCTTAAATTGCTCGTAATTTTTTCAAATGTGCGCTTGCTTTATCGTCCTCAGGAATCTATAACATAGTCGGTCCCACTAGAGAGCCTCCTTTCTCTACTCTCCGGCCCGAGAGGTAGGGACCTAGGACTGGTATCACCTACCAGTCCTATTTTTTTGCGCTTTTTTTCGGACTGAGTTTTGCCGACACACCCCGCCTGATGCCACACCCGTGTCACCCGCGCCGCCAGGATGCCGGGTCCTGCCGATAAAAGCCCTTGAGTTGTGCGTACAGCGCCGGATGCAACCGGGCAAAGCGTCTCCCCTCTTCGAAGAATTGTTCCGTCACCACCGCGAAAAATTCTCCGGGATCAGTCGCGCCGTATTGATCGAAGAAAGTCCGGCGACCGTTTCGCTCAGCAAAGACCAGCGATTTGTATTCCTGATCAACGACGCGCTTCCACGCTTCGAGTTGGGCCGGAGAATCCAGCGGCGGAACGCCGTCCGCATAACCATCGAGCAGGTCCAGCGCGTGGGCGAACTCGTGAAAGACCACGTTGTGGCCGTCGTCATCAATCCAGCCGGCTCGCTTGACGCTATCCCACGCCAGGAGCACCGGCCCTCGGTTCCACGTTTCGCCGATCTTGTTATCGCTGATTTCATACTTGCGGCCGTCCGGTCCGATCGCCTCGACCGTATGGCCGAACTGATCGGGATAGAGAATCACCTCTTTCGTCCGTGGATAGAGCCCCAGATGTGGGATGTTCATCACGAGAATACATGCCTGTGCCGCGACCAGCAGCCGCATTTCGTCGGTGACGGTGAGGCCCTGCGAGCCCCAGAACTGCTTCTCCGCAAGGAAGCGATCGATCAGCTCATGCAGCTTGGGATGATCGGCCCTGGGGATGCGAAGGTAAATTGGCAGGCGCCGGGCCAGCGTGGCAGCAACGTCGATCGGCGCGGACGGTCCGGCCTCTTCGTGACGACGCGAGGCAAAGATTCTCCTGAGCCATGCAGGCATTAAAGCCATCGGTTGCCCTGAGAACGGGGTATTGCCGCCACTGCAGTATATCGATCTTTGAGACAACTCTGGCGGGAAGCGGCTTGGCCTAATGGGGCGTCACTCTTTCATGGCGGTTTGGAGCGTCAGGATCGTCAGGCCGGTGACGTAGTTCGTGTCGCCCTCCAGCCAACGGTCGGCTTCGTTGATCCAGCTCCCATCCGGCCGTTGAAGCGAGAGCACCTTGCGACACAGGTCGATCCGCCAGTTGTGCGGCTTGTCGCGCGTGTCCATGACGACCGGTTCGCCCCATGCATGCAGCGCTTTGGCGAAGACGTGATAGTAATAATAGACCCCCTGCTGTGCCCGACCGCCGGGCATGCCGGGATTCTTGTCCACTGTGTAATGTCGGCGGATCCAGTCGTAGGCAGACTTGATCCGTGGATCATCCCGATTTACGCCGCAATAGATCATGCTCTTGAATCCTGCATAGGTCATGGCGCCGTAGGAACGCAACACGGCCTGTCCTTCCGTCACCTGATCGCTGGCCATCGAATGTCCGCCGTCGGCCGCGGTGTAGATGAAACCACCGTCGCTGTATTCTTTCGCGAAAGGTTGATCGTTCGTTGCCGTGTTCATCTGGCATCGAGAAACGAAGACCAGTGCCCGTTGATAGACCGGGTCATCCTTCGAGAGTCCGCTGTCGTGCAGGGCTTGCAACATCATCTGCGTATTGGACAAGTCAGGCCGTTTGGACTCGTTGTAACCGGCGCCGCCGTACCAGACGTTCATTCGGTCGATCGACTCGTTTTCGTCATATTGGAGGCCCGTCAGGAAGGCCTGGGCTTTCGCGATACGGGATTTGTGCTCGCCGGCGGGAAGCGACGCCAGGAAGCTCAGCGCGACGGAAGTCTGGTAGTTGGCGAGGTTCTGTTGCCGTTCGTAAATGCCGCCGTCGGACTGCTCATAACGAAAGATGTTGGCAACGGCGCGTTTGACGACGGTGTGCTCGGGGCCGTGGCTTCGGTCAGCAGCGAATGCCTGGGCAACAATCGCCGTGACCGCCGGACCGAACTGTTTCGTCCAGCCGCCGTCCTCGTCCTGCGTGCTGCGAAGATAAGATAGTCCTCGATCGATCGACTTCTGTACCTGGGCCTGAAGGTCGGGCGGGAGCTTACCGCCGTCGGGTTGTTTCTCGGGCGCGGCGGTTGCAGTGCCAGTTCGCAGGCACAACGAGAGAAGAAGGACGATCCACCCTATCGAGCGGCCTGTCATTTGTTCGACCTCCACCTGTGAATAGTCTGCCTAGCAGCGCCTTAGCGACACCGACATCAAAGCTTAGCGAATCAAGCGAATTCGTGCGACCGGATTCGTTGACCCGCCTCACCGTGGATTCTAATATGCGAATCGTCGGTCGGCATCCACGCCGACCGATTTGCTTCTAAGAAAATTCGCCTGCTGCTGAATCAGGCCCTGCGATCTTGCGAGGTTCTCATGCCCCTGTTGGCCGGTACGGTTGCGTTCTCACGATTTCATGTCCACGGCGGATCGCCCAAGCGGCTCGACGATCGACTGCTCGACAAGCTCCGCGATCAGGCCATCGGCAAGCGACGCGACATGCACGCGAGCGAGGAAGAAGTCGGCTGGATCGGCGGACGCCATCTGCTCGACACCGAGTTTGACATTGAGAAGAATGTTCTGCTGGATTGCCTGCACTTCGGCATGAGGGTGGATGCCAGTCGCATCCCGCCGGACCTGCTTCATGCTTACACGCAACTGGAACTCGACGCCCTCCTGCGTGATCACCATCCGGCGGAAGGCAGGACGAAGCGGCCGACACGCTCCGGCGATGACTCGAGCGACGAATCCGCCGAGGCGGCATCGCACGCACGAGGCAACGGCCGCGCCCGGCAATTCGCCAAGCTCAAGAAGCAGGCCGTGGACGCCGCTCGTCAGCGCGCGGCGCAGGAGGTCAAGCAGGGACGTTACCGCCGGATGCAGCAGGCGCCGCTTCTGCTGGACTCGCGCGATGACATGCTCTATCTCGGGGCCACCACGCCCGCCCTTGTGGAACGACTGCTGCCGCTGTTCAAGGACACCTTTGACAAGAAGATCGAATCGGTCACGGCGGGCAGTCTGGCTTACGCATGGGCCGAAGCCCGCGGACTTTCGCGGCGGGTCGAATCCATGCAACCTTCGCGCTTCGTCGAGCATCCCGGCGGCGCCGATCGCGCCGACGTGTACTGGACTTCCGGCGATCCGACGTCGCGGGATTATCTGGGCAACGAATTTCTTGTCTGGCTGTGGTACACACTCGCCGAGGAGACGGACACCATTGCCCTGTCGGATAAAACGGAGGCATCCTTCGTGATCGTCAAGCAACTCGCGATGGAGTGCCCCTGGGCTGAGAGCGGCAAGGCGATGTTCAGCGCCGATGGACCGGCAGCGCTACCGGAAAGTCGCCGGGCCCTGCAAACGGGCAAGCTGCCGCGCAAGGCGGGCTTCATCATCTCTCGCCAGGGCGAGCAGTACGAATTCGTCCTGCAAGCGGAATCGTTGAGCGTGACTTCGGGCGCGCTGCCCAAGCTGGAGGTGAACGGCAACCCGCGGGCGATGTACGAAGAGCGCATCGAGCAGATTCGTCATCTCGCTCGAACGATCGATCTGCTGTACGGGGCATTCCTCGAAAAACGGACAGCCACCGAGTGGGCGGAGGATCTTGAGAAGATCAAAACGTGGCTCAGCGGGACGACGGTGCGCTCTGCGCCGCTTCACACGGAGCAGCCGGAGCAGATGGAGGCGATGCGTGCGTCACCGGTGTAGGCGTTGGGTGAATCGCAAGATGGGGCAGACGCTTCGAAGGGTCCAGACGCGGATGGTGCGTCTGGCAGGTATCTAACTCGGCCGGGGCGATTCGTCGGGCTCAGAGCGGTATGCGGGACGGCTTCTACAGGGCCGACTCGATCTGATCGACACGATACGAACCGGCGATGGCGTCAAGACTCAGTGTGACCGGGTCGCCGGGCTTCTTGCCGAGCAGTTCACGGGCCAGTGGGCTGTGATACGAGAATACGTGCCGGCCCAGGTCGGATTCATCAAATCCCAACACGGTAATGACGAGCGACTGGCCACCGTTCGGCGGCGCCAGCGTGACACGTTGACCGATGCTTACGTGGTCCGTGGGAATCTCCTGCGGTTCGAGTACCTTGGCCATGGAGATCTCTCGGTTGAGCTTGGCCACGCGGGCCCGAAGCAGGTCGCGCTCCTCAAGGGCAAACTTGTATTCTGAGTTTTCGCTCAGGTCACCGTGTGATGCCGCTTCGCCAATGGCTTTGGCGTTTTCGCGCATCTTCACATTCACCAGCTCGGCGAGTTCGTCCTCCTTGGTACGCAGGCCCGCCGGCGTGAAGTAGAGTACGCTCTCGTCATCCCACATCGCCACTTTCGGCTTGACGTACAGGTGCGCGAAGCGCGCCCGGACGATATTCGACAGGTCGTCCTGCACGGAGGGGCCTAGCCCTTCGGCGCGATCCACGAGTCGGCGAACGGCCATCCCCATGGCGTCGCTCAGATCGGTGATGCACTTGCGAAACTGGTCGTAGTCCTTCGCGGAAAGCCCCGAGCGAACCTTGGCTCGCAGCTCGTTCACCGTCTGTCCCACGGCTTTGCCCTCGGACATCCGCGCCGGGCCGACAAGACCCAGAACGAGCGTCAGAAATTCCGGCAGGGGCGGCAACTTCAGCGGCGTTTTGATCGCCGGACCTTTCCAGAGCCACATCATCGCATCGGTATAGCGCCCCGGCTCGGCCAGTGCGCGGTCCGCAACGCCTTGCAGGAGATCTCCCTGCCCGGCCTGCTCCACTTTCTTTGCCAATACGTCGCATTGACCCGGCGGAGCATGAAGGAGCAGCTCGGCGAGCTCCGCGGGCCACTTCTCCGGCAGGGCCTGTTCCACGGCGGCAATCGCCAGGGGCCACAGCCGGGCATCCGTAATCGTGGCGACAAGGGCCGCCGCGGACGGCGCGTCTCGCAACGTCTGCAAGGCGACGCGCTGGGCATCAGCGGAGACACTCAAGCCCTCGGTAAGCAGCCGCTCGATCACCAGGGCCGTGGCAAAAGCCTGGGACGGCTCCTTATGCCGTTTGAAGCGATCGATCCGTTCGATCAGGGCCTTCTGAAGGCGATCGATCGTTGATGCGTCAATCGTCCGTTTGTGCTCCTTGCAATGTCGCAAGTAGTTCTCGATAAGTTCCAGCCACTCGCGCGGCGACTGGGCCTTTTCAAAATCTGCCATCATCTCCTCTTCGGGCGTACGACCGACTTCGTCGTAGATGACAAACATCGGCGAGCGGCCTTCGATTCGGAGGTTCGGTGATTTCTTGACGGCGTTACGAAACTTCGTCCACCAGTCCGACCAGGACTCGGCGGCGAGGAACTGCGGCACGAGAATCAGCTTGAGGGCGTCGCGGTTCATCTTTTTGCCGTGGCCGCGAAGGATGCCGACAATGAGGGCGGCGGGGTCTCGGTCGAGCAATTCGCTGATGCGATCGGGCTTGAGCTGAACAAGGACGCGAAAGTCGTTTTCATCGGCGACGTCGTAGTCTTCGATGACCGCGGCGAGGTCGAGCGTCTGCGTGCGACGGACGGTCTTGATCTGCACTTCGTCGGCATCCGCATCGAGCGCGACAATTTCCGCGGCATGTTCTTCGGTGCGATGAATGAGGAAGCGACCGACGGCCAGATCGAGACCCACGTCGAGATAGCGCAAGGCGCGTCGGACGGACTTGCCCGCCTTGAGACCGGAACGATCCACCCATTGCTCAAGGTCTTCGCGGTCGCTGTGCGTCTGTCGGAGGAGCGAGAGGATTTCTTCGCGCAGCTCGTTGCCGTCGGTCAGATGGACGAGCAGATGCCGGCCGATCTCCAACACCTCCTGCGGCGAGCGTTTCTCCTTGAGCTGCGACAACCAGGCCCAGCCGAGTGTATCGGCGAGCTTCTCCTGCCCGGCTTTGACGACGATGTCGATGACCGCAAGGAGGGATTCTTCGTCGTTGTCCGGCAGTTCAAGCCGGGCCAGCCACTTCTGCTCAAGGTCGGCCCAACGATTGGATTTTGCGAGGGATTCCAGTACTTCGTATGCCATTCGGTTTCCGTCCCAGAAGACCACAAGGAAAACCCCCATTATGACACAACGGAGCATACTTGTCGAGTCGCCAAACTCCCCGGGCGTAGGCCAAATATTGCCTCCTGCACGATCGCGAGACCCATTCCGACGTCTCGAAGCGGGTTCACCGGACCGGCAGAATCGTGAGAAAGCGACGCCTGAGATCGCTGTTTCTGAATTCAATGGGCTGTTTGATCATTTTCCCCGTGCCGGATGTAATTCCCCTGTGTGAATAGCAGTCGGTTGCAACCATTACGGTATCATTTTCGTACCGAGCGGCGATTCTTCCAAAGAACTGCTAACTCCGAGGGCTCCGCGGCATGACGAACGAGCAACTTGCACAATTCAAGGCACAGCTTGAGGAGGAGCGGGCGACACTGACCAAGACGTTGGCCGCGTCACAGGAATCCGCAAAGGGAATGGAACTCGATCAGACTCGCGTCGGTCGATTGTCCCGAATGGATGCGATGCAATCGCAGGCCATCTCCCAGGGCGCCAACCGGCAGATGGCTGCGGAACTGGAGCAGATCCGCGTGGCGCTCGAACGCATCGCCGGCGGCGAATACGGAACTTGCGCATCCTGCGGCCGAGACATTCCCCTGATTCGGCTGGAAATCTACCCATCGACGGACTTGTGCGTCACCTGTGCGCAACGTGGCCAGACGAAGCCCTAAAGGGCCGAGCCCTACTTGCCGACTTTCTGGCGCTGGGCGGCTGTGAGGAGACCGTCGAGGCGTTGTTTGAGTTCAATGAAGAGCTGATCGACGGGGGCATTCAATTCGACCATGCGTTTTTGTCGCGCGGTGGGGTCGGGGATTTTCGCGGCTTCGGCGCGGTGATCCGATTGGGCGGATTCGATCTGCGCGGCCCGATTCTGCACGTCGCGCAGGATGGCCATCGCAGAAGTGGTCTGTGCCTCGGTTAATTCGTGCTGTGCGATAAATTGGCGAACATGCGTCTCCCACGGGTGCAACGGGCGCGGCGCCGCGGGAGGCGGCTGCACCGGAGCGACGGGCTGCCGGAGGACTTGCGGGGTAATCGACTGCTGGGCCGCATCGGGTGCAGTCACGGCATCACCTGATGCGGCTGTCTGGCCTCTGCGTCGCTCCATGCGTCGCTCGCCGCGCCGACGTTCTTCGCCATTGTTTTCACCCTCGCGTCGCTCACGTCGATCGCGCCAGTTGGCCAACCGTTCCTCGCGACGTTCGCGACCTCTCGCGGCCTGTTCGGCGGGCAGGATGGCCTCTACGCGCCGCGCTGCGGCCTCGAAATCGAACGGATACTTCTCTTCGATGGATCGAAGGCCCTCGCGAATCTTCTGAAATTCCGGATCATCCCGCAGGCCGCGCCAACGCTCACGGCGATTCTCGTCGGCCCGTGCTTCGTCGGTTTCGGCGCCCTGATCCTGACGCGACCAGAATTCCGCCATCTGCTCGCGCAGGTTCTGGTATTCAACGGCATCGGCGCCCATCGCCAATTCGCGTTCGGTCTGCATGCGGAGTATCTCTTCGCGCACTCGATCGGTCTGGGCATCATCGAGCTCATACAATCGCGAGGTCATGCGGACCATGCCTTCAAGACGCATCTGGGCTCGCTCTTCAGGGCTTGCCGATCGGGCACGTTCGCGCCGCTCGCGCCAATCTCCTCGACGCAATTCGCGACCCGGCCGCTCAGCATTTTGTACCTGCTCCGTGGCAGTGGGCGTTGAGGTGTCGGCGGCCTGTCCGGTGAACACGAGGAGTGAGAATGAGAGAAGTGTTGCCAGCGGTGTCGTTATCATGGGCTTACCTGTCCGAAGATGTTCCCTGGAGAATCGATGCGTCGGATCCGGGAGAAACCTTAAATTGTAGTTCCAACTGCCGTCGCCTCAATTCCAGTGAATCGGCAGAAATAGCAAGGGGGGCGAGACGTTTGGCAATCGGGCCGACCACCCAGCCAGCGCTCGAACCCCCCCGCCATGCAGAACGTCGCCATATCGTTGGGATTGCCAAAAAGAGCGAAAAATTAGGCAGGTGTAAGCACGCTCATCGCACGATGATACAAGTCTATTGAAATCAGTAGTTTAGCGCCATATCGAGTTGATCGTCCGTCCCGCTGCGATACGCGAATGCTCACGAACGCGTTCGCCGGATAGCAGGTCAGGGGCAACGCGGAACCCAATCAATCCGTCACGATAAGCAGCGATTCTGCCCGAGCGACCTTGTTGGTCGACCTCGTCCGGCGGGGACGCCGGCCGCAACTTCGACCTTGGGCTGCTAGGGTCCGAGCAATTCGTCCACGAAAAGCGGCACGTCGACCAGGTCGATGACGCCGTCGTCGTTCATGTCGGATGCGCAGTACTCCTGCGGTGAGGCGGAATCGGGATCGAGAAACGCCGCCAGGAAGAAGGCCACATCAAGACCGTCCTTCATGGTGTCGTTGGTGACATCTGCCTTGTCACACGCGGCCGGCTGAACGCTTACGTTTGTGAGATAGACGCGGTCGCCGGAATTGGCCAGATTGTTGTTGATGGCGTTGCCCGCCGCCCAGAAGTTCACCTGCCCCTGATCTGAACTCGGCGCTCGCCACTGGAGGATGTACGTCGCGGCATTGCCCATCGCGGCCCAGTTCGCGACGGCGTTATTCACTCCGGTCAAAGTATGCGTGATGAAGTTCGTGCCGCTGCCACCCGCGGGATGGCGCGTATTGACCGCGTCGGAGATGATCATCGTGCCTCGAAAAACGCCGGTCGGACTTTCCGCGCTGATTTCAAAACCGGCGCCGGCCTGGACGGTATCCGTCACGCGAACCGTGATGTTGTAGAGTCGATTGAGGTTGTACTCCGTCGGTGCATTCAGTATCTGCACGCTGCCGGTCAGGTGGCCGAGACTGTTGCTGTGGCAGGCCGCGCAGGTAATTCCGTTGCTCGCGGTGCTGCCGTTTCGAAAGGCCGGCGGGCCGCTTCGATTCGCGATCGCGTCGTTCGCGGAAAGAATCAGGGCCAGTCCACCGATCGTCAGTGAAATTCGCCTGTTTGGGCACATGGCCGACACCCTCCCTCGTTGTGTGTTACACATTTCAAACCGCCGGGACTGCCGCGAACTGAGGTAAGATCTCGGCGGCCGATCGTTCCCGATCCATGTGCTCATGTTACCATACCCCGTATTCTATTGCAGGAATTTGGCCGTTCTCGACAGCGATTGTCGCCCTGCGATTTGTTAGTATTTGACCTGTTGCCTTCGGAGGATCGTCGGCATGTGCAATCTGTTGCCGTGCAACGCCGTTCGTTACGCGGCTTGCCGCACCTGCTGGACTTTACAACTTCGTCACCGAGCAATGGAGTGACCCGGCCATGGCCATTCAACTGAGTCCCATTGAAGCGAGAGTTCTCGGCGTTCTCATCGAGAAGTCGATGACCCAGGCCGAGACCTATCCGCTCACGCTGAACGCCGCCACGCTCGGCTGCAATCAGAAGACCAATCGCGATCCCGTCATGAATCTGGCGGAGGGGCAGATCGCTGCCTCGATGCACGAATTGCAGCGATGGCAGCTCGTGAGTCTCGGTGATACACAGCGCGGCGCGCGCGCCAATCGCTTTCGTCACGAAGTGGAGAAGCGATTCGGCTGGAATGCAGCTCAACGGGCCATTATGGCCGAGCTGCTGCTTCGCGGCCCGCAGACGCTCGGCGAACTTCGCACTCGCGCCTCTCGAATGACCCCGATTGGCGACGTGGCGTATGTGACCGAGCTGATGACCGAACTGCAAAGCGGCGAACAGCCGATGGTGGTCGAGCTGCCGCGACAGCCCGGCCAGGGCGCCACGCGATGGGCCCACCTGCTCTGCGGACCGGTGGAGGCCTCCGCCGTATCCCAGTCCACGTACTCGACGCGAATAAACCCATCGCCAGTAAAAACCACGGAACCGGGGGATATGGCAGCCCGAATCGAGGCCCTGGCCGCCGAGGTGGCCGAGCTTCGTACCCAACTGTCGGAGCTGCGCGGGCAGATCGGCCTGCGAAATGCGTCCTCGCCGGGTGAGGCCTGAGGCCTTGTCTCGTATTCAGGGATGTCGGTTACAATGCAGACTGTAAAGGCACGCAACCTGCGGCAAGTCCGAGTCGAGCGACGGACGAGTCCATCGTGAGACTCGTCAAGCGCCGCAATGGGAGAAGGGTGCGATGGTTCGACATTACGCTACGCGTCCTGTGTCCGCAGTCATCGCGGCATTCTTTCTTTCTGTTCTTGCAGCACTCCCCGTCTTGGGCTCGCCGGAGGATCGCATCGGCGAGAAGCTGAAGAATGCGAAACTCCGCGACATGAACGGCAAGGAAGCCCGCTTGCTCGACTATCACAAGGGCAAGGTGCTCGTCATTGCCTACACAGGCATCGGTTGCCCGATCAGTGAACGCTACATGCCGCGTCTGGCGAGCTTGCAGGAGCAGTATGCAGCCAAGGGCGTGCACTTTGTAGCGATCAACGCCAACCCGCAGGACTCGCTCAAAGCCATCGCGCGAGAGGCGAAAGACCGCGGCGTTGAGTTTCCCATCCTGCACGACAAGAATCAGGACCTGACCAAACAACTCGACGCAAAGACTTCGACGGAAGTCTTTGTCATTGACTCAACGAAAACCATTCGATACCGCGGCATGATCGACGACCAATATGCGCTGGGCGAAAAACGTGACAAGCCGAAGGTGAAGTACCTGCAAAAGGCACTCGACGCCGTCTTGAAAGGGCAGGAACCGCAGGTCACCCGCACCGCCGCGCCGGGCTGCCTCATCACGCGCTCGGACAAGAAGCGCAAGGCGACTTCCGGCAAGACGAAGTTTACGTATGCCTCGCACGTTGCGAAGATCATGCAGAACAATTGCGTATCGTGTCATCGACCCGGACAGGTGGGGCCGTTTCCATTGACGGATTACGAACACGTCACGGGCTGGGCGGCGATGATCGACTTTGTCGTGCGCGAGAATCGCATGCCGCCGTGGAATGCCGACGAGGCCTTTGACGGCCACTTCATCAACGAGCGAAAGCTCTCGAAGAAGGATCGGGAAACCCTGCTGGCCTGGCTGGACAGCGGCATGCCGCGCGGCAACCCCGCGAAAGAACCGAAGCCCCAGAAGTGGCCCAAGCAATGGCGTATCGGCAAGCCCGACAAAGTCTATCAGATGAAGGAATCGTTCCTCGTGCCGAAGGAGGGCACGGTGGAATACAAGTACTTCGAAATTCCGACGGACTTCAAGGAAGACAAGTGGATCGTCGCGATGGAAGCCCATCCCGGCGCGCCTGAGGTGGTTCACCATATTCTTGCCTTCATTGTCGACCCCAAGTCGAACCGTGGGCCGTCGAATCAACTGGGGCTTGAAGACGGATTTCTGTGCGCAACGGTGCCCGGCGATACGCCATCGATCTTTCCCAAAGGGTGCGCCAAGCGTCTGCCGGCCGGCGCGACGATTGTGCTTCAGATGCACTACACAACCAACGGCAAGGCCCAGCGCGATCGCTCCAGCATCGGCTTGAAGTTTGCCAAAGAAGAAGTGGATCGTGAAGTGGCCACACGCGGTATCTACAACTTGAACTTCGAGATACCGGCCGGCGCCGAGGATTACGAGATCCGCTCTGAATTCACGCCGAGGGAAGACATCGAGATTCTCACCTTCTTTCCGCACATGCACACCCGCGGCAAATCGTGGAAGTATCTGCTGCACCAGCCGGACGGCTCCGTGAAGACGCTTCTCTCCGTCTCCCGATACGACTTCAACTGGCAGGAGTCCTACATCCTCAAGAAGCCGATCCTCGTCCCGAAGGGGGCGAAGATTGAATGCGTGGCGGTCTATGACAACTCCGAGAAGAACTACGCCAACCCGGACCCGACCAAGCCCGTTAAATGGGGCGAGCAAACCTGGGAAGAAATGATGATCGGCTACATCGACTGGGTGAAACCGCAGCAAGCCGAGGCCGCAACCGCCCGCAGTGATACCCTCGACTGACGCATCGTGCCCTGTCCGCGTACGTTCCGGCGGCACCGACAATTCCAAGTGTGGGTCTCGCCGACGATTTTTTACAACCCATCGGTCCCGCGTTGAGTCCGGCCCGCGGCTTCGTTATCCAGGATGATGGGCCGCGCGAATTCGAACCCGTTGGGTATGACTCCATCTCGAATGGACGATTTCGCGGTACCGCGGGCCCTACCGAGCCGGAGGACCATTCCATGAACAAGCAAAAGTGGATCGTGGGGGCGTGCTGCGCGTGTGCGTGCTGGATGCCGTCGGCGGCCGTTGCAGCGGAGAACGAGCCCGACCTGCCGATGGTCGCGGCGATCCGGGTGGCCGTGACGAACCTGGAGCAAAGTCTCGCTTTCTACTCTACGCAACTGGGCTGCCGCATGACGCATGACGGCCGCGCGGAGGGTTACCTCGTCCTCGATAATCACGGGACGTCGATTGTCCTGACGCGTACCGAAGTGCCTATTGAAATAGGCGAAGGCCAGTGTCATGTCCGTGTCAATTTCAAGATCACCGACCTCGATGCATGGGTAAGCAAGGCAAAGAAGTCCGGCGTAGACCTTCTCGGCGAGTCGAAGAGCGCCGTGGGGCGCTACGTCAGTTTCCACGATCCATCGGGCAATCGCCACAATATGAAGCAGCTAAGCCACGAAACGGCGCAGCTGGATGAGCCGCATGTCTATGACGTAGGCATTGCCGTCACGGACATGAATCGCGGGCGTAAGTTCTACGGCGACTTACTCGGCTTCGAGGTCATGACGGAGAAGTTCTATCCGCCGGTCGTGCCGTTCACCCAGCGCGGCTGCGCATTCTTTATCCTGAGCGAGGAAAAAGCGTCGAAGCCGTCGCAGTACCAATACGGCAAGACCGGCTGGACCGGACTGGCCCTCGAAGTCAGAGACATCAGCAAGGCGATGAAACACCTGCGCGAGAAGGGGCTCACGTTCATTGATTCGGAGCCGCTTCGCAAAGGACCGGTGCTGTGTGCCGCGTTCAGCGATCCCTTCGGCAACGTTCACGAATTGATCCAGCATGTGCCGCAGTCGAAGAGCGACACGATTAGCGACAAGCGCTACGTCTGCCCGCCGTGCCCGGTAAACTGTCATGATCGTGTCTTCGAGGAGCCCGGCCGCTGCCCGACCTGTACGAGGAATCTTGTAGAAATGGAACATCCCCGCAACGTGGCCATCCTGATCTGGGATGGCGTTGAGGTGCTGGACTTCACCGGTCCGGCGGAGGTCTTTGCTGCCGCTCGCGCGGGAGATACCGGCGCGTTCAATGTGTTCACGGTCGCCGTGTCACCGGAGCCCATCACCAGCCAGGGCTTTCTGAAGGTCACGCCGAATTACACGATCGACAACTGCCCGCCGCCGCATGTGGTGGTCATCCCCGGCGGAAACTCGCGCACGGTTGTGCAGAATGAAAAACTCGTCGAGTGGGTTAAACGAACCTCCACCCAAACCGACATGATTCTATCCGTATGCACCGGCGCTTTCGTACTGGCGAAGGCCGGTCTGCTTGACGAAATCGATGCCACCACCTGGCACGGCGCGATCGACAATCTGCGCCGCGAAGCTCCGCGTGCCCGGGTACACACGAATCGACGCTATGTGGACAGCGGCGACATCATCACCGCGGCCGGTGTCTCCGCGGGCATCGACGGGGCGCTGCACGCGCTGGCCCGGCTGACCGGGCCGGACGTCGCGGCACGCACCGCACGCTACATGGAATACGACTATTGGCCGGACGTAGATGGCAAGAGCCACATGCAACGATTGCATGAGCAAATCGCGAGTGACCCGGAGGCCGTGCTGTCAGATCTCGACGTGCAGCTTCGCGCAGGCACGCGCACCGGCAACGCGCTGATCAGCGATCCCGCGTATTTTCCGCTGCATGAGAATCCGCGATTCCGCGAGTTGATCCGACAGTCAGCTCGTGGATCGACTGCGACCCTGGTGACGCCGGACGAGCCCGGCGGACGGCTTGCGGTCTCCGGTACGATCCGCGACGAGGAAGGCAAGCCGGTCCGGGGGGCGCTCGTGTACGTCTTTCACACGAACGCGCAGGGAAGCTACTCCTCCAGCGGCGGCAACGTCGGCAGCATGGGCGACAGTCTGAACCCACGCTTGTTCGCCTACCTTCGCACCGATGCCGAGGGGCGCTACCGCTATGACACGATTAGGCCTGCCCATTATCCCAACGAAGGACCGCCGGCACACGTGCATTACGAGGTCTCCGCCGCGGGGTATAAGAAGCTGGTCACGGAGCTGATGTTTGAAGGCGACCCGCGCATGACCCCACAGAACTGGCGGAGCTTTGAGAATGCGGGATTTGTGATCGCAAAGCTTGAGCCCGGCGAAGTCGGGGGACAAGAATGTGTCTGCGATCTGGTTTTACGCAAGGAATGACGGAAGCCGGGACATCTAACCTGCGGCCCATCGCGTTTGCGATCCGGCGCAGGTGCTTTCTGCATCTATCTGACCCTGCAGGAAGTTAGCCGTCGCAGCCGTTTTCCAACGGGAGAGGGACGCGATGGGCCATTATTCTGCTGCTTCTGCTTCGGCCTCTGAGCATTTCAGCAGATTGCTTCGAAGGAACTATCAGATCGGGCAAGCTCACGGCGCCCGGAAATAGCGCTTCAACGAGGCAACAGAACGCCCCGCTGCTTTGCGATGGCATTCGCCTCCTCATATCCCGCATCGATATGCCGGAAGATGCCCATCGCCGGGTCGGCGGTGAGGACGCGCTGGAGCCGCTGGTCTGCCAGGTCGGTGCCGTCGGCGACGCAGACCATGCCGGCGTGAATGGAATACCCGATGCCCACGCCGCCGCCGTGGTGGACGCTGACCCACGAAGCCCCACACGCGGTATTCGCCAGCGCGTTCAGGATCGGCCAGTCGGCGATGGCGTCGCTGCCGTCCTTCATGCCTTCCGTCTCCCGGTTCGGGCTCGCGACGCTGCCGCAGTCGAGATGGTCGCGGCCGATGACGATCGGGGCCTTCACTTTGCCCTCGCGAACGAGCTTGTTGAACGCAAGACCGGCCTTCGCACGCTCGCCGTATGACAGCCAGCAGATTCGTGCAGGCAACCCCTGATACGCGACCTTCTCACCGGCGAGCTTGATCCATCGGGCGAGGTGCTCATTGTCGGGGAAGAGTTCGAGGATGACACGGTCCGTCGCCGCGATGTCCGCGGGATCACCCGACAATGCGCACCAGCGAAATGGCCCGGAGCCCTCGCAGAAGAGCGGGCGGATGTATTCGGGCACGAAGCCGGGAATTCTGAAGGGGTCAAACGCGGAATGCGGATTGCGGAATGCGGAATTACCAGCTTCGGTAGATGCACCCTTTTGCCACGTAGCGAGTCCTTCGTCGGCTGCCTGTTTGGCGAAGGCGCGGATGTTGTTGCCGTAGTCGAAGGTGACTGCTCCGCGACGCTGCAATTCCAGCATGCCCGCGACGTGCTCGGCCATCGTTCGCAGGGACTCGCGGCGATAGCGCTCCGGGTCTTCCTCGCGAAGCCGCAGCGCCGCCTCGTACGACATGTCGTTTGGCACATAGCCGCCGACTGGATCGTGCGCCGACGTCTGATCGGTCAAAATGTCTGGCGTCACGTTGCGGCGGATCAGTTCGGCAAGCAGATCGGGGGCATTCGCCACGACGCCGATCGAAACGGCCTGCCTTTTGCTCTTCGCGTCGAGCGCCCAGTCGATGGCCTCGTCGAGGCGGGTCGTCATCTTGTCGAGGTAGCGCGTCGTCAGTCGCCGCTCGATCCGATTCGGATCGACCTCGGCGACGAGACACACGGCCTCATTAAACGTCGCCGCCAACGGCTGCGCGCCGCCCATGCCGCCGAGGCCGCCGGTGACGACCAGACGGCCCTTGAGCGTGCCGCCGAAGTGCCGCCGTGCACAGGCGCCGAAGGTCTCGTAGGTTCCCTGCAGGATGCCCTGCGTACCGATGTAAATCCAGCTCCCCGCCGTCATCTGGCCGTACATGGTCAGGCCCATCGCCTCCAGTCGGCGAAACTCCTCCCACGTCGCCCACTTCGGCACGAGCATGGCGTTGGAAATGAGCACGCGCGGCGCGGCCTCGTGCGTCCGGATGATGCCGACAGCCCGGCCGCTCTGGACGAGAAGCGTCTCGTCGTTTTCCAGCTTGCGCAGCGCGGCGACGATCCGATCAAAATCCGGCCACGACCGCGCCGCCTTGCCCGTGCCGCCGTAGACGATGAGTTTGTCCGGCTCCTCGGCGACGTCCGGGTCGAGGTTGTTGTGCAGCATCCGCAGGGCGGCTTCCTGATGCCAGCCCTTGCAGGAAAGCACATTGCCGCGCGGGGCGTGGATGATTCTCGGCCCGGCGGGTTTCGTCGTTGTCGTACTCGTCATGATGATCGCTCCTGAGATATCGTGAAAAGATCAAAGCTGTGCGAAACTTCCGCCGCAAACGGCCGATGAACGATCCTGCCCGACGTGGACGTCGACGCGGCGTCCGGTGGACGATTTGCGACTGCGCTGGTGAAAGTCGCCCCAACGGTCGCTCAAACGGCCACCGATAATAACAAACGGATGCCGCGTCGAGCAGGTATTTTGGGCTCGATGCACTTGATCGAGCCGCAGTCCGGCGCTTATCATAAGCGAGGGTCAGATTGGGGTGAGGGGCAGCCGATCGGCCATCACTCGGGGGGGTTCTCCCTTCCTATCTGCCCGCTTTCGGCGAGCACCGAGATTGTACATCTGTTGAAGTGGGAGTCCCTATGCGAGCGCATTATGTTTTCGCTCTCTCGGTCATCGTCTATGGATCGATAACGACGACCCTCATGGGCCAAGTGCCCATGAATACCAACATCCAGAACTTTTTTCTCCATGGCACGCAGCCCGGCGGCCTGACGAACGCCTTGCTGAACTCCAGCAATTGCTCCACCTGCCACAGCGGCACGGTGGTCGGCGTCGGCGCGACGGTTCCGATCACGGACGACTGGAACGGCAGTCTCATGGCGCAAGCCGCACGCGACCCGGTCTTCTACGCCTGTCTGGACATCGCAGAGGCCGACGCGCCGGGCTCGGGAGATCTCTGCATCCGCTGCCACGTTCCGCGGGCATGGCTCGAGGGTCGCTCCACGCCGACCAACGGCGCGCTCATCAACGCGGGCGATCGCGACGGCATCAACTGCAGCTTCTGCCATCGGCTTGTGGATCCGTTCAACGAATATTCCGACGCACCGACGGTGGATGCCGACATCCTAGCCGCGCTTGCCGGCAATGCGCCACCGCCGCAGATGGATCGCGGCATGCCGAGCATGTCCGGCCACGGCGGAAACGGCAGCTACGTTGTGGACCCGCTGGATCGCCGTCGCGGACCCTTTCCGTTGCCTCCGATCGGCGAGCCGGCGCAGGGGAATGAAGCGGATTGTGAGCTTTATCACGAAGCGCTTCACTCTCCGTTTCACACGCGCTCACAGATGTGCGCGACCTGCCATGATGTGAGTCTGCCGCACTTCAAGTATGACATGAGCGGCACGGCTTTCATTCCCAATCCGCACGCGACAGCGCACCCCACCGGCAACAAGTACGACATGGTGCCGATCGAGCGAACGTACAGCGAATGGCTCAAGAGCGACTTCGCCGTCGGCATGGGCGTCAATCTCGAAGGACGCTTCGGCGGACCGGGACAGAATTACGTCTCGCAGTGCCAGGATTGCCACATGCCGACAGATACGGGCCATGGTTGCCGCTTTGTCCCGGAGCCGCGCGACGACCTGCCGCGTCACTTCCTCTCCGGCGCTTCGACGTGGCAGCTTGACGCCATCGCCGAGCAATACGGCCCAGGCGGCACCGGCGAATTGACCACCGCAAAGGTCAACGCCATGGCAGCCAACAAGGCCCGAAACATCGACATGCTCCAGCGCGCCGCCGATCTGATCCTCGAGATGGACGATTCGCAGAGCCCCGGAATCGACCAATTAAAGGTGCGTGTCGTCAACCAGACCGGCCACAAACTGCCCAGCGGCTACCCCGAAGGCCGACGAATGTGGCTCACGGTCGAATTCTTCGACTGCACAAACTACACGACCCCCTTCGCGGTGCGCGGGGAGTACGACTTCGACACGGCCGATCTGGAAGTTGCGACCACGAAGGTCTACGAGATGAAGGGCGGCATCGACGAAACGCTGGCCAACCTGCTCGGCCGCACGCCCGGACCGGCGATGCACTTCGTCCTGACGAACAAGATCTTCAAGGACAACCGCATCCCGCCGCGCGGCTTTACCAATCTCAAGTTCGCGGCGGTGCAGGCCGGCCCGGTCGATTACGCCTACGCGGACGGTCAGCACTGGGACGACAGTTTCTTCGAGATTCCGCCGTACGCCGTCGGCGCTCGGGTGACGCTCTATTACCAGGCGACGACCAAGGAATACATCGAGTTCCTTCGAGACAACAATCCCTTCCCCGGCAATCCGAACAACCGCGGGCAGATCGCTTACAATCTGTGGGTGTCCAACGGCAAGAGCGAGCCGGTGGCCATGGCACGCGTCGGCTACCCCTCCCTGTACGGTATTGAGCTCAAGGGAGACGTGGACGGAAACCGGCTCGTCACGATCGATGACATTCCGGACTTTGTGAACGTGCTGATCGGCCTGGAAACGGAACCGCGCAAGGTCTGTGCCGCGGACATGGACGATTTAAATGGTCCGGACGGCGCCGACATTCAGCCCTTCGTCGACAAAATCCTGAATCCATGACCAACACCTGAGCGGCCGCATGGCGATTACCGGTGACTTCGCTGCGCGCGGCAAGGACGCGATCAACGCCCTTTTCCCCGACGTATTCGATTGTGAAATCGGATGGCTCGTGGTAGCATCGCGGTCTTGCGTTGCCGGAGGACTCGCCGCGTATGAAACTGACGGATCATCTGCCGCTCACCCTCGTCAAGGTGCCGCTTGCCGCGCAGGACAAGACCGCGGCCATCACCGAGATGGTGGACATGCTCGCCTCGCAGGGCATGGTCTCATCCCGAGATCGACTGCTTCAGGCGGTACTCGACCGGGAGGCCCAGCGATCCACCGGCATCGGACGCGGCTTCGCCATCCCCCATGCCAAGTGCGACGCGGTGAACCAACTGGTCATCGCACTCGGCCGATGCAGTGAGCCGATCGACTTCGCCGCCATCGACGGCCAGCCCGTCACACTGATCGCGCTGCTTGCCAGCCCCATCCACGCAACCACGACGCACATCCAGGCCCTCGCCAAGCTCAGCCGCCTCGTCACCAACGGCGCGATCCTCAACCAGCTCCTGGCCGCCCCCAGCGCGGAGGACCTCTACCGCGTGGTCACGGAAAATGACAGCGAAACGTGAATAAGCCGATCAGGTTTATGGAAACACTCGGGAGTGAATTGCAACGTTGCGTTGAAGTTGCTTGCGCAACCGCCTCGCGGCGATTCTGCAGTGAGCCGTCGAGAGCAGAACTCACCAGCCGACGATATTGTAGCCGGCGTCGACGTAGTGAATCTCACCGGTCACGCCGCTTGAGAGGTCGCTGACGAGATACAGCCCCGCCTTGCCGACTTCTTCGGATTCAATGTTGCGCCGCAGGGGGCTCTTTGTCGGGTAGTGCTCCAGAATCTTGTCGAAGCCGCCGATGCCGGCCGAGCTGAGCGTTCGACATGGCCCCGCGCTGATCGCGTTGACCCGCACGCGCCGCAGGTCGCCCAAGTCCGCCGATAGATAGCGTACCGTGCTCTCCAGGGCTGCCTTGCAGACGCCCATCACGTTGTAGCCGGGCACGAACTTGGCCGCGCCGAGATAACTAAGCGTCAACACCGAGCCGCCTTCGCGAAGCATATGAAAGGCCTTCTGACAGGCGGCAATGAGCGAGTAGCAGGAGATGTCCATCGCCTGCTTGAAGTCTTCGCGGCGCGTCTCCCAGAAGCGGTTGGTCAACGCATCGCGATTGGCAAAGGCCACGGCATGGACGATGAAGTCGATCTGGTCGTACTGGTCGCGCACCTTGTTGAAGAAGGACTCGATTTGTGCGTCGTCACCGAGATCACAGGGCAGTACGATTTTTGCGCCGATCGGATCCGTCAGCTTGCGGACGCGGCGCTCCATCTTCTCGCCGGGAAGATGGTTAAACGCCATCTCCGCCCCTTCCCCATGCAGATAGGAGGCAATGTACCAGGCGAGACTGTGATCGTTCGCCACCCCAAGCACAACGCCCCGCTTGCCTGACATCAATCCCATGACAGTCCATCTCCTGCAACAAGGGCGACCCGTACTGACGCCCGTAAAACCGACTTCCGCCAAGCGGCGCCAAACAAATTCTGGCCGAAGACGACCACATACCAGCGAGCGGTACGCAACCCGGCCCCATGCAGCGCCGCCAAACCGGACAATCTAGGCGGATTCCCCAAGTTTGTCCAGAACGCCGACCCGCCGCCTCGGCTGCGGATAAATCGTACACGTTCGCGCAAAAGTCGATTGACGCTATACTTGTGCCTCCGCACCATCGCGGAGGAGTTCATGTGCTCGCTGCCCGATCCATCCTGATCTCAATCCCCAACTGGGTCGGTGACGTGGTGATGGCCACGGCCGCCCTGTCCGCCATCCGCAGGGCCTGTCCCGAGGCCGAAATCGTTCATCTGATGCGGCCCTATGTGGCCGAAGTCCTGGCCGGATGCTCCCTCGCCGACGACGCCGTCTTCTGGCCCGGACCGGGCAGCCCGACGCGCGGTACCTTGCAACTCGTCCGCGACCTTCGCAGACGACGATTCGATCTGGCCATCCTGATGACCAACTCTTTCCGGTCGGCTGCCGTTGTCCGAGCAGCCGGAGTTCGTCGCCGCGTGGGATATGCGCGCGACGCTCGCGGCTGGCTGCTGACCGACCGCATCTCGCCCAAGCGCGATGGTCGTCACCATGTGCCTGTCCCCGCGCTTGATTACTACAACGATCTCGCACGCTTTGTCGGCTGCGGCAACGTGACGGACCGAATGGTGTTATCGACAAGCCCGGCGGATGAAGCCGCGATCGATCAGCGTCTCGGCACAACGGAGTCCGGCCGGCCGATTGTGGCGCTGAACCCCGGCGCGAATTATGGCTCGGCAAAATGCTGGCCCGCTGAGAAGTATGCCGCGCTTGCGAGGATGCTGACCGATCGCTGCGGCGCTCGCGTCGTCGCTTCGCTTTCTCCGAAGGAGCGAGACATTGCCGACCGACTTCGTGCCGCGGCCACTTGTCCGATGGATATCTTCGTGGACCCGCCGCTCGGGCTCGGTCCGCTCAAGGCCCTGATACGACGATGCGACCTGCTGATCACCAACGACACCGGCCCGCGCCATTTCGCCGCGGCGTTCGATGTGCCTGTGGTGACGGTCTTCGGCTCCAGCGATCCGGCGTGGACCGACACCCGGTTTTCCAGGGAAAGAATCGTGAAGCTGGACCTCGATTGCCAACCTTGCATGGAGCGCGTGTGTCCATTGAAGCATCATCGGTGCATGGTGGACCTGTCGCCGGACCTGGTGATGAAGCAGGCGGAGGAACTGCTGTCCACCGTCTCCGTAGTAAACAGAACTCGCGAGCCCCTGACGACGGATCGCTGACCACTGGCGACGAACCAGAGTTCCCATGCTTGTAAAAGACTTCATCCATATCGACGCCCCTTTCAGCGAGCTGCTTTCGCGCTCCGGGCTCGATCATGTGCAAGCCGTCCTGCACTGTCCGGGCGATCAGCTTGCGGCATGGAGCCGATCCACGGATACCATCTCCCTGAAGCTGCCGGACTCAACCTGCTCAATCTATATCAAACGATATCACTATCCCCGCTGGCGTCAGCGACTTCGCGGGATGCTTCGCGGCACGCTGTTCCGCGCTTCGCGCGCTCTCAGCGAGTTCCGGGCACTTGTGGCCATGCGACGGCTGGGCATTCATGCAGTGCGGCCGATCGCGTATGGCGAGCGTCGCATCTGCGGGTTCGTCCGCAGTTGTTTCCTGATAACCGAAGCCGTGCCCGACGCCATGTCACTGGTGACCTTCATCAAGACCTTTGCCAACCCTGTCGCCACGAAGCTCGCGCGCAGGAACAAGATCGAAATCCTGACTTCGCTCGCCCGGCAGGTTCGCCATATGCACGAACAGGGCTTTGTTCACCGTGACCTCTTCTGGCGCAACGTTCTGATCCGGCCGCTACCCGACGAACGGTTCGAGTTTTATTTTCTCGATGCATCCGTCGGCCGGCGAATTCGCTTCGCCCCGCGCCGCCAGGACAGCATTGTGCATGACATTGCCGCCATGGGCGTGCTCGCGCCGGAATTCTGTTCCACGACTGATCAGATGCGATTCCTGCTCGAATACCTGAATACGGAGCGGCTCACACCGGACGACCGCGCCTGGCTGCGGCGCGTGCAGGCGCGTCAGGATCGATTCCGCGATGCCGAACTGATCCGCCTCGAACGCGGCAGTGTCTTCGATCAGCCGCTGCAAGAGATCGCTGTCGCCCCGTGAACATCGCACACAGAGGTACACAACCCGCACGGATGGGAACCCTTCTGCACATCCCGGACCCCGCTATGATCGACCTCCTCCGCAGCGCCGGCCTTTGCGCCTACGAAGATTTCGTCCGCTGCCAGGACAGCGAGCTGGTTCACGAATCGAACACGACGACCACGCGCCGGCTTGAGCTTCCCGCGACACAGCGCGACGGGCGCTGCTATCTGAAAGTGTATCGCTACGCCGACAAAGCGCTTCCGCTTCGGTTGACCCGAAGTAAACCCCTGCGCGAGGCGAGAAACTATGCGAGCTTGCGCGAGAAGTGCCGCATTGATGTTCCCGATGTCATCGCCGTGGGCAGCCGGCGCCGCGGTGGCATCCTGCAGGATGGTTTCATTCTGACGCGTGGCATCTTCAATGCCGGCACGCTGGATTCCTTTGTCGACTTGCACGGCGATGATCGTCCGGCGCTGCGTTGCCACTTGATTACTGCCACTGCAGGGATCGTGGCGCGCATGCACGCCGCCCATTTCTACCACATCGATCTTCAATGGCGCAACCTGCTCGTCTCCGATGACGGCACTGACCGGCCGCGCGTCTTCGTCCTCGACTGCGTGCGCGGTGGCCGGCGCATTCACCCACTCATGCGCGCCCATGGGCGATTGCGTGACTTGTCCAGTCTTCACAAGGATGCCCGAGTTAGACTGTCGCGTACCGAGCAAGTGCGATGGTTGCGGCGATACCTTGGGGTGAGGAAACTCTCCGAGATTCACCGGGCGATGATCCGGTCGATCGTGCAGGATCGGGAACTGAAGGACCGCGAGGAGCCGGCGTGACCACGCTGCTTGAGATTGAGCCGGAATATCGGGAGGCGCTGGAGGCCGCCATGCTGGCGGACTTCGACGCGATGCTCCGCGCGCCGGCTGCCGGTCCGCCCGCGAGTAAACATGCACACCGGGAGACGGTGCCGCTGGAGATCGTGGTTGATGACGCATCGCGGCGTTTTTATCTCAAGCGCGTGTTCAAGGTTCCGCCGCGTCATGCGATCTGGCCGCTGTTTCGATTTCGTCGCGGCATCTCGCAACCGCGTCACGAATGGCGGATCCTCGGAGAACTGGCAGAATGCGGCATCCCCGCGGCAAAGCGCGTGGCGTACGGAGAGCGCCGCGTGCTGGGCGTACCGGCGCAGGCGTTTCTGCTGGTCGAGGCGGTACCGATGGAGAATACGCTGGAGGATTGGTTGTGTAGCGGTCAATCGCAGCGCGATACACTTTCGTCGGGCGCTCGGAAGCGACTGGTACATGAACTCGGCGGCCTCATTGCACGGATGCACATCGCGTGTTTTCGGTGGCCCGACATCCATGTGAAACATCTCTTCGCACGCTTGAGTTGCCGGAAAGGTGGGCGAACCTCCTGGAGCTTCGCGTTGATTGACGTGGAGCGCATGACGAAAGTCGAAGGACGCACCGGACTCGAACTCGAAGAAGAGGGTGCACCGTGCGATGCGACGGCGCTGGACGACATTTCAAACCTTGAGATCAGCATCCTCCCCAGGCCGATCGACAAATCAGAAATTCTTATCTTCTGTGCCGGATACACGCGCGAGCTTCAAAAGTCGGGGCAGACAAACAAGAATCTGGTGCCTCTCAAACTGGCCGAAGCGCTCTGGCTGGAATCCTCCCTCGCGCAGCCCCGACTGCCGGATGACCACGTGAATCCGCGCCAGACATTTCTCACTCATGAAGAAGGAATCGTCGCTGCTCAGGAGCCAAGAGAATTGCTCGGGGCGGCCGGCATTCACGGGATTGACGACGTCTTCAACTTCTCCGATGGAAAAAGTCTCTCCAAGCCGGGGCTGGCGGCGTATCGCGATCGCATACGGCTGACGCTGCGCGGGGCGGACGGGAAGGAGCGGACTTGTTATCTCAAGCGATATCGCAAACCGCCCCTGGCTGAGCAACTCCGGCGGATGAGGGAGCAGGATCGGCGAGATTCGAGTGCCAAGCGCGAGGCACATTTCATCAAGCGGCTCTCCCTGCTGGGAATTCCCACGATGCACTGCCTCGCATGGGGGCAGGAGATGGCCGGGCCGTGGGAGCGGCGGAGTTTCCTCATCACGGAGGAAATCCGGGGCGAGTCACTGGAGAAGCTGGCCGCACGTGCGGCGGCAGACCCGTCGGTCGCGCCTTCGCCGCGCGATCGGCATGAAATCATCCGGCAGCTCGCCCTCATCGCGCGACGCTTGCATCCGCATCGGCTCTTTCACCGCGATCTGTATCTTTCGCATGTCTTTCTAACGCGCAACGCCGACGGCGGCATCGTCCTGCGGCTGATTGATCTGGCGCGGATGATTGAGAAGCCGCTGCTGCACGACCGATGGATGGTCAAAGACCTCGCCGCGCTCGATTACAGCAGCCCCGCTCCGCTGGTGACGCGTGCCGACCGGATGCGTTTCCTGTACCATTACAACTCCGGTACGGATCGTCGGCCTTCGAGATTCAAGCCGTGGCTCCGCGAACTGGCCCGAAGAGTCAGAAACCGAGCGGCAAGGATGGCGCGACATGATGCAAGAAAAGTGGCTGATGGTTAGTGGGTAGTCGTAGAAGGTGGGCGGCCCCCGAGACGTATGTCGACTTTGAGTGTGCCTGCGTGAAGATTGCGATTGTCATTGAACGATTCGAACCCTGGCGCGGTGGCGCGGAGACCTCCACGCAGGAGCTGGCGCGCCTCCTCATGGAGAAGGGCCACGATGTTCATGTCATCACCACAACAAACGTAAGCCATTCGCATCGTCTGACGGTTCATCGAATTCCCGGCGGCGCGCTGCTGCGGCCGCTCCGCATGGGCGCTTTCATCCGCCGCACCATGCGTTTCCTGGAAAATCAGTCCTTCGACATTGTTCACGCCATCTCCCCTCTGCCGACTGCGGACACCTATCAGCCCCGCGGCGGTCTGGCAGGCGAAACACTTGAACGCAACGTCGCCACGCGCAGCAGCCGACCGCGCCAGTTCCTCAAGCAGGCGTTGCAGGCCATGAGCGTCAAGCAGCGATCGCTCATCGAACTCGAGCGCGCCGTCTTCCGCGAAAAGGGGCCGACCATCCTTGCCGTCTCCAATTACGTCGCCCGCCAATGCGAGCAACTCTACGGCGTCAGCGCGCCGCGTGTACGCGTGGTCTTCAACGGTGTGTCGACTTGCCTGCCGACCGATCCGCAGCGCGAAGCCCATCGCGACGAGCTGCGCCGACAATACCATGTGCCGGACCCCTCACTGCTGTTGATCATGGTCGCCCACAATTTCCGGCTAAAGGGGCTTGGCCCGATGATTGAAGCGGCCTCGCGACTTGTCGTTTCCGGCTTCGACGCCTTTCGACTGCTGGTCATCGGCCGGGATAATCCCGTCGGCTACCAGCGGCGAATCGACGCGCTCGGCCTCGGCCGTTTCATTACCTTCACCGGTCCTTCCCAGCGCACGCCGGCGTTTATGAGCGCCGCGGACGTTCTCGTTCATCCTACCTACTATGACCCGTGCAGTCGCGTCGTGCTCGAAGCCCTTTCCGTCGGCCTGCCCTGCATCACGACGGCTTTCAACGGCGCCGCCGAAGTCATGGCCGACGGCCGTGAGGGCTTCATCCTCGAATCGCCCGACGCCGTCGGCATGATGGCTCGGCGCATACAGGAATTGTCCGACCCCGAACTGCGAAAACGCATGTCCCAGCGCGCGTTGGCCCTGCGCGACAAAGTCAGCATGAACCGCCATGTTGATGAACTCGATATGATCTTCAGGGAAATCGCCGATGCCCGCCGAGCGGTTGTCAGCGGATAGCGGTCACGGGTGCAACGGCGCGACCCGTTTGCTGATGCCGAATCGCTGCGGAGCAATGAACAGTCTTCGATGATCCCTGCCTGGCAACTCATCTTTCTGCTGATCGGCGCTTACCTGCTGGGCAGCATTCCCTTCGGCCTCCTCGTCGGGCGTATGCAGGGTCTCGACATCCGTCGGCACGGCAGCGGCAACGTCGGCGCCACCAACGTGGGACGCGTACTCGGCCGCAAATGGGGCGTTCTCGTCCTCATCCTCGACATGAGCAAGGGCGCTGCGGCCACGATTGCCGCCGGACTTCTGACGTCCGATACGGCCGCTACCACTCTCTCGGGCGTCTCCGCTGCGAGCCACCCCGACGCACTCGCAAGAAACCTTATCTGGCTAGGTACCGGCCTGGCCTGCGTCCTCGGCAATGTCTTTTCTGTCTTTCTTGGCTTCCGCGGCGGCAAGGGGGTCGCTACGTCGCTTGGCGTCCTGCTCGGCATATACCCCTATCTGACCCTGCCCGGCCTGGTGGCGTTCGTCCTGTGGGCTCTGGTGGTCAAATTCAGCGGTTATGTCTCGTTGGGGTCGGTCTGTGCCGCGGCTTTTCTGCCGGTTGGTTTTGTGGGGATGGCCTATTTCGCCGATTGGCCTCTTAATCGGCACTATCCGTTGCTCGCCCTGCTCATCGCGCTCGCGGCGCTGGTGATTTATCGCCACCGTACGAATATCGCCCGGCTTCTCAACGGAACCGAGAGCCGTATCGACCGCAGCGACGCGTCTTGATCGGTCGCGAGCACCTGGACATTTTCGGAGCACACCGTTCGGGGGCTCAGAACTCCCTGAAAACTTGATTGACGCTTGTGGGCGACGTAGACTTCACTGAGTTGCCGTTTTCGCGGCGCCAACAGCGGACAGCTTCCATCTTCACGGACCGGAAATGTTCGTTCAAAGGCGTTTCGCGATATAGGACCGGCACTGGGGGGCCAGGAACCTCGCAATTCACGAACGATGCGGCCTTGGGCGGCCTTTTATTCCGACGTCTGTTCGCGCCTGGTAACGCCTCGGCCAGGGCGCTTCGAGTTCGCTTTTTATCAGCAAGAGCCGTATCGATCGGACCGAAAGAGTCTCAGGCCTTTCGTCCCGCGGGAGGGTAATTGGATGTATAAGTCACGAGGACTGAAGCTAGTCGCCACCGGCCTGCTCCTGATGGTCATTACAGCCGCCAACATGGGCGGTTGTCCCGGTGGCGTTAGTCTGCTGCCATTCGGATCGATCACGGCGGTTCAGCTTTTTGACCAGCCCGACTTCTCCGTCGCCTTCAGCATCGACAGCGCCGTCTCGAATCCGTCGTCGGTCGCCAAGGTGAACTGGGTCTTCGGTGACGGAACCGGCTTCGTCGAAGGCGCGCCGAATCGAACCACGATCACGTATCGTTACAACAGCACCGGATCCTACGAGGTCACCGCCTTCATCTTCGACAGCCAGGGAATGGCCGAGCAGATCAGCGGAATGGTCTCTGTCGTTCCATCGGGCAATCCGCCTCCGGGACCCGGTGATACAGAACTTCCCGCGCAGATCAGCGGTGGCAATCCAGCCAATGGCGCGCAAAACGTAGCCGTCGACGTCAAGCTGACCTGGACCGCGGGTGCCCGCGCGACGAGTCATGACGTTTATCTCGGAACCGATGAAGCCGCGCTCGAACTCGCCAACGACGCCGATGTCGTGAACTTCAAGGGCAACCAGACCACCACGTCGTACGATCCCGGCGGCCTGATGCCCGACACGACCTACTACTGGCGGATCGACGAAGTAAACAGCGTCGGCATCACCAAGGGCACGGTGCGGAACTTCAAGACAGCGGCGGCTCCGGCGAAAGCCAAGAGCCCGGTCCCGCAGAACGGCTCCATGAATGCCCGTGTCGATCAGCTTCTGCAATGGACAGCAGGCACTGGCGCGACGAGCCATGACGTCTATTTCGGCGATGACATGGTTGCTGTCACCGACGCCACGCGCGACACGGATAACCTCTTCAAGGGCAACCAGTCCGGCCTCAACTTCGATCCGGAAGACGAGAATGCCACGGAAGAAGGCCAACTGCTCGGATCCACCACTTACTACTGGCGCATCGACGAAGTCGGCCCCGGCGGAACCACGAAGGGTGACGTCTGGACTTTCACCACCCGCGCGCCGCCGCCGATGATCGGCAACCCGAATCCGGCGGATACGGACATCGACGTGGACATCGACACCGTTTTGACGTGGACCGCGCCGGCGAGCGTCGAGAACTTTGATGTCTACCTCGGCGTTGACCCGATAGATGTGACACTCGCCGATCGCAACAGTCCGGAGTTCCTCGGTAACCAGACCACGAAAAACTTCACGCCTGGGACACTGCTCGCTGACACGGACTACTACTGGCGGATCGATACGCGCGGCCCCGGTGGAACCACCATGGGCCTCGTCCTGACCTTCCGCACGGCGGACGTTCCGGCGCAGGCCATGCTGGTCGCTCCGGCTCACCAGGCGCAGGACCAGGACGTCGAGGTCTCCCTTCAGTGGACCCCCGGCGCAGGCGGCGGGCCGTTGACCAGCTTCCAGGTTTATCTCAGCACGACTCAGAGTCAGGTGCTCAACCGCAGCAACGCCGTGCGTGTCGCCACGCTCGGCGCCGGCGCGACGATGTTCACACCGGCCAGTCCGCTCGCGTCGAACAGCGAGCACTTCTGGACCGTGGATGCCATCGGCCCCGGCGGACGGCGTGAAGGACCGATCTTCCGCTTCCGCACCGGCACGCTCCCGGATCTTGCGACGATGCCGATGCCTGCCATCAGCGCGACGGCGATTGCACCCGACGTGGTTCTTTCATGGACCGCCGGGAACAACGCCCTGAGCCACAATGTGTATTTCGGAACCAATCAGAGCGCCGTCAATAACGCCGGCGAAGATGATGTGGAGTTCAAGGGCAACCAGCTTCTGGGTACCGAGACGTTCAACCCGCCGGCAGGAGTCCCCTCGGCCTTGTCCGCCAACACGCAGTATTTCTGGCGGATCGACGAAGTCGGCACCGGCGGCGTCCGCAAGGGCACCATCTGGAACTTCCGCACGGGTCCCGGCAAGGCGATCAATCCGAGTCCGGTCAACAACGCGCCCAGCGCGTCGGTTACCTCGAATCTCACCTGGACAGCCGGCGCCGGTGCGTCGAGCCACGATGTGTACCTCGGCACGGATCTCGGCATGGTAACGAGCGCCACACCGCTGACCGTCGGTATCTTCCGCGGCAATCAAAACACAACCACCTTCGACCCGCCGGGCAACCTCGACGCCAATACGACGTTCTTCTGGCGGATCGACTCCGTAGCGGCCGACAACATCACCAAGACCACCGGAGATGTCTGGACGTTCACCACCGAACTCGGCAAGGCCTCCAGCCCGATCCCGGCCAACCTGGCAATCGACGTGGCCCTCGACGCGATTCTGGAATGGACCGCAGGCGCCGGCGCCGACATGCACGACGTGTATTTCGGCACTTCGCTTGCCGCGGTGTCCAACGCCACGACGGCCGACCCCGAGTATCGCGGGCAACAGGCCGTCACGCTGTTCGACCCGACCTCCGTCGTTGCGATCACCGCCAGCACGCAATACTTCTGGCGAATCGATACCGTCGCCAGTGGCGGCGCTCCCGTACGCAAGGGAGACATCTGGCGCTACACCACGCTCGGCCCGCCGAGTCAGGTCAGCGGACCCAATCCGACCAACGGCGCGACCGGCGTAGTGACCAGCACGCTGCTGACATGGGCTTCGGCCAGCAAGGCCACGTCCTACGACGTGTACTTCATCTCTCAGGCCGACAACGCCCTGCTGCCGCCCGGCGATCAGATTGCTGTCGCGACGACAGCCAGCCCGGCCTTCCAGGGCAATCAGCCGGCGACGACGTTCAATCCGGGCGCGTTGATGGCGAATACGACCTACCTGTGGCGCGTTGACTCGAGAAACGCGGCAGGCGCTACCACGGGGTTGGTGTTTACCTTTACCACGGCGCCGTAAGCAGCTCATCGCTGACGCATCGCATGGATAACCAAAGGGGATCTGAGCCGATATCGGCCAGGTCCCCTTTCTCATTGTGTACGGTTTAGCCATTTTTGAAGGAGTTGGGGAGTAAAAACAAAGATGCCGATC
>CAYLOE010000027.1:0-53770 GCA_964385225.1 uncultured Planctomycetaceae bacterium
TGGCCGACGGCACAAGTTCCGACTGCAACAGCAACGGCATCCCCGACGAATGCGACATCGCCGACGGCGACAGCTCCGACTGCAACGAAAACGGAATCCCCGACGAATGCGACATCGCCGACGGCGACAGCTCCGACTGCAACGAAAACGGAATCCCAGACGAATGCGACATTTCCTCCGGCTTCAGTAACGACTGCAACGAAAACGGCATCCCCGACGAATGCGATGTTCCGACAACTCAGCCCCGTCAGGCCATGCCGGCCATGAGCACGGGGCTGCTCTTCCCCCTCGACGAAACATTCACCCTCGCCGATCCGCCGTCGGGCGCCGATGACACATCCTCCGACGAAATCGAACTCGGCTTCGCGTTCAACTTCTTCGGCGTCGAATTCGAATCCGTCTACATCAACGCCAACGGCAACATCACCTTCCAGTCGCCCTCCGGGCTGTTCACGCCCACCGGCTTCCCCGCCGCATCACCAAAAATGCTGGCCCCCTTCTGGGCCGACGTGGACATGCGCGGAGGCCTCGGCGAAGTCTGGTACAAGCTCGAATCAAACGTCTTCATCGTCACATGGAATCGCGTCGGCTATTACGATCAGCTCGGCGACAAGCGAAACACCTTTCAGGTCGCAATCTCCGACGGCACCGACCCCGTCATCGGTCTCGGCAAAAACGTCGCCTTCAGCTACGGCGACATGCAGTGGACCACAGGCGGCGCATCCGGCGGAGTCCTCGGTTTCGGCGGTACGCCCGCCACCGTCGGCGGAAACGCCGGTAACGGCGTCGACCACTTCCTCATCGGACGGTTCAACCAACCCGGCTCCCAGTATTCCGGCCCCGAAGCGATGGATAGCGGCGTGAGTTTTCTCGATTACCAGGTCTTCTGCATCGACATCTCACCCGAAGTCTCCAATCTGGCGCCGATCGTCTCCGGCATGCCGACCAAAAGCATGATTCGCATCAACCCAACGCGAGGAGACACGCTGAACCTGCAGATTCAATTCCTCAGCCCCGAGCCCGACCAGTCAACCTCCGTCACCATGCTCGATGTCGACAACGCCGAAGCTAGCGGCCTCCAGTTCATCAAGACCCCCGGTAATGTCGCCGATGTCGTCCTCGACTGGACTCCGACCTGCGACCAGGCAGGAAGCTACCAGCTCGAACTCACCGCCACCGACGACTTCACTCCTCCGGGCATCACCACAGTGACACTGACCATCGTCGTCTCCTGTCAGAGTCTCGACTGCAATGCCAACGGTACCCCCGACGAGTGCGAAGCCGACTGCAACGAAAACGGGATTCCCGACGAATGCGACATCGCCTGCTGCAATGGCAACCCGGAATGCATGGACTGCAACGAAAACGGAATCCCCGACGGCTGCGACATCGCCTCCGGCCACAGCGAGGACATCAACACCAACGGCATCCCCGACGAATGCGAGAAGTACGTCCCGACCCTTCCGACCACATCCCTCTTCATCAAGCAGGCAATCGAAGAAATCCCCGTCGAGCCCACAAACCCAGGCGTCACACACTAATCTTCCCGGATCAAATCGCGCGTCGCCCTAGCATCCGCGCCCCTGCCGGACGCCCCCGCCGTACGCCCCCGCCGTACGCCCCCTCCCGCAAGGCGGCCCAACCCTGGCTTCGCCGTTTGGCGAGACATCCAAAAAACGCCTCCCCCGCAAGACGTCCCACAAATCACAAGAAGCGAATGAAACCTGCGATGGCCTCGCATTCGCCCCGCTCTTGCCCGATCCGCGCCTCTATCTATAATGCCCACCAAGTGCCATGGGGGTCGGTCGCCGTCCGACGCATCCGCCGATTCGGCGCGATTCGTCAGCCGCGACAAAGGAACATAACAGCGATCTGCGATGCACGCAGCGCTCCACGAGGATACGGCTGATGGCTGAAGCCCCCCTTGAATTGCGACGGATCACCGGGTCCGAGTGCTTCAGTTTCCTGCGCATCTTCCGAAGTTTCCGCCAGGCGATCCACGTCAACAAGCTGGTCTTCGCCTTCATCGGAATCGTCCTGACCTACATGACCGGCCGCATCCTCGACGCGTTCTGGCTGGCCTCCTGCCAACCCGCCGTCGATGCCAACGGCATGACCGAACTCACCATCTTCATCGCCGGCGGAGGCGACCGAGCCGCCACGCGCGATTGGCTGGCCAACCTCGCAAACGGCGACGATCTGAATCGCGTCGGCATCTTCTCCCTGCTTCTCAACCACGCGATGGTCACCGTCAACCATCTCATCGCCGCCGTGCTGAACGTTAGCCCGTCGGATATCCTCGCCGCGATCCGCCACGGCGTCCTCGGACTCGCATGGCTCGTCTCCATGCACGGGCTCTACGCACTGCTCTTCGGCGTCGTCTTCCTGCTGATCTGGGGCTACTTCGGCGGAGCACTGAGCCGCACGGCAGCCCTCCACGCCGCGCGCGATGAGCGCATCACCTACGGCGAAGCCATGTCCTTCGCCTGCAAAAAAGTTCTCGCCTTCGCCTCGGCCCCATTGCTGCCGATCCTCTTTACCCTCGTCTTCGGCGTCATTCTTTTCCTCGGCGGCCTCATCGGCGCCATCCCCGCCGTCGGTGAGTTGCTCGTCGGCCTGCTCTTCTTCATCGCCCTGCTGATGGGCCTCGCCATCGCATTCATCCTGATCGGTTTCTTCGCCGGTTTCGGAATGGCCTTCCCGACCATCGCCGTCGAGTCTTCCGACGCCTTCGATGCCCTCAGTCGCATCGGCGCTTACATCTACGGCCGACCTTGGCGCACCGCCTTCTATTACCTTGCCGCGCTCGCGCACGGCGCCATCTGTCTGGCATTCGTGAAGCTCCTGGCCCGGCTGGCCCTCTGGTCGGTCCACTTCTTCGCCGGCCTGTCCATGAATCTGGGCGGCGCCTTCGTCGCAGACCCCGAAGCCGACCGCGCCACCAAGCTCGATGCCATCTGGCAGGCGCCCACCCTGCTCGGCGGCGATACGACCTTTTACGGCAGCTTCGGCGAGGTCAAGCTGGCCCACATGAGCTGGTTCGCACAGGTCCTCGTCAAGACCTGGGTCTACGGCGTCTGGGGCCTCGTCGCCGCCGTCGCCATCAGCTACTTTCTCTGCGCGAATACAAACATCTACCTCCTCCTGCGAAGAGAGGTCGATGCCACCGATTTGGAGGACGTCTACCTCGACGACATGCAAGACGATGTCGCGCCGCCGCCCCCCTCCGGCTCGCCCCCGAAGGATACACCCGGCGCCGGCGCCTCCGGTGGAACGTCTCTCCCCGTCATCGGATAGCCCGGCTCATGCGGGGTCCGGCGCGGGCCCCACGACCAAGGCCGTCCGAAGCGCGAAGACCCATCGCGCGTGCTTTGTGAACCCACTCGCCGTGAGGGATGAAGCCATGCGTCCGTGCGCCCGATTTCTGCCGTTTGTTGCCATCCTCGGCGTGATCCTTCTCACCGTCGGGTGCTCCGAGTTCTACCTCCTCTTCGGCCCCGGCGGCATCTGGGGCCCCGGCGGTTCCTCCGACCGCTCCACTGCCCCCTCCGCCACGCAGCCCGCGGCCATACCCGGCCCTGTCTTCGTCTCAAGACGTCTCGATCCCCAGTTCGAATCCACCGCCGGCGCGCGGGTCATCGTCGCAGCCGACTTCAACAACGACGGCCTCACCGACTTCGTCTCCGGCTCCGCCGAAAGCCAGCCCATCCAGATCCACCTCCGAATCCCCGGCGCCGACGACTTCAATACCTTCTCCATCGCCGGCGAAGTCCCCATCTCCATCATGTACGACGTGCAAGTCGCCGACTTCGACCAGGACGGCCGCCTCGATGTCGCCGTACTGGTCAACAACACCGGCATCATCCCCGTCGCCGGCGCAAACAAGCGAGGCGCCGTCGTCATCCTCTTCGCGCCGCCGGATCCCGCAGATGCCGTCGCCTGGCAACAGGTTCTCATCGACCCCACCTTCTTCCTCGCCAACGACGACACCGGCCTCACCGACTTCGCCGTCGGCGACATCGACGGCGTCAACGGCCCCGACATCGTCCTCGGCTCAAACGAAGTAACCACTGGCGCCAGCACCGCCACAAAGCGAATCTACCACTTCCAGAATCCCGGCCCCGCTGCCGCCCGAAACGGCGCCGCATGGCTCGGCCCCGACTTCGCCGCGACCTTCCCGATCATTTCCGAGGCCCCGCCCTTCAAGGCCCTGCGCCTCGCCGACATCGACGGAGACGGAGACCTCGACGTCGTCGCCACCTTCCCAACCGCACTCTCCAGCAACATCCGCTGGCTGAGAAATCCCCTCGTCGAAGCTGGCGTCGGCGCGGTCGCCGCCGGAAACTGGGCCGGCAACATCATCGGCGAGCAGCGCGAACTCCTTCAGCCCGGCGACGATCAGGTCCCCGGCGCGGACTTCATCGCCGTCGGCGACATCGACGGTGACGGCGACATCGACGTCGTCGCCGTCCACCAGCAACTCGGCGTCATCCAATGGTTTGAAAACCCCGGCCCCGGTCTCGTCAGCGTGCAGAACTTCCCCTGGCGCGTCTTCAACCTCGGCCTGGTCATGTCCGGCGCCGTCATCAACCAGTGCCAACTGGTCGATCTCAACCTCAACGGTCAGCTCGACTGCTTCATCACCGCCAACGGCCAGATGGTCGGCTTCCAGCGCCGCACAAACGTCCAGGACTATTGGCAGCCCTTCGTCATCACCTCGACGAATCCAATCGCCACCATCGGCCGCTGCGCCTTCGCCGATCTCAACGCCAACGGTCTCCTCGACATCATCGCCCCCCTCGACCGCGAAGGAATTACCAACGATCAGTTCATCATTCTGACGCGCATAACCCCGTAGCGCCGCCCGCTGAGTTGCGATATCCCTCAGTCCAACTTCAGCCGCGCAAGAACGAACGGCTTCATCAACCAGTGCGCCTCCACATGCCCCACCGTCCAGTCAATCGAACACTCATACGGAAAGAAGAATCGCACGTCGTAAGTTCGAAGCAATTCCCGCCGCACGCCCCACGGCGTTTGCTCGGCAAGCATCACGAGCAGATCCCGATAGCGCGTCTGCATATCCGGCACGCCGTTGCTCGCACTGATCGACGCCACCACGTGACAGTCATACGCCTGTACGAGTTGCATCCCCATCACCGGCGTCGTCAGAACCGTGCTGCCCGGCGGCATGTGCTCGCCCAGAAATTCCCGAATCCGCATCACCGCCCGCGGCGCCGACGTTCGCTCTTCATAGGTCCGCCCGGCAACGATCCACACCTCGCGCCAGGTCCAGGCATCCGTTCCGCCGGAAACCAGCGCGCCCGCGATCAGCACCACCGGCACCACCGCAAGCCGCGCCACTCCCCGTTTCAGCCACGGCTCCAGCTTCATCACCAGTGCCGGTCCCGCTAAGACACAAAGCCCGATCCGAAACACCGCATCCAGTCGATGCAGAATCCACGCCTCGCCCGCCTTGTTCAAGAGCAGCGTGCAGATCGGCGGCACAAACAAAGCCACCGCCCCACAGGCCATCACCGCGAGCACAACCCCGACCGATCCCCTCCGCGCCCCCGAAAGTCCGAGCAAGACCGCCGCGCCGAAGATCATCGTTCCCGGCAGGCCGCCGAGCGTTCCAACGATCGCCATCGGATCGCGCACCACCCATGACTCCCCCGCCGAAACAAAACCGGACGCCCCATCCGCGGCCACCGTCGCCGCGAGATTCCCTGCCGCGGCTTCCGGCAAGGGCGGTGTCGCCTTCATCATCCGCGTAACCGCAACAAAAGGCAGCCCGGCCACAAGCGCCGCTCCACAGGCAATCGCCGCGATCCCATCCGGACGTCTCCGCGCCAATCGATACACCGCAAGCGCGCCGATCACCGGTCCGATCAGCAGGATCGCAAAGATGACATACAGCCCATGAAGCTGCCCGAGCACCAGCGAACCCGCCCCCAGCGCGATGGCAATTCTCCGTGTGAACCCCTCCCGCGCCGCACCCACCGTCAACCCGATCATCACCGGCAACAACCAGAACGGCGCAAGCTGGTTCGGATAAACAGCAAACGTCACCGTTCCCCGACTAGCAACCGTAAAAATCGCCGCGATCCATCCCGCCCACACACTTCCGAACACCCGCCACGAAAGGTAGTACGCCGCGCTGACGATCAATACCTTCCCCCACGCCAGACTCGCAAACCACACACCATAGGGATCTACGCCGCTTAGCTGACAGCAAGCCGCATACAACGCATGCAGGAGATTCGTATGATAAATCGGAAAAAAATGCGGCTGCGCGATGAACGGGTCCACGTTAGACACGACGCCCCGATCCACCAGAAATCGAATCTTCGCGAGATGAACCAGCGCATCCCCGCCGAAGAACGATCCGATCCACGCCCCCAGCGCCATGTCCGCAAGCACGATGACCAGTTCCAAGCTCGCCGCTCCGACGAGCAGTCCGCCCATCTCCCCCCACCAGCGCCGTCGGCTGACTTCCCACACCCCCCAGCACACCGCAAGAACACAAGCCGCCGAAAATACCCAGAGCGGCGCCGTCAGCAGATAGCAAAGGATCGACACCGGCGACAACAGCGCCATCACTACCAGATACGATAGCGCAATCCCCGCAAGCAGCCCGCCGCGCAGCTCCCCCGGCGCAAATCGCCGAACCAGCACATACCCCGGCACAACAAGCGTAAACCAGAACAGCAGCGACAAGTACATCGAAGGACTTCCCTCTCACCGTCGCCGAAGAAGATAACAGACCATCCCCTGAACCATCCCGACGCCCCGCCAGAAAGCCCGCACAAACCCCATCGCCGCAAATGCCAGATAGCGCGCCTCGCCCGTCCGCCGTGCAAGCCGAAGCGTCATTGGCGCCTGCGCCACAGCCAGGAGCGCCGCCGCCCCCGGCGCAATCCACCGCAACCCCGGCCACGCCGTCATCGGCAGCGCCGCTAGAATCAGCAGCGCCGCTAGAATCAGCAGCGCCAGCAGCGGCTGCACGTGATCGACCACGCCGCTGTACGCATCGCCGCCCGCCTTGTCACGATGCCGCAAGTGCAAGAAAACCCGCCAATACCCGTGATGACGCTGCGATCGCAAATACCGTCCGAGCTTCGTCGGGTGATAGTGCCCCACGCGCGACGCCGACTCAAATCTCAACCGATACCCCGCTGCGTGCACACGATAAGAAAGCTCCGCGTCCTCCGCCCCCGGCGAGCCCGGCCCGTTGAATTCGCATTCATCAAACCCGCCGACCTCCTCAAGCACGCCGCGCCGATAAAGCACATTGAACCCGCCGAGAAAATTAACCTCCCTCGGCATCGACCGATGCCGCTCCACAATCTCCTCATGAATCAGGCACGCAAGCAGCGATTCCCCGCGCAGATTCCCATAGCTGCCCCCGACAGCCCCCACCGCCGGCTCGCACATCGCCCCCACCAGCAGCGAAAGCGCGTCCCGCTCCGGCACGCAATCCGAATCAATAAACCACACCAGCGAATGCCGCGCCGCACGCCAGCCGACATTCCGCGCCGCGCCCGGTCCTCCACCCGACCCACGCAGGAGCCGCACCGGATACCCCGAAACAATCTCCGCCGTCGAATCCTCCGACGCATCATCCACGAAAATAATCTCCGAAAGCCCCCCCTCGCCGTTCTGCATGATCCCCACCGCGGCATCCAGGCATGCGCGGATCGTCCCCGCGCAGTTCCGGCCGGGTATCACCAGACTGACGGATTGTTCGCTCGCGTCGCCGATGGGACTCCTCCCGCTACCCCGATTCAACCGCCCGAAGTACCCCTGCCGCGCTGCAGCGTCTCCATCGCGCTGCGCGCCGGAGCATAATCCGGCTGAATCGCCAGCGCCCTACCGTACGCATCCATCGCCGCTTCGATCAAGCCCTGTTGTTGCAACGAAAATCCCAGCCCGTAGCAGGCCTCAAAATGCCCCGGATTCCGCTCGATCGCCCGATGATACGCCGCGACCGCCTCGTCATAACGACGCATTCGCGCAAAACTGTTCGCCAGATTAAAATGCGCCATCGCCCAGACTTCATCCGGCGTCTCCGTCTTCGCTGCCGCCATGCCCGTCATCAGCTCGTCCGCCGCCTCGGCATGACGCGCCTGTTGCGTCAGAATATTCCCCACGACGAGGTACGCCTGAATCTCGCCGGGATCGATCGCCTTGGCCGCCTGCATGACCTCCGCCGATTCCGAATAACGTCGCAGATCAAACAGCGTATTACCCAGATTAAACGCCGCCGACCATTCATTCGGCGCAAGCTCCGCCGCCCGTCGATAGTACGGCTCCGCCTCCGTAAGCCGCCCCAGCCGCGCCAGGTCTTGCGCGATCGACGTGTAGGCCGGCACAAAGGAGGGCTCCAGCTCGATCGCCCGCGAAAAATGCCGCACCGATTCTTCATATCGACCCATCTCGCTCAACGCCACGGCCAGATTGTTGTGCGCTCGCGCATGATCGGGATACATCTCAATGACGGACGACCACATCGCAACACGGCTGTGATAATCGCGATTTCGATAATGCGTGCCGGTCCCCAGCGCCGCCGATGCGAAAATGAACAAGCCAATGCCGGCGATCGCCCCAACCCGGGTCGGCCGCTGCAAAGACTCGCCGTCCGCGCCACAAAGCAAACGCCACACACCAAGCACGACAAGCAGCAGCACGCTCGCCAGCGGCAGATACATCCGATGCTCAAACATCACATCGCGAATCGGAATAAAGCTGGATGTCGGCGCAAGCACGAGAAAAAAGAATAAACCCACGAACCCCAGCGCCGGCCGCCGACGCCACCCCCAGACACAGCTCGCCAGCAGTGCCGCGACGATGACGCCCGGCAAAGCCGCATCCGCCCACGACGAAACCACCGGCCACGCATGATCCAGACACAACGGATACGGCAGGATCGCCAACCGCAGGTAATGCAGCAGCACCCCCGGCTGCGTCATCGCATACTGCTGCCAACGAAGGGTCCGTAAGCCGAAGCCGACCGTGCTCTCCGACGTCGGCGATACCTCGAACACACCCTGTAACACGCCCGTCAGAAATAAAATCCCCCACGTCGCGAACAAGCCGACATACAAACCCCACCGACGCCGAAGAAACACCCCCCACGACAATCGGGCAATACTCGCTCGCATGGCTCCGCCGCGCCTTCCGCCCGCAGCGTCTCCCTTCACGAGCGACGACGACCAGACCGCCCGCTCATAAAGAATCGCCGCAAGCGGAGCCGTCACCATCACCTGCTTGCTCAACATTCCCAGCGCGCACGACGCAACCGCCAATCCTCCCCAGAGCCCGCGCCGGCCCACTTTGTCTCCCGACCCGCTCCCTTCCGACGCATTCATCCGCGCAATGCAGTACAGCATCGCCAGGTAAAACATCCCCATCATCGACTCGGCGCGCTGGATGATGTACGTCACGCTCTGCGTCTGGATCGGATGCAATCCCCACAACATCGCCGTCGCAAATGCCGGCCACGCGGCATCACCCGGCGCGATCCGCCCCAGGAACCCCGGCGCGCACAAACTCCTCCGAACAAGCCCGAACAGTATGAATGTAGCCAGAACATGTACGACAAGATTAACGACGTGATAGCCCCGCGGTTCAAGCCCCCCGAGGGAATGATTCATCGCCAGCGAAATTTCAACCATCGGCCGAGGCGAACCCAGCACCGCCTTCCAGTCGATCGGCTCGTGCAGCGCCTCGCTCTGCACGATGTAGTAATCATCGAACAGCATGACCCCGCGGAAACTGTTCGCATAGGCCGCCCCCAGAGCGACGGCCAGCACCAGCGCCGGCAACCAGACTCGCCGCCTCAAGTCCCGATCACTCATCGGCCTCGTCCGAGTCTTCGTCCTCCTCCGCCGGTTGCGTGGTCATCTCATGAACGTACGCTCGAACTTCTTCAACCTTCTGCGTCGTCGCCGACCGAAGGGCCTCCGCCTTCTGCGTCGTTGCGGTCCGAAGCTCCTCTGCCTTTTGCGTCGTCGCCGCGCGAATCTCGCCCGCCTTCTCTGCCGCGGCATCTCGCAGCTTCCCCGCCTTCTCGACCGCCGCGTCCTTCAGCTCCCCTGCCTTCTGCTTGCCGTCCTCGTAAACCTGTCGCGCCTTTTCCTTCCCTTTCTCAACATAGGGCTCGATCCGATCGGACAGCTCCTCCACCTTCTGCGTTGTCGCCTCTTTCGCATCCGCCGCCCGCGACGTCGCCTCCCGCTTGGCACGTTCTACATCACCCGGATCGCAACCCACCATCGCGACGATCAGCCCAAGCCCCACCACCCAGGCCGCCGCCGCCCGTCCCGCCAATACCGTATGCCGCATCATCCAACCCATGTTAACCCTCAATCCCACAACCCACCAAAAAACATATCGCCTCATCCCGTCATCAAAATCACTTCGACGCTTCCGCGCTCTGCCGTTTTGGTGCCTTGGTGCTCTTTTCACTTCGCTTCACCTCTTCGATCACAAAATGCGAATCCGTAATCGACGCCTTTGGATCCAGACCGCCATACACATACATCCCATCCAGCGTCTCCGTCGATCGCTCCTCTTTCCCGGGCAGCCACAGATACGTCGCAACCGGTAGATCCGTGTCCATGTGAATGTAAAGGTCCTGCAACTTGCACGGAAACTCATCTCCCTTAGGGTAGCGAAGCTCAAAATGCCGACACGGCTCCTTCGCCGGTCCCACGACCGTCGTCGGCTTCTCTCGCACCAGCACCGGCCCGTGCGCCTTCGCCTTCTCAATCCGGTCAATAATCCGCTCCATCATCCGCCGCGGACCGAAGTCCGTGATCGGATTCCGCGCCTTATGGAACTCCACCGCGAACTCCGCGGGATACTTCTGCAACGAAGCAGGCAATCCGAAGAGCCCCTTCCGCGGCATCAACAGAACCATGTTCGAATTCTCGCCCTGGATATAAACGCATTGCCGATACTCACTGTCATCCCCTCGCCAGGTGAATCGCACCGAGAACGGCTCGTCCCGATACTCCGCAAGAATGTCCTCCACCGGGTGCAACACCTTCACGAAGCCCCCCAGCCGCTCCTGCCGAAGAAAGTTCGCCCGAAAAGACGTCACCTCCCGCGATGCCGCAAGACATCGCCGAAAGTACGCCATCATCGCCTCATCAATCACCGTCTGTTTCGCGACCACCCCCTCCGCGACTTCCAGTCCCTCCGCACCCCCTGCGACCGGGGGTAGCTCCACACGAACATCCGGCTGCGCACACCCCCCCCAGGCACCCGCCAGAACCGGCAAAGAAGCCAGCACAACACACCGAGTAACCCAGCAACACCGATTCAAACAGGTATTAGCCATTTTCACTCCAATATTCAAAAAGCACCGCAAGCCCCCCAACCCTCGCCAACTCATCCCTTCTCCCTCTTCCCTCATCCCTCAAGCAAACGCCTCTCCCCAATCTCAAATCTCAAATCCCAAGTCCCAAGCCCCAAGACCCAAGTCCCAAGCCCCAAGCCCCAAGCCCCAAGCCCCAAGCCCCAAGCCCCAAGCCCCAAGTCCATCACCTAATAATAAATCGTCCTCACTCGATGATGCCCCACTTCCACCTCCGCCGCGTGCGACATGTCCCACAAATACCAGTCCACCTCCCACGCAGTCGTCTTCACGCCCCGCGATGCCAAAGCCCGCACCATCCGATCGACCGCCTGAATTGTAGCCGCCCGCAACTCGACCTCCTCCGCACTGCCCGCCGCGAATTCCTCCTCCGCCTCCACGCGAGCCGCCAATTCCTCCGAAAGCCGCAGGATTCCCAGATGCCGCAGCGCCTGTGGCACACGGTAATCCGCAAACGCCGTCAATTCCTCCAGCCCCGCCAACGGCATATGCCCCTTCGCCTGCCACGCGGCCGAAATATCCAGCGCCGCGATCTGGGCCCGCTTCATGAAATAAACAATTCGCCCCCGATACGTCGCCACGTCACGAAACGAATCAAACTCCGTCATCAGCAGTACCGCCAGCGGCCACGCCCGATGCGATACCGATTCGATCGCCTGCATGAACTGCCCGTCGAATCGCTCCACAAGGATCCGCCCCGTCTCCCGGATGATCCGCTCCCGCTCCTCCATCAGCAGCAGCTCCCCCTTGCCCCCGAGTACCGCCCGAATCTCCTCCGACGGAACTTCCAGCCAGAATTGCGGATCGCTCCAGCCCGGCTCATACCGCGCCGCCAGCATCAGTGACACAAACATGGCATTAAATCGCTCGTACGTCTTCCCTCGCCATTCGATCCGCAAAGGATCCGGCGACCAGAAGCAGAAATTCAGCGCGTCGATCAGAAGGACAAGATTCGCCAGTCGCTCCGGCGAACCCGACAATTCCCCCAGCAGCCCATGCCCCGTCGGTCGCAGCGCTTCCGCGCTCACCGACCCCGCCCAGCGCGCAATCGCCTCGTCATCAATCGAGACACACGTCGCCCCCGCAACGACTTCCTTCGTTGAATCAAGAACCAACATCACGTGACATGCTATCCGCCGATGCCGACTTCTTCCAATCAGCCCAACCGGCGCGTCGATTCAACGAACCTCACCGGCCCGCAGACAGGGCCCTCCATGCCGTGCAAGCGGAATCTAAAAGAGTCGCCGAATCATCAAAAAGACATGCGCAATCGATCCAGAAATCGCGCCGCGATCCCGTATCGTGCCGTCGTATTGGCACCAAGCTCCCGCACCCGGACGACCTCCGCCTGACAACGCGCCTTTCCCGGATAGGGCGACACCCCCTCCGCCGGCGGCAGCGCGATCTCAATATCAATCCGCTCACCCTCGCTGAAATCCGCGGCGTCCAGCTCCAGATAAAGCCCCCCGGTACTCACGTTGTTCGTGAGAGTCCGCACGATATGCGTCGAATCCCCCCGCAAAGCCCGACACTCCACCGGCAGACGAATCTCCAACCGCCGGTGCGTCCGTCGATCATCCTGACCGGCGGCCAGCTCAACCTCTGCCGCTTCTCGCCGCCCCGCCTCACCCATCAGGCAGCTCCCACCCCCGTATCTCAAACCTTCGCCAACGCCAACCCCGATAATACCCGCACGGCCGGCCCGGACTCCACCCGCGCCAGTCCGCCCACCCATCCTGCCACCCACCATGTCATCGTGCAGCTTCATCCCACTACCATCGACCACCCGCCCCCACATCTTGCGTATACCAGCCCCACACCACCTCGTCCCCTTGGCCCCTTGGCCCCTCGTCCCCTTGGCCCCTCGTCCCCTCTTCCCTTCTCCCACCCCACATCCCTCCACTGGCTCGCGCAGCGAGCCCCTTCCACTTTTGACGTTTTGACGTTTCAACATTTTGGCGTTTCTACAGCATCTCCCCCAGCTTCCGCTTAAGAATCTTCCCCGTCGGCCCGCGCGGCAGATCGCTCGCCACCACCACGCGCCGTGGCGCCTTGTACCCCGCAATTCGATCCCGACAGTAATCCCGCAGTTCAATCTCCGTCGCGCGAAACCCCTCGCGCAGCGTCACAAACGCCACAACCACCTCCCCGCGCGAAGCATCCTGCTGACCGACCACTGCTACTTCCGCCACCGCCTCGTGCGTCTCCAGCACCGACTCAATCTCCCGCGGATACACATTCTCCCCGCCGACGATGATCATCTCCTTCTTGCGCCCGGTGATGGAGATGTATCCGTCCGCGTCGAGCTTCCCCATGTCCCCCGTCAGATACCAGCCATCCTCCGTTATCGCCGCCTTCGTCTCCGCCGCTTTCTGGTAATAGCCCTTCATCACGATCGGCCCGCGAACCCGAAGCTCGCCGACCTGTTCCACCCCGAGTCGACGCCCCTCATCATCAAATGCCGCCACCTCGGCGCCCGGTATCGCCTGTCCAACCGTCCCCACGCGATTCGACCACGGCACGTTCAAGCTCACCACAGGCGACGCCTCCGTCATGCCGTAACCCTGCAAGATATTCACGCCAAACCGCTCCTGAAAGGCCGCATGAACGGCATCCGGCAGCCCCTCACCGCCGCTGATCGCGTACTGCACGGACTTCAATTCCTCCACGCCGCCCTTCTTCGTCTTCAGCAGCGCCGAGTACATGCTGGCGATCATCATCGTGACGCTCGCCTGCCGATCCCGGATCGTCTCGATCACCTGCGACGGCGTGAACCGCGGCAGGTAATACACACTCGACCCCAGCGCCACCGGCACAAGCAGCATCGCCGTCAATCCAAAACTGTGAAACAGCGGCAGCACCCCGAGAAAATGATGATCCGTCTTCAGCTCCGCCTTGCGAATCGCTCCCTGGATGTCGCTCGTGAGATTGCCATAGGTCTGGCACACCCCTTTCGGCACGCCGCTCGTCCCGCTGGTATACAGCAGCACCGCCGTGTCATCCGCCTCCACCTTCGGCGCCACAGGCGTCCGCCGAACGCGCTCAAGGATCATCTCCCGCTTGATCGGCAGGTCTTCCATGAAAATCGTTTTCGCCGGCAGCGCCGCCGCCAGTTCCGCGAAATGCTTCACCGCGAAGATCGTGTCCAGTCCCGCATCCTTCACGACCGCCGCAATCTCCCCCGGCTGCAACAGAAAATTCAGCGGCACCGCGGTCCGCCCCGCCCACAGCGAACCATAAAACGCACCCGCAAACGCACAGCTCGAAGGCAGCAGAAGACCGATGTGCTGGTGATTCGTCGCCTTCTCCACCTGCCGTCGCATCACATCGGCAAAGCGAACAAGGTTCCCGTAGTCCAGCGAGACAAAGGGATCCGCCACCGCCGCCCGGGAAGCCCCCCGCTCCGATGCCGCCAACAACATCTCAACGATCACCGCCCACCACCCTCAATCTCACCCCCACCCATTCCAAAACCCAGGCACCACGTTCCAACCTTCCCTCGGTCCCTCGTCCCTCGTCCCCTCGGCCCCTCCAGTTTCGACTTTTCGACATTTCGACGTTTCGACGTTTCTACGCCGCTCCACCCGTGCGCCCGCGCGCCTCACCCGTGATCTCACGAAACGCCGGAAGAATAAACTCCCGCGCCACCGCGTCCCAACTCATTTGCTCCGCCAACTCATAGCCGCGCCGCACATATCCCGCCTTCTCCTCCTTCGTCCGCGGCAACCGCCGCAGGATTTCTTCCGCCGCGCTCGCTCCCACCTTCTCATCCAGCGCCTCGCGCTCCCCGCGACCCATCTTCTGATAACCCTCGATCGTATCCGGCCGCGCCACATGCTTCGTATAATCCGCAACGATCACGTTCGGCGTCCCTTCCGCCCCCGCGACCTTTCGAACAAACCCCGCACAGCCGCAGGCCGAACTCATCACGCAGATCGAGCCGAACGACAGCGCCTCAAGCTGAGCAATCCCGAACGGCTCATAGATCGACTGACCGAATTCCACGTCGCTCCCCTTGCGAATATCCCAGAATCGCATCTCCCGCGGCATCCGCTCCCCGCAGGTCTCTCGATCGAACCCGAACTGATTCAGATACACCACCTTGCAGTTCCGCGATCGCGTATTGAACGCCTGCACCCCGCTGTAAAACACCGCCTCGCCGCCCGTCAGGTCCGGCATCCCCTCCCGATGCGCCAACGGCCAGTCCCACCACTTCTCCATGTGCAGAATATCTTCCCGACGCCGAGGCCCGCCGATCTCCGTGGACAGAACAAACAGCACCGCCGTCAACCCGTTCCGACGAAAATCCGCCTCGATGCTCCGCATCACCGACAGATCCCGCCACAGTCCCTTGCTCGGTGTCATGCGCGTGACATGCGTAAAAAGATAATCCGGACGCTCCCCCAGCAGCGCCTGCGCATATTCCTGCAGCCGCGCCTTGCTCGCCGCCGCCTCGTCCCCCGCGTTCTCATAGGCCGGTATGCCGTTGTACGCCACGCGGATGTTCGAATGCGCCATCTCCGGTGACAGAAAACGCAGTTCCTGCTCCACCAGATCGCTCACCGCGAGCGTCACGTCCAGGTGCCGACTCGCCTCCACCAATGCGTGTCGAAAATAGCCCGAGTAATCCCCGAAAACGTCTCCCAGATACTTCCCCGACGCCTTCGCACGCGACATCACGTTGTAAAACATCGTGTCATGCCCCGAGTGCTCCTCCACGATCTTCCGCACCGTCGGTACCTCATGCGCATGGTAGACCGTCCGCATGTTCCACTCCGGGTGCAGCTTCGCCGCCAGCGCCGTCGGCAGGCCCATGAACTCATGCGCCACGATGATGCAGCCCGGATGCCCCATGCCGCTGCCGAGAATCGCCCGCACCGCGGCAAGTCCCGGCTCCGCAAGTCGCAACCACTGTTCGTATTCCCAGCTCCCCTCGTAGCGCGTAGAGACGATTCCGTACCGCTCATAGAACCGATGTTTCAAAACGTTCATCGGCTCCAGTGCCGCGCGGCTGACATCAATCAGCACCACCTCCGGCCGCTCGATCGTCCCCGTCAACGGGTCCCGAAGCATCCGCCGCCCATAGACGATCTCCACATGATGCTTCTGCTGCACATGACGAAACCCGTCCGCCAGCGCGTGATGGGTCCGTCCGTCGATCGACGAATAAAGTACCTCCCCCTCCGGCCCCAGCCGCGAATCCACGTCCCCGTCCGTCGAAAAGAGTGGGCACAATAGCACCGTCCGATGCACCGCCTCAGCGTACTCGCGACAGGTAATCAACCCCTCAAGGACCGTCCCGATTCCCCCAATCTTCTGTACCGCCTCATGCGTCACATGCACAACATTCAACATCCGACACTCCAATCCTTCCGAGTTCCGATTCCGCCTTCCGCATTCAGCATTCAGCATTCCGCATTCTCAAATCTCAAATCTCAAATCTCAAATCCGAATTCCGCATTCCGCATTCTCAAATCTCAAATCTCAAATCCGAATTCCGCATTCCGCATTCTCAAATCTCAAATCTCAAATCCGAATTCCGCATTCCGCATTCCCCTATTATACTTCGGAACGACATGCAAACCTTCTCCCTCCAATCCGGCTCATGCGGCAACTCGATCTACGTCGAGGCCGACGACACCCGACTCCTCTTCGACGCCGGCCTCAGCGGCCGGAAGGCCGAATCCCGCATGAACGCCTACGGCCGCAAAATGCGCGACGTCCAGGCCCTCATTATCTCTCACAACCACTGGGACCACACCTGCGGCGCCGGCATCTTCCAGCGAAAGTTCGGCATCCCCATCTACATGAGCGAGCGCGTCTACCGCGACGTCCGCGAAAAGATCGGCGCCGTCAAAAACGTAATCCGCTATGTACCCGGCGAACGACTCTGCTTCAACGGCGTCTCCATCCAGACCATCCCCACACCGCACGACGGCATCGACACGGTCTGTTTCATCGTCGAACACGCCCAAAAACGCCTCGGCATCCTCACCGACCTCGGATCACCCTTTCTGGGTCTTGCCGAAGCCCTTGAGTCGGTCGACGCTGCGTATCTGGAGAGTAACTACGATCCCGAAATGTTGCGATCGGGCTCTTATCCCGAAGAATTGAAACGCCGCATCGCAGGTGACCGCGGCCACCTGTCAAACTTCGAAGCCGCCGAACTGACCGCCCAGTGCATCGGCCGCCGAATGAAATGGGTCGCCGTCGCCCACCTCAGCGAACACAACAACCATCCCGACCTGGCCGTCGAAACCACAAGAAAGAAAGTAGGCCGCCAACTCCAGGTCCTGATCGCACCCCGCCACCAACAAGGCCCCCTCCTCGAAGTCTAACTCCCCGCCCGCAAAAACGCCGCGCCCCTTTCATTCCGCATTCCACCTTCCCTCGCCCCCTCTGATCCCTCCTCCCTTTTCCCTTCCCATTACACCTCGCCGACTCGCGCAGCGAGCCCTCCTCCTCTTTTGGCGTTTTAGCGTTTCTCAAACAACAACATCAAGATATGCCCGCTTTACCGGCGCCTCATGCTCAATCCGAACCTTCGCCTCCTCGCTCCCCGCGACCGCCTCCACAGGCCATCGAAATGGCCACAGCCGCCGAACGAGTGATTCAGAACGTGCGGACTCCGATCGCATCTGCAAGTCATTTTCCGCCTTCGCCGCATCCAGCGCCCGCAGCTCCACGTAGGCCGCCGGCTCCACCGCCCGAGCGCTCAGCGCCGGACCTTCACCCTGCGAACCGCCATCCCCCGGTTGCAGGTTCTTCGACCAGAATGGATGCGGCTGCCGGATCCGCCCCGCCCACAGCGCCAGTCCATAGCAGGACCGCGCGTGATAAACGCGTTGGCCGCAACAAGCTCCACCCACCGGCGAAAGCATCACCCGATCTCCCCACCAGATCCGCAATCCAGCGCCCCACATCGCGCCACGATGCAATTCCCCAATCCGAACAGCAAAGCGCGCACCACCCCCCGCGATGCGCGCAACCCCGCCGCCATCGTTTGCCATAACTCACGTTGCGAAAAGGAAATCCGTAGCCCGCCGCAAAGCGCATAAAAAAAACGGACCCAGGTCCGTTTATTCTGCCCGCTCACTGCGCGCAAGCCGACTCGAAGTGATTTGACTAGCTAACCAAGATCAAGATCAGAACTTAAGGATTTGAAGCCCGAAAACAACCGCGTTGCCCAAACGCAACATCCCCGATCATCCCACCACAAACGCGAACGCCCACCCCACAATCAAACTTCGCCTCGCACTCCCCTAACGAGCATAGCGAGAATCCCATTCCGACTTTTCGACTATTCGACTTTTCGACGTTTCGACGTTTCGACGTTTCTAACTCTCCACCCCATCCGTAACCACCTTCTCCGCCAGCCGCTGATACGCCTCCACCACATCGCGGCAAATCAAATCCACCCGCTGGCGAAGCTCCCGGCGATCCCGAATCAAGCGACTCGACACGCGCCGCAACCGTCGGTTCCGACTCACCGTATGCCGCTGACGTCGCCCATTTTGAATCACGCGCTCGATCCGCGAGATCATCTCGGCCTCATCCTCAACCAGGCTTACCACGTCCGCCACGCCCGCCCGAAAGGCCTCCACCGTTCGAGCCGCGTCGCTAGTCGCCTCGACAAGAACCACCGGCGTGGCCTGCGGCCTGACCAGCGTCAACCCGTCGCCATCCTGCAGCGCCCGGGTCGTCAGAACGAGATCGTACGTCTCCGATGCGATCAACACGCGCGCCGCTTCGAGCGAGTCCACGATCGTGATATTGGCCGAAAGTCGCGTCACGATCTGCGAGGCCATCGCAGCCACCGTCTGCGATTCCACCGCCGCGATCAGCACTTGCGTGTCCCGTCGCATCATGTCCCTTCCATCTGCGTCGAATGCTTCCATCCCGGTCCGCCTCCTCCGTGAAGAACGCCCCAATTCCCTTTGTTTCTTCGAACTCCAAATCTCACAAACCACTGACAAAAATCCACTGACCACGAAACACGACAAAAGGCCGGCGAGCCGTTTCAGCCCTGAGAGCGAGGGGAGGAGGGAGAGAGGCCTACACGACCCGCCTGGCCCGGATTCTGTTCACCACTTCTTGAAAACCCCCAGTCAGGCATCCCCCGCACAACGCCGCCTCCGCGCTCAAGTTCCCCGCGGATGGCCGCCCCGAAGTGGCTTCGCCCTTTGGCGAAATGCTCGCATCGCGAGCCGCCACGCTCCGTCACTCCGTAGCACAGCCCTTTCGACGTTTCCCCCATCAAGTGCCGTTACTTCGGCACTCCGCGTCCCCCGGACCGAATCGCCGGCAACCGCACCTCAGCCCGCGTCCCTGCGCCCGGCTCGCTCTCCAGCCGGATCATGCCGCCGCCCTGTTGCAGCCATCGCTGAACCTTCGACAGCCCCAGCCCCCGACGTCGTCCCGCAGGATGGTGCGAATAAAACGGATCAAACGCCCGCCTCAGCACCTCCGCGGTCATGCCCCGACCCGTATCCGTCACGAGCACAACCACGCTATCTTCGGTCAGATTTCCCTCGGCCTTGACGGTCGTCCGCCGCTCCGTCGCTTCCGTCGCAGCCAGTGCATTATCGATCAGCTCCCGCAAGATCGCGTGCAATCGCGCCTTATCGAACCATGCTGCGGGACAACCCGTCCCCACCTCCACCGCCAACTGCGATGCATCCAATAATCCCGCCTCCGCCAACTCAGCCCGCAGCGACCCCAACAACTCCGACAGGTCCACCGCCTCCGGCACGAGCGGCCTAGGCGAGGCAAATTCCATCAGCTCCGTCACGATGTCGCTGCACGCCTGCGCCTGCGACGCCACCATCCCCAGTTCCCGACGAACGTCCGCATTCTCGGTCTGTCCCGCCAGAAGCTGCGCCCGTCCCGAAATCACCGCCAGCGGGTTGTTCAACTCATGCGCCGCCCCCGCCGCCATGGCCGCGATCGTCTCCAGGGCCCGCGCCCGCGCCAGCTCCGGACCCAACTCCGCCAGCCGCCGATTCGCCGCCGCCAGTTCATCCGCCAACTGCCGCGCACCCGCCTGCGCCTGTGCCTGCGCGATCGCCAGCCCGATCGCCCCCGACAGCGCCCCCAACTCCGCCGACTCCGCACGGATCGATGCCACAAACTCGGCACTTCTCGCCGCCAGCGCCCCGCCGACCCAGCGCTGACGACAGACAATCGGCATGAGCCAGACCGGCCCCGCTCCCAGTTCCCCGCGCACCCGATCCACGATCCAGTCAAACCCCCGTCCCGCCGGCGACAACCACGCCCCGCAAAGCCCCATCGACAGCGCCGTCGCCGCATCCGCCGTTTCATCCGGCGCGTCCGCAGGCCGCTCCTCCATCCGGCTCTCCGCCCGATCGCCGCCAATTCCAAGATCCACCCAACGCCCGTCTTCCGACGTGACAAACACGACGACGTCCCCCGACGCCTCCACCTCGTGTCCCAGTACCTCCCGCAACGCCTCCGCGCCCAGCGCGCAAACCTCCCGTACCGCCAGCCCCGGCGCGCACGACCGATGGAATCCATCCATCGCCGCGAAATACCGCCCCTTGCGCTGCAGGTGCTGATTCTGCTCGCCCAGCAGTGCGTTCGCTTCGGTCAGGTCCTCGCTCGTTCGGAGCAGCGCCCGCAGGTAAACCTCTCGGCTCGTCGTCTGCTCCGAACCGATCCAGGCCGAACGCGACTCCAACTCCTCCGCCAGCGTCGCGAGAATCTCCTCACGCCGTGCCGCCTCCAGCCCGAGCCCCGCCGCAAGCTCCGCCGACGACACCGTCACCCGCTCGCTGCCGCTGAAGCCCATCCGAAGTTCACGCGCCATCGTGTCCGCAAGCTGCACGACCTGTACGTGCCGACCACGTGACACCGACGCCGGCAGGGCCTCCGACGGGTGATGATGCAGCCAGATGACCTCCGCAAGCCGAGGCGGCAATCCCCACCGCTCAGCGAGATGCCGACCCGCCACGGTATGATCCACGCCCAGAATCGTGCGCTCCGAATCCGTGATCTCCGCCCGCGCTTCTCGACAATGCCGCAGCACCCGCGCATAGCTCTTCGGCAGCGCGCAATCCAGCGCGATCTTCCCGATGTCATGAAGCAGACCAAAGAGAAATGCCTCTTCCGCGTCGATCCCCGCCGCGCACGACTCCGCGATCCGTCGCGCCGCGCAGGCCACCGCCAGACAATGCCGCCAGAACGCCTCCCGATCCAGCCCAGGTCCGTCCCCCGGATCGCGCGGCACGCCGAAGACTTCCATCACCTTCGATGCCAGCGTGATCCGTCGTATCGCGTCGAATCCCAACAGCCCGACCGCCGTCTCCGCCGTCAGCCCGCACGGCCGCGCCGCCACGCTGGCCTTGCCGCAGACAGAAAGTACCCGCGCCGTCAGCGAGGGATCACTCGCCACAAGCTGTGCCAGATCTCGAATACGGTGTTGGGGATCTTCCGTGAGCGCGAGAATGCGCGTCACCACCGGCGCCATCGGCGGCAGCGTCTCGAGCTGCGCCAGCACCTGCTCAACCTTCCGCTGCGCCGTCTGTGTTGCATCCACAACAATCCATTCCGACGTTTCGACGTTTCGACGTTTACCCGACCATCTCCACCATCTTCTCCATCAACTGCGAAACATCGAACGGCTTCTTCACAAAATCATCCGCACCCGCCGCCTTCAGCGCTGCCACCTCACTCGCAGCAACCGCCCCCGAAACAATAATGATCTTCGTATGCGCAAGGTCAGGGTCCTGCTTGATTCGCTGACAAACCACGTTCCCGTTGATGTCCGGCAGCATGTAATCCAGCAGCACAAGGTCCGGCCGAAACTCCTTCGTCAACGCCCCGGCATCAAATCCGTTCGACGCCGTCTTCACCTCGAACCGCCCATCGCGACCGAAAATCTCAACCAGCATGTCAACGATCGACGGATCATCATCCACGAGCAGTACGCGACGCTTGCCTGAGTCCAGACTTTCCACCGGGATGCCGTTATCCTTCATGAACCGAACCAGCTCCGCCCGCGGCACGCGCCGGAACTTCGACCCCGGCACGCGAAACCCCTTCAGCCGCCCACTGTCAAAGCAGCGAATCACCGTCTGCTGGCTGATCTTACAGATCTGCGCCACCTCGCCTGTTGTATATACCGCCTTCACGCGCCACTCCGGACCGGCCTGCGAGAGTGCCTCGGCCACTGCCTCATGTTCTTCAACGGTCTTTCGTAGTCGCATCTTACCCAGTCTCCCCAAGTTAACAAGCCCCTGAGGTTATCGTTTCTCCATCAAGCCGACTTCACCAACCAGTCAAGATCGATCTCCTTCAACCGTCCAACAATCGCCGCCACGCCACAAAAAACGATCGCAGAACCGGCCCGTCCGAGAACGCCAGGATGCAGGCCACACCGCAGTCGTACCATTCCGTAACACAACCCGCTTGACATCACGCAGAGAGAGGATTATCTAACGGCCCATCGTCCGCACTTCAGGTGCCCGCTCGTGCCGGTGCCTCGAATCAGGCGATGAAAAATAGTCCAGGTATCAAACAGCGGCCGGGCGGCCGCGAAAACTCTCAGGAGTAATGTATGGCATCGAATCTCATGCTTCTGGCGGAAGGCATCAGCGACTATTTCCCCTGGTACACCTGGGTCTCCATGGCCCTCCTGATCGTCGTCATAGTCGGATACAAGATGTATCAGAAGAAGATGATGAGCTAAGTAGGGCCGCAAGGTCTTTCATGTGTGGCAGAGGCGTCTCGCTCGTGATTCACTGGCAGGGACGCCGATGCCACAATGCATGAATCATTCTGCGGCTGCACGGAGAGTGCATTTCACGCGACCGTAGCGTCACCCCTCGTCGGTGACGACGAGAAAGGTCGAGCATACCGACGTCAGGCAATAGGCCCGTCATCCAAGCAGCCCAGGAATTTCAACGCTCGCACCCAGGCCGACCCTCGCGCTCCCCGCGTACGCCCCTCCCGAAGCGGTTTCGCCGTTTGGCGACGACCAAAAAAAACTCCGTCCGCGTAAAAGCCACGGCTTCAATCTGCAACCCAAACAACTCGCGCAGCGAGCCCCCCTCCTCCTTTTCGACGTTTTGACGTTTCGACTTTTCTCCTTCCCGCCGTTTCCCCTTTTCGCCATCATACGCCCCATGGCGCAAACGAAGTCACGGCGCAAGCCACCGCCCACACAAAGACGAAAGCCCGCAAGAAAGCGCCCCGAAAGGTCGGACCGTTACTGGGATGTCACCCACCGACCCCTGCAGTGCCTCGTCTTCCTCCTGCCGATGGTCATCGCCTACGAAGTCGGCATGATCGCCCTTCACGGCGACCTGCCCGAATACCAACGCCCCGCCCTCGCCGCAAAACAGCTCCTGCAATGGTTCTTCAGTCTTTTCGGCGCGACCGGCTTCTACTTCCCCGGCCTCGCCCTCGTCGTCGTTCTGCTGATCTGGCACATCGCCACGCACCAGCCCTGGAAGATCGCTCCTCAGCCGCTTCTCGGCATGGCCGGTGAGAGCATCCTGCTTGCCATCCCCCTGCTGCTTCTCAACCAGTGGCTCCCGTCGCTCCACGCCGTCGTGCTCTCCAGCATCCCCCTCGGCCGCGGCGACGAACTCGATAATCTTCTGCTCTCCATTGGGGCCGGCCTCTACGAAGAACTCGTCTTTCGCCTGATTGTCATCACCATGATGAGCATCCTACTCGTCGATATCGCCCGGATGCGCCAGTCCGTTGCCATGGCTCTCGCCGTCATCGTCTCATCGCTTCTCTTTGCCGCGCACCACTACTACCCCATCGGAGCCGATCCCTGGTCTTCCAAGGAGTTCGCATTCCGAGCCGCCGCCGGCGCGTACCTCGCCGCCGTCTTCGTCCTCCGCGGCTTCGGTCTCGCCGTCGGCTGCCACGTTATCTACGACGTCATGGCCTTCCTCTCCTGATCCCACGAGCAGTTTCCTCAACGCAATTGGCCAACGAGCGACGATTCCCCTCATAAGGCCGCCCCCAATTCGACATCGCCCCATCGCGATAACCGCAAGAACTTCCCAACCCTCGAATAAACGCTCCACCCCGATCCGCAATCCCAAAAAAAATCAAAAAATCTTGCGATCCCATCTCCTGACCGTCCAATGACATCAGTCAATCACCGCAGAAATTCCCCCTCCCCCGATTTGCGTCGCGCCGCCCCATGTCATATAGAACAACTGGAGTGTCACCATGACGACACAAAAAAAGCCCCGCGCAAAAGCGCACCCCAGAGATCGCATGCAGCGCCTCCTCGCACAAGGCCGTCCCGAGGCGGCTTCGCCGTTTGGCGACGAACGTGCGATGTGCGCCTCTCCTGCGCAACGTCTCCCCCGCGATCCGCAATCGAAATTCAGAAAGGACCTCCCATGACCGACCACTGCAAACTCCGCGACAAAGCCCGTGAAACCCTCCTCCTCGATCTCAACACGAACCTCGCCAATCCTCAGCTCGACCCCGATGAGCGCACCCGGCGCGTCGCGCTCTACTTCAAGCTCTCGGACGACGTCCGCGCGGACGAAAAGCTCGCCCTCGATCGCGAAAAACTCACCCTCGAAAACCGAAAACTTGAGCTGCTCGAAAGGAAAATCGAAGCCGCGGTCGAAATCGCCCGGGTCCGCGCCGAATCCCCGCCTTCAACCGCGAAGCGCAGCAGCGCGACCGCCCCGCACGAACCCCCCGCACCCTACGGCAACAAGCCCGACGGCGCCCCCTACACCCATGCCGAATTCTGTGAACTGCTCGATCAGGCAGTCGCCGACATCTACGGCTTCGACATCAAGACCGGAAACCTTGTCCCCCGCGATCCCGAGCAAGGCACCGTGAACGAACCGAGCAACGGCTCCCCCGATCCACCCTCAGGTGGCGATTCGCCCGAACAGTTCCATGGACTCGCCTCCCCGTCGCAGAACCCCCCGAAAGCGGCTACGCCGTTCCGCGACGACCACCCACATCCTGCATCCCGCGCGGAATCGCCGCGCCGGCCTGTTCGCAATACAGAATCCGTATGCCGAAATCAAGAACCCGGAAAGGAATCAACCAAACAAGTGAAACATCGCGTCGACAAGATCATGGATATGCCGCCCGACCATCCACATCGGCAGAATCAGCAGCGTGATCCCTGCCACCACCAGCCCCACGCCCATGTTCGAAGGCAGCCGACGGACCGCCTGCAAACGCCGATCCAGTTCGGCCCCGATGGCCCCGATCCGTGACCGCGACGTCGCGTCGCCGGACTCGAAATGCAGCGAGACATTCGACAAAAGGGAAAACTCCCGAAGCTCGATCGTCAGCGGTGCGTTGTCCGCCTGCCAGGTGCTCCCCTGCCACTGGCCGGAATACCCCAGCCGACGAAGCGCCTGCTCCACGAGACGGCGGCACTGCGTGCGCGACAAGTTGTAAACCACGTAGCCCGCATCGCGCGACGGCAGCAGGTAATAAAACAGGTAACCCGCGAAGAGGAGAATCCCAAGAAGCGGCAGATAAAGCCGACCGCGAACCAGCTCCGGCACCGGCCACAGAAGCACCGGCACCAGCACGCTCGTCAGAACCAGAAAGTCCGTCCGGCTCGTAATCAAACAGGGACGGGCATGACTGTTGACCAGGCCCAGAATCAGAAAATAAAGCGCGATGGGAACAAGATTCCCCACCAGCATCAGGACATCAACAACGTGATATTGGTCGGCCAGCACACCGGCCCCCAGCGTTCTGCCGCGGCCATACAAGCTCGCGACGATGACCGGCGGCGAACTACCCTCTTTCGTTCAGCCGCACCGCCGGTTGACTTGCGAACGATGCACCGATCAGTCCGTTCGATCGACGTGCTCACTCACTTCGGCCACCTTACGATAGCCGAGGTATTTTATCACTTCCAGAACTTCGGTCCAACTCGGAAACGGCTTTTTGTTGGCCCGCTTGTATTCGTCCATCGCCATGACGAATTCGAACTGTTCCGGGGTCATCTCCCCTTCTTCGGCGCTGCGACGCGAATCCGGCCGCCTCAGCCCGGGCCCGCGACGTCGCTCCAGTCCCCCGCGCCGATCCACTACTGAAGAACGGCGATCGGCCCCCGCTCGCCGCTCCTCGCCGGCCACGTCGCCCTTCACCGCGCCTCCTGCGCTCGGTGTCTGATCATTCATGGCCGATTACCTCCCGATAGGGACCCGTGACCTCTTAAGTCGGCGTCACAACGAACGCCGCTCGATTCAGACCTCTTCTTCCTCCTCGAAGTCTTCCTCCTCATCATCGTCAAGATCGTCGTCTTCATCGTCGTCGAAGTCGTCGTCTTCTTCGTCGTCGAAGTCGTCGTCGAGGTCGTCGAATTCCTCTTCGCTCTCCGGCTCCTCCACGTCCTCGACGCAGTCCGCCCGGGCCGCCAGCAATTCCGAGGCCTCGATCAGCCGTTCGTTCGGAACCAGGATCGCCACGCCGCAAGCCGGCACGGCGCCACCCGTGTTCTCAAGCCGTGCAGGGATCTCCTGCTCGAGCAGGTAGCCGACGCACTCCCGCGCCTCCGGCATCGACTTGGCGAACATCACCTCGACAAAATCCTTCTCACTCGTGCAGTTCAGGGTGTTTGATGTGCTCATCTTTTCATCCATCATGACGTACACTCCTCGCCTGTCTGTATCGCGGCAGGCCGGCGAGGATCGCCCATTACCTGCCTCGGTCGTGCCACTGCATTCAAACTCGGTTCAATCGCCGCGACACCGACGCGATCCAACTCGCCGCGTCGGAACCATAGCGGCAGCATGTGTCCTGTCAATCACGTGTGACCGCTCGAAAGAGATTGACCGCTACCACATGAAGCATCGATCTCTGTCGAATGCCAATTCTCTTATCTTGCCATCGGCCATGTCAAGCCGGGAGGCAAAAACTTCATTGCCCATGTGGCGGGATTTTTGCCCCGCCTACCGGGCGGGCGTCGAATGCCAAGAAAAGAGCCCGGAACGCGAGGGCGTCCCGGGCTCGCCAGTTATAATAGCCCTTAGCGGCCCGACCGAGGCCTTGCGGCTAACGATTTGGCAGGACGTGGACCGGTTCCCGCGGGCCCGCTGCGTCGGGCGGCTCCCGGAAGAACCAGAACATGCCCGCACCCGACGTCCCTTGCGCGCCCAGCGAATAAGTGGCCTCCAGGGCCTTGTCGATCCGCGTCTTCACGTCGGTCAGGTGGGCCTCGGTCGCCACGTCCAGCTTTGACCCCTTCAGGGTCTTGCCGATCTTGCTGGACAGCTTACCGGCGGTCAGTCGGGCGATGGCATTCGCGTCGGCCGGGACCATTCCACCCGGTTCGGTCAGGATCAGTTCCATCAACAGGTTGAGATGTTCACGCTGAAGGTTTCGGCGGAAGCTGTTCACGTAGGGCTTGGCGTTCGTGCCGGTCCGATCCTTGTCGTCGAGTTCCGACCAGATCGAATCGGACAGGTCGGTGATGTGCTCGGCGAGCGTATAGACTTCCTGGTCCTCGTTGAACTTGACCTGGTTGTCATGGATACGGCCGATGGTGAACGGGTTCATCAGCGTGAACATGCAGCGGTACTGCGACGCGATGACGAAGTCGTGGATGTTGAAATCCACGCGGAAATCAAACTCGTCGGAGCCCCAGTGCCAGAAGCGCCCCGGCGCGAGATGCGAAAGCAATTCCGGTGACACGTTGTAGGCATTCTCCGAGAAGACCTTCTCGCAGACGAACTTCAGCGCCGCGCGCTGCTCCTTCCCGTCGACCACCTGGATCGGCGCCCGGGCATCGGGGTCGCCGCGCTGATCGCGATTCATGATCTGACCGCCCACGAACCGGGCGACGAAATCCGACACGCGGGCGCGCTCGCCCATGATCCGCGCAAAAGCGCGGCGCAGCCGGTTGTAGGACTGTCCGTCCTTGACCGCCCACTTGGTGATGTCTTCGAGCAATGAATCGGTCAGGACGATCTGGCGTCGGGCGTACTCCTGCACATCCCGGCCCATGTCGTAGCGGTTCGACAGCGGGTCCGGCGAGAGGAACGACATCGTGTCCTCGTCCGTCGCGTAATCCAGGCCGGCCTCGGCCACACGCGTGGCAATCTTGTTCAGCATCTCCTCCTCGCTCTTGTAGGGCTCGCCGACCGGGCGATAGCCGTACTCGATGGCCCAGTAGTCGTACGGACCGATTGAGCGTGTGGTGTAGGAGCCCTGTTCGCTGCCGCGCGGGGCGATGATCGGGGGGTTGTAGTCCATCACCGAGCCGACATTGGCGTCGCCGGCATCGCGATGCTTCTCGATCTCATCCATCGGCAGCCAGGTGCTGGCCTTGAAGTTATGACGCAGACCAAGGCAGTGCCCGACCTCGTGCATCACGACTTCCTTGACGACCTGACCGATGAAGTCCTCGTCGTTGCGGGCCAGGCCCTGAGCTTCCAGCGCCAGACTGGCGAACTGAATCTGATGGGTCATCCCCGCGGCACATTCGCAGACCGGCCGTCCGCGGTGCTGCATGTGCTTCATGAGATTCATGCGGAAGAGTGCATCGGGGTCCTCGGCGAGCTGAACACCGGGCAGCAGATTCTGCCACGGTGAGCGGTGCTTCCATCGTGGATTCGCCTGGAAGAAGGACTCGATGAACGGGTTGTAAGCTTCCCACGAATCGTCGTTGCCGGTCAGTCGCGCGTAATCGGCCACATAGTGGCGGACCATCGAGTCGTCGAAGACGATGTCGGCGTCGAAGATCTGCCCGGTCAGGGGGTGATCACGCGACGGCCCCATGGCGAAGGCGCTGCCCGTGACAATCCAGCGGAAGAAGTTGTAGCGAACATCTTCGGGATCGAGGTCCTTGGTGTCCGGGTCGTAGTCTTCCTGCTGCTTGACTTCGATGGCGTCAAGGAAGCCGCACTTCTCATAGGCCTTGTTCCACTCGAGGATGCCTTCCTTGACCCAGCGGCGATACTTGAGGGGCACGGTCTTTTCGATATGCCAGACAATCGGATGCTTGGGCGCGCTGAGCCGTGCAGCGGGATCGCGCTTCTCGAGCCGCCAGCGGTTGATGTAGCGATTGAAGAGGGTCTGGGCATCGTGCTCCTTGGTCCAATCCTTGCGGACCGTCATGAAGTAGCCGATGCGATTGTCGGCCACGCGGGGCTTGTAGCCCTTGGCGGACTCGGGAATCTGCGAAATGCTGTAGTGGAACAACATGCGACGGCCGGTGCTCTTGCGCATCATGGCAAGATCGACGGTGAGCTCGATGTTCTGCGGGAAGGCCTTGAACTTGGCCCACTTGGAAAGCTGCGGGTTGATCTGACCCAGTCCCCATTCGCCGATGCCGGAGAAGTCGGCCTTGAAGACGCCGTCGAGGTCGAGAATCGGGTCGGCGCCTTTCATGGTGATGATCGGAATACTGCGGAGAATTTCGTCGCCGCCGTAGGTTCGCTTAATCACGTCGGCCACGGGCTGATCGTCGCCTTCGACATGACGCGGATCGACACGCATCAGGACCAGATTCTTGTCCATGCGGTCGAAGTACGCGAGAAAGTGGTCAAGCTGAAAGCCGGTTGCGACGGGGCCGCCGGCCATGCTGGTGGCGACCATGAACTTGGGGCCGATGAGACCGGCCGGAATCTGCGCGCGAAGTGAATCCGTCTTCTTGTTGTACCAGAGTGGAATGAAGGGCGTCTCGGCGGTCTTGACCAGTTCGAAGTCCTTCATGGTCTCGTCGAACGGTGGGAACTCGGGCTTGTCTTTCTTGGCTTCGGCGGCGGCGGCCTTGGCTTTTTCGATGTCGACCTGCGGCGGCGTGGCGCGGTCGATTCCGTCGGCGAACGCGGCGGAAGTCATCAGGAGTGACACGAGCGAGGCGACGAACAATCGGGGGGACATCGGGTGCTCCTTGTGGTGTGGGTGTTCCACGCACGACGCGGCGCGCGTCGCGGCTTTCCGGCTCAACGATTGATACACACGGGTCGGCTGCGGGTTCGGACCATTATAAAGACATCGCAAACCGGATACATCCTTCACTCTTTGACCAAATTCGAGAGCCGGCAGCCAGTTGAACAGATGGGTATCGGCGGAAGGGGTCGATTGGGTTGGGGAGAGGGAACTGCTGTGAGAAATCGCTTTCTGCACCGGAAATCACAGGTTGTTGACAGCACTGAAAACGGCGTTTCGTATGCTCGAGATGATGCGCAAGTACTGCGCTGGTCGTGGGTTGAATCGCCAGAGAGTCATCCCGTTCATATCCCGGGACGATCGATCGCGAATCGGGGAGTTGCTCGCTTTGCTCGCTCGATGGGCAATACAGGGCCTTCCGGCCTGATGCGAACCGGTGTGATTTGACATGTCAGGGGGGCGGTGCTAGGTTCCCGGCGCTTTTCGGGGGAGCGGTTAACGCCGGCGGACTACGATCGGCACGGTTCATCGACTGACGCGGGAGGGCTGCCGATATACGTCGAAGTTTTCGGCGACGCTGCCCTATTTTCGGTTCGAAGCACTCGGGCATGGCCATTAAGACCATGTATAACAAATAGTTAGGAACACTATGGCCAAGAAAAGTCGGCAAACGAAACCGGTCGGGGAGGCCTCCGAGGCCGCAGCTTCGGGGAAGTCCCTGGTGATCGTGGAGTCGCCGGCCAAGGCCAAGACCATCAATAAATATCTGGGCAGCGGATACGTCGTTCGGGCTTCGCGTGGGCATGTTCGGGATTTGCCCCCCCACCGCTATGGGGTCGATCCGGGACGGAATTTCGAGCCGACTTACGAGATCATGCCCAGCCATCAGAAGACGATCGCGGAACTACGCAAGCTGGCGAAGGACGCGGATGTGGTCTATCTGGCGACCGACCTTGACCGGGAGGGGGAGGCGATCGCCTGGCATCTCGCGCAGGCGCTGGAACTGCCGGCGAAGAAGATTCGCCGGGTCATCTTCAATGAAATCACGAAGAGTGCCATCGTCGAGGCATTCAGCCATCCGCACGAGATTGACCAGGCGAAGGTGGACGCGCAGCAGGCGCGGCGAATTCTGGATCGCGTCGTGGGCTACGAGCTGTCGCCGCTGCTCTGGAAGAAGGTGGCAAAGGGGCTTTCGGCGGGTCGAGTGCAGTCGGTGACCGTACGACTGATCGTGAATCGCGAACAGGAGATCGGGGCGTTTGAGCCGCAGGAATACTGGTCGATTCAGGGGGTGTTTGCGGGAGAGGGCGCGAAGGTTGATGTTCTCTCGAAGGCGTGGGAGGCCTTTTTGCAGGGCAAGAGCGCCGAGCGGAAGGATGCGAATCGCGAGAATGGTGAAAACGATGGCGCGGGGCGTACGCAGAAGGAGCGAGCGGGCTGGCTCGGCGAGAATGGTTGCTTCTCGGCGGAACTGGTTGAGCTGAACGGCGCGTCGGCAAAGTTTGAGGGGCATCTGAAAGACGGCAACGGCAAGGGCAAGCGGTTCGCCAGTGCGGTCGAAACGGTGCGGCCGCTCGTAGAGGCGCTGGGGTTCAAGGTGGAGTCGGTGCGTTCGGATGACTGGGCGCCGTACGAGCGACTCGGTTTGCAGCAGATTGAGTTTGTCGGGCGGTTTGATCCTTCGGCGGCGCCGGAGTTCAAAGTCAAATCCATCGAGAAGAAGCGATCGAAGACGAAGTCGCCGGCGCCGTTTACCACGGCTACCTTGCAACAGGCGGCGGCGAACCAGCTTCACTACGCGACCAGCAAGACGATGAAGGTGGCGCAGGCGCTTTACGAGGGCATCGACATCAAGACGGGCGATGGCAACGTCGGTCTGATCACCTACATGCGAACGGACTCGACGAATCTCTCGGCCGAGTCGGTCAACGCGGCACGAAACCTCATCGCCGAGAAATACGGCGTCAAGTACCTGCCGGAGAAGGCCAATCGCTACGAGAGCAAGAAGTCGGCGCAGGAGGCGCATGAGGCGATCCGGCCGACGGACGTGACGCGGACACCGGAGGCGCTTCGTGGGCACATGACGAGCGAGCAGCATCGGTTGTATTCGCTGATCTGGAATCGGTTCGTGGCGAGCCAGATGACGGCGGCGGAGTGGGATTCGACAACGGTGCTGATATCTGCTGAGCTGGGGACTCCGGCTGGAAGCCGGAGCCAGACGGTGGTGTTCAAAGCGACCGGTCGGGTACTGGCGTTTGAGGGCTTTTATAAAGTCGTGGGTGTGCCGAAGAGCAGCGAAGACCAGCTTCTGCCGGACCTGAAGGAGGGGCAGCGGACACCGGCGGTGTCCATCGAACCGAAGCAGCGGTTCACCTCTCCCCCGCCGCGCTATACGGAAGCGTCGCTGGTCAAGACCCTGGAGGCCGAAGGCATCGGGCGGCCGAGTACGTACGCTGCGATCATCAAGACGATCCAGGACCGAGGGTACGTCGAGCAGGTGGATCGGAAGTTTCACCCGACGCCACGGGGGATCGTGGTGACGGACAAGTTGTGCGCGCATTTTCCGAAGATCATGGACGTGCGGTTCACGAGCCACATCGAGGAAGACCTCGACAAGATCGAAGAGCGGACGATGGAGTGGCACGACGTTCTGCACGAGTTTTATGACCCGTTCAAGGAGTCGCTGGCCAAGGCGCACGAGGAGATGGATGCGGTCCGCGCGGAGCCGAGCGACTACACCTGCGGGACCTGCGGCAAGCCGATGGTGTATCGGCTGGGGAAGAACGGGCGGTTTCTCTCGTGCACGGGCTACCCTGAGTGCAAAGAGACTCGCAACGTCGATCGGGACGGCAAGCTGGTCGAGCCGGTCGTCGGGTCGGAACCGTGCGAGAAGTGCGGCAAGCCGATGATGATGCGCAGGAGCCGGAACGGGGTTTTTCTGGGCTGCACGGGCTATCCGGAATGCAATAACACGAAGCCGTGCGATGACGCCGGCGTGGCACTGAGAAAGGTGAAGGCGGAGGACATCGCGGAGAAGTGTCCGGACTGCGGCTCGGCGATGGGTGTACGGTGGGCCCGTGGGCGGGCGTTTCTGGGGTGCACGAAATATCCGGAATGCAAGGCGACTTCGCCGATGCCGGAGGGCATCTACGTGGAGAAGCCCAAGCCGGAAGACGCGGGGGCGCGGTGCGACAAGTGCGGGCGGCCGGTGGTGATCCGCAAAAGTCGGCGCGGGCCGTTTCTGTCGTGTTCGGGATTCCCGCGATGTCGCAACGCGATGCCGATGGAGAAGCTGGACGAACTGAAGCGCAAGGAAGCCGCGGGCGAGATACCCGACGCGCCGGTGGAGTCCGCCGGGTCGAATGGAAAGGCACGGACGGCGAAGGCGCGCGGGGCCGGTGGCAAGGTGAAGCGACTGACGAAGGACGAAGTCAAGGCACTGGGTGCGCCGCCGCAGGGCTTTGCGTGGACGCTGACGGGGCGACCGGTGGTGGAGACGTGGCCGGAGGAGTCGCTGACGTGCTTTGACTGCGGCAGCGAGATGACGCTTCGTCAGGGGCGATTCGGGCCGTTTTATTCGTGCGGGAAGTGCAAGGCGGTGGCGAACCTGCGCGGGGAGGCGAAGAAGCGTGCCGAGGCGGAGTCACCGCAAGAAGCGCGGGCCAAGCCGATCGAGACGGACGTGAAGTGTCCGGACTGCGGGTCGAAGATGCTGCTGCGCATGGGCCGGACGGGTCGGTTTCTGGGGTGCAGCGCTTATCCGAAATGTAAGAAGACGATGGAGGCGCCGGCGGGGCTTCTCCGCGAGGTGGCGGTTTCGTAGAAACGCCAAAACGCCAAAACGTCGAAACGTCGAAATAGGAGGTGGGCTCGCGTTGCGAGCGGGTTGGGTGGGATGGTGGAGGGGCCGAGGGTTCGAGGGGATTTCGAATTGGGAGGCGTGGCGTTCATGCGGCAGGGAGAAGGAAATGGGGAATGGGGAATTCGTCGAGCGGAGTTGGGTTTTGTTACAGCCGTTCGGTGATGCTTTTGCCCTGCATGAAGAGTTGGAGGTAGTCGCGGCCGCCGGCTTTGCTGTCGGTGCCGCTCATGTTGAAGCCGCCGAAGGGCTGCACATCCACCAGGGCGCCGGTGCATTTTCGATTTAGGTAGAGATTGCCCACGTGGAACTCGTGGCGGGCGCGCTCAAGCTCGGCGCGGTCGTTGCTGAAGATCGCGCCGGTGAGGCCGTACTCGGTGCCATTGGCGATGGCCAGCAGCTCGTCGAGGCCGCGTCCCTTGATGATGGCGAGGACGGGGCCGAAGATTTCCTCCTGGGCGAGACGGGCACTCGGGGCGATGGCGTCAAAGATGGCCGGGGGAATGAAGTAGCCGGATTGCGGATTGGAGCCGGCGCTTTTGCTCAGATCGGCGGCGGATTTGCCGAGCAGCAGCTTGCCTTCCTTTTCGCCGATTTCGATGTAGCTGATGATTTTTTCGTAGGCGGGCTTGTCGATGACGGCGCCCATGAAGAAATTTTCGGGGGTGGTGGGGTTGCCGATGGTGAGCTTTTTCGCACGCTCGACAACCTTCTCGACCAGGGGAGCGTGGACTTTTTCGTCGACGATCAGCCGGCTGCACGCGGAGCACTTCTGTCCCTGAAAGCCGAATGCCGAGGCAACGGCACCATCGGCAGCGGCATCGATGTCTGCCTTGTCGGTGACGACGATGCAGTCTTTCCCGCCCATTTCGAGGATGGTGCGCTTGAGCCAGAGCTGGCCGGGCTGGTGTTTTGCGGCGCGTTCGAAAATGCGCAGGCCGACATCGCGCGAACCGGTGAAAGCGATCAGTCGGGTTCGCGGATGATCGACGATGCGGTCGCCGACCTGACTGCCTGAGCCGGGGAGGAAGTTCACCACGCCGGGGGGCAGGATGACTTCTTCGAGGACTTCGATGAATTTCGCGGCGATGATCGGTGCGGTGCTGGCGGGCTTGAGGACGACCGTGTTGCCGGTGACGGCGGCAGCGGTGGTCATGCCGGCCATGATGGCGAGGGGGAAATTCCACGGGGGGATGACGACGGCGACGCCGAGGGGAATGTAGCGCAGCTCGTTCTCCTCACCGGGGAACGGCGTGACGGGTTGCGGGCCGCCGAGACGGATCATCTCTCGAGCGTAGAACTCGAGGAAGTCGATGCACTCGCAGGTGTCGGCATAGGCCTCGATCCAGGACTTGGACTCTTCGAAGACCATCCATGCGGAGAATTCGTAAACGCGCCGGCGGATGATCGCGGCGGCGCGGAGGAGATAGCGGGCGCGGGCCTCGGGGGCGACGCGAGACCACGTCTTGAAGGCGCTGTCGGCGGCGGCGACGGCGGCATCGGCTTCGTCGGGACCGGCCTTGCAGGCGTAGCCGACGATCTGTTCGGGCCTTGCGGGGTTGAGCGATTCGATCTTTGCGGAGGTTTCGATTTTCTTACCGCCGATGCGAAGCGGGTAGGTGCGGCCGAGCTGGGACTCGACGAGCTTGAGGGCGTCGAGCATTTGCTGACGAGGACCGGGCTCGGCGAAGTCGACGTAGGATTCGGGCTGGTACGGCATGAGCATGGCACTACTCCGTCATCTGGGGCTTCCGTGCAGCATCATAGCATGAGCTTGCCGGATGGGGGAAGGGGCTGATGCGCAGCTCCGCGTTACTCGTTCGCGGCATGGGACGGGGCGGGTAGCAGTTGATTTTCATCGGATAGGAAGCGGTGGAGTTCTTCGGCCGTGACACGTGCGCCGAGTGGGCTGAGATGGACGGTATCGTTGAAAAGCAGCCCGGCGTTTGCGTTGTGTTGCGTCGTCCATCGTCTGAAGACAGGGGTCATGTCGAGCCAGGGCACATCGTTGCGAGTAGCCCATTGTTCGAGCCGTGAATAGATGCTGTACCCGGGCGGGTCGGCGGACACCATGGGCTCGATGGGGAACGCAACCAGCATCCATGGGACGGCAGAGCCGGCGCAGACTTTCGCGAAGTCAGACAGGTCTTCGAGGATTCGATCCCACGCGGCGGCGAGACGAGGCGGCGGCGGGTCGGCGAGCGCCTCTTCCGCGAAAACCAAGTTGTTCTGCTCCGCATATCTGTTCTGATTGGTCCAGAGGTGCTGCTCGCGAAATATCTTCGCGCGACGGGCGTTGCTGTAGTGTGCGACCATTCGCACGATCCCGCTTACGTGATTGAATCGCGGATAATCGGTGATCCAGGGTCTGCCGCGGACGAGGCCGGGCGGGGCATCGACCACATCGAGCACGTCGTTGATGCAGAAACCGAGCACCACGAAGTCGGGGGAAAGTTGCAGACCATCGCGCTTGAGGTAGTCGGTCTGCTGCCAGGTGGTGTAGCCATCGCAGCCGGCGTTGATCGTTCTGATTTTGAGTTTTCGCGGGGGATTGTTCAAGAGCGGTTCGAGGCGCGTCACGAAGTTTTCTTCGAGCGCGAGACCGAGCCCTCTCGTGACGGAATCACCGACGAAGAGAACGCGATATTCGCCCGCCGGCTTTCGGAGCGGCAGTTCTCGATCACAGAGGCCGAGCGAGTTGATGCGCACCAGGCGATCGGGATGTAATCCGACGGCGCGGGGGTAGTGGCTCCAGCCGCGGGTGACGTGCGGCTGCAAGACCCCTTGATGCGGATCCGGCACCGGGAAGACGATGCCTGCGATCTGATCCGCGGAGACGAGGGCGTAGAGGGGGGTCATCGCGAGCAAGAAGCGTGGGAGAACAGGTGATCGCAATCGGTGGCGCCGGAGGATGAGCGTGATCCCCAGCGCGGCAACGGCTGCCAGTGAATGTCGAAACATTGCGTTGTAGAGCAGTGTGACTTGTTCGGGGGTGAAGTCCTCTCTGCTCGGCAGGATCTGAAGCAAGACGTTGGCACCGACGGAAATGATGGCGGAGTAGATGCCGAGGGCGAACAGAAGCGACCAACTGATGCGCGTGAAGTTCGAGGACTTCCGGTCCGGGGGGTCGGCGTATTGATTTGTACACACGGGCTTTATCAATTTCAGGAAGCACTCAAACTACACGGAGTGACGCTTTCTATCAACTTCAGATGAAATCGACAGGATACGTTGAAGCCAATGCAGATGACCCGAGTCTCACACATTCTAGGACGGACCGGCGCGAGAGAGCAAGTCTCATCGCGGCGTGACCGATCGATGAGTGGGGTCCGTCGATTGTGAAAACGATATCGCTTGCTATGATGGCGGACGTACCAGCATGAACAGGAAGGATGGCTTCATGGCCAGTCGGAACAACCTACTTGTGTTCGGTGGTTCGGCGAGTTCGAAGCTAACGGCGGCGATCTGCCGGAAGCTGGGGGTGCGTCCGGGGCGATGTGAGACGCGATTTTTCTCGGAGGGCAATTCGTTTGTTCGGGTGGGTGAGAATGTTCGAGGGAGGGACGTATTCTTCATCCAGTCGCTGAGCTATCCGGTGAATGACCATTTCATGGAGCTGCTATTCTTCCTTGATGCGTTCAAGCGGGCCTCGGCGCAGAGTGTCACGGCGGTGATTCCATTTTTCGGATATGGCAAGGGGGACAAAAAGGACGAGCCGCGAGTGTCGATTCGGGCGCGGGTCTGCGCGGACTGTCTGGAGGCGGCTGGCGTGGATCGGATCGTGACCATGGACCTGCACGCGCCGCAGATTCAGGGATTCTTTCGGGTACCGGTGGATCATCTTTACGCCCTGCCCGCGATCTCGACCTACTTTCAGAAGAAGATGAAGAACCCGCGGGACTGGGTCGTGGTGGGGCCTGACGTGGGAGCGGCGGGAATGGCGAATGCTTATGCGAACGCATTCGGGGCCAAGACGGTGATCGCGGAGAAGACGCGGTTGGGCCACAACGAGGTAGCCGTGGTCAATCGGCTGATCGGCTATGTGAAGGGCAAGCATGCGCTCATCGTGGATGACTTCACGATAACCGGGGGGACGCTGTTTGCGACGGCGGAGCGTCTGAAACAGGAGGGGGCGAAGGAGATTTATGCGGCGGTGGCCCACGGAGTCCTGGGGAATGGGACCTCGCGGAAGCTGGACGCGAGCCCGGTGAAGGAACTGATCATCACGGACACGATCGAGTATCGGTGGGAGCCGCTGTCGAAGCGGGTGCGGGTCGTGTCGGTAGCGCCGCTTTTTGCGAAGGCCATCAGCAGTATCTTTCACCGGACAAGCGTTTCGGAGCTCTTCAAGTTTTGAGCGATGAACGGCGGGCTGGGCAGGCCAGAATGCGGCATGGCGTTCAAGCTCGATGCATTTATGTTCCGATATAGTTACGTAACCAAAGTGGAACATAATGAAAAACGACCCATTTATGGCGATTGCGGACCCGACGAGGCGGGCCATTCTTCGGCTGCTTCAGGGAGGCGAGCATCCGGCCGGGCGGATCGCGGCGGCCTTTGCCCAGCAACGTCCGGCGATTTCCAAGCATCTGGCAATTCTCCGGCGGGCCGGGCTGATCTCGGAGACTCGGGATCGGCAGCAGCGGCTGTATGGGATTCGACCGGGTGCGTTTGAGGCGATACGGATCTTCCTGGCGGAAGTGCAGCCGACGGAAACAGGGCTTCTGCGTCAGGCGAGCGCGACACGGATGACCGTTCTGCCGCCGGCGCGACGAGAGCCCCGAGAAGTTGAGGTTGACGCCCCCCTGCCGACGCCGACCTACGCCGCCTTCAGTATGGAGATCGACTGACCGCTTGCCATCCCCGGCGTAACAACTTATCACCTCGCAAAGTTGACCTCTACGCTGGGAAGAATGGATGACCGAAGCAGCCCCCCCACCCCAAAGTTCCGGAGTCATTGCACGCGGCTTGCGCGTCATCGAGCGGGTCGGCAACGCGCTGCCTGACCCGGCCGTGCTGTTTCTCCTTCTCGCACTGGCCGTGATCGTGCTATCGGGCGTTGCGGCCTGGTCGGGCATGTCGGGGACGCACCCAGCCACCGGCGCGACCGTAGAACCGCGGAGCTTGCTATCGCGGGAGGGGTTGCACTGGATCCTCAAGAGCATGGTGACGAACTTCACCGGATTTGCGCCGCTGGGCACGGTGCTGGTCGCGTTGCTTGGGATCGCCGTTGCGGAACACAGCGGGCTCATCGGCGCGTGCATGCGTGGGCTGGTGCTGGCGGCCCCGGCGCGGCTGCTGACCGTGGTCGTGGTGTTCAGCGGCATTTTGTCGAACGCGGCGAGCGAGATTGGTTATGTGTTGCTGGTGCCGATGGCGGCGATGATCTTTCAGACGGCCGGGCGGCATCCGATCGCCGGGCTTGCGGCGGGGTTCGCGGGGGTCTCGGGCGGCTACAGCGCGAATCTCGTACTTGGGACGATCGACCCGCTGTTGGCGGGGCTGAGCGAAGAGGCAGCGCGGATTATCGACGCGGGTTACCAGGTGAACCCGGCCTGTAACTACTTTTTCATGTTTGTTTCGACCTTTCTGATCACGGGTGTGGGCACGTTTGTGTCGGAACGGATCGTGGAGCCGCGTTTGGGGCCGTGGAGGCCGTCAACGGAATCGGAATCGACCGGCGATCTCATCCGCATCGAGCGCTTGCAGCCGAAAGAAAAGCGCGGGCTGCTTTGTGCGCTGGTTGTCGCCCTGCTGTTTGCCGGGTTTCTTCTTGCGGGAACGGCGCCGGAGGGTGGGTATCTTCGCGATCCGGAGACCGGCGGCCTGCTTCATTCGCCGTTCATGTCGGGCATTGTTGCTTTCATCTTTCTGGGCGGCGCGTCTTGCGGGCTGGCCTACGGTGTTGGCGCAGGCACGATCAAGAGTGACCGAGACGCGATCAAGGGGATGTCGAAGTCGATGGGATCGATGGGGCATTACCTTGTGCTGGTTTTCTTTGCCGCTCAGTTCGTCGCCTATTTCAACTGGAGTAATCTGGGCCTGCTGGTGGCGGTCAAGGGCGCCGACGTGCTGCGGACTTCGGGTCTCGGCGGCATCCCGTTGATGCTTGGATTCGTGGTGCTGGCGGCGATGATCAATCTTGTGATCGGGAGCGCATCGGCGAAGTGGGCGGTGATGGCGCCGGTGTTCATCCCGATGTTCATGCTGCTGGGTCATCCGCCGGAACTGGTGCAGGCGGCGTACCGAGTGGGCGACAGTTGCACGAACGTGATCTCGCCGATGATGACGTATTTTCCGCTGGTGATTGCATTCATTCAGCGTTATGAGCCGCGTGCGGGCCTGGGCACGCTGGTGGCGACGATGCTGCCTTACTCGACGGCGTTTTTGATTGCGTGGGGGCTGCTTCTGATGGTTTGGATGTCGCTGGGGTTGCCGCTGGGGTTTTGAGAAACGCAAGAAAAAACGTCAAAACGTCAAAACGTCGGAACGTCGAAATGGGGACTTCTCGCTGCGCTCGTTTGAGGGCTGGGGGATACAAAATTCGGGGAGCGGATTAGAGATTGTGAGCGGTTGTGCAATGCCGTAGCGTCAGGCCTTGTGCCTGACGGTGACTTCTCCGACGCTTGAATTCGTCGCCCACCAGGGGTGACGTTGCAGCAATTGGTAATCCGCGCTAGTCGATTGGGGGGTGTTGTTGGATTTCGTCGGGTGGGGTATCGGGTTCCGATATTGCGGGGGCGGGTTTTCGTATTCTGGGGGCGCGGCGTCCTTCCTTGATGTCTTCGTCGAACTGGCGCTTGCTGCGCAGCAGGTGATGGTAATGCTGGGCGAAGCGGTGGGCTTCGTCGCGGACCTGTTGAAGCAGTCGCAGGCCGACGTCGTTGCGAGGCAAGCGGATCGGGCCTTTTCTAGCCTGGGTGTAGATTTCTTCTTCGCGCTTGGCGAGTGAGACGATCATCGGCGGTTTGACGAACATCTCGCCGCAGGCCTCGATGGCGGCGTGAAGCTGGCCGAGGCCGCCGTCGATCAGAATCAGGTCGGGGTAGAGTTCCTCTCCTTCGGCGGCGTGACGATAACGACGGGTGACGACCTCGCGGATCATGGCGTAGTCGTCCTGGCCTTCGACGGTGCGGATGCGAAATCGCTTGTAGCCGGCCTTGAAGGCGGAGCCGTCGATAAAGCAGACCAGCGCCCCGACGGATTCGTCGCCCTGCAGGTTGGCGATGTCGATGCCTTCGATGATGCGCGGCGGGCTGTCGAGTTCGAGGATTTTCGCGAGGCGCTCGAGGCCTTTGCGTGGGTCGATGTGGTGGTAGAAGGCCTCGGGCTGCACGTCTTCCTCCGGATTTCCTGAGAGCTTGAGGGACTTGATGGCCTTGATGCGGTCACGGACGCGCGCGGCCTCTTCGAACTGCATCGCCTCCGCGGCGGCTTTCATTTCCTTTTCCATCTCGCGGATGGCGACGCTGCGCTTGGAGGCAAGGAATCGTTTGAGGCGATCGATGTCCTTGCGGTAGTCCTCGCGGGAGATCTTGTCGGCACACGGCGCGGTGCACTGGTTGATCGAGTAGAGCAGGCACGGTCGGAAAAAGCGGCGTTTGTCGTCGTCGGCTCGGATGTCGAGTTCGCAGGTTCGGAACTTGAAGACCTTCTGCAGGGCGTTGAGGGCATCGCGGAGGGCGCCGGCGGACGTGAAGGGACCGTAGAGCTTGCTGCCTTTGGCGCGCGGGGTTCGGGTGACGAAGACGCCTGCGAAGTCGTCGCCGGTGGTGATTTCCAGATAGGGAAAGGTCTTGCCATCTTTGAGCATGGCGTTGTGCTGCGGCTGGATGTCCTTGATGAGGCGGGCTTCAGTGAGCAGTGCATCGACTTCTGTTTCGCACTCGAGGAATTCGACGTCGTTCACTCTTGCGATCATTCGGGCGATGTCGGGCCCTCGGGTGTTGAGCAGATCGGCGGCATTCTGAAAGTAGGAGGCGACACGGGCGCGGAGGTCCTTGGCTTTGCCGATGTAGAGGACGATTCCCCTTGCATCTTTCATGAGATAGACGCCGGGCGATTTGGGGAAACACGCGATTTTTTCGCGAAGTTCCTGAAGGCGAGCGGCGTTGTTGGCGGGCGTGGGCATTTGCTTAGTTTAGCGTGGGGAACAGGGGAAAGGCCAAAATGTCAAAACGCCAAAACGTCGAAAAGTCGAAACGTCGGAGGAGGGGGAGGGCTCGCTGCGCGAGCATTTGGGGTTGATGATGAAGGGGCAATGGGCAAAGGAGGTTTGGATTGCGGAATGGAGGCGCGGGCTTTACGCGGGGGTGGTAGTTTGTGGTCGTCGCCAAAACGGCGAAGCCGCTTCGGGAGGGGCTGTACGCGAGGGGCGCGCTTTGGGTGGGCCTCGTGGTTAGCCGTTGTACTGGCGGCGGATGATTTCGCTGGCCTTGTTGCTGGGGAGGTTGAGGGCGCCGAGGGCCTTGGAGGCGGCGGCACGCAGGACGAGGTTTTCCTCGGTGAGGGTGAACTCGATCAGGCGCCGCACCAGGTCGGAATCGGCCAGCAGGTTACCGTTTCGGCGGGCTGATTCTGCGAGGGAGCCGAAGATAGCGACGCGCTCATCGAGGCCTCGGGTGTCGTTGAGAGCCGCGGTGGCGAGTGCATCCTGTGCGGCATCACTGGGATGAAGGGCCAGGGCGTTTGCGGCGCGAACACGCAGCGACTCGGAATCGCCCTGAACGGCACCAATCAGCGCCGGCTCGGCCCTGGAGATGTCGAAGGTCTTCAGGTTGCTCTCGGCGATCAGGCGCAGGACATCGGCACTTTCGAGGGCGAGATTCATGGCCAATTCCCTGCCGAGCGGGCTCATGCCGAGTGCCTGAGACGCACGGGCAACGCGGTTTAGCAACTGTTTCTCGATGACGGCGGGGTCGCCCAGCTCGGTGATTTCGCCGGGCACGATCTCGACGCCGGTGGTGCGAGCGGCGCTGCTCGCGCGGGAGAACTGGCCTTCCTTCACAACGACGAGGACGGGCGTGGCGGAGGTGGGCAAGTCGCGTCGGAGGTCGTTGACGGCGGTCAGGATGTCGGGCTGCTCGATGTCGGTCGCCAGCAGAATGAGGTCGTAGGACGTGATGTTCAGCTTGCGAGCGTTTTCGCGGGCGCTGTTGAGGTTGGCGCCAATGGCGCATTCGAAGCCGGCGGCGCGGAGGACGGCCTGCAGGCGGTTGGCGGCGCTGACATCAGGATCGACGATCAGGGCGGACTGCCGACCGGACTGGGCGAGGGCTTCGGACAGGACGGGCATGACGTTCTGCGAACCGGGGAAGCTCATGGCGGGCAGGGCGCGGCCCAGGGCGAGGGCGGCCTTGATGCGCACCTGACGACTGGGGAAGGCGAGGGTGGCGGCGAGGGCCTGCTTGATGTCTTCGGGGCCTACGAGACTCGGCGCGCCGGCGGTTTCGGAGAGCGCGGCGATGGCGCCGAGTGCCACGCCGGGGTCACGATCGGTAAAGGCGCGCGCGAGAACCATGTGGTTGTACATGGCGCCGGCGGCTCGGGCGAAGTAGATGGAGCGCGGGTAGTCCTCGGGGCGGGTGGCGTCGCGGGCGGCGAGTTCGTCGGGCTGGTCGCTTTCGACGTTGAGGCCGAGCTTGGCTTCGCGTCGGAAGTTTGCCGCGACCCAGAGGGCGGTTGCCTGGGCATGGTTGGCGTCGGCCAGGAGGGCTTCCTCGCAACAGCGCATGGCCATGATGTCGTTGAAGATGGCGGTGGGGACGACGATGAGGCGAAGCTCGCCGTCGCGGAGGTACCAGACGTTGGCGGTGTCGCGGCGCGAATCGGCGCGGACGGACTCGGCGTTCTGGTAGTAGCTTTCCGCCAGTTCAGCGAAGAGGGCGCTGCGACTGGCGCCGGAGGCGCCGAGGGTGGCCATGGCCTGTGTGGCAGCAGTGCGACACTCGGCGGAGGCGCGTTCGTCGACGGCGATCGTGGCGAGATAGGGCAGGGCCTGTCGGTAACCGATTCGGGCGAGGGAATCGATGAGCACTTTCTTGGTGACGTTGTCCTCGATGGAGAGCGCGATGCAGAGGGGATTGAGCGCGCCGCGGCCGATCTCGGGAAGGACCTGGATGATGGCGGAATGGAGGTTGCGTTGTTTGGCATCCTGAAGGATCTGGATCAGGTGCGGGACGGCGTATTCGCCGGACTCCTTCAGCCGCATGCGGGCATGGTGGGCGACGCGCGGCGGGCCGGCGAGTTTCCGGATGTTGACGACGACTTCGTAGGGGTCCATCCGCAGGAGTTCTTCGCCGCGGTTGAGGATTTCGAGGAACTGTCGGGCGGCGGGTCCGACTTCGGTGTTGGAGATGAGCTTGATGAGAATCGTATGGCGGTTGGGGTTCTGTCGGGCGAGTTCGAGGAGTGCGACGGGGTCGGGGTTTTCGTCGGTTAGTGCCTTGAAGTTGGCATCGGCGTAGTTGAAGCGGCCGATGGCGGCGAAATGCCAGCCGTCTTCGGCGAGGGCTTTCTGTTTTCGGCCGCGGGCGATTTTCTCGACGATCTGCTTGACGGATGCGGGGGCATCCGCAGCGGCGGCCCATTGTTCGAGTCGCAGGGAGCCGGTTCGATCGGCCATGAGGGCGAGCCGGAGATCGGAGAGGCCGAGGGCATCGACGGCGTCGAATTGCCTTGCGGCGTCATCCTTTGCATCGCGTTCGAGGGAGCGCGTGGCGGCCTGCCAAGCGGTCCAGGAGTCCTCGGTCTGGCCGACCATGTCTTCGGTGAGGTCGGATTCGGCGGCGACGGCGGTCTTCCACCCTGGCAGGATGGCCGTGACCAGAAGGATCGGCAGTAGCCAACGCGTTCCATTTCGAGTCGGAGCAGTCATGCGAATAAACCTCCGCAGTTCATCTTCGGACGGATTGCCGTTCAACTGCCGCTCTGCGTCATCGCGGACGCTGCCGGGTGGCGTTTCGTGCGACTTATTGAGGGGCGTTCATGGAACGCCGTGGCTGGGAAGTCGACGATCGTTCGGGCAGGCAGTGCATGCGGACCCCACCGGTCCCGTGGTGCAAGCGACCTCGCCCCCTCGCGCCGGCGGGCCGCTTGCGGTTTGAAGCACTTTATTATTGCGGAACTTATGCGTTCGGTCAAGGAAATCAGCGTTTGCGGGGGGAGGTAATCGATGCTGCCAGTGCGGCGATGTGATCGGGCGTTACTCCCGGACCGCCACCGATAATGTTTGCGCCGACCCTGACGATGGCGGCGGCCCTTTCGGCGAAGTCGCTCGGGGATTCGGGATACTCCAGGCGACCCTGGTTGAGCTGGGGGAAACCGGCGCTGGTCTGAAGCCAGATGGGGAGGTTGGTTGCGCGGCGCATGAGTGCGGCGACGGACTCGGCGGTATCCGGACGTTCGCCTGAGTCGATGGCAGCCATGATCGCGCCGGCGGATTCGAGGGCGGCGGCGGCCTGTGGCGCGGTGACGCCGAGGGTTGTTTCTGAACCGTCGGCGCCGGCGTCGAAGCGCATGCCGCCGATAACCGGCAGGCCCGTGGCGGCGCGTGCGGCTTCGACGGCAGCGATCAGCGCATCCAATTCGACAAAGGAGCGACAGCAGATGGCATCGACGCCGCCTTCGGCGAGGGCCTTTGCCTGTTCGGCGCAGGCCGATTGAAGCTGTTCGCGGGCGATTTCATCGAGCATGAGGAGGCGCTGCGTCGGGCCGATGGCGCCGATGACGGCGATGGCGTCTGGCGCGTGTTTGTCTACGACGGCACGGTAGAAGCTCGCCGCTGCCCGGTTGATGTCTGTGATGATCGGGTTGGATTCGGAACGGGCGGCGTATTGCGGGAGTGGATCGTGCGCGAGGGCGTTGGCTTCGTCGGTGGGCGTGACGAGCAGTTTTGCTCCGGCGTTGAGGAAGGACCTGAGCGCGCGGGTCAGCGGTTCGGGATGGAGGGTCAGGTCTGAACCGGTGGTGATGTTTATCCGGGCGTCGAGGGTACGGAGTGCGAGGCGGACGTCGCCATCGGCGAGGGTGAGGCGTTGCCGATAATCCGACGGGTTAAATGCCATGTCGTTGACACTCCGAGACGGGTGACGCGGTACGTATATCGGCGGTCTCGCATCGGACTCGGGGAGTTCCGATAGGATCGACCGTTATTTTCTTATCCTGCCAAATGCTACATTTTTTTGTCGGTTGCGCCGATGTAGTGCGTGGCGGCTCGCCCTTCCGGAGGTAAGCCGGCGAACAAGCACCTGGAGCAATTCCCATGTGCCCCCGCCGGACCTCCAAGGCAGCATGCTTTCACGTTTCTTTCTGGGCCATCCCCCTTGGTCTGCTTGTCGGCTGCGACACGCTACCGCTGAGCGGTTCGGACAGCGCGAGTTTGCGGCCGAACCTGTCATCGCGGGAGATGCCGCCGGTGCAGAGTCCGGTCGTTGAGGGGGCGGACGCCAACGATACCTTCGACACGGCGCAGCTTACGACGCTACCTGTTCAGGGCGCGATCGAGATTCAGGGCCGTATCGATCATAACGGGGACATCGACGTTTACGCGCTGGGATCTGCGGTGGCGGGCGATTTGATCGTTGTGGACGTACAGGGGCATGACGGACTGAATACCGTGGCGGCGATGTTTGACAGCCACGGCGATCTGATCAAGGCGAACAATGATCGGTCTTTCTATGCGGGGCAGCTTGATCCTTACATCTCGCAGGTGATTCGGCAGGACACGGAGATGGTCTACGTGGGCATTTCGGTCTCGACGGCGACGCACTTTGCCTCTTCGAGCGGCCTGTACTCGACGGGTTCGTACACGATTCGCGTTTCGCGACGGACCGACGCGGCGTATCTGTCACCTCGGCAGCAGGTGGTCTGGCTGGACTTCGCGGGCGGGGAGCAGGTGCAGATCGCGCTGGAGCCGGCGGAGTTGATGCGACCCTTTAGCGCGGAGTCCATTTCGGCGCGTTTCGAGGGGCTGACGGACTCCATCGCGGACCTTGTGGTTGAGCATCTTCGACGCGACGCGGCGCCGTTTAATCTTGTGCTGCTGGATGGGCGGCGTGACGCGCGTCCGGACGGAGCACATACGAAGCTCTATTTCGGTAATTTTAATGCGTCGTATCTGGGGCTGGCGGATAACGTCGATACGGGGAATCAGCGGCTGGATCAGAAGGCGATTATCTATACCGAAGACCTGCGGATGTTTGAGAATCTTCTGCCCAGCGCGGAGGCGGCGGCTCTGGCGATCGCCAATATCGCCGGTCACGAGCTGGGGCACCTGCTGGGGCTGGAGCATTCGGGCAATCCGGCGGACCTGATGGCGACGGCGGCGAGCGCGCGGCAGATTCTGGAGACCGACGCGACTTATCTTCGCAGCGTGGTGGAACGGAATGTCTTTCCGCTGGGCTGGCAGGACGGTTACGGACAGCTCATGCTGAACATCGGGCCGAATCCGTTGGGCAGTACGGCGCGGGCGCGGGCGGTGGATTTTGCTCCGGCGAGCGTTGTGCGGATCGATCCGGCGCTTGGGGACCTGCCGATCACGATGTGTGGACGGTGCAGCGAGAATCATTGTGCCTCGCAGGCGGACGCGAGCGAGACGGAGCAGAATTGAGGACGGTGGGATGACGATGGGAGAAGCCCGACGGACTGTCGGGTTTCGGCAGACCGAGATACTTGCTCGTCGGCGCAATTTGTAGTGGAGCGTCACGCCGGCGCGCAGAAGAGCATGCCCGGACGGCGCGGAATTGTCGCACGAGCGCGAGGACTGCGATTAGAAGATGCGCGGGCTTGCGGAGAGTGCGTAGGACTTGCACTCATCGTCGCTCATGGCGGGCAGGCCGATTTCTCGGAGCTCGCGGTCGATCCATGCACGCATGGTCATGTTTGTTTTTTGTTCCTGGTAGCTGATCTTTGCGCGCGTAATGATCTCATGGCGCGACTTTTCTTCGGTGAATCTCATACCTTTTTACCTCTCGGCGCCCCTTGGCAGGAAGACTCGCATCGCGAGCCGGCAGCGTGGGCCGATTGTTCCTGCCTGATGCCCCACGGAACGATGTCCGCGATTGGGCCTGACCATCCTGGTCATGACTGGTTGTCACGCTCCTTCGTCAGTCTTTCATGATGAAGTCTGAAAATGTAACTGCCCTGTCGGGCCGTCATTTGGACGGTGACGACCGGGCGGCCCCACATACACTAGAGTTTAACCGTCATATCGGTAAACGCAAGGAAAGTTTGCAGAAATCCGGTCCTGAGCGTGATTTTTGGAGGGATGAGGGGGGTTTTTGAGATTGCGGAATGTGGGATTCGGAATGGGAGGCGCGGCGTTTTGACGCGGGGTGGAGTTCGGGCTTGGGTTTCGTCAGACGGCGGAGCCACTTCCTGTGGGCCTTTTGTGGGGGCGGCGTTCTTGCGCTGGTCATTGGGCGCGCCAGCAGGTTTTTTCGTGTTCGGGGTCGATCTTGCCAACGCCCATGAGGTAGCACTTGGTGGTTTCGGGGCCCATGAACTTGAAGGTCTGCTTGAAGAGCGGGAAGAGTGCGGCGCGGGCGCGCGGGGTGTCGGCTTCGAGCCGGTCGAACCAGCGGCGATAGGAGCCGTGTTCCTCGGCGAGTTCGAGGAAGACGCGGGCGTTGGACACGATGGCCTCGATCTTCATGCGGTTGCGAATGATGGCGGGATTGGCGACGAGGCGGGCAACCTGTCGCGACGTGAATGCGGCCACACGCTTCGGATCAAAGTTCTGGAAGCACTCGCGGAAGGCAGGGCGCTTCACGAGGACGATCTTCCAGGAGAGGCCGCACTGGAAGACTTCGAGCGCCAAGCGCTCGAGGTGGCCGGCGTCGGTGCGAATGGGTTTGCCCCACTCGCGGTCGTGGTAGCTTGCGAGGAGGGAATCGGTGGCGGCCCATTTGCAGCGCGGCTTGCCGTCGTTCGGGTTGATGCGTGGTGAGGTTGGCATGGTTGTTCTAGAATAGTGGGAGCCAGGGAAACGTCAAAACGTCGAAACGTTGGAACGTCGAATTCCGGATGGGCTCGCTGTGCGAGCACTTACTTATGGAATAGGGGCCAAGGGGTCGAGGGTTCGAGGGGGGAGGGAGCGAGGGATCTGGGGTTGGCGGCGCGGTTGTATCTGGATCATGCGGCGACGAGCTTCCCCAAGCCGGAGGGTGTGCTGGAGGCCATGCGCGCTTATGCCGAGCGGATGGGGGCCAGCGCGGGTCGGGGGGCTTATCGCGAGGCGATGGAGACGGGGGAGGTTCTCGCAGACTGTAGGCGGCGGCTTGCACGGCTGATCGGGAGCAAGCGGCCGGAGCAGATTATCTTCACGTTCAACTGCACGGGGGCGCTGAATCAGGCGATCAAGGGAATTCTGCGGCGCGGCGATCATGTCGTGGCGACGACGATGGAACACAATTCGGTGCTGCGGCCGCTCAACGGGCTGACGAGGGCAGGAGCGATCGAGGTGGATTATGTCGCGGCCGATCGGGCGACCGGGATCGTGCGCCCGGACGAGCTGCTGGCAGCGGTGCGGGGCAACACGCGGATGATCTGTCTGGTTCATGCGAGCAATGTCACGGGGACGCTGCAGGCGATCGAGCAGGTCGGCGATGCGGCGCGACGACGCGGCGTGCTGCTGCTTGTTGATGCGGCGCAGACTGCGGGGCATGTGCCGATCGACGTGGAGGCGATGGGGATCGATCTGCTGGCAGTGCCTGGGCACAAGGGTTTGATGGGGCCGCTGGGGACGGGGGCTCTGTATGTGCGCGAGGGGCTGGAAAGCGAAATGACGCCGCTTGTCGAGGGCGGCACGGGGAGCGTGAGTGAGCAACCGGTGCAGCCGGAATTCATGCCGGATCGGTTTGAATCGGGCAGCCATAACGCGATCGGGCTGGCGGGACTGGGGGCGGCGCTCGCCTGGCTTGAGGTACAGACGACGGCTTCTCTGGTTGCGCATGAGCGAGCGATTTGCGAACAGTTCATCGAGGAGACGGCGGGAATCGAAGGTCTGACGGTCTATGGGCCGCGGGATGCGCGGCAGCGCGTGGGGGTCTTCAGTGTGCGTGTGGCGGGGTTCTCGCCGGAGGAATTGTCAGGCGTTCTGGAGGGCGAGTTCGGGGTTCTGACGCGTTCAGGTTTGCACTGCGCGCCGCTGGCACATGAGACGATCGGGACGCACGCGGAGGGCGGGACGACGCGGATTTCGTTCGGAGCGATGAATACGTCGGGAGATGTCTCTCGGTGTGCGGAGGGGCTTGCGCGCGTGGCGGGGTGAGTTCTAAAACGCCGAGTCGCCGAAATGTTGGGGCGATTGCGGCGTCGGGGTTGTGGAATGAAAGCGCGACGTTTGGTTGGGATCTGGCGCGATGCTCGTCTTCGTCGCTCAACGGCGAAGCCGGTTCGGGGCGGCCACACGGCGGGTTGCGTTGTTGGTGGGTTTGGTGGACGTAGTGAAACTGGTTGACGGGATGAATGGTGTGGTGATCAGTCGGGCTTCGGCGATGGAGACGCGGCGCGTTTTGCGATTGGCGCTGGCGGACGGGCGGCTGGGGTCGGCGGAGCTGGAGGGGCATGTCTCGGCGTTTCTTCTTTGCGCGCGAGAAATGGGGATGGACCTCAGCCGGCAGTGGGTTGTTCGGGCGGGCGAGCGGCTGGTGAGTGCCTGCCTGTGGGTTGAATCGCCCGGCAGGACGGCGATGCTGCTCCTGCCACCGAGCAGCGTCGCGGGCTGCGGCACGGAGGTGACGGAATCTCTCCTGAGACGAGCGTTGAGCGACGTCGCGGATCGTGACATCGGGCTGGCACAGTGCTTGATTGATCCCGCAGACGATGCAAACCGCCGTGCGCTGGAGCAGGCAGCGTTCTTCGAGATCGCCGTGCTCCTTTACATGGAATGTTTGACGAACGTCGATGCTCGAACCGGGAGTGCCACTCGCGCCGGCACTCCGGCCCACGGGCTGACGTGGATCACTTACGACGCGGTATCGCACGATGCTTTTGCGGAGCTGATTCTGGCGACATACGCGGGCAGTCAGGATTGCCCGCGACTGGAGGGGCTTCGGACGATCGAAGAAATCCTTGCAGGTCATCGGGGGTCGGGGCGATTTGATGCTTCGCGATGGGTCCTGGCGTGTGTGGATGGACGGCCGAAGGGGTGTATCCTTCTGGTAGAAAACCCTTTGCGACCGGTGCTGGAGGTGACGTACATGGGCGTTCATCCGACGGCGCGCGGGCGTGGAATCGGGTTGGCGCTCCTGAACCGGGCACGTGCCGAAGCGCAGGCGTCTGGCTTTGAACGACTTACGCTCGCGGTGGATTCGTCGAACTCTCCGGCGCTGCGACTTTACCAATCGTTTGGATTCTTCGAGACCACGCGTCGTCGGGCGATGGTGCGGGCGATGACGGTTGATTCAAGTGCAATGGAGTGCTAAAGATGCGCGACCCGCAAAAAGTTTTCCACGAATTGTTCAGAACGGCGGTCCGTCTTGTGGGCAAACGGTGGATGAAACTTTTTTTTCTCGCGCAAGTTTTTGCGGATGCGATCAGGATCGCGTGAATAAAAAAACGGTTAAAGTTTTCTGTTTGACGATAGGGTTTTCCCTTCGTATAACAGCGACTCGGTAAGGAGCCCGTGGCGAAACAGACAAACCTGTCGAGCCATGCGGGCCGCGGGCGAATCCTGAGAGCGGCTCGCAACTTCTTGCATTGATCGACTCATCACAACGGAAGCACACCCCGGTTCGGAAAATGCTGAATCGGGGTACGGGATAAGGAGCGCGCAGTGGAAATGCATACTGGCCATGCGGTCGAACGGATTCAGAATCGTCTGGAGGAACTGGTCGGGGCGCAGCGTTTCAAGGTGTGGTTTCGGCACTCGACGCAGCTCTCCTGCGAGAACGGCTTTCTGAAGGTGGGCGTGCCGAATCTGTTCGTGAGTGGATGGATTGAAGATCATTACGCGGATCAGATCCAGGAGGCGGCGCGCGAGGTGATCGGGCCTCATGCACGCGTGATTTATTGCATTGATCCGGTGCTTTATCGCAACATGCGCAAGAGCCAGCTCAATTCGCAGGCGGCGTTCATCGAGAAGCAGTCGGATCGGGCTGCCGTCGGTGACAACGGGCGAGCGGTCCCGGCGGCTCCGGCGAGGACGCTTCGGGGTCGGCTGGAGGACTTTGTCGTCGGGCCGAACAATCGGCTGGCGTACTCGGTGGCACAGTCGGTGGTGGAGAAACCGACGGGCGACAGCAGCGTGGTTCTGTTTCACAGCGCGTGCGGACTGGGGAAGACGCACCTTTTGCAGGGAATCGCCAACGGGCTAAGCCAGCAGAACGGGCGTGTGCAGTGGGTGTATTCCTCGGGCGAGGACTTCACGAATCAATTCTTGTGCGCGCTTCGGGAGCGGAAGCTGGATGCGTTTCGGCATCGGTTTCGGGATGTGGACGTACTCCTGCTCGATGACATGCAGTTCATCGCGAACAAGCGTGCGACGCAGGAGGAATTTTTCCATACGTTCAACGCGATCAACGGCGCGGGCAAGCGTGTGGTGCTGGCGGCGGACGCGCATCCGAAGCTGATCAGCGATCTTTCGGATTCGCTGGTGAGCCGACTGGTGGCGGGCGTGGTGGTGAAGATTGACCGGCCGGACGTGGAGACGCGGAAGGAGATTCTGCGTCGTCGGTCCGTGGCGCTTCGCCACGATGTGCCGGAGCAGGTGTTGCAGTACATCGCGGACAAGATCGTGGCGAATGTGCGGGAACTGGAGGGCTGCCTGGTGAAGCTGCTGGCGTTTGCGTCGTTGACGAAGGAGCCGATGACGCTGGAGATGGCTCGACAGGCGCTGGATGAGCACCTGACGCAGACGGGCAAGCTGCTGACGGTGAGCGAGATCGAGCAGAGCGTGGCGACCTTTTTCTGCCTGACGCCGGCGGACCTGCACACGTCGCGCAAGAGCCGTGTGATTGCTTTGGCTCGGAACATTGCCATGCACATCGCGCGGCAGCACACGAGTCTTTCGTTTCCCGAGATTGGTCGCATGATGGGGAACAAGAACCACACGACGGTGCTCCTGGCGTGTCGGCGGATCGGCAAGCTGCTGGAGGAAAACGCGTCGGTGAGCTGGCCGAGCGCGAGCGGGATTCAGTCGCGCATGCTTTCGGAGATTATCAAGGGGCAGGAAGAGCAGCTTGGGTGTAATGGGCGGGGGTAGACGCCAAGAAATCAAAAGAGAAAGGAGCACGCTATGCCCGCCACCGGATAGCGAAAGGACGCTATTACTTCGGGCAACTCGGACGGATCGGGGGGTTCGGTACGAGGAAACGGCGTAATAATAAGGAGCGTGAACCTGTCAGAAGTCTTCGTGAGACCCTAGAGAACCAACGGCCCGACTTCGTCGCGGCGAGTCGCAATCGAATTCTCCCAGTAGACGCCCCATGACCTCTGTCGCGTAGTCGGATATACTTAGGCAAGGATGACCAACTCGATCACGCCACTTCCCGATCCAGCACCAGCCAGCCTCTTCTCGGTCCTTGACAGCCTACGATCAACCACGGGAAGAACGTGGGATAATCTTGCAAGTGCTGTGATGAAAAGTCATCAGAAGATGACGACCCTAGCCCGCATATTTCATCAGTGCTTGCCGAAGCAAGTTGATGGCGTGATGAGCC
>CAYLOE010000028.1:0-52637 GCA_964385225.1 uncultured Planctomycetaceae bacterium
TTCGAGGCTTTTTCTATTTCTTTTCAACTGCAAACTGATGAAATATCCGGGTTAGGCGTTCGTAAAGCCGTTACTTCTGCTTCAGCATCTTCGGCGTATCCGCGCCGCTTGGCGTCCACTGTCGCCCCAGTTCACCCATTGACTTGGGCGGCGGAATCTGCGGCACTTCGAACCCGAAGCTCTTCCGGCGCTCGCGGATAGCGTCCGTGGAGATGCCGAATTGGGAGTCGCGCTTGCTGATGAGGACCTTGTCGATCTGATCGTCGCCGTTGGCCGACCACATCAAGAGCGGCTCGCCGGTCGGCAGCGACGTCGTCGGATCGGGCCAGGTGTGCCACGTCTTGCCCCAGGTCGTGATCAATCCCTTGAATAGATCATCACCTTCGTTCGGCAGATCGGCGGCGATGAGCTGGCCGGAGATGATCTCATACGCATGCGGATGCCAGTACTTCTTCTCCGAGTCCGGCAGCTTGCGATACTGCGCATCGCTGATGAGGTATTCCACGCCAAGCAGCTTCGCCCCGGCGCCTTTGCCGTCGTAAATCACACACTGATGAATGTCGCCATGCGGCGCGCAGTAATGATGAGCTTCAATCTGCAGCGAAGGCCGATCCTTCGCAATGTGGAACGCGCAGAGATAAAGGTGCATCGCGTGCGGCGCACCCCAGTGCGGACTGTCATGAGCCGTATCACCATGACCGTGATCGTGACCAGCGTGGTCGTGACTCGGTTGCTTCTGGTCGTCGCCGGCCAGGAGCCGTCCCTGTCCGCCGACGATCAGACCGACAGCAAGGAGTGCCGCCGCGATAACGGTCGCCGCGGCCGTGGAATGCGATTTGAGTACTTGCATGGAATAAACTCCTCTCGATGAAACAATCGCCACCGTATTGAAAACCGTCCCGCACCCGGGACACAAAAGGAAAAGGCACTTCCACAACAAGAACATATCCGCGCGCTCAGGATCATACAAAATTGAGTTGCCCGCTCCAAGAGGACGGCTTCACTCCGAGCAGTACGCAGAATAACTCAATACGCCGAATTGGGCTTTCCAGAAGGACGGTGACACGTAGAATGCACGCAAAGCGGACCGCACGGTCGTGAACATCACTGAAAGCCGTGCGTCCTGTGAATTGTTCTTGGTGATACGCACATGATCTCGCTGACCGCACAATACGCCCTTCGAGCCCTGGTTCTGATCGCACAGAACGATGCCAATCGGCCGGTATTGGCATCACAAATTGCACAGCGGGTCCATGTCCCACGCCAGTATCTCTCCGTCGTCCTGCGGCAGGCGGTTCGCAGCGGATTTCTCAAATCGACGCGCGGCCGCGGCGGCGGGTTCGTCCTCGCTCGTCCCGCAGCGGCGCTCACGCTGGCGGAAATCCTCGAGCCCTACGACCGCCTGCTCGCCGTGGACGCCTGCCCCTTCGGTCTGTCTCGATGTAATGACAACCAGTCATGTCCGATTCACAATCACTGGAAGCCCGTCGCAACGGCCTATCGTCGGATGCTGAAGGAAACCACCCTGGCGGACCTGCTCAAAGGGCCTGCCGGGCGACACCCACGACGGAGCAAATCGAACAAAGCGACGAGAAAACCCGCCCGACGCGGAAAGCAGCGAGATTGAGATGTTGCGTGGAAAATTGATATACGTATGATGTTATCCTTTGACAGCGGTCTTCCGCGACGCGGATTCGTCGATCCGCCTTTCACGCGCGATGCGGCCGCAGCGACCGACAAGGATGAGCCGTTATGTCCGACACCTCCCCCTCCGCTTGTCCGTTGGACCGATCACCGCCCAGCCCTGAGCGCCGCGGCTTCCTTGCCAATACCTTAATGATCGTCGGCGTCGTCGCCGGGTACGGCCTCGGATTGCTCCACTTCGTGCAGTACCTTATTCCCCTCCGACGAAAGGCCGCGCGCCGCGAACTCTTCGCAGGCACGCTCGATGAACTGCCGGTCGGTGCAAGTCGCCGGCTCAAAGACCTGCGAGGCGAAGAAATCACCCTGGCCCGCGTGACGGATGATCGTGACGACCCCGCGAAGGGCTTCCGGGCGCTCTCCAGCATCTGCCCGCATCTGGGCTGCAAGGTCCACTGGGAATCCGCGAACAATCGCTTTTTCTGCCCCTGCCATAATGGCGTCTTCGACAAGGACGGCATCGCCGTCTCCGGTCCTCCCGCCAAGGAAAAGAAAAACCTCTCGACCTTCGAGGTCAAGGTCAACAAGGACAACGGCTGGGTCTATGTCATGGTCTCGGGAGAAGGAAGCTATGGCGTCTGAAGCACCCGAAGCAGCGACTCATCGCTCGCAATCCGCCGGCGGACGACTCTGGCAGATGCTCCCGGTCGACTGGGGTCGGGTGCAGGAAGTCACCAACGAGCCGGTGCCGGGCCATATCAAGCGCTGGTGGTTCGCCCTCGGCGGCACACCGGCCTATTTATTCTTCATTCAACTGACGACCGGCATTCTGCTCTCTTTCTACTACGTGCCCTCGCCGGATCATGCCTACAACAGCGTCGCCGCCATCACCAGCAACGTCTCCTTCGGCTGGTTTATCCGCAGCATCCATAAATGGGCCGGCAACCTGATGATCATCACGGTCATCCTGCACATGTGCCGCGTCTTCTTCTCCTGCGCCTTCCGTCATCCGAGACAGATCAACTGGCTCGTCGGCTGCTGCCTGCTGATGTGTACGCTCGTCATGGGCTTTACGGGATACTCGCTCGTCTATGAACAGCTTTCCTACTGGGGCATCACCGTCGCCACGGAACTGACCGCCACAACGCCCCTCATCGGTGACGCCCTCGCGACCTTCATGAAAGGCGGCGAACAGATCGGCCCGAACACGCTCACGCGCATGTACAACCTCCACGTCGGCATCCTCCCCGTCACCATGGTCCTTCTCATCGGCCTCCATGTCGCCATCCTGCGAATCCACGGCGTCTCCGAACTCTCCTTCGAAGACCCTCGCCGCGCAGATAACAGTGCGCCCAATCCGCAGTCCGTGCTGCTGGCCTCCCGCCTTCCAGGTGTCAAGATACTGGCCCTGCTGATCGCCCTGGTCGCGCTCGGAGCGCTGATCATGGCGGTGCGAAACCCCTTCGCCGTCAAGCTGATTGCCCACGAACTGACACTCGAGAGCTCACGCATCTTCTGGATCGTCACGTCCGTCGTCCTCGCCACGGCGGCTGTCCTCATTCACAACGGCCACATCTACGGCCTCATGATCTGGCTCTTCATCGGCATTCTCGCCCTGGGCAAACTGCTCTTCGATCTGGCACTCGGCGAAGCGGCGAACAGCGTCGGGTGGATCATCGCCGCGGTCGTTCTCACCATCAGCATCGTCTACGGCGTCATTCGCCACGGTTACTTTATCGAAGGCAAGGGAGAGGATAAACCCTTCAGCTTCTTCCCCGATCATCTGATTACCGAGCTGATGATCGGCACGCTGCTTCTCTTCTTGCTGACGCTTCTGTCGCTCGTGTTTCCCGCTCACCTCGGCGAGCAGGCCAATCCCCTGGTGACGCCGGATCACATCAAGCCGGAGTGGTATTTCTTCTTCCAGTTCCGACTGCTCAAACTGACCGGCCTGAACACCGCCGTCTTCCTGACCGGCGCGATGGTCCTCCTGCTCGTGCTCTGGCCCTGGGTGGACATGCTCCTCGAGAAAATCGCCCCGAAGAAAGACCTCGGCGTATACGTCGGCATCGTGGCGTTCCTGTTCTTCCTGATCTTCACGGTATGGGAAGCGATCGTGTGATCGAATTTGGATTTAAGATTTTTGATTTTGGATTTTGGACTTACTTCCCGTCGGTGACTTGATACATGAATGAGACGCAATTCAAGAACAGGACAAAGGCATTTGCACTCCGAATCATTCAGCTGACGGATGCGATGCCACGGCACCGCTCCGCCGACGTCATCGGAAGGCAGCTTCTTCGTTCGGAAACGTCCGTCGGTGCAAACTACCGTTCCGCATGTCGCGGGCGATCGCCCGCAGAGTGTGCTTCCAAGCTCTCCATCGCAGAAGAGGAGACCGACGAAACCCTGTACTGGATCGAGCTCATCATCGAGAGCGGAAGGATTCCCCGCCGGCGATTAACCGCCCTCAAGGATGAATGTAATGAAATCCTGTCGATGCTCGTTGCCTCAATAAGAACGATCCGCAAGAGCCAGAGAGCTGAGCGGAATAATCCGAAATCCAATATCCAAAATTAGCCCGCGTTGGAGGATAAGCAGATGTCGCTCAACACAAAAAGAATCATCGTATTTGTTCTCGGCGTCGCCCTGTGCGTCGCCTTGATCATGGTCGCCGAAATGGAAACGCGCAAAGGGCTCACCCCCGCGGATATGCCGATGTCCACGCTCCTGTCCATCGTGCCCGAGTCGAGCCGCGACTGCATCACCTGCCACAACGAAACGACCCACGGCATTGTCGAACACTGGCGCGGCAGCACCCACGCCGCCAAGGGCGTCGCCTGCGTCGAATGCCATCTCGCCGAACAGGGCGACCCCGACGGCTTCGATCATTACGGCGTTCACATCGCCACGATCGTCACGCCGCGCGACTGTGCCCGCTGCCATCCGACCGAGGCCGCCGAGTTCGCCGGTAGCCATCACGCCGCCGGTGGCAACATCCTCGCCTCGCTGGATAATTACCTCGCCGAGACGGTCGAAGGCATGCGCGGCTTCTTCAATCCGCACTCGCCCACGCCCGGCATGCAATCGGTGGACACCGTCAACGGCATGGCCAGTGCCTTTCTTGGCTGCATGCAGTGCCACGGCAGCAAGGTGGCCCTCCTGTCCACCGACGGCGGCAAGGTTTCCGTCGAGGATCTGAAGCCCGGACCCGACGGCAAGCCCACCAATCTCGACGCCGTGGCGAAAATCGTCAAAGACGAGAGCGGCAAGCCGAAGTTTCACCCCGGAACCTGGCCGAATACCGGCATCGGCCGAATCAACCTCGACGGATCGCTCGGCTCGTGCAGTGCCTGTCACAGCCGTCACGACTTCTCACCGCGCCGAGCCCGCCAACCGGAAAACTGCGGCAAGTGCCACCTCGGACCCGACCATCCACAAAAAGAGATTTACGAAGAGTCCAAGCACGGCGTCGCCTTCCGCGATCTGCGAGAGAAGATGAACCTCGATTCGCCGCAATGGGTCCTCGGTCGCGATTATTCGCAGGCCCCCACCTGCGCAACCTGTCACATGTCCGGCCATACGCGAAACGACGGCAAGGTCACGCACGATCCCGGCATCCGCATCAGTTGGACGAATCGCCCGCCGGTGAGCTTGCTCCTCGATACCGACGTGAATGGCAAAATGGTGACCGAAGCCGATCCGGCAAAACGCGCCGCCCTGACCGCTGACAGTTGGGACCAGAAGCGCAGCCGAATGAAGGACGTCTGCCTCCACTGCCACACGCCCGATTACGTCAACGCCTTCTACAAGCAGTACGACGACCTCGTCATCCTCTACAACGAAAAATTCGCCAAACCCGGACAGGCAATCATGACGGCGCTTCAGCAAAACGGACTGATCACGCCCAACCCGTTCGACGAAGAGATCGAATGGACCTGGTTCTACCTCTGGCACCACGAAGGCCGTCGAGCACGTCACGGCGCCTCGATGATGGCGCCGGACTATACGCACTGGCACGGAATGTTCGAAGTGGCGGAGCGGTTCTACATCCACTTCATCCCGCAGGCACGCGAGATCACCGCCCACGCCGAAAAGGAAGGCAAGGGAGAAGCCGCCTCCGCGGTGAACGCCGTCATCAACGAAATTCTCGCAAGACCCGAACACCAATGGCTCGAACAGAAAGAGCCGGACCGCGCATTGAAGTATGCAGGAGGAGAATAAGATGGGCTGAAATCTCATGTCTGAATCGTGAGATTTCAAATTGGGTGCCTAAACTTCTGAGAGTGAACTTGAGGACGCGGATTGATGAACGCCGTCGAGTCGCGCCCCGATAAGTTGAGCGCGCCGTAAAACGCGGATACCTCCGATGCCAATCCTCAACGCAGATCATGCAACGCCCGGCGCTTCGATGAAGGCCGAAAAAATGCCCGGCCACTGGCTGTTGGCGCGACTGGGCAAGCGCGTACTTCGCCCGGGCGGCCTGGAGCTCACGCGCCAACTGCTCGACGCCCTTCAGGTCGGTCCAGCAGACGATGTCGTGGAGTTCGCGCCGGGTCTGGGCATCACGGCACGGATGACGCTCACACGGCAGCCGCGATCGTACACGGCCGTGGAACGCGATGAAGACGCGGCGAACATCGTGCGAAAGTACCTGTCGGGTGGGTCGCAGCGCTGCGTCGTCGGCGATGCCGCGGCGACGGGCCTGCCGGACGGTTGTGCAAGCGTTGTCTACGGCGAGGCGATGCTGACGATGCAGTCGCCGCAGCAGAAAGAGCAAATCGTCCGCGAGGCCGGCCGGCTGCTTCGTCCTGGTGGGCGCTACGGCATCCATGAAATCTCACTGAAGCCGGATGACATCGCGGCCGAAACCATCGACGCCATCGGCCATGACCTGTCGCATGTCATCCATCACGGCGTGCGCCCGATGACTCGAATCGAATGGTCTCGCATGTTTGAAACATGCGGTCTCGCCGTTCGACATTCTGCCGCCGCGCCGATGCACCTGCTCGAACCGAGGCGCATCATCCGTGACGAAGGCCTCGGCCGCGCAATTCGATTTGCGTGGAACTTGCTGACGACACCGGACGCCCGACGGCGCGTGTTCGAGATGCGCCGCATTTTCCGTAAATACGATTCCAACATGTCCGCCATCATGCTCATCGGGGAGAAGAAATCATGAACGCCCGGACGCCACCCCACGTACTCGTAAGCGATCTATTGAAGCATCAGCCGTTTCCGGATGATGGTATCCTCACGCGCACACTGCACGACGACACATCGCTGAAAGTCGTGCTGTTCACCTACTCGAAAGGCCAGGAGCTTTCCGAGCACACCGCATCAATGCCGGCGGTGCTGCACTTTCTCGAAGGCGAAGCGGAGCTGACGCTCGGCGGCGAGCGCATGAAGGTCGGCCCCGGCGCGTGGGTTCACATGGCGCCGAAATTACCGCACAGCATCAGCACAAAATCGCCCGTGCGAATGGTGCTCTATCTCATCAAGAAAGGTGCGACCGGCACGGAGGAAGGATGCGAATGAGCGAGTTCGGCAGAAGAACATTCCTGAAAGTACTCGGAACCACCAGCGCCGGGGCCTTCGGCGTCGTCGCCTTCTCCTGCGACCAACGACGCGAAGCGGAGCAACTGGCCACCACGGCCGAATCGCTGTCGCCGTCCGACCTGTCGTGGGGCAAGGCGCCATGCCGCTATTGCGGCACCGGCTGCGGAGTCGAAGTCGGCGTGAAGGACGGCAAGGTCATGGCCGTCCGCGGCGACACTGCCAGCCCGGTCAACAAGGGCCTGCTCTGCGTCAAGGGCTACCACCTGCCCGGGCTGCTCTACGGCAAGGACCGGCTGCAACACCCCATGCGCCGCGGCGCCGACGGCAAGCTGACGCGCATCAGTTGGGACGATGCCCTCGACCTCATCGCGGAGAAGTTCAAGTCCGCCCTCGATACGCACGGTCCGGATTCCGTCGCCATGTACGGATCCGGCCAGTGGACCATCTTCGACGGGTACGCGGCTCTCAAGTGGGTCAAGGGCGGCATGCGCAGCAACAACCTCGAACCCAATGCCCGTCTGTGCATGGCCAGCGCCGTCAGCGGCTTCATCACACAGTTTCAGAGCGACGAGCCAATGGGCTGTTACGACGACTTCGACTACGGCGACGACTTTGTCCTGTGGGGTCACAACGCCGCCGAGATGCATCCCGTGCTCTACTCGCGGATGCTGGAGCGCAAGCGACTCAAACCCGGCAGCCGCATCATCGACCTCGCCACTCGGCGAACCGCGTCGAGCGATCATGCCGATCTGTACGTCGAGTTCGCACCCGGCAGCGACCTGGCCCTGGCCAACGGCATCCTGCACCTGCTACTCAAGAAAGACCGGATCGACCACGCCTTCATCGAGGAAAATGTCGTCTTCAAGCGTGGAATCGAAGATCTGGCCCGCATCGGCTACGGCTGCTACGACGATCAGGCAGACCGTTACATTTTCGAGGACGAGCCGCGCGACAGCTCGCTCGAAGAGCTGCAAAAGTTTCTCGAAGACTACACACCCGACAAGGTAAGCAAGATCAGCGGCGTACCGGTCGCACAGATCGAAGCCCTCGCCGAGATTTATGGCGACCTCCGCCGCGGCACCGTCAGCTTGTGGTGCATGGGCGTCAATCAGCACTACCGCGGCACATGGATGAACAACCTCATCACGAATCTGCACCTCATCACCGGAAAAATCAGCAAGCCCGGCTCCAATCCCTTCTCCATCACCGGTCAACCTGCCGCCTGCGGAACCGTCCGCGAGGTCGGCACACTGTGCAACCGTCTGCCCGCCGACATGGTGGTGACGAACCCCGAACACCGCGCGAAGGCCGAGAAGATCTGGGGTCTGCCCGAGGGCACGATCAACCCGAAAGTCGGCTATCACGCGGTCGATATGTTCCGCGCCCTGACGCGCGGCGATGTGAAAGCCATGTGGATCCAGACGACCAACCCGTGGGTCACACTGCCGAACCTCAACCGATTCCAGCGCACGCCGGGCGACGGTCGTTTCATCGTCGTTAGCGACATCTATCCGACACCGACGACCGACGTGGCCGATCTGATCCTGCCTGCTGCGGCATGGGTAGAACGCGAGGGAATGTTCGGCAACACCGAGCGCCGTACGCAGCATTGGGACAAGATGATCGACCCGCCCGGCGAGGCAAAGGAAGACGCCTGGCAGATCATGCAGGTCGCCAAACGCATGGGCATGGCAAATTTGTTCCCCTGGCCCGAGGACGACTGGCACCGCGCGATGTTCGAGGAATATCGCAGCTTCACGCTCGACACCGGCAAGGACCTTGCGAGCTACGACGAACTCCGCGCGACCCGCGGCCTCCGCTGGCCCGTCGTCAACGGCAAAGAGACGGACTATCGCTACGCCGCCGGCCACGATCCCTTCGTAAAGAAGACCAAAGGCGTTCACTTCTACAAGGCCAAGGGTTACGGCGAAAAAGCCGCCTTCTGGCTCCGGCCGTATCACCCGCCGCCGGAAGTGCCGGACAAGGCGTATCCCTACTGGCTATGCACCGGTCGGGTGCTGGAGCAGTGGCACACCGGTTCGATGACACGCCGCACGAAGCAGCTTCATCAGGCCATGCCCAGTGCCTATGTGGAAATCAACCGCGCCGACGCGACGGAACTCGGCGTCAAAGCCCGTGACTGGGTCATGGTCGTCAGCCGCCGAGGAGAATTGAAACTGCGCGTCGTCGTGGACGGCCGCGGCAAGCCACCGCGCGGCATGGTCTTCGTGCCGTTCTTTGACGAAACCAAACTGATCAACCTGCTGACCCTGGACACGATGTGCAACATCAGCAAACAACCGGATTACAAAAAATGTGCCGTCCGAATCGAGAGAGTATGACGATTCCGGATTTTAGATTTTGGATTTCGGATTGCTGGCCGTGGAACGTCACCCGCCGTTTGGCGCCCAACGCTCGAATGGCCCTCCCACCGTGGCTTTGCCGTTTGGCGACGAATGCCGCTGTCGGCCTCGCATTCACGCTTCCCGCCTGCGAATCCTCCGTAACGCCGCCTCAAGACCGGCAGGAAGCGCATGTCAGCGGCGCCGGATGGTCGCAGGCCCGGGCGGATCGCCGCGCCTACGACGGCGCCCCGCCCGTCATCCCCCACCAGCGGATGGGCGCCGCCTGCACCTCTTGCCACAGCCAGACCGGCATTCAGTTCGGCGAAATGGGCTTCGCCCCGCCCATGCCGCACGCCACCGGCTCGAATCCAGGCATGTTTGAGCGGTGCGAGCAATGCCACGTTTACGTCGACGACGCCGACCTCTTCGCCGAAAGCGCCTTCGACCCCTTGCGCCAGGACCTGCGAAAAGGCAGACGTTTTCACGATTACGCCCCGCCGGTCTTGCCGCACCCCGTGTTTATGCGTGAGAATTGCCTCGCCTGCCATACCGGCCCGGCGGCACGCGAGGAAATCCGCTGCACGCATCCTGAGCGTCTGCGGTGTCTTCAATGCCATGTGCCGGTGATGGAGAACACAGATTATGCGAGGTCCGGCGGACAAAGCTGACTCACAGTATGATGGTATCGAACCAACAACCACAACAGGAGACTCAATCGTATGTCACCCGGTGACCAGATCATCAGCGTTTTCATCAACAGCATCGGCGTCTTTATCAACGCCATCATCAACTTGCTGTTCTCGGTATTCCTCGTGCCGTTCTTCGAGGAAATCTTCGCGTCGTTCGGCTTCGTTGGGTAAGTCCGTGCCCCGCGGCAGTCGCACGCGCTGCCGGCAGGCGCGTGCCGCGGCATGCAGTCTCCTTGCGGCCATCGTGCTCACCGTCCACGCATTCCAGGCGCACGGTGAGCATCCGTCTCCCGCATCCGGCGACCAACCGACCACGCAACAATCCCCGGACGCCGTCACAGAGGAGGCAGCGCAAGCGAGTCAACCCGCTCCACCGCCGCCGCCGCCCTACCTCAATCTTCGCTACGACGAGAACTACAGCTATCTCGACGGCCCGCCCGGCAGTTTCGCGCCCGATCTGTTCGATCCGATCAAGTGGATTCACCTGACCGATGATTTGACGCTGAGCATCGGCGGTGAGATGCGCGCCCGTATGGAGGCGGAGACGAACACGACCTTCGGCAGCCGTGAGCCGGCGCAGGATACGTTCGTCGTTCACCGATACCTGCTGCATACCGACCTGCGCTATCGCAAGCTCGCCCGCGTCTTCTTTCAGGGCATCAGCGCCTTCGTCGAGGATCGCGATCTGCCGCTGCTGCCGATCATGGAGAACCGCTGGGATTTTCAGCAGCTCTTCTTCGATCTCCGGTTCCTTGGAGAAGACGTGCCGCTGGCCGTGCGATTCGGGCGGCAGGAGCTGCAATACGGCAATCAACGGCTCATCAGCCCACTGGACTGGGGTAACACGCGACGACGATTCGACGGCGTCAAGCTCTTCTACGAGAGCGACCCCTTCGATATCGACTTCTTCTATGTGCGACCCGTCCCCATCGACCTCTCGGAAGGACTGAACCGCAAGCCCGACGAGTACCGCGAGGAGGCCCATTTCTACGGCATCTACTCCAAGTATAAAGGCATCAAGGATCATTACATCGAGAACTACTTCCTCGCCCTGCGCGATACCGGCAATCTGACGAACGCCAACGGTCGCGTCGGCGACCAGTCCCTTTACACGATCGGAAGCCGCGCCGGCGGCAAGCGGAATCAATTCGACTACGACGCCGAATTTGCCCATCAGTTCGGCACGATTGCCGGCGACCGCATTCAGGCGTGGATGAGCGCGCTGGACGGCGGCTGGACGGCGAAGCTGCCGATGAGCCCGCGCATCGGCGGCGGTTTTGATTTCGGCTCCGGCGACCGTGACCCGAACGATCGCAAGCATCAGACCTTCAACCAGCTTTTCCCGCTGGGCCATGCCCACTGGGGCTATCTCGACCTGTTCGGCCTGCAGAACCTGCTGGCGACGAACATCAACTTCTCCTTCAAGCCGATCGACACCGTCACGACGCGGCTCGCGTGGTACACCTTCTGGAACCACCGCACGCGCGATGCGCTGTACAACGCCGGCGGCGTGCCCGTGCGGCGCGACCGCACCGGCGGCGCGGGCCACGACATCGGCAATGAGCTCGATCTGACCATCCAATGGGCCATCGACCGGCACTCGTCGCTGCTCCTGGGCTACTCGCATTTCTGGTCGAACAACTTCATCCGCGCGACCGGACCGGATCGGGATGCGGACCTGTTCTATGTTCAGTACGCATTCAAGTTTTAGATGAGTGAACGGGGGAAACGCCAAAATGTTGAAACGCCAAAACTCAAAAGAGGGACCAAGGGGCCGAGGGGCAGAGGGAATGCGGAATTGGTGGGCATCGGCACGCATCGTCGAAAAAAATGTGATGTTGAATTAAGCTGAATTCCCTGAAATTCTTCTCCCGGCGTCCGGAGGCGCGGAGGGGACGCTCTACCTGCTACTCTTGTTCAGCGTGCGCGCCTTTGTGCGAATTTCGAATGACGAATTACAAATGACCAGGCAAGAATCGAAGCAAGCGGCCTTACTCGGCAGTGGAGAGGATGTCGCGGAGTTCGTCCTGCCAGTCGTGGCCGTGGTCTTGGGCTTCGTCGAGAATCTGGAAGCAGAAGACGTGATCCTTGAAATCCTCGCCGAGGTACTGCGGGTAAAACTACTGGTCAGTTAGCTCGAAACACTCGGAGGAATTGCGGTTGTCGGTCAGACCGTGGTTCCGGTCAATTCCATCTCTACAACTTAATTGTGGCACTTGCGATGGATGCGGAAACCGGTCTAGCTGAAGCGGGCGCTTTGAGTGCGGACAATTGTTACTCATAGTCTGTCGATCTATCGGCATCTTGGGAAGAAAGTGTGCGAGTATGTTGAAGACTGAAGAAAAAGCATTGCTTCGTGCCGTCGGGCTGCGCATCCGCGAGTTGCGCGAGGAATGTGGCATGTCGCAGGAAAAGCTGGCCTTTCGAAGTGGTATTCATCGCACGTATATAAGTTCAGTCGAACGCGGACTGCGTAACATCGCGATTCTGAATCTCCACCGGCTTGCTCGTGCGCTCCGCATTTCACTGCGCGACCTCATCGACATTGAATAGTCGATGAGACTAAGTGCCATAGTCTTTGTCACACAAAGAGATCGTATGCCAAGACAGCATGGTGGTGGCAAGTTCCCCGGCAAGACAAAATGGTCTGGTCGTCGTCGCCCGACGACGCGACGCTCGGGATTCAAGGCCCACGAGGATTCGTCTGGGGGCGAGTTCAAGGTGGTTTGCGTTCCCACGGTGCCGATCGGCCCTCGAACGCCGGTCATCGTCTCGTTCGCGCTCCCTCGTCACTCTGAGAAATCTGTTTTGGCCTTCGGCGGCTGGTTCGCGTGCGACGTGCCGGCGCAAGTCGCCGTCGAGGGCGGCCCGATAGCCTGCACTCTCACGACGCACCTGTGGCCCAACTGGAACAAGGTGGGGAGCATGTGGAACGCCGCAGGGGGATCGCACGAGACCGTGACCGTACGCTTCACAGCCGAGCGTGCCGGCCGAATGGCTCTCTACGACTTCGCCTGTGGGATTGTGAACCACCGCCATCTCGACGACGCGAGAACGGTGTTGCTGAGTAACATGCACCAATTCTCACCGGAAGCCCACTTCGTTTCGACAGCGGGCAGGGTCGCCATCACGGTTGCGGGGCGCGCCGCCGTGCCCGACGAGAAGCACGCGGTGCGGTTGGTCGTGAAATCCTGCAACAGATGTGCACGATTTCTTCCTATCAACACCGCCAATGAGCGCAATCACCTGAGTTTCAGCAACCACTGTGTCGCCGCCCATCGCAGGCCATGCAGTCACACCGGATTCGGACTGCTCCGAAATCCTGATACGGACGAGCGACTTCAACTCGACTACGGCTTCCAGTTGGAATGTCGCTTCTGCAAGAAGTTCGAGGTCAACGCGGCGCACAATCCGAAGCGCACGACGGCGCAGATGAAGGAGGACGCCGCCCGTCGGCGCGGATTCGAGTTGCTCATTGAGTCGCTGAGCGGGGGCACCCCCCAGCTTCGCTACCGGCACGAGACAAAAGGCAGGGAATTGGCCGATGATGTGTTGGCGCGATCCGACGGGCGGTGTTTCAACTGTGGAAAACCTTTTCCGAAGGGACGTGGTTGGCATCTTGACCACACCCGCCCGCTTGCTCTCCTGTGGCCCCTGGACGTCACGGCCACGGCACTCTGCGGCGACTGCAACTCGGAAAAGCGGGATCGCGCCCCCGTCGATTTCTATTCGCCTGAGAAACTCGCAGATCTCGCCGAGTTGACCGGAATCGCCCTTGACGAACTCCGCGATCCCAAGCCCAACATGATCATCGTCGACGCGCTGTTGAAGCGCCTCGAGTGGTTTTTCAATGAGTTCCTGGCGAGCTCCGACATGGTGCGGCAGCACGACGGGAAGATCGTAGGCGAGTTGGTCGTCAAAGCTCTGCAAAAACTGCTGGAACGCTGCCCCGGTGGCGCACCCATCGATCTCGTAGCCGAGTTTAACCGAAGGCGACGTGCGCGGTAGGCCTCACCGGGCGGAGAGAACGAGATACTGGTGGGCTGTTACCGTACCTTTATCGCTCAGGCCGTGCTTTTCGCAATGTGTGACATCCTCCGTGAACACCTCCTCGACGACAAGAAGCTCTGATGCAATTTTGCTCAGAGCAGCGCCCATGTCGCATTTTCTGCTTTGGCCGAGATGAAGAACCGCGACGCCGCCGGGGACCAGATGCTCGCGGAAGCGCTCGAAGACCGTACGGTAGATGCCAAGGGACCGCCGCTGCAACGATTCAATGAAGCGGGATGGTTCCTCGTCAAAATCACGGCGCTCCCAGCCGCAAAACCAGTACCGCATCCAGTTCGTCATGTAGAACCGGGTCGAGTCAAAAAAGGGAGGTGACGTTATGATCGCATCGACCTTTTCACACTCTTTAGGCCACGGCGCACTGATGTCGGCGACAAGGCATCGGCCAGGCTTGAATTCGGGCGGCAGTGGCGTTTCCAATCCACGGACTACCTTCTCCCTCAGTCTCTCCATGACACGCCGGTACTCGGTCGGTCCTGTCGGCGCGAACGGTGTCACGGGATGACTGCGCCTGCTCAGTGCATACGGCCGGTTACCGTGAAGGATGTGCAACATGCTAGTTAGGGCAAAGCACCACTCCGGCGAATCGTCTCGGAATTCGAGAAAGAATCGGCGCGCGAGCAGAATCTCGTCGAGGGTTCTTTTGTGGAAGTACTCCGGGATTGGACGGTTGAATTGGATAGCCGCCGCACTCTCGCGCTCCACATCCGTCGGTCGATGCTCCTCGATGTAAGCCTGTAGCCTTCGGAGAATCGAGTCCAGCCGACTGCGGTCAGGGGGGTTGATCTTAGCGTTGGTGATGGCGGCAGCCATTACGCTGATGTCAAATCCCGCTGGCTTCCTACCCTGAAGCGACGCCTCGAACGGAATCGTTCCTGCGCCCGAGAACGGATCGAGCACGAGATCGCCTGGCTCGGTGAAGCAGTGAACCAGGAAGTGCGCGAGTGAGGGCTTCATCTTGCCGTTGTACGAGCACGCAGAGTGGAGCGGATGACCCCAGTTTCGCTTCGTGTAGGGCAAATACTGATGCGGAACCATCTCGCGGAACCACTTCCAACGTTTCTGGCGGCCAGCATCTCGATCCGATCTGCGGCCAGTTTTGTCCGGACCACGCCGAAGCACGAGCACATCCTGCGAAAGACGACTGCGATCCTTCGAAACGCGGGCCCGTAGCGGAACGCGCTCGCAGAACTCGAATCCGACTGTCTTCGCCACATCGACCAGTAAGTCTTGCGTTGGTACGTTCACTCCGGCGTATCGACTGTCGCCAATGTCAATGCACAAGACCGCGCCAGGTACGGTCTGAAACCATAAGCCCTGAAATACTTGGTGCATGTCGTGGAAATATCCCGCAACCATGCGATGAATTCGTTGGTCATACGCAGCGAGCTCGACCTCCCTGACAATCCTCTCCACAACCGGTATGACACCGCGTTCGGTGGTCGAAGTGGTTACGTCGTTGATGCCGGAGGTAACTACCTCGTCGCGGAGTGCGCGCAGGTCAGAGCCGCGCACAATCGCCCGAAGGAACCACAATTCCAACTTCGTGTTACGAATGTAGTTTGTTCCATTGAGATAGGGAGGACTTGTGATGACGCCCTCGGCTCGAAAAGATGGGGCGCCCTCCAGCTCCTTTGCATCCGTGGCAAGCAGTGTAGCGTTCGCCTTGCCCGTCGGCGCGCATCTAAGGTGTCTCGCCATGCGCTGAAGGTGAACAGCAACAGTGTCTAGCAGCGGAGGAACTCCTCGTGCCAGTTCCGTCTCCGTCTTGTAGCGCACGTCACCCGCGCGTTTAAGTTTCGAGCATTCAACCAAGTTGGCAATGACGCCGAGTGAGACAAGATCGCCCAGAATCGTGGTCTCTGCGGCGAGGCAGTCGCACAGAGTGCGCAGGCGGAGCAGCATCTCGAAGACGTCTGGCTCAAAAAACTTACTCTTGCCGAAGCATGCGATGTAGGCATCCCGGAGCGGTTCATCGCAGCGTTGCTCCGCGACGAGGCGCTCAAGTGCACATGCGACATCGCCAAGTCTGATCGAGAGTGTCGCGCGATCAGCGGAGGATAGGGTTATTGCATCAATCTTTGTGCGGATAACGAACCGCAGCGCCGGGTTTACTTCGGCGTAACCGCACGACACGTCGACCTCCGCGAGCGCCAGTGGTGTTGTCCCCGTACCGGCGAAGGGATCGATGATGCGGGCAGCGGTAGGCATGAATCGGCGACGAATCGATTCGACAAACCCGGACGCGTATCCCTCAAGGTACGGATACCAAGAGTAGACCGGCTCAGACTTGGCGTGTTCGAATGTACAGTGCTTCCGATTGAGTGGCTCGGCTTCGAACAGGTTTGGCTCGATAGTTAAGGGCATGTGAGACTGCTCCTTTCAAGTCTCCTAGCAGCAACTGGCAACTTGTCGTGGCGGCAGGCGTCCTCCCCCTCCTTACCGACGGTATAGCCGATCCATTCCTTGAACTGCGGCTGGGTCAGGTTGTCGTTGTAGACCCAGCCCTCGTTGCCGGTGTTGTAGGGCGGGTCAATGTAGATGCACTTGACCTTGCCGGCGTGGGTGGGTAGCAGTGCCTTGAGCGCGAGAAGGTTGTCGCCCTCGATGATCAGGTTGCCTTCGAGCGAGGGTTTTTCGCCTTTGCCGAGCAGGGAGAGCTTCGGGTCGAATTCCAAGCGGTGGTGGGGCACCGTGTGGTGGTACGTCTCGATGACGGATTTGCCTTTGAACTCAAGGGTCGGCATGGCGAAGCGCCCTTTGGCGGTGGGGCGAAGTCTATTAGGGCCGCAGGTTGGGCCGGGTTAGGTTCCTGTTAGCGTCGTGGGAAGCGTAACAGAATGCCCGGCGCGGATCAACCTGTTAATTGTTGAGCGGATGTCGGGCATGTTCGGGGCTTGAAAGCCCCGGCAACAATCGTGCGCCCTGCCGGGCGAAAGTTGTCGATGGCGGGCGGGACGCCCGCACCACCCTGAAAGGAAAGTTGTCGACGTGCGGCAGGGGCGTTGGACGCTACTGGAAGAATGATTCGTCACCCGCGAGGGGTGACGCTACGGCGGGCGGGTTCCGGCAATGTTCGCGTGCCCTGCCGGGTGAAGGTTATCGACGGCGGGCGGGACGCCCGCACTACCCTCGCGCCACCCTCGCGCGTCACCCACAAGGGGTGACGCTACGGCGGGCGGGACGCCCGCACTACCCTGTAAGGCGGAGGCGGGAGACTTCGTTGTGGGCCAGGCGCGTCGGCTCGGGGAGGCGGTACTTTGTGCAGCAGTCGAGTGTCAGCCGGACGGCATCATCCAGCGTGATCAGATGCCCGATGCTGATATAGACCGGCCGGACGCCGCGGCGCGTGCGTACGACACGGCCGATTTCACGAATGCAGCTCCCAGAATGATGGGCGCTTTCCGCGCGCGAAGGCCGTGGCCCGCGGCCGGCCTGTCGTGGGCTTTGGAGGTCATCGATTGAATCGGGAATGGTTTTATCGTGATCGGTCATCGTGGCGCTTCCGTCGTGATCCGTCAGCGAGACGCTTCCGCCGCGGCGGTCTGGGGGCTCACGATGCATTCCACAGAGGCGACTCTTTGCGCAGCCGAGCGTCGGCCGATTCAGAAAGAGGCCGACGTGGCAGGCGAGACCGAAGCGTCGCGGGTGGGCTAGGCCGTGGCCATCGACCATGAAGACTTGCGGACTTGATCGAAGCATTCCTGCCGCCGCGAGCAGTGCGGGTGCTTCCCGAAAGCTGAGTAGTCCCGGCACGTAGGGAAAGCTCACCGGCCGTACCACGCTCCGTGTCTCGACCACGGATTGCGATCGAAGATCCCACACCACCCAACAGGCGATGATCCTCGAATCGTCCAGGAATGCACAATCCGCGCCGGCAATGAGTCGAATATCTTTCCGCAACGGCCGAATGCGAACGCGGCCCGCGAGGCGCTTCTGCTCTGCGATGGCCCGCGTCGGTGATAGATTCCAACGATGTAACGGGGCCTTTCGTCGCACGCATGAATTCTATGCACGAACCCCACGCCGAGAAAGCTGCGAACCACCCCTGCTGAAGGGACGATCCATTCCCTGAGCAATCGCCTATCGAATGAACATGCAGGAAGAACGTGCGATTGCCCTTGATCCAAACCACCCCGGACGCTTGTCGAATTGTGAGCCCCGACACAATCGAATAGAATACAAAGGACTGCACGAAGACCGTCGGCGGCATCCCACGGTTCATCCCCATGGCCGCGACTCCGCGAAGGTCTTGATCGGGCCATGTGCGTGTGCCGGTGGATCGCCGCGCTCGTCATACCCGAACCGCCCAGGCGAATCATCATGCCATCGGAACTCCGGACATCCCGCCTGCTCTGCTTCGTCATCACCGCATGGTGTTGCTGGCTGGCGATGTCCTCGCCGCCGACGGCTTACGGCGATCTCGTCCTGACAACGGACGGCAAGACGATTCCCTGTCGACTGCTCGGCGAGAACGATGAGGGCCTGCGCGTCGTCACGGGCGATCCGGCCGGGCCCCGCGAAATCTTGTTGACGCACGCCGCCCTTGCCGCACGCCTGCAAGGCGCGGAAGAAATCAAGCACATCGAGGCCTGCGACGACGCTTCCAAGCTCTCGGCCTGGAGCGCCGCCTATTACCACGCCGGCTATGAAACCCTGGCGCGGCGAGCGCTGCGCCGCGCACTAGCCCTCGATCGGAAACTTGGAGACCAGCCGCTGACCGTCAAGGCCGATGCTTCCGCCCGCGGGCCGACTCCGGCCATGCGCTATGCCCGATTCAGAAACCTGGCCGTCGCGCGTGACCGCGTGGCCTCGCTTACGGACAAGGACGCCGCCGGACTTGTCTCCGCGGCCAAATGGGCGCGTCGCGCCGGGCTGACTGAGGAAGCGGCGCACTATCTTCGTCTGGCCTGGAGAGTGGATCCGACGCTCGGCGATATCACAACGCTTGCCGAAGCGTGGGGCCTTCAACTCGAGGGCTGGATCACGATAGATCTGACCCCGGCGCTGGAGGGCGCTTTGTTCTTCGATTCCATCCGTGACGAAGAAGCGAACGTTGCCGCTGATCCGGACATGGAGTTCCTCTGTCTCCCGCTTCGTTTCGATCCTGATCGCTTCCCGGACCAGACGTCCCGCGGCGCAGAGATGCCTGCACTTTCGCGCAACACGTTCAAAGGAAAGGACGCGCGCGGCTTCTATGGCATTCAACCGATCGTGATTCGTGACGGACAGGTGCGCATCACGAACAACCTCCAGGTCCCTGTCTATGAGCGCATGCTGTTCAAGGCCGGTGACGGTGGGCGACTCATGGCCGAGATGCGAAATCATCTTGGCCCGCGCGTCCCGGATCCTGCGGCGGGCGATAAACGGCGCACCGGCCGAACCGCTCGCCAGCCACGAATCAAGACAACCGTCACGACGCAGCGCGCCAACGGCTGGGTCGTCGCCATCCTCGAAGTTTCGAAGAGCGCTTCCGAGTTGAAGATCGAATGGACCGGCGGCGGTGCGGAAGTTCTCGATCTCGACTTCCTGCGACAGGCGAGCATCGTCTCGCCCGATCGCATCCTGGAAACCGTTCCGGAGGTCGCCGAGGCAAAACGCAGGAAGAACTGGCCCTGGTCGTCCGCACCACCCGTCACCCGGGCCCTGCGGCTTGCAGAAGGACCTTCGCCGGCCATGGCGGCCCTGGCGATTGAGCGACTGGCGCGAATCCGCCGACAACTCGAATCTCGCTGGGGGCCCGAAGCCAAAGCCGATCTGAAGCGGTGGTCCGCTGTCGTGGACCCGCAACTGCTTGTAGCCGGTGGTCGAGGCGAGGAACAAGTCCGCCTGGCGACCTATCGCTACTTCTGCGATTACACGGAGAAGGAAGCGCAGTCGCCTTCGAATCTGGCGCTCGAGCTACTCGCCGCCGCCGAGCCCGATCTGCAACTGACGTGGGTACGAATCCTCTCGTGCAGTTTACGTCTTGAAGATTGCAGTTACTGGTGGCGCCATGCCGCACAACGCGCATCGACCGACCGACAGGATGATCCTCCGGTGAAGGCCGAAATCCTCGCGAGCACTCAGGGCGCGGCGCGCCTCCTGGAGGCCGTCCTCGGTTCGCCGGATGCGTTTGTCTGCTCTGAGGCAATGGACGTGCTTCTCTCCCTGCCGCCCGCAGTCACCGACTGGCAATTTCTCGAACATGCCTCGGCATCGGCGCAGCGATTCGCCCTGACGCGGCTCGGCGAACTAAACGACCGCGCGTCCGCCGCCCGACTTCTGCAAGCCCTGATCCTCTCCGCTCGCCCCGAGCTGGCGCAGGACGTCGCCCTCGCCGCGCACTCGCTTGAACTGACCGCGCAGGACATCGAAGCGGCCATCCTCTCCCAGTGGTGGTCGCTCGCCACGACCAAGCGAAGACCCGCCTTCCTCAACGTGCTGCGCGGCATCAATCTCGGCGACAGCGTCTACGGCAAACGCTTCGCCCGAATGATCGAAGAAGCCCTCAAGGGAAGCGAAGAGGAGCGCAACGCCGCGTGGAACCTGCAAATCACGCAATTGCTCTACCGACGCGAGCACATCGGCGCAACGCGACCCGCTCGTCAATCCGATACCTCCTCGACGGCAAACATCTCTCACGGCCCCTTCCCGCTCATGATTGACCCGGCGTCGCACGATCCGCTTCTGCGAGGAATCGTCGAGGCCGCTCGCGAAGGCCCGCCCGAATTGCAATTCGCAGCGCTCGCCGCCCTGCTGGAAACGGGCTACGCCGACGAAGTCGCACAATGCCTGCTCGCGACAGGCGTTGACCCTGTACAGCGCGATCAGCTGTTCGTTGATCTGATACACTCGAGCCGCCTCGCGGGCCTGGACGCCACCGTTGCTCTCGCAGGCCATCTGCTTTCGCCGCGATGCGCCGGCCTTGCTGAAACGATTATGAAGTATCTCGATCATCGCCTCGCCGAATCCCCGCCGGAGGAACAATGGCGCCTTCGCGCTGCGATCAAAGCGGGTCTTCATGTCGAAGAGATGGAGGCCCTGGTCAAACGATCGCCCGCAGCCGTCGCCGCGGATATTCGTCGGTGGCTCTTTCGACTGTGCCATATGAGCCCGCAGGACCAGCAACGCCTCGCCAGCGCGCGCACGCCGAAGGATCGTGCCGAGCGACTGGCACAGATCAATCTTCGACGCGGACAGATCGTGGACGGTCGCTACGGCGTTCTGGCGATCGTCGTCACCACTACACAAACTAAAGTGCCGATCACGCAAATGCAGGGGCCGAGTCCCTCCGCCGGTCGATGGATCACGCCGCGACGCGTGACCGTTGCCATGCCGTCGATCCAGGTGACCGTTGCCGATACCGACGACGATTACGAAGTCCGCTGGCAGGATCGAGTCATCGGACAGGGACGAATCATGCACGATGCCATGCCCATTCGAGGGCCTCGCGCATACTTTCCAGTGCTTCGAGCGTCGCCGGTGTGGTGGTCGCTCGCCGGATTCCTCGCGCCCGGCATCGATCCGGAAACGCGCGACGAAGGCGCGAGCGGACCTCTGCGGCTTCCGAGTCTCAAGGTGCTCAAGAAACCGGCGCCTGGCACCATGACGCTCGACATCTCCGAGTTTCTCCGCGCAGGCCTTGCAGATGCTCAGGTCTTCCCCGATGCGGACCTCGCCGAACTCGTGCCGAATGGTTTTCTTATCACGCTTCGATACGGTTCCTTCGGCGTCTTCAGTGGGTGCGGAACCGAACTCTTCCCCGGCCATGCGACGGGAGACATGATGGGCGGCCCGGAAGAAGAACTGCTGCTCAAGCGCCGTCAACTTCTGAACGTGATGCTCGTCATCGAGCGAATGGCCGACGATGAATAATCGAAATGAATCGGCAAGCGGCGGCCTGCCCTCCGTCCTCGCGCTGGGCTCACCGTGGGATTGCCGTCCGGCGATCCTCAGAAACCGCCGCGAACCCAGGCCAACCCATCACGGATGAATCACCACGCGCGAGCCGCGATCCACCAGCAGGTCATACACTTCGGCCACATCTTCCGCGAGCAGGCGAATGCAACCCATCGACATGTTCTCGCCGATGCTCTCCGGGTCGATCGTACCGTGAATCCCGAAGCCCACCTTGCCCACGGCCTCACCCGCGAGCCCTTCGAGGCCGATCCATCGCTCGCCGATCGGGTTGTCCGGATCGTCCGCGAGATAGTGCTGATGGGTGATCGGGTCGGTCCAGTCCGGATTCGTCAGCTTGTTGTTTACGATCCAGGCCCCGGTCGGCGTACCGCCATTCGTGCCAAGTCCCACGCGATACGATCGCACGAGCACGTCTCCCAGGAACACATTCATCCGATGATGCGTCTTGCTGATCTCCGCGCGGAAAGGACCGCGAAGAACCTTGAGCCGCTGACCGACACGAAGGCGATTCGGATCGTCCATTGCGTTGATCGACGCGAGAAGCCCCTCGGTGATCTTGTACTGACGGGCAATCGCGTAGAGCGAGTCTCCCGGCGCCACTTCGTGCACGTCCACCAGCGGATCCTGTGCATTCGTCACGCGGGAAAACAACAGTGCATCGGCGATACGCACGAGCTCACCGTAGACATAGGCCTCATCCGAAGGCGAAAGCCCGCTTGTCAGCGCAGCGGACAACAGCCGCCGGGCCTCGATCAAATCTCCGCGCGCAAGTGCCGATTTCGCCGCCTGAACAGACTCGGCAACAGGCGGCTTCGCAACTTCAACCGAAGGACTCGACCGGGTTTCCTTCGCTCGCAGGAGCGTCATCTCGACGGGCTCAGCCGAGGAAGGCGGGGCGTTGGCAGTGACCGCGCGAGATACCCCACTGAGCCCGCTGTCCACATGGCCGACGTCATCTTCAACGCCCTCGTCATCGATCCGCTCCGAAGCCGTCTGCGGCGCGGGCCGCGTGGCTCGCAGACTCACCGGCGCATTCTTCTCACCGGCATCCTCCTGCGCAAGTCCGGCAGGAAGCGATGAATCGGTCGATCGAGTATCTCCGGCGTGTCGCCACGCATACGCGCCCCACGAAGCGCCGGCGATCACAACGGCAACCGAAAGGATAATCCATGAGCGAGGTCGGTTCATCCTGAAGTTAGCCAAGGCAACAGCTCCCGTAGAAACAAGATGCTTGTGAATAACCTAAAGCGAATCGCGATTCAACCTGTCAACCCGATCGACGCTTCGCGACAATCGGTATCGGCCTCTTTCCGAAGTTTCGGCTTATCGGCGAATCCTCACGGATCAAACCGCCGTACCTGCTCGTCCGTCACGAGCATCCGCACCTTCACGTCGTGATGCGCCGCCGGGATGGAATCCACCACTTGCGACTCCAGGGCGAAGCCGCAGGTTACACCTTTGAATTCCGGCTTGCCCAGAAACCGGTCATAAAAACCCCGGCCACGCCCCAGCCGATTGCCGAACGGGTCAAAGCCCAGCCCCGGCACGATGACCAGATCGATCAGCCCGACGGGAATCGGCAGGCCGCGAATCGGCTCGCGAATCCCGAACTGATTGCTGCCGATGTCTTCATCAAGATCGCGAATCTCCACCGGCATCATCTGACGGCTCTCCCACAGCACCTGCGGCGCCACGACTTTCTTGCGATCCTGCCAGGCCTGGAGCACGATCTGCGTCGTATCGGCCTCCTGTGGAAGCGCCAGGTAGATCATGATGATCTCCGTGCGCTTGTATTCGGGCTGTTGAAAAAGGAGGGAGGCGGCGCGGCGGGATTGGTCTTGAATTTCGGCCGGCGACAGCGCGGTAAGAACGGATCGCAATTTCGTTCGAAGTTCCTTCTTCACTCAGACCTCGCTTCGCGGTGTGCGTAGCATATAGACTGCCGAGTCCGCTTTCAATAGCATGATCATCCGTAGGGTGGGCATTGCCCGCCGATCCTGTTAATCGCGACGGCCGTCGCATGCAATGGACGCGGTTCCGCTGCACAAACGGCCGATGCAAACCGCGCGAGGTGATCACGAAAGCGATTCTTCCCATCGCCGCTTTCCTGACGGCAGCCGCAGTGTCCGCCGCCGGCACGGCATGGGTCCGGCGCGGAGCCCTTGCGCGCGGTTTTGTCGATCTGCCGGGCGGTCACAAATCCCACGACAGACCCGTCGCCCTCGGCGGCGGACTTGCCATTACATTCGCCGTCCTGTTGCCGATCCTTCTTACACTGGCTGTGGCGAATGGGTTCGCGGCGAATCCTCCGCAGTGGCTCCCCTACGAAATCGCCGTCCACATCGACGGGATCGTCAGTCGAAACTTTCTCGCCCTCGGAATCGTGCTCGCCACCGTCACGATGTGCATCCTCGGACTTGCCGACGATGCCCGACCGATGCGGCCGGGCCTCAAGCTGCTCGGCCAGTTTCTCATCGCACTCTTTCTCGTCGTCGGCTGTAATCTGCGCCTCATGTCCCACCTGCCCTACGGATTCTCCGCGATCCTCTCCCTGGCATGGATTCTGACGCTCACCAATTCCTTCAACTTCCTCGACAACATGGACGGCCTCGCCGCAGGCGTCGGCATGATCGCCGCCGCCATCTTCGCCACCACGGCGGCAAGCGCGGGACAACTCTTCGTCCCGCTCTGCTGCTGGCTGCTCGTCGGGGCCCTTGCGGGGTTTCTGCCGTTTAACTTTCACCCCGCACGAATCTTCCTCGGCGACGCCGGAAGCATGGTCATCGGCATGTTGCTCGCCGTCTTCACCATCCTCACCACCTTCGCCGCGCCCGAACAGGGCCAACAGCCCTTCGGCATGCTCGCCCCCCTTGTCGTCATGGCCGTGCCGCTCTACGACACCGCAAGCGTCATCTACCTCCGCTGGCGACTCGGCGTACCGATCTGGACCGGCGACCGACGCCACTTCTCGCATCGACTCGCCCGGCGCGGCATGAGCGCCCCTCAGGCGGTGCTCGTCATCTGGCTCGCGACCCTGGTCACCGCCCTGCCGGCGTTGCTGCTGCCCGGCGCAAGCTGGCCGCTCGCATGGGGCATCATCCTCCAGACCCTGCTGGTCGTTTCGCTCGTAGCACTCCTTGAAAGCCCGGGGAAGGCATGACCGAGCCAGATCGTGATGCTGCGGAGAGGCGAAACGGCCGACGCGTGGAACGCATCGATGTTCCGCCGAATTCCTTCGTCGAGCGCATCTGCCTGCTGGTGTTGCTTGCGCTCATTCCGCTCCGCGCCGTCATCGCCGAAAGCCATACCTTTGAAGTCCCGCGCTTCCTTCGTCATGTCGACGTACCGGAAGGGCCGCTTCCGGCCACGACCTTCGCCATCTTCACCGTCATCCTCACCATCGCGGTATGGCTGACCGCAGCCCGATGGTGGCGATCCGCAAACCACCCCGAATCGCAAGAAAGGAAGTACGCCAGCCAGCCCGAAGCGCAAGCGAGGGAATCCTATTTCTTCTATCGCCGGACCGGCATCGAAGTCGGCGCTGCCATCCTCGCCGCCGGCATGCTCATCTCAACCCTCCGCGCCGGTCAAAAACATCTCGCGCTCATCGGCAGTCTGGACTTCCTCGGTCTCCTCCTCTACGCCATCACGCTGCGTCAACTCCTGACGAGACCGTGGCGCCTACGACTCACAATGTGTGTCATTCTCGCCACCGGCGCGATCGTCGTCGCCAAGTGCGCCTTCCAGCATTGGATCGAAACGCCGGATACCATCCGCTACTTCGAAGAAAACCGCGATGAACTTATCCGCGCAACCCCCCAGGAGGCCGCATCCAACCAGGCCGGCTTCCTCTACGACTACGAACAACGCCTTCGCAGCGGTGCTGTCAGCGGCTACTTCGCCCACCCGAACGTTCTCGGCAGCTATCTGATTCTCATCGTGATGACCGGTCTCGCCGTTCTCGCCGCGCGCTGGTCAGGCAGGCCGCGATGGTCGCACCTCGTCCCCGGCCTCATCACCCTGACCGCGGTCATCGCGCTCGCGTATTCGCAGAGCAAGGGCGCGATGGCGAGCTGCGCCGCTGCGATCCTGATCTTCATCATCGGCGTCGTTCTTCGACGCGCGTGGGCCCTGCATCCCCGGCGCGCGGCAACCCTGATCTGGCTCGCAGGCATCGCGACGGTCATCACCCTCGTCGTCCTTCTGAATGCCAGGCCGGAGGCACTCGGAAAGTCCATGCTCTTCCGCCACTTCTACTGGCGAGGCGCCGCCGCCCTGATCGATGACCAGGGACTTCTCGGCATCGGCGCCGGAAACTTCGGCCGCCTCTTTACCCGCTACAAAGATGCCGCCTGCCCCGAAGACGTAGACGACCCCCACAGCTGGCCGGTCAAAGCCGCCGTCGAATGGGGCGTTCTGGGTCTGACCGGCATGCTGCTCGTCTTTGCCGGCGTTTCCTGCCACCTCTGCAAGAATGGCCGCAACGAAACTGCACAAGACGCGCCCCCAGTCCGCATTCCACCCTCCGCATACCGCAAGCTTGACGCACACCCTTCCCCCACCGGCTCCATCATCCTGTGGACCGGCGGCGTCGGCGCGATCGTCTTTGCCTGGTGGGCGTATCTCATCTCCGGCGCTGCCGGTGGATACGCCGTCCTCGTCCTGCACCTGCCGGCCATCGTATGGGTCATCGCGTTCGCCGGCGGCTCGCTTGAATCGTCGGACAAGTCCTTCGCGGATGAGCCGCCGCAACTCGTGCTCCCGGCGCTCCTCGGCGGCATTCTCGGCTTTATCCTGCATTCCGGAGTCGATCTGGCCATGTTCCAGGGCGGCGCCGCCACGACCTTCTTCGCCATGATGGCCGTCGCGCTTGCCGCGCGCGGGTCCGAAGCATCCACTTCCCGACCGTCCATCGCGATGACGCCATCGTCCGGCAATCGCACCTTCCGCGCGACGGCGGTCATTGCATGTGTCATAGGCACGGCATCACTTGCCGCTGTCACCTTATGGCTCACCCTCCCATCGGCCCGCCTCGGTGCAGCACTTCGCATCGCCCGCACCACCAAATCTCCCGCAAGATGGGACGAATACGTAGCATCCGCCGGTAACCGGTCCTACCGCGATGCCGCCGAGGCCTATCGGCTCGATTCAACCGCTGTCGTCGAACTGCTCGAAGAATGGACCGCCCGCGTCGCGGCACTCGCCCATGCCGACGAAGCCCTGCGCCAAGCCGATGAACTTGAAGCACGCGACCCCGACCACAGCGCCGTCTGGCGCCATCGCGCAACGCTTCACTACCAGCGATATGTCATCGGCCGCGATCTGACCGACCTGCGCAACGCAATCACCGCAATGGAGCAGTCCATCACTGCCTACCCCACGTCACCCAATCGCCGAATGATCATCGCCGAACTCTTCGAGCGCCTGGCCGAGGCAACCGATTCCTCGGACGCCCGCCGCGCCGCCGCCGAACAGCTCACTCTCGCCCTGCAACTCGACGACGCGCGCGTCTACATCTCCAAGCCGCATCGCCTGACGCCCAGCCATCGCTCGCAAATCGAGGAACGCATCGCCCGACTCAACAGACTTCCCTGATTGCAAATCGTCGAACCAATGAAACCGGCCCCAACGAGTCTGCAACCTCCGCTCAGGGTTGGTCGCCCTGGCAACCTGCCCACCGGAAGTTCCAACCTCAACGGGGTAGCGGCTGCATCTTTCGATGTCTTGCCGTCGGCCGACAAGGGCGTTATCAATACCACCCGGAAGGACAAGCCGGCCTCATGAACATCGAAGAGTTGAGCAAACTCCTGGCGACCATTCACACCGAGGCGACGAAGGCCGCGATCGAGGCGACCACGATCGACGCCTTGCGCAGCGCCGAATCCAAAATCGTCAAAGGTCAGATCGCCGACATTCTGAAGCACATCAAGAACTTTCCTCCGGATCAGCGAGGCGCCGCCGGTCAATTCATCAATAAAACAAAGCAGGAAATCAGCGATATCTTCAAGGCCGCTCAAGATAAACATCGCACCGCCGAACTCGCCGGCGCAAAAAGACAATCCGCCGACTTCGATCCCACCCTGCCGCCGCCGATGACGCCCCGCGGCTCGCTCCATCCCGTCACCGCCGTGCAGCGCGAGGTCGAGCGCGTCTTCGTCGGCCTCGGCTTCTCTATCGTCAGCGGTCCGGAGATGGAAACCGAGTACTACAACTTCGAAGCCCTGAACATCCCCGCAGACCACCCGGCGCGCGACACGCAGGACACCTTCTGGCTCACCAACGGCTGGCTGCTTCGCACGCACACCAGCCCCTGTCAGGTGCGCGCGATGCAGCGCTTCGGCCCGCCGTTGCGTGTCATTGCTCCCGGCCGATGCTTTCGTTACGAGTCCATCGACGCCTCGCATGAAAACACCTTTTTCCAGATCGAGGGCCTGCTGATTGACAAGGACATCTCCATCGCTCACCTGATCGCCTTCATGAAGCTGGCCCTGCGCGAGGTCTTCCATCGCGAACCGACGATACGCCTGCGCCCCGGCTTCTTCCCGTTCGTCGAGCCCGGCTTCGAGCTGGACATGCGCTGCGAGATCTGCGGCGGCAAGGGCTGCCCCACCTGCAAGCGCAGCGGCTGGGTCGAAGTCATGCCCTGCGGCATGGTACATCCCAACGTGCTGCGCCACGGCAACATCGACCCCCACGAATACACCGGCTTCGCCTTCGGCCTCGGCCTGACCCGCCTCGCCATGATGAAGTACGGCATCGCCGATATCCGCGTCCTCAACAGCGGCGACCTCCGCGGCATCGTGAACCCGGAGCGCCTGGCCGGCCGAACCATCCACGCGGGTTAATACGGTATCCCTGCGCTGTACTGCCTCCCTCCACGCTGCCCGACTTGGCATGCCCTCTCGTCAGACGTATGATTGCACGGCCCGTTGGGGGATGGCCGCCCAAGCGAACCGATCGGGCGCCATCGACGTAGAATTCGCGGGATCGCGACGGGTTCCGCAGTCCCGCGACCACCCTCAGGTATCACGAATCATGGCCCACCAGTTTTTCGGCGTACAAGCAGCGGAAGATCATCATCACACGCACGATCATGACCACGATCATGGCCATGACCATTCGCATTTCCACGAGCACGCCCAGGGCGATGCCGCTGAGCAGGCCCGCTGGGCCGGCTTCTGGCTGATCGTCACGCTCATCGGCGGCATGCTGGTCGTCACCAGTTACTACGTCCAATGGTTCAGCCCGTACGAGCTTACGGAGAAATTCCGGGCCGACGGCACCTCGTACTCCGTCAAGGAATACCTCTACCAGTTCCACATGGATCTCGCCGCACTGATCGGCGCCATCCTTCTGGCTGCCCGCATCATCTGGCACGCCATCGGCAATCTCATCCGCGGCCACATGCACATGGATGAGCTGGTCGCCCTGGCCATCGTCGCCGCCTTCGCCACCAACGATTACCGCGCCGCCGGCGTCATCGGCTTCTTCCTCCTGCTCTCCGAATTGATCGAAACGCGCACCGCCATCGGCGCCCGCGCCAGCATCGAGGAACTCGTCAAGCTGACGCCCAAGACCGCCCGACTGATCACCAGCACCGGCGAAGAAAACGTCGAGGCCGTCTCCCTGCGGCCGGGCCAGCGCATCCGCGTGCGCCCCGGTGACAGCATCCCCGCCGACGGCAAGGTCATCACCGGCGACTCCACCGTCAATCAGGCCAACATCACCGGTGAATCGCTCCCGGTCGACAAGCGCCCCGGCGAACCCGTCTTCTCGGGAACGATCAACCTGACCGGCGCGCTGGATATCGAAGTCACCAAGGTCGCCGGCGAAACAACCCTCGGACAGGTTCAGCGACTGATCCTGATGGCCGAACGCACGCGCATCCCCATCATGCGGCTCATCGATCGCTACGTCATCTGGTACACACCGGTTGTCCTCATGCTTGCCGCCCTCGTTCTCTTCTTCACCAAGGACGAAAACGGCATGCAGCGGGCCATCGCCATGCTCGTCGCAAGCTGTCCCTGCGCCCTCATCATGGCCACGCCGACCGCCATGGTCGCGGGCCTCTCCTGCGCCGCGCGGCTGGGCATCCTCATCAAGGATGTGGGCCACCTTGAAAGCGCCGGCCGACTCACCGCCGTGGTCTTCGACAAGACCGGCACGCTGACCACCGGCGTTCTGTCCGTAACGCGGCTCATTCCCGTCAACGAGGAAGACGGCGCGGAACTGCTGCGCCTCGCCGCATCCGCCGAACAACTCAGCAACCACCCCGCCGCCAAAGCACTTCAGGTCGTCGCCCGCGAAGCCAACATCGTCTGTCCCAAGCCGGAGAACTTCGAGGAAGTGCCGGGCAAGGGCGTGGTCGCACGGATCGAAGGAAAAGAAATCCTCGTCGGCCGCGAGATGTTCATGAAGGAACGCGGAATCGACGTCGTGCCGCTCACGGCCGCGTCGCAGGCCGCCGAAGGAATGAGCCAGCTCTACGTCGCCGTCGGCGGCAAACTGCTCGGAATGATCGGTCTCGAAGACCGCACGCGACCGGCAGCGCGAGAAGCCGTCGAAGAACTTCGCGAAATCGGCATCCATCGCGTCGCCATGCTCACCGGTGATCGACAGGCCGTGGCCCGGCGCGTTGCCGCCGAGATGGCCTGCACCGAATATCGCGCCGATTGTCTGCCGCAGGAAAAGCTCGATCTGGTCAACGCCATGCGCGGCCAGGGCCATCGCGTGATGGTCATCGGCGACGGCGTGAACGACGCGCCCGCCCTGGCAGCCGGCGACCTCGGCGTGGCGATGGGCGCGGCGGGTAGTGACGTGGCGATCAACTCGGCCTCGATCGCGCTCCTGAACAACGACCTCACCCGCATCCCGTTCCTCGTCAAGCTCAGCCGCGCGACGCGAAGGGTCGTCACGCAGAACCTCATCTTCGGCGCCCTCTTCGTCGTGACGGTCATGTCGCTCGGCGCCTTCGATATCGTGACGCCGATCTGGGCCGCCATCCTCCACACCGCCTCGAGTTTTGTCGTCGTATTCAACTCCGCACGGCTGGTTCGCTTCGGCGAGGAACGGGCGACGCACCAGCAGGTACTGGAAGCAGAAGCCGCCCTCCCGGGCGAAGCCGCACCACGACCGGTGCTGGCGTAGTCTTAGCGCCAATCTCGCGCGACCGTAGCGTCAACCCTCGTGGGTGACGACGACACGCGTCGAGCGATTCATTGTCAGGCACACTTCCCGCCACCGGATAAGGTAGTAACGTCCTTACAAAGCACGCCCCGCTGGCGATTCAGAACTCTCAATGCAAGTTCGACATTATTCACGTGCGTGCATCAACCGCTACCTTCCCACGCTCGCTGCGCGGGCATACCGATCACGAAGGTTATGTCATAGATTAACCTCGTGCCGATTGTGGCGGGAAGGATACAACCGAACAGCAGCAGCGCGAAGACCGGTATGATTCGCCCGCAAGTCCGGCGATATACCTGATCGGCACACCAGGCACGTGCCGATACGACGAAAGGTCCGACGATTCCGACGCCCAACAAGACCCAAAAGGCCGTGGACCGAAAGGTGTGCGTGGTGCCCGGCGCCGCGAGAAACGGTACGACTAAAAGAAACGCGCCGATCCACGCAATGCGGACTGCTACGAAGGCCGCGCGGGAAATGGCGATCATGGCCGCGCGGCGATCCAGGTCGTGTTGCGTTGAAGCGTTGCCGAAAGTTGAAAAACGACTGAGCAGTCGTAAAAGGATGACGCTCAACTGCCAACACAAGAGGGGCAGGAAGACCAGCATCCAGGTGCGGCGCTGGCGCAAGAGCAGAGCGAGCGGTGTGAAGCTCCAGCCGTCATCCTCTCCGGCAATGACCGAGTAAACGGGGTACAACGCCCAATCGCGATACCGGGGAAGCGGCGTCGCACATGTGAACCGCGGCGATTGATAGTCAAAATAGTAGTTAGCGAGCGCATAACGCGTTGCATCGTTGAGATCGACCCGCATCCAACCCGGCAACCTCATCTCTCCAAAAACATCGTGCGACACGTTGCGTACGAACGGCCCATCGGGATCCGATGGATCGAACTTCGGTAGGTACTTTGGGCGGCCGTCCAGGTCGAGTGAGTCCGCGGCGAAGGATGTTTCCTTGACCTGAAACGGACCGACAAAGAAGAGAAGGAGCATGCAGACCGTACCCCAAAAACAAGTTGCGCATCGGGTTCTTTTGCGTTCAAGTTCGACGAAGGATGGTCCAACATTAGCGCGCCAGAGGGCTTCCGGAACCTTGCGCCAGAAAAATACACAATTGGCGAAGAATCGCTCGGGCGCAGTTAGACTGCTGCGCGTTTTCCGGCGAACGTCGGGACGGTCGACGCATCCACACTCTGGACAACGAGAGAAAACGCTTTTGTCGATGAGCAGATATCCACAGACATAACATTGACGCATCTGGATTTATCATTAATAACTGGCGAAATAAATTCGTTTCGTAGCGCCGCGGCCGTCTTGAACCCTTCGACTGCGCGATTGTTGACGTCGCAGACCGAACCCAACCAAGCCAAGCAGGGTGCCGACCATTCCAGCGGGAACACCCATTGAGCATCCTGGGATCCAGACACATGGCGTCTCAATGTTGTTCGGATTGTGAATGCATGTTTCATTAATGCAGAAGTCCATGCGAGTCTGCGTAATGCAGCGGTTCTGGGCAATAGCTCCTCCGGGTGGTGGGGCGGGACACCCGCAGCCACCGCCACAGTATTGGAACCCCGGACCACCGGCCGCACGGGGGCTGCCTTCGTCGGGCTCAAGAACGAAATCGAACAACGTAACTTGGGCCGGGATGAGCATCGGCCCGGTTTCCGGCAAGGTCGTCTCAAGGACAACCCCGGGCGCTTCGTTCTCTGTGACGCCTGACATGAGCCGGCCGCTGACTTCCAGCGTGATCGGCTCCGGAGCATCCAGCGTGAAGATCGTCCCGGTGTAGCGGGCCTCGTAGTCACCGTGGCGGCGGAGGGTAAAGGCGCCGGCATATTCCTGGTGCAGCGTCACGCCATCCACCGGGTTGATCGTCACCAGAACGGTCGCCTCCAGATATGTGCCGAACCGTTGAATGCGCCACTCCAAGCCGAAGTCAATCTGGCCGAAGTCCATAGGCACGATGAAAGCCGCCGTATGAAGCTGCGGTTCTCCGCCCGACCCACCGCCGCCGCCCGATCCGCCGTCACCACCACCCCCGCCTGGCTGAGACGAAGACGAAGTCAACGGCGGCCCCAGCAGGTCCGTGATCCCGATCAATTGCAGCACATCCTCCAAGGGTTGCAGGCCCGGCGGGATCTCAATGATAGTTTGCGGATCGTCCGCCGGTTGCGGGTCAATTACGTCGAATAACGGACACTCATTTGCTCGTGCGCCTGCAGAGAGAGAGCAAGTACAGCCACTGACGTTCTTGACATGATAGTTCCTCCGTTTTTCAAGACTGCCCAGAAACGTGCCCGGTGCCAAACTCGTCCAAGAGTCTGATGGGAAATGCGAGTTTGGCAACTATTCCGCGTGCAAGAATAATAATTTGGCCTGGGGAAATCAAACAAAAATGTAATCTTTATAAGCGCTTCACGGTTTTGCGGGCAGCGGTCGCTTTCCTTGGGACCTGGGACTTGGGGGATGGGCTTGGTTGCGGGGCCTCGGGTGTGCACAAGGCGAAAAGGCGATCCACCGGCTGGAAGTCAAACCGCTGGCTGAAGCGGCCGGTGCCACACGCCCGACTGGTGTAACACACCCCACCGACGCGGCAACCTCATCCGGCGATACCCCTCCCGCAAATCCGTGAAGAAGCAGGTCTTACGCATAAGAGCGGATCATCGCGTGAGAGAATCTCAGCGCTGATCTCTCGCTTCACCCTCGCGTGCGAATCGTTCGCCGCATCAACACCATCCCCGCGACAAGCAGCGGCATCATCATCGTCATGCCCGGCCCGCAAAGTCCGCACGGCATCTCGCCGTTACCGTTCCCACCGCCGCCGTTGCCGCCCCCATCACCACCACCGTTGCCGCCGGCCGGAGCGTTGAAGCGCAAGGCGCGATGATTGAGTCGGTCGCCCGCATACAGATTGCCCATCGAATCGACCGCCACGCCGCCGACATCGAAGATCGAATCGGCGCTGACGCCGCCCTTGTTCGGCGTGGCGGTGGTGAAGTCGCCGCCCTGTCCGTAGACACGATCCGGCGTGCTGTCGTTTTGCGGGTCGAAGAATTCGAGGATGCGATTGTTCACCGAGTCGGCGATGAACAGATTGCCGCTGACCGGATCGACCGCGACGCTGACCGGCGTACTCAAGCTCGTGGCGATGGGCGTGAGCGCGTTCTGGTTGGCGCCTTCCGACGTGAAATTCGGCTGGCCATACACGCGCGACGCGGCCTTGTTATTCGTGAGCGGCGCGAGGAAGAGCAATACGCGGTGATTGAATTCGTCGCAGACGTATAAATTTCCGGCGGCATCGAGCGCGACGCCGCTCGCTCGGTTGATCGTGTTGGCCGCCGGGTTGCCGCCCTGATTGCCATCGCCGCTGGTCAAGTCCGGCTGTCCGATCACCAGGTCCGCCGTCGTGTCGCCGCCGGGCGCAGCGGGTGCGTTGTATCGAACCGCACGGCTGAGGAACCTGTCGGCAAGCCACAGGTTGTCGTTCGCATCCACGGCAACGCCCTCCGGGTTGCCGATGTTGTCAGCCGTCGCGGCATTCATCGCCGCCTGATTCGCCGTCGTGAAGTCTCCGTTCTGACCGAAGACCTGCGCGGCGTTCATGCCGTTCGCAAAAGGCGGATCAAATCGAAGCACGCGCTTGTTGTCGGTATCCGCAACGTAGAGACGGCCTACCGAGTCCACCGCGACGCCGCGCGGGCCGCTCAAGGTGTTCTGCGCCGGGTTCGCTCCGCCGCGATTCGGATCATTGCTCGTAAAGTTCGCCTGTCCCAGCACGATGTCCGCTGCCTGTCCGTTCGTGAACTGAGACGCGCTCGGCCACGATAGCACGCGGTTGTTCGACTGATCGGCCACCCAGAACCGACCATCGACCGGTGAAACAGCCACGCCCCGCGGCTCATTCATGCTAGTGGCCGTGGCGTTCACGCCACCCTGGTTTACCAAGTTGCTGGTGAAGTTATCCTGTCCGAGGACGGCGTCGGCGGTGGTGTTCTCCGGTGCGGCTACCGCACGCGAGGCCTGAAACAGGCACAGCAAACCGGCAACCAGACAAACCCTCTTCGCGTGTTGAATCCTCATCACGTTTCACCTCGTGTTGCGGAGGATCGCCCTACCGTGCCCGATGCGCGCGCACCGCTTGCAATACGACAAAGCCATCCAGCCATGAATTGTTCGCAATCTGGAAAGTCCTCTCGGAGCGTGCGAGAAGGTGCGCTCCGGCTCTCGACCTGAATTATCGAATACAATATCGGAAAAGCAAGGAACGCGGCGCCCCGATCCTCAGCAAACGACTGCAAACGCCGCGAAATGGCGGATTTGCGGCAAATGTATATACTCCCCCCGGTCGGGCATCCTGCCGGAGTTCCTCGATGCTGAAAAATGCACTATACTGCTAGGAAAACGTTTTACCTTACGGATTAAGACATATGCCCGTGAACACAACCAAGCTCGCAATCCTCGTAGGCGGAGGTCCCGCCCCCGGCATCAATGCCGTCATCGGCGCCGCCGCCATCGAAGCCGCCAACCGCGGTCTGTCTGTCGTCGGTATTTTCGACGGATTCAAACATCTTGCCTCCGACAAGTTCGTCCCCGAACGACACTGCCTGGACCTGCAGATCAAAGATGTCGCCCGAATCCATTTCGACGGCGGCTCCATCCTCCGCACAAGCCGTACGACCCTGCTCGAAGACAGCAGCATCGAATCCGGCGCACACGTCCGCGCCGATGAAGCCAAAGTGCGCCGTGTCATCAACCACTTTACCGAACTCGGCGTCACCCATCTCGTCACCATCGGCGGCGACGACACGGCACTCTCCGCCCGATTCGTTGCCGAGCGCACCAACGGCCGCATCCGCGTCGTCCACGTTCCAAAGACCATCGACAACGACCTGCCCCTTCCCGGTGACATCCCCACCTTCGGCTTCAACACCGCCCGACACCTGGGAAGCGAACTCGTCGCCAACCTCATGGAAGACGCCAAGACCACCGGCCGCTGGTACTGTGTCGTCGCCATGGGCCGACATGCCGGCTTCCTGGCACTCGGCATCGGCAAGGCGACGGGCGCCACGGTCACCCTGATCCCCGAAGAATTTGCCGCCACCACTTCGATCCAGCACATCGCCGACGTGCTCGAAGGCGCCATCATCAAACGCAAAGCAATGGGCCGCACGGACGGCGTGGCCATCGTGGCTGAAGGCCTGGCCTATCGCCTCGGCGACCGCGAGGAACTGGAGCGCCTCCTGCACAAGAAAGTGCCGCTGGACGCCGCGGGTCATCTCCGCCTGGCCGAAGTGCCCCTGGCCCGCATGCTCAGCGATGAAATCACGCAGCGCTTCGAATCCCGAGGGGACAAGATCACCGTCGTCCCGCAGACCATCGGCTACATGCTCCGCTGCGCCCCGCCGACCCCGCTGGACATGGCCTATTGCCGCGATCTCGGCAACGGCGCGGTCCGCCTTCTGCTCGACGAAACCCGCGACATGACCGGCGGCGTCATGGTCACCATCCAGCACAGCAATCTCTGCCCGATGAGTTTTGCCGAGATGATTGATACGCAAACCAACCGAACGCGCATCCGCCAGGTGGATGTGCAGTCGGACAATTACAAAGTCGCAAGGGCCTACATGATTCGTCTGGAGCAGACGGATCTGAAAAACCCCGTCATGCTCGCCAAGCTCGCCGCCGCGGCGAAGATCTCCGAAGAAGAATTCATCCGCCGCTACACTCGAGCCGCCACGCGACTCTTCGAAAATCCCACCGGCGAATCGGCCCATTGCACCGCCGCGCCGACCGATGGATAGCCCATTTCAATAATCCCGCATTGCTCGATCCGCCCGGCCAGAGACGAAGAAAGCGAGGTGAAGAACAGGGGAACATGCCTGCTCTCGACAAGGCCTGTCGCTAGGGCTTGTTTGACGAGCCGCTGCCGTCTGCCTTGGTGTGCGGCACCATGAAGAGCGAGTTGCAGTAGTGGCATTTGACCTGCTGGCCACGATATTTCTCGGGTACCTGAAGCACCTTTCGGCACTTGAGGTTCGGGCAGATCATCATCACGTTTGCGCCGGTTGTCGGTACAGGTGCGTCCACGCTGGAATGCTCCTCGCAGTCTTTGGTCCAAGTCGCCCGGCCGATCCGACCGCGACCCTGGCGTGCGCTTGCTATATCGGCAATTGGGGTACGGCGGTTATGGCAGTTTAAGAATAAGCGTGGCGTCATCGCATGATCGACCTTATCGGTCAACCTCGGCGGACGGGAGGCCGCGACCGCTGCGTTGGCGAGCCAGCTGCTACCGAATACTTGAAAATGCCGTTGCTTCCGCCCACAGGGCGAGCGCCCCCGCAGCCAGGCACGGGCTTATTGGTCGCAGCAGGTGAATCGTGGAAGCGTCAGGCCGATTCCTTGCGGAGTTCCTTTTCGGGGAGGAAGGCCTTCGCCTCGCCGCGGACGACGGCGTCGCTGATGACGTATCGGCCCTGCATGTCCGGCTCGGGAAGGTTGAACATGATGTCCATCATCATGTCTTCGATGACGCCGCGGAGGGCGCGGGCGCCGGTCTTTCGCTCGAGTGCCCGGCGCGAAATCTCGTGCAGCGCTGCGTCGGTAAACTCCAGCGTGCTGCCGGAGATTTCGAACATCTTGGCGTATTGCCGGGTGAGGGCGTTTTTCGGCTCGGTCAGAATCTTCACCATCGCCGACTCGTCCAGCGGGTTCAGCGCGGCGACGATCGGCAGGCGGCCCACAAACTCGGGGATCATGCCGTACTCGACGAGGTCCTCGGGGCTGATCTGCCGCAGCAGCTCGGTTCGGGCGTCGACATTGTCCTGATCGCCGTGCTCTTCGGTGGCAAAGCCGATGCACTTTCCGCCGGTGCGGCGCTTGATGATTTCCTCGATGTTGGAGAAGGTGCCGCCGACGATGAACAGGATGTGCGTCGTGTCCATCTGGATGTACTGCTGCTCAGGGTGCTTGCGGCCGCCCTGCGGCGGGATATTCGCCACGGTACCTTCGAGCATTTTGAGCAGGGCTTGCTGCACGCCTTCGCCGGAGACGTCGCGGGTAATGCTCACGTTGCCGGCGCTGCGGGATATCTTATCGATTTCGTCGATGTAAATGATGCCGCGCTGGGCGGACTCCAGATCGAAGTCGGCGCATTGCAGCAGACGCAGCAGAACGTTTTCCACGTCCTCGCCGACGTAGCCCGCTTCGGTGAGCGTGGTCGCATCGCCGATGGCCAGCGGCACGTCCAGGATTCTCGCCAGACTCCGCGCCAACAGGGTCTTGCCGCTGCCGGTCGGGCCGATGAGCAGGATGTTGCTCTTCTCGACTTCGACGTCGTCGACGTCCGCGCGATCAGAGTAGCTCAGGCGCTTGTAGTGGTTGTGTACGGCGACGGCGAGGGCTTTCTTGGCGTGTTCCTGCCCGATCACGTACTGGTCGAGGAAGGAATTGATCTCCATCGGCGTGGGTATTTTGTTGAAGAGCGGCCGCAGCCCGCTGGCGCGGCGTTTCTCCTGCCGGATGATGTTGTGGCAGAGATCGACGCAGTTGGAGCAGATGAAGGTGTCGTTCGGCCCTTCGACCATGGGCCCGACATCGCGGTGCGTCTTTCCACAGAAGCTGCACGCGCTGGTCTTGCGTCGCTTCATGCCGCCGGTGGGGATGCCGCCTCGGCCTGAGTCGCTTCCGGAACCGCCGTTGCCTTTCGATCCGTTCTTCAAGTGCCCGATCCTCAGGGGTCAGTTGTTTCAGGGTAAAGCTCGTGCCGCGAGGTGCACGAAACATCCGCCGTATTGTATCATCCGGCAGGCAAGTTATCGACGCCGATCGGCGATCGGCTTGATTTCATCGTTTTTCCGCGTCGATCTTGCGCGATGGCGGGGATGGGTCGATTCCGCCGTCCGCAGGCCTGCGCATGCCCGCCAGCATTTTCGCCTTTAATGCCTCGAATTCCGTGTCCGTAATCTGCCCAGTTGCCTTCAAGTCGCGCAAATGTTGCAACGACCAGACCGTCTCGCTTGACCCTTCCGCCGGTTTGAAAGCCCATCGTCGGACCCGCCAGACGAAGATGCCCAACACGGCGATTGAGACAATGAGCACCAGCCCCCAGAAGATCGCCTGCGACGTTGCCGTGGTGGTGGCCGACAATGCTGAACTAACCGCCTCGTGATAGGGTGCGACGTCGACCGCGCGCGGCGGACACCCATCCGCCGACCAGCATGACGCTCAGCAGCGGCGCGCCGACGGCGCCGCACATCGACGTCAGCCCCGGAAACGGCACGGGATTGTTCACGTAGGTTATGCCCGTTGTGTCGACGCGCTGGTTAATGGCCGCGGTCAATCGCTGGCCACTGTCATCCTTCTTGACCCGTTCAAAGATCGATGCCAACCCCTCGGCAGGCGTGCCGAAAGTTGCCAGCGCCCCGACGCCGTCGGGAATCGTCACCACGGTCGCCGTGACGGCAAGCTCCAGCTCATACGGCTGATTCAGCGACATGTCGTATTCGTACGGAAGGTCCACGCCGTCAAACACGATCGCCTTGAAAAGCGGAAGATCGGGTATGGCCGCATTCAGGTCGACCACCGGGATGACGATGTTGCCCAGCGCTCCGGCTCGGCGCTCCACAGTAACGGTTCCATTGGGTCCGCCGACCAGTGCGATCTCTCCGGCGAGCGCGGTGGTCGTCTCGCGGCCGGACTGCCGACGAAAGAGATTGAATGCAAAATGAACGTCCACGCCCGTCAGATCGCGGCTCGTGTTCTCGGATGAAATAACCATGATGCCGGAGAGCAGGAGCCGATTGCGCACGCGCGCGGCGAATGTACCCGGCTGTTGACCGATCTCGCCGGGACTTACGAGCATCGAGCGCGTCTGCTTGACCGTACCCGTAGAGATCCAGCTTGTGCTCTTGTCCACGCCGTCGGTGAACGCTCCGACGTCGATGCCCACGTCGTTGGGATTGCCGCTGCCCGACAGATTCGGCGGGTACATGATCGCCACGCCCTGCCCGGCCGCGATGGCCTCGTTCGTCGAGAGCAGTCGATCGAGCCGGCCCCGCGCGATCGCGGGCGGCTCCGGCTTGGTCAGCGGAACGACCTCCACGCTGAAGTCCGACTGCACCACGGCGCCGTTGTGAAACTGCGTGACGCGAACCTGGGATTCGCCCGATACCCCCGTTACACCGGCTGGCGCAACGGCTGCACAGAACATCATCGAAGCCGCCGCAATAGGAGGAGCGGCCCTGAGCCCGAAACATCGTCGCATTTTTCGTAACCTCTGTGAGCTGCGCGAGGAGGGAGTCCTTGCTGCCGACCGCGCGAGGCGACCAGCGGCTTTCTCCACATTACTCTAACCCAAGTTTGGCACATGTCCACGTGCCGGAATCGAAAATGACCCTATCTCTTTGTTCGCTAAACAGTTATCGGCAATCACGGCCGCGCGGGACCAGTGGACAGTTGGCTATGGCGAGGATCCATTACGCCCCCCCCGACTTCGGCTCTGGTCGCCTCAGCGAACTTTGCGCATCCACGCCTGCCAGTCGTTGATCCACTTCTTGTCCACCTTGCCGAAGACCTTTTCAAAGTCGGCGATCTCCTGCTCCGGGGTCGTCTCGAAGTCCTTCGGCCGCTTGTTAATCAGCTCGGCGTATTCCTTCACCTTGCCACGCTTGGTGCGGTTGAGGTAGTGAACCAGCGCCCAGCTTTGCGGGTAGGCGATTTCAATCGATTGCGGGCCGAAGTAGGCATAGGTCGAGATGAAGTCGCGCACGGGGATCAGGCGATTCTGATCGATGACCGCCTGGTACTCCTTGAGACGATCGCGATTCAAGGCGCCGAAGTTCGCGCTCTTCCCCGTGCTGATCGGCTCGAACATCATCGCCGTGCCTTCGGCGAACCATCGGGGATTCGCCATGAAGGACTTCGGATTGTGAAAGCCGATGTTCCAAAGAACCTGGTGGGCCACTTCATGCTGAACGATGGACTCGCTGATGTCGCCGCCGACCGTGTTGCTGCGATTCGCCATCCGCTTGGCGTCCGCAATTTCCTGGCCGATGCGCTTTCGATCGGAGGCGCCGAGGCCGGGGTTTCTGAGTTCTTCGCGGAGTTGGGCGATTTTGGCTTCCGACTCATCTCGGGCGCGTTTGAAGGACTCCTGGTTTCGAAAGTTATAGAACATGCTGCGATTCAGGTCGGGAAAGTACACGCCGGGCGTGGACTGGTCCCGCGGCCCCTTGCCGAGCTTGACGGAGTACGCACTGTAGTCGGCATGATGCTCGAAGTAGTAGATGATGAGCTTGCGCCGGGGCACGTGGGCCTCGAAGCCCAGCCGCTGGGTGTAGTTCATGCAGGATCGGTAGGTCTTCTCGATCGCCGCGGAGAAGACGTTCAGGTCATCTTCGCTGGTGTCGTAAAGAACCGAGTAGTGCGCCGTGCGTTTGAGCTTGAACCCATCCCCCAGCGCCGCCAGGTCCTTCTGCTCCGATTTCTTGTCCGCCGGCACCGCGGACATGTCCACCTTGTTCGCGCTGCCCTTCTTGCCGGACGATTTCTTGCTCTTCGCTGCAACATCATCCGCCGCGACCCCCACGGAAGACATCCCGCAGAGGAATGCGAAGAACATGCCCGAAATTGCAAGCCAGGATGGACAAGTGATTTTCATCATGAGCGTCGCCGACAAACATTTCTGGTATGCCCGCACCCACACAACGGATCGCCTCTACGCCTACCTATTCTAACAATTCAAATTGGCACAAGGCAACATGCGACCGCGTACCTTCACGATCAAACGACCGCTACTTCGTCTGAATTCCGACATGCGGAATCCGCCGAACCTTCAAAATCGACGTCGCGACCCCCGTCGGCCCTATGCGTAACTGTGCAGGCCCACGATGTAGAAATTGACCACCCACCAGTTGAACTGCATCGTCGCGAAGCCGATCACGCTCAGTACCGACATCGCCAGCGCCCGTCGCTTCAGCAGGTAGGGAACGTGAATAATGATCGCATAGACCAGCCAGGTATTGAGCGCGAAGACTTCCTTCGGGTCCCAGCCCCATGGCCGGCCCCAGGAATAATCCGCCCAGATGGCCCCGAGCACGATGCCGACAAAGAGCGCTATCATCGCCGTGTACAGCAGCACCCGATGCGACAGGTCGAATTCATCCAGCAGGCCGCGCTTCACCGGGAACAGACTCGGCGACGGGCCGTCGGATGCAACACCGGGGGCGAACGTGCGTGCGCCGCGCAGCAGGCCGCAGAGACCGATGAACACCATCGCCCCGGCAATTATCGCAACGAGCATGTAGAGGATGAAAACGATCGCCCCGCGGCCCGCGAAGTATTCCGCTTTCGCCAGGAACAGACAGGCCACGGCGCCGAGCTGCGCACCGATCGTCCCCTGCGAGAGCTTTACGCGATCGCGAAAGGCCGTCACGAACAGATAGCAATTCGCCACGGCGAAGGCGAGCGTGATGACTGCGTAGCTGGAGATGATCAGCACCGTGTGAATTCGCAACATGATGTCATCGAGGATCGGCATCATGCCGCCGAGCTTGTTGTCGATCACCGTCGGCAGTAGTTCGGGCAGCGAGAGGGCGAAGAAGCCGAGCATCGCTGAGGCCAGCAGATAGACGCGCTTTTTTGTAAACAACTCCAGCAGCAGGCCGAACATCGCGCCGACCCAGGTCGACGAGACGACCGCCTCGTACATATTCGCCACGGGCACCCGGCCGATGACTCTCCACCGCAGGCCCAGGTCGTAGGCATGCAACCCGACCGCGGCAATCAGGAAGCAAAGGCCCAGCCCGCGCACCCAACCGTACCGACTCGCCAGCGCGAAGATGGAAATAAAGAACGCCAGAATGTACGCCACCCAGCTCCACCAGATCAGGTTCAACCGACGATACGTCACCTCGGCGCGGCGCTGCTCCGGCGTGGGGTACAATCCCTCCGGCGCGAGTTTCGGCAGAAGCGTCTCGAAGACGCCGATGCTCGCATTGATCTTTTCCGGATCGCGCGCCAGCCATGCCTGACGCAAGGCGGCATACGCCGTGAAGACATTTTCTACGCCGGATGCGTGTGCCCCGGTCGCGTGCGGCTCGATTGCCGCCAGCGGTATCCACGGTGTGTCGTGTTCCCCATCGGGCGAGGGAATCATCATGCAGGTAGCGGAGAGATTTTCGTAGTAGCCCAGCGCCATGCCCAACCGGTCCATCGCTGTCTTGCGAAGCGTGTCCATACCCAGCGTGCGAATTCGCTCGCTTACGACGGGCAACGACAGGAACGCATGGCTGACCATGCCGGTTCGGATGATTCGCGACTGTTCCGCCTCGTCGATCGGCACAGGATCGGCCGTCAACTCCTGCCTCAGCGCTCGGTCTTTAATGAAGATGATCGGCTCGTGGTCATAGGCATCGCCGTTGAAGATCAATTCGAACGCCGCAATGACGGGGTCCAGATCGTAGAGACCCGGCTTGCTCGACCTGGGCCCGTGAATATTCTTGACTGCGTCGCGCGCCCACGACTCGACCGTCGAATAACGCCAGCTGTATTGCGTCGCCAGAGCGCCGAGTCGTTCGACGTCGATGCGACTCTGAATGGCTTGAATAGCCGCCGCCTGCTCGGGCAGCTTTGCGTCGTATTTCTTCTCGGATGCCGCGGCCGTGGACGCCAGGCAGAGCATCAGCAGGCCGGCCATCATCTTCGCCACCACCTCACGGCCGCTCTTTGCGGAGACTTCGGCAATCGGCGTAGCATCTGCCGTCTCGTGTGCCATTTCATCGGACAAAGGTCGATTTCCTCGTTCGATCATCTCTCGCCTCCGCCGGACCAGAATCGGTTTAACGCAAAACGCATAAGTCATGCCCAGCGAAATCAGCACGCACCCGGCCAGCATGGTCATCACACCCTGACGGTTTCCAACTCCGAGCACGGTGAACGATTCGTGATCGCCGGCGGCCTGTGATTGAAACAGCGTCCATTCGCCGACATTCGCCGTGTTGTTCAGCCAGGCCTTGGTTCGCTGCACCTGACCATCAGCCATCTGGAATCGGAAGTAACTTGTCCAGCCGCTCGCCTGTTGACGACCCGGATAAAAGTCCGTCTGCAACTGTTCGAGCGACACCCGCGCAGGCAGCGGAACCTCCGCACGGCCGTAAACCAGTCGCACGTCACCCATGCCGGGCACCTCACGCACGACCGTCGGCCGCATTCCGTCGTGTTTGGTATTGTAGAGCGAGAACGGCACCCAGACTCGACGCTCCCAGTCACCCGATCGAGACTTCATGTGGACGCGTACCAGCGACTCGCCCCGACGAACCGTGCCGAATGCGCGACGGCTCCGCTCCGGGACCACGATCGGCCGCATGTCGAACGACGGCTTCACGATGTAATTCACCAGCGTCATCGAACCGCCGTCGTCGGCTGCGTGGAGCTTGCCGGTTTCCAGCACCGAGACCGTTCGCTTGCCGCCGACGGCCGTGTGAATGAGCGTCGGCGACAGATTGTGGCCCGCTACGATCATGAAATGATCGTGCGATGCATCGACGTAACGTAGCTCCAGATTGTCGTCGACAAGATTCATTTCCGCGCTCATTCGACTTCCGGCGCGATCGCGGTCCTGATTCAACTCCGGGAAACGCTGCAACACCGAGCGCTGAAACGATTGCTCCGGCGTCTCGACCCATACCAGCGCGATCGGTGTTCGGGCATTCTGAAAGCCCGCGGTCATCAGGGGCCAGTTCGGCCGAAGCTCTTCGACCGTCAAGGTGTAGGGCGTGTCTTCGATGGCGATTTTCATGCCCGGCGAGATGTCGAAGCTGCGGCGAATTCCCTTGTCCTTGACGAAGACTTCGAGGACATGGCGACCGCTGATCTGCTTTGTCCAGTCTGCTTCCAGGGCCGTTTCGTCTCCGAGCCATCGAAACTCCGCACTCGGCCCGCCGTCGAGCTCGAGTGACGAGCGATCCGGCATCTGGGCGACCAGCCACTCCTCGCGCTTCGCGTTGCCGCCGGTCAGGCGCACCTTCGCGATCGGCATGGTCATCTCGCCGCCGGGCGTTGGCTCCGGCTCCAGCCGTGCATAAGGCAGGTAACCGTCGATGGTGAAGGTGATCGGCCAGTCGTCGCTGATGGCGCGGGAGGGGTCGTCCAGATCAATCGGCATTCGCCAGTATTCGAAAGGACGCCACGGTGCGCGGCGGCCCAACGTCACTTCGTTGCCGTTTGTATCGATCAGGGGGGCGTTGAGATCGACCAGTCGCTCCTTGTAATATGGCAGCGCGGGCAGAGGAAACTGCTCGACATGCCCCCGATTCTCGACAAGCAGTATCGGCGTCGATTCATCAAAGAAGCTGTCGCTCTGGTTAGCCGGCACCAGCCACAGGGCGATGCGCTCGCCGAGCTTGGCGAAGGTCTTCTGACGATCACTTTGATCGAGTTCGATCCGCTGAGGCGGCTGGTCACCCACCTGCGCGACGAGTTCCACGCGCTGCGCCGTGACCATTCCCTGATGACTGACTTTTGTCACTTCAACGCGGTACCGGCCTCCCAGGGCGGGCATGTTCGTTTCCCACGTCTTACCCTCGACGGCGACGATTGAGCCCACGTCGGCGCGTTCCGGATCGCTCTGCACCCGATCGACGGAGAGCACGCGGATGCGCGGGGCCTCGAGAAAGACGTCGCCTTCGACCTTGCGGCCGAAGTAGACGACCGAGCCGATGCAAAGCGTCAGCAGACCGGAATGCACCGTCAGGACGCCAAGATTGCGAAGGTTGAATCGAATGCGCCGCAGCGTCGTGACCGTCAGGGTCACGCAGAACATCACGATCATCGTGGCGAAGAGCCAGTGATTGAAGTAGGCGAACTCGGTCAACTCGAAATACTGCCGAAAGACGGGCACCGCCGAGCCCAGCGTGCCATAGACGAGGATGAGAACAATCCAGAAGACGCCCAGCCAGACGCTGTCGAAGGCGTCGATCAGGGCGCGCAACGGCCCGCCCTTTCTGGCGGTTCGTGCTCTGTTATTGGCGTACACGTCCATCAGGTGGCGGATTGTAGCGTAAGGTAGGGTCGCGCGGCATGACCTACAGCAATTCCAGTAGCTGATCCACAGTAAGGCCGGCTTCCTGGAGTATCTTTCTCAGTGTGCCGGAACGGAGCGACTTGTGATCGGGGACGACGACGCGCGCGAAAAGATCATCGCGTCGCAGGATCATGTGGCTGCCGGTCTGTCGTCGAAATACGAATCCCGTTCTCTCAAGTGCCTTCCGCACAGCACGCCCCGAGAGGTCGGTTGGGAGCTTGGCCATCAGGAAGCGGCCTCAACCTCGACAAACTCCTTGCCGACCTCGGTCGGCACGGGGTCGCCGGCTTCGATGCAATCCTCAATATAAAGTTGTATGGCCTCGCGGATGTTTGCAAGCGCTTCGGCGCGGCTGTCGCCCTGACTGACGCAGCCCGGCAGGGCGGGAACGCTGACCACGAATCCGCCGTCCGCTTCTTGTTCGAGTACGACCGTGTAACTCACATCAAGTCTCCGCAGCCGATCGAGTTGCGCCTGACACTCCATCCATCGTAGCGTCGAAATGGTGTAAGTTCAAATCAGCAGGGCGTTCAATCGTACGATCACCGCGCATACTCCACCGCACGCACTTCGCGGAGCAGCGTCACCTTCACCTCGCCGGGGTAGGTCATTTCGGACTCGACCTTTTGAGCAATCTCCCGGGCAATGCGGAAGGCGTTGGCGTCGTCCACGCTGTCGGCGTCGACGATCACGCGCACCTCGCGGCCGGCCTGAATTGCATAGGCCTGACGCACACCGTTGAAGCCGAGGGCGATGCCTTCAAGCTGCTCCAGCCGCTTGATGTAACGCTCCAGGGCTTCGCGCCGACTGCCGGGCCGTGCCGCACTGATGGCATCCGCCGCGGCGACCAGCGGCGTGTAAGGACTCGTCGATGGCACATCGCCGTGGTGTCCGGCGATCGCGTTTAGCACTTCCGGCCGCTCGCTGAACTTGCGGGCAATCTCCTCGCCGATGGCCGGGTGCCCGCCCTCGATCTCATGATCGACGGCCTTGCCGATGTCATGCAGGAGGCCGCAGCGCCGGGCGAGTGCGCCGTCGAGCTTCAGCTCATCCGCCATGATCTGACACAGATAGGCGACCTCAATCGAGTGCCGCAGGACGTTTTGCCCGTAGCTGGTGCGGAAGTGCAGTCGGCCGAGCAGGTCGATCAGCTTGCGATTCAGCCCCTGAACGTTCGCTTCGACGGCCGCCTTCTTGCCGATTTCGAGCAGTTCCTTCTCCATGTTCGCCTGGATCTCGGCGACAACCTCTTCGATCCGCGTCGGGTGGATGCGGCCGTCGTGAATCAGCTTGTTCAGCGCCTGTCGGGCAATCTCCCGTTTCACGGGGTCGAAGCAGGTGATCTCGATCACGCCGGGGGTGTCGTCCACGATGATGTCCACACCGGTGGCCTTCTCGAAGGCGCGGATGTTTCGCCCTTCGCGGCCGATGACACGACCCTTCATTTCGTCGTTGGGGATGTCGATGGTGCTGACCGTGGAGGCGGCGGTGTGGCCGGCGGCAAATCGCTGGATCGCCGTAATGACCACCTCGCGCGAACGCGACTCGGCCTCGTCCTGGGCCTCGATGAGCCGCTTCTGAATCATCTCGGCGCATTCCTGTTCGAGGTCGTGCTCCAACTGCTTGAGCAGCTCGCGCTTGGCCTCGTCGATGGAGTATTGTGAGACCCGCAGCAGCTCGTTTCGCCGCTTGGTAAGAAGCTCGTCAATCTCCCCGGCCTTTTTGTCGATCTCCGCCTTCTTGTCCCGAACCTGCGCCTCGGCCTTCTCGATGTTGCGTTCCTTGATGCCGAGTGCGTCCATCTGACGCTCGAGTTGGTCTTCGCGCTTGTCGAGCCGCTTCTCGGCCTCCCGAATCTCGTTTCGGGTGATGCCGGCCTGCTTTTCAAACTCTTCCTGCCTTGCCAGAAACGTTGCCTTGGTCTCGACCTCCGCGGCACGAACGATGTCCTGGGCCTTCGCCCGAGATTCCTGAATCGTCCGGGTCGCCTGCTGCTCGGCGCTTGCCCGGATCGATTTTGCCTGAAGCATCTGCACCAGCAGCACCAGAGCGCCGCCGACGACAAATGCCAGAATGGCCAGGAACATCGCCCAACCGGTCGAGACCTCTGCCAAAATCAGAGGTCCCATGATGACTCACCTTTCCAAATTGCCTGATTGGCATAACCGATGAAACCCTGCCGATGCACCTTGCCGAGCAAAACGTGCGTATCTGCCGCGCGTTCGTGCGGCGCAGCGCGCCGGCGCAAAGAATGACACATGAACATGCCTGCGATGGAGTCGAAAGAAAGGCGCGGAAGAACTGGCTTAATTGAGCAACGACTCGAAATCCGGCTACACGTCGTGCCGACCGAGTCTCATCATGTCAACGGGCAATTCCAGCGGTATCATTGATAAAGAGCGTATATATAACTGGATTTACCCACGTTCCAAATACCTGCATCTGAATCTCGCGGCGAAACCATGCCGAAGCACGATGTCCGCAATTGAACGCTTTGTCGACACGACGACGACCGGCCCGCCGTCAACCTGATCAAGGCGATCAACCGAAGCGGATGGCCGAAAGACGGCCCCACTTCACAATCGCCTCTTCGCTCGCGGTCGGTGCGTCAAAAAACCCAAAGACCTCACAGCCGCCCCGATGGCTCCTTGAACCTCGCAGGGGTAGCTTGTCTCCTTTTACTGGCGATCCACCGTCTCAGGCGACATCTCAAATCAAGTCAGTTTGCCCGAAAAGTGGCCCGCAAGACAAAAAACGGTCCAAACACCTCTAGGAAAAGGGCTGACATAGTTGCCCCTGTTACGTTTCAGTATAAGGTGGAGTTCTGGGCCGTCAAGCGGGTTATGACGGCGCTTCGAGCCCGAAGTTTTGCTGGAATAGCCCTTTATGACGCTCTCGATGATAGACGGCCGACCCCGATTCCCTGCCGGAGTCGGATCGAACCGATCTTAACGTGGACGAGATACGTTAGAATGCCTTATGAAGCAGCCCGAATCTGTAACCACTGCCCGTGTTAGTCTATCCTAACTCCCAACAATGTTGGGTTTGCAGCACGATGCGAAACTTGCAGAAAATGACTAAGCCGATCACATTCCAAAAAACAAGCCGACGATCAGCCGGTTATGGGACTTGCCTCGTCGTTGCCCTTTTGCTCATTCCGACCCGCTCCTATGCGGGTCCAGACAGCCCCACCCGGCGTGATGCCAACGTAGCCGCTCACGCACTTGCCGACCGAGACGCCGTTGTCCCCGGAGAAGAAGTCGGCCTCGCCGTCGTCCTTAAGCCCGATAAGGATTGGCACATCTATTGGCGAAGCCCCGGCGGCACAAGCGGCATGCCCACGGAAATCGATTGGACCGCCCCGCCGGAATTTCAGTTCGGTCGAGTGCAGTTTCCGTGTCCCACGATCAAGCATGACAAGCTGCTCAAGGAAGATTCCTACATTCTCGAAGGCGAGTCCGTCTTCCTGGTTGTCGCACGCGTACCCGACTCGTTGAAGGCCGGCGAGAAAGCAAGATTCACGGCGCGAGTAAGCTTCCTGGCATGCAAGCTCGAGTGCATCCCCGGTGAGGTCGAGCTGTCGCTCACGCTTCCGGTCGCAGCGCCTGGCGCCAAACCCAGGCCCGCCAACGAGAAGGTATTCAAGAAAGCCCGATTCTCGCTGCCGGAACCGCTGTCGGCCGCGAAGCATATCAAGATCGGCCACCGCGTTGACGACGAGTCCGTCAAGCCGGGCGAGTCCTTCGCCGCCGCGCTGACGATCGACATCGCGCCCAAGCATCACATGCAGTCCCACAAGCCGGCGCTGGAAGAATTGATTCCCACCGTCCTGTTTCTTGAACCGACGCCGGGCTTCGAGTTCGGCGAGCTGGTCTATCCGAAAGCCAAGGAGCGCGAGGACAAGTTTCTCGGCAAGCTCAGCGAGTACGAAGGCAAGGTCGAGATCAAGATACCCGTGACGGTCGCGGAAGACGCAGACCTCGCCCCGCGTTGGATACGCGGCGTCCTGCTGTACCAGATCTGCAGCGACGAAGGAACCTGCTACCCGCCGCAATACATTGAGGTCGCCTTCCCCGTGCGGATGGCGGGTGGCCCCGCACCGACCGACGCAGCCCTCGGCGATACATCGCCTGCCGGCCTCACCATCGCCGATACGCAGGCGCCCGCGCTACAGAGTCAAGCCGACTGGTTCGCGCCGACACAGAAAGAATCGTCCGACGAGATTCCCAAACCCGCGCCGAACGTCAAAGCTGGAACGCCAAGTCCCCTCGCATCTGATGTGCCGCCCGCCGGTGCATACGCGTCCTCGTCCGTGGACGAAGGATGGCTCAACAATCTTCAGAACTGGTTCATCAAGCGCGGATACTACGGCGTCATCACTCTGGCACTCATCGGCGGGCTCATGCTCAACCTCATGCCCTGCGTCCTCCCGGTGATCTCGCTGAAAATCCTCTCCTTCGTGCGGCAGGCCCATGAATCCCGCGGTCGCGTCTTTCTCCTCGGTCTTGCCTACTGCGCCGGAATCATGACGTTCTTCGGTCTGATCGCCTGGCTCTTCGCAACGACCGGCGCCGGCTGGGGCGAACATTTTCAGCGGCCCGTCGTGGTCCTGATGCTCGCCGCGGTCGTCACCGCCTTCGCGCTGAGTCTCTTCGGTGTCTTCACTGTGTTCGCGCCGAGGGTTGTCTACCGAATCGATGAGAAAGTCGAGTCGAAGGAGGGGCTGACGTCCGCGTTCCTGACCGGCGTGCTTGCGACCATCCTCGGAACCGCCTGCACCGCGCCCTTCCTCAGTGCCGCCGTGAGCGCCGCCAGTCGTTTCCCACCGCAGCAGGGCGCCGGCATCTTTCTGGCCGTCGGCGCCGGCATGGCGCTGCCTTTTCTCATCTTTGCGGCCAAGCCCTCGTGGTTGAAGTTCATCCCGCATCCCGGTCCCTGGATGGGCACGTTTGAAGCCCTCATGGGTTTCCTGCTGCTCGGCACGGTGATCTGGTTGCTCTATCCGATTCGAGGACAACTTGGTGACTGGGGTCTTTATCTGACGCTCATCTTCCTGCTCGGCATCAGCATCGCGGCATGGATCAAGGGCAGGGTGCTGTTCACGGATACACTCCCGCGCAAGCTCGTGCTGCATGGCATTTCCGCATCCATGATTCTGCTGGCATGGCTGATTCCCTTCCACTGGATCGACAATCTGGAGAATCTCGAACAATCGCACCTCCGCCGCATCAAGATGATGGCCATCGCAGAAACCATCCACCTGACCGGTGGCGATGTCGGGCGCGGAGAAAACAGCACCGAACACGCGGCGTGGAACCCCGCCGTCTGGGACGAGCGGGACGGCCACATCCCCTGGGTACCCTACGACCCCGCACTGGTTCGGAAATTCGTCGAGTCGGGCTATACCGTGTTCGTCGATTTCACCGCTGACTGGTGCGTCAACTGCAAGGCCAACCTTAAATCGTCGATTGATATCGCCGACACCCGGCGCATCATGCGCGAGCTAAATGTCATCCCCTTCGAGGCCGACTACACCCGACGCGATCCTCAGATCAAGGAGATGCTGGATCATTACGGCCGAGCCGGCGTGCCGCTTTATCTCGTTTTCGATCCGCATGAACCGAATCGCCCGCAGATTCTCCCCGAACTCCTGACCCCCGGCATTCTCATCGACGCGCTCAATCGCGCCGGCCCCAGCAAAACCGATACCGCCGCGTCAAAGACGACCGACCGCGGCACACTCGCCCGGCAGTGATGCAAAAGCGCACCAAAACACAATAAGCCCGAAGCGCGAGCCCGCTGCGCATCGTCCGCCGCTGCATCGCGCGGCCATGTTGCGATTATTGTAAGTCAAGCCCTTCGTCGCAATACAAGCAGCGAAATGACCAGCAGCGACAGGGCGGCTCGTTCGCGCACGGGCATGATGATGAATGGAAAGCGCCGGCATCCGTCATGGGTATTGTCGCGTTGAGCGGGCAGGCCAGGCCGAGCAATCATCGTCGGAAAGACCGAGAATAAAGTGCGGTATGGTCTTAACGCTCAACGGAACTCGTGATAATATTGGAGTTGATTCGGGCTGGATGGGTTCATGAGGAGGTCAGCGCCCCAAGCCCCAAGCCCAAGCCCAAGCCCAAGCCCAAGCCCCAAGTGGCGGGCCTATGATTGG
>CAYLOE010000029.1:0-45153 GCA_964385225.1 uncultured Planctomycetaceae bacterium
CTCCACCGCTTGTGTGAGCCCCCGTCAATTCCTTTGAGTTTTAGCCTTGCGGCCGTACTCCCCAGGCGGCGCACTTATCGCTTTTGTTTCGGCTCGCACGACGTCAGAGTCGTACAAACCTAGTGCGCATCGTTTACGGCGTGGACTACCGGGGTATCTAATCCCGTTTGCTCCCCACGCTTTCGCGTCTCAGCGTCAGGACAGGCCCAGTGCCCCGCTTTCGCCACGGGCGTTCCTCTAGATATCTACGCATTTCACCGCTCCACCTAGAGTTCCAGGCACCTCTACCTACCTCGAGCCTGGCAGTATACCAAGCAATTCCCCGTTTGAGACGGAGTATTTCACAAAGTACTTGCCAAGCCGCCTACACGCGCTTTAAGCCCAGTGATTCCGAACAACGCTTGCCTCTCCCGTATTACCGCGGCTGCTGGCACGGGATTAGCCGAGGCTTTTTCTGGGTTAGATCAACTTAGAGTGGTATTAACACCCTTCGCTTTCCCAACCCTAAAAGGAGTTTACAACCCGAAGATTTTCGTCCTCCACGCGGCGTCGCTCCGTCAGGCTTTCGCCCATTGCGGAATATTCGTTACTGCAGCCATCCGTAGATGTCCGGGCAGTGTCTCAGTCCCGATGTGGCCGTCCAACCTCTCAGTCCGGCTACCCGTCGTTGCCTTGGTGAGCCGTTACCTCACCAACTAGCTGATAGGAAATAGGCCGCTCCCAGGCCGGTAGGCCCGAAGGTCCCCACCTTATGGTCATCTGAAGATGCCTCCAAATGACATTACCAGGTATTACCGTCACTTTCGCAAAGGGAGCAAGCTCCCGACGTTATCCCTGTACCCGGGGTACGTTACCTATTTATTACTCACCCGTCCGCCACTGTAGGCCATATTGCTACAACCTACCGTACGACTTGCATGTCTTAGCCACGCCGCCAGCGTTCGTTCTGAGCCAGGATCAAACTCTTCGATTTATTCGTTGAACGAGCCGACTCGCCGAAGCGTGCCGACCGTGTTCTTCGAACTGACAGGGCCTCTCGACTCGAAAGTCGAGAGACACCAAGCTCAAACTTACGTCTGCAAACGAGAATGTTTGAGCGTATCGGCGCTTTCGCGCCGACTTGCACACCATCATCCGGACGGCAGGGCGTTAACCCGAACCGATCCGGCTGTTGGATCTAAGAAGGCCACACTCTTGCAGGAGTGCGCCCGCTTCACATTCTCGCGTCGATCTCTGTTCACTTGTCAAAGAGCAGGTCGCAACAGCGGCCGAAACCGGCCGGATTGCATCGCCCGTTCGATCGGGCGAGCCAAGCAGCTTAACACGCCGTGAGGGCATGTCAAGCAACTTTCGTCGGTTCTTTTTTGCCACGCATTTCGATACGCCGCCCGTACCAAACCTCGCGGCTCGGTCCGAGTAACTTCTCGAAGTGGCGACAAAAAAACCGGAGCCAGGAAGCCCGCCTGTTGCCGCAATTCAGGGTCGCCGTTTAGAACCGCCTCGAAAGGTGGCACGCGCGACATGCGGCCCGGCGAAAACCTAACACCGGAGTACCGACTGAAGCAAGGGAAATATAGCCCGTCTTTCACCCCTGTCAAGCAGGATTTCGCTACTTTCGGACGACAGTCCTAACATCAGTACAAACAAATGCTTATAACTGCCTTTCGGGCGAGATTTTGCCTCAGCCCAGAAGCCCAACTCGTTCGACGCTCCAATAGAGCCCAACACCTGCGGTAAACAGCGAAGCCGGGATGACGATTCGACCTCGATACCACGGGCGGTTTCGGGCCCAGCCGACCAGAACCAGCGCGAGGCCGATCACGGCCAACTGCCCCAGTTCGACGCCGACGTTAAACGAGACCAGGGCCGTGACGAACCGATCACGGGGCAGGCCAAGTTCCTCCAGAACGCCCGCGAAACCCAGGCCGTGGAGCAGACCGAACAGAAAAACCACGGCCGGCCGCCAGGGGTGCAACTTCGAGGTGAAGAGGTTCTCCACCGCCACGCAGACGATCGACAGGGCGATCAGCGGCTCAACGATCTCGGGTGCCAATCTGAAGACACCATACGTCGACATCGCGAGTGTGACACTGTGTGCGATTGTAAAGGCCGTAATCTGCCAGACCAGCGGGCCCAGTCGCGTACTGAGCAGGAAAAGCCCCAGCACGAAGAGGATGTGGTCCGGCCCTTCCGGCAGGATGTGCTCGAAACCGAGCACCGCGTAGTCCCACGCAACCTCCCAGCGGCTGATCGGCGTCGGGGGGGCGGTCAGGTCGTAGGGGCGACTGCGATCGCCCTTCTCCACTCGCTGCTGCGCGAGCAATCGCCCGTCGGCATCGACGAATTCGAGGATAAGATTGCCGAAGGTTCTCGAGGCCCAGAAAACGAATGCTTCCGCGCCCTCGGGCACCTCGCCGGTCAGGCGGACGATCCGCGAAATTTCCGTCGCGTGCTCCGCGTCGGGCTGGCCGGCAGAGGGGAGCTTCGGCGGCAGGACCGGATCGACATCGGGAAACGCGATTTCGTACGGTGTCACCGTGTCGTCGAATCGCACGCGAACGCGGCGTCGGACGTACTCGCGAAGCTCCTCACGACGAAGCTCCAGCTCCTGCGCCGCGAAGTGTCGGACACGCTCGACGTCCTCGTTCGTCATGTGCTCCGGCCGCACGCCCGCGAAGAAGGCGTTCACGTCATAAATCATGTCGATGGCAAAACGGCCCGATTCATCAAAACGCGTCTCGACGCGCGTGATTTCGACTTCATGCGCCGACGCGCGGGAGGAGACCCAGCAGCCGAACAGCAGCGAAACGGCAACAGCAGGCAAAAACGCGCGGGGGAGACTCATTCTTGAAAGATCGTTCGTGCTGCAGTGAGCTTTCTGCATGTTTAGAATGCAAGTTATGGAACCGCGATCCGCGATTTTCAGACGTGACCACAACGCAGGCGAACGCTTGAGAAGACCGCGCCCGGAGGGACTCGAACCCCCAACCTTCTGATCCGAAGTCAGATGCTCTATCCAATTGAGCTACAGGCGCAAAGCTATCGTCGTGAGACGTTACTCGATCGCCGGTGACCTCTCAAGTCATGACCGGCACGGGCTGTGGCGCGGGGGCGATGTTTCGGCGATACACGGTCCGATACGATTTGAGCGACTATTCTTATCCTGGCTCGTCCGTTGCGACACGGGCTGCCTTGCCTGTCGACCTCTCAGACCGTGGGAGAATGCGACTCGATGGGATTATCGCTGCAGAAATTGCGGTTTCTCGCGATTCACGTCCGACAAGGGCGCCGGACGCTTCAGGGCCGTTGCCCGACTCGAACCCCATGGCCGCCAGGCCCGTAAGTCACCAGCGGAAGGAGCAGGGAGTTCGTCTGATGAATCCCCTCTGGCACGATGATTGCGCTTTGCCCTGATTGGTGTTCGACCGATAGACTAAGACCATCCGGGTGGCGGCGAGCGGTGCTTCGCTGTCCCCCCGATGGCCCGGACCTCGCAAGGGCCGGCTCAGGAGTGTGACTATGTGCGGCATCGTGGGATATACCGGCTTTCGACAAGCGCGACCGATTCTTCTCGAAGGTCTCAAACGGCTTGAGTACCGCGGCTACGATTCCGCCGGCATCGCCATTCAGAACAACGGTGGGCTCGACGTTGAAAAGAAGGCCGGCCGAATCGCCAACCTCGAACGAATGATCCGATCCGACGCGATGACCGGCACCTGCGGCATTTCGCATACCCGCTGGGCCACGCACGGCGACCCGTCCGACGTAAACGCCCATCCCCATCTGGACGCCACGGGCCGCATCGCGCTGGTTCACAACGGCATCATCGAAAATTATCAATCCCTGCGGACGTACCTCGAACATCGCGGCGTCGAGTTCAAAAGCGAAACGGACACCGAAGTGCTCGTGCAGCTTGTCGGGCACTTTTACAGCGATGACCTCGAATCGGCGGTGCGCGCCGCCCTTCGCGATGTGCGTGGCACCTACGGCATCGCCGTGATCTGTTCCGACGAGCCGGGCAGGATCGTGGTCGCCAGAAAAGGCAGCCCGTTGATTCTGGGCATCGGCGATGGTGAATACGTCGTCGCTTCCGACGCCGCCGCCATCGTGCAGCACATGACACAGGTGATTTACCTTTCCGACGGCGAGATGGCGACCCTCTGGGACGACGGCTTCCGCACGACCACGCTCGATGCCGTACCGGTCACCAAGGATGTCACGGAACTCGAACTGACGCTTGAGGACATTGAACTCGGCAATCACGAACACTTCATGCTCAAGGAGATCATGGAGCAGCCGGTCGCGCTGGAAGACTGCATGCGAGGCCGCGTCAACGTTCAGGATGGGCGCATCCACCTCGGCGGACTTGCGGCCATGGCGCGCGAACTCGCACAGACCAAGCGGCTGATCCTCACGGGCTGCGGCACGGCCTGGCACGCCTGCCTCGTCGGCGAATATCTCTTTGAAGAGCTGGCCCGTATCCCCACGGAAGTTGAATACGCCTCGGAATTTCGCTACCGCAACCCGGTCTGCGAGCCGGGCACGGTCATCCTTGCGATCAGCCAATCCGGCGAGACGGCGGACACGCTCGCGGCACTTCGCGAGGCGCGCGACAAGGGCGCGATTGCGCTGGGCATTGTAAACGCGGTCGGATCGACCATCGCTCGCGAAACGGACGCGGGCGTGTATCTGCACGTGGGGCCGGAGATCGGCGTGGCCAGCACGAAGGCGTATCTCGGGCAGGTTCTCGTGCTGGCGATGATCGCGCTCTTCCTCGGTCGCAGGAAAGACCTCTCGCAGCCGGCGCTTTCGCATTACCTCGAAGCGCTGGACGCGATTCCGGAAAAGATTCGTCGAATCACCATGCAGAGTCAGGAGATTCGCACCGTCGCCGAGCGCTTCAAGGATTCCGAAAACTGGCTCTACCTCGGGCGAGGTTATAACTATCCGACCGCGCTGGAAGGCGCACTCAAGCTGAAGGAAATTTCCTACATCCACGCCGAAGGCATGCCTGCGGCGGAGATCAAGCACGGCCCGATCGCCCTGATCACCAAAGACATGCCGGTCGTCTTCATCGCCACGAAGAACAGCCAGTACGAAAAGATCATCAGCAACATCGAAGAAGTCCGGGCTCGCAAGGGTCGGGTTATCGCCGTGGCCACGGAGGGCGATACGGAAATCTCGCGTCTGGCTGAGCATGTGTTCTACGTGCCCGACGTGCCCGAGCCGCTCCAGCCGATGGTGACGGTGGTTCCGCTCCAGCTTCTCGCGTACCACGCCGCCGTCCTGCGCGGCTGCGACGTGGACAAGCCGCGCAACCTCGCGAAAAGCGTAACGGTGGAATAGTCACCCCACCCCCCAAGAAACCTCGCCCCCTCGGCTCCGTTTATTCCCTTCCCACTCAGTCCGCGCCGGGGAGGATGGCCCAGTCCACCTTCTGGCGCAGGTCACGCACGAACTGTGCCCCGGTCGATTCGCCGTACCACTGCCACTCGCGAAGACCGCCACGACCCGTCACGTATTCCGCGTGGCCATCGACGAATGCCACTACGGCCGCCGGGCGAAACGTGTCGTGCCAGCCGGGGCGAATGGCCGTCCAGAATCCGTCGAAGGTCAGGCCAAACGCGACATGATCAGCAACGAGGACTTTCGTCGAGGGCTGGATGATCTGGCTCAGGCCGATGTCACGATCGCGATACTTCCAGTTCGAGACGCGACCCTGACACAGAATCGGGTTCAGTGGATAACTCGTCCCCAGTGTGTCGTAGAGCCGATCGCTTACGCCGGTCTGTCCCGGCGCGCCGGCGTCACTGGGACATTCCGCAATCCGAGCGTCGGACGAGTTCGGCACGACCAGCTCAAGACCGATCTCGCGGTTCATGTAGCGCACCCACACGTTGCCGCGCGGATTGAGCTGGCGGCCGTTCCAACCGAAATATTGATGGCCGTTCCAATAGACGCATTCCATACCGCTGCAATCGGCGTTGACGGGGAATCGGTCCTCGTTCTGACTGACGTAGCGTAGCGCAGCGCCGGCAAGCTCACGCAAATTGGCCTGGCACTTGGTGATTCGGCCGCGATTTCGCGCACCGGAGAGCGACGGAAGCAGGATGGCGATCAGGATTGAGATGATCGCCATGACCGTCAGCAGTTCGATCAGTGTAAACCCCCGTGGCCCGAGGTTACGAGTCGGTCGATTCATGATGCGCCTCCTGCATTCTTCGACTTTGGCCGCTTGGGCCGAACAGATTTTTTCTTCGGCTTGTCCGTGCTGCTCGTAGCGTCATCCTTCGCGGTTGACGCAGAATCGACGCCGTCCGTGGATGGCGATGCGTCGCTCCCGGCATCTGACGTCAATACTGCGTCGGGTTCGGCGGTTGCCTTTTCGGCGGAATGCATTTCACCCTCGCCTGGTTCATCGGCAGGCGGATGCAGCAGTTCCGGCTTGTACTTCAACTCGCCCACACAGCGTTGGCCGCAGACCGGACAAATCGGCGCGCCCGCCGCAGCCGTCCATGCGCCGCGAACCACGTTGCCATCGACGGGACAATAGAAGTCGGTCTCGTGCGGCATCTCATCAGATACGGGCGGCCAGATGAAGCTTCTCATCAGGAAGCAGCCGGCCGCAAGAATCAATACGCCGCTGACAGCGATTCGAATCTTCTGGCCCTTCGACCATTTCTCTCCTGGGTCCGATTCTTCGTCCGTCGCTACGTACTCATCCTCCTCAATGAGGACTTCCGGATCCGCCAGGGCGGCGCGGCGGCGCTTCGATCTCGCTGCGGGCGCTGCTTCGGCTTCGTCGCTTTCCTCCGTCTCGACGATCACCTCCGGCTCGATCGTGGCGGCCAGCGACTCCTGCACGGTTGCCTGCGTCATCAGCCGCATGACATACGGACCGACACGAAGTTTGTCCTCCGCGCCGAGGATGCCGGTGATGATCTTCGCTCGATTGATCCAGGTGCCGCTGTCGCCCGACAGGTGTTTGACGTGCAGCTTGCCGTCGTCCTCAATGCGCAGCTCCGTCTGGGTCTCGTCAATCTCTTCGCCCGGCAATGCCAGCCAGCCGGACACCGCGCGGCCGATCTTCAGCGTCGCACCCACTGGAATCGGCACCGCCAGCCGCGGCGCTCCCGATTGCCCCCCCACCGCGAGCCAGCTTACGGCGTCGATCTTCCTGCCCTCCGCAACGAAGCGCAGCGTGGACTTGCAGGCGCTGCACCGCAATGCGGGCTTGAGCTTGTCCGGCGCAAGCGCCTGGCGATGTCCGCACGTGCAATGGAATTCGATCAACATCCGGCACCCGAGAGCGCGAAAAGTTGCCTGTCACGCCAAACGCCGTTCAGCAGTTACATCATACCGGATAAATCGGCGGAAGACTGAACTTGCAAGCATTTGTTCTCGCGGCGAGGGCGGACTCATTCGTTCGACGAATCCGCCGCGGCCTTCAGCACCGCCGCGAGCTGCTCGCCGTGGATCTGCTCGTTCGTCTGAAACCAGAACGACAGCTCCGTACCGCTGCTGCCGGGACGGGCGAACTGCTGCTCGATGCCGAGGTGTTCCACCTGCGTCGGTGTGAACCGGCCGCGTGGCACATGGACATCTACACGAATCGCCCCGCCCTGGTGCGTGACAATCTTGCCGATCCGACGGCCGCCTTCCGTCAGTAGCTCGACGAATACCTTGCCGGTCCAGTCGAGCTTCATCCGTGGCACGGCCTTCGATGCCCGACCGATGAAGGCCAGCAGGTCCATGGGTTTCCACTTCTTGTCCTGTGAAAGCGGGATCGACTTCTGCGAGAGGTGCCAGCTCTTGCCGTCCGCTTTCCACGGCGCGGCCTTGGATTCATCCTTCGCCATGCTTGCAATGTGCTTGAGATAGGCCGTCAGCGCGGTCTTGAGAAACTCGCGAAACGCCGGCGTGTCGATCTCCTTGCGATCGTGAACAAGCACGCGCACCTGGTCCATTCCCGCACCTGCCGGACGAATCTGCACGCGGGCCGTGCTGCCGTAGGCCTTGATGTCCTCGCGATCATCGAGCGTCTTGAGCGCGAGCTTCGCGCCCAACGTGCGTCCGGTGAAGGTCCCGTCCGGCACGCGGAAGAGCAGATCAAGCAGCCAGCGGCCGCCCGTCAGCGCGTGACAGAACCACGGCACTGCCGACTGGGCCAGTCCCGCGGGCGCGTCGGCTGTCACTTCCACGCGCGCCCGGTCGTTCCAGTCCGTTGGTCGCAACCGGCCCTTGCCGAGCCGCTCGATCTCACGAATGATGAACTGCAGCGCGCGCCCTTCCCACTCCACCGGCTTGCCGTCGCGGCTCAGGCGCTCCTGCGTGTGCCACTTCTCGCCGTCGCGCTGCCAGGGCATCTTCGCCGGACCGCGCAGCTCGGTGACTTCAATCTTTTCCGCCGCCATCGCCGCGGCGGCGGCCTTTTTCGGGTCGAAGATTTCTCGCGCAGCGCGCGGACCGGCAGCAAGCACCTTGCCGAGCAGACGCCCGGTGTGCGAGCCGGCAACCCGCGCGACATCCTCCGGCGTACCCTCGGCGACGATCCGACCGCCCTCGTCGCCCGCCTCGGGGCCGAGGTCGATCACCCAGTCGGCGGTCTTGATGACATCCAGATTGTGCTCGACGCAGATGACCGTGTTGCCCAGGTCGGCGAAGCGATGCAGCACGTCAAGCAACTTGCGCAGATCGTCGAAGTGCAGACCGGTCGTCGGCTCGTCGAGAATGTAGACGGTCTTGCCCGTCGATGGTCGGGCCAGCTCCGCGCCGAGCTTGAGCCGCTGGGCCTCGCCGCCCGAGAGCGTCGGCGCCGCTTGCCCGAGCGGCAGATAGCCGAGCCCGACATCTTCGAGGGTCTGAAGAATCCGCCGAATCTTCGGCACGTTGGCGAACAGCTCGCGCGCCTCGCTGATGGACATTTGCAATACGTCGGCGATGCTCTTTCCCTTGTAGCGCACGTCGAGTGTCTCGCGTTGATAACGCGTGCCGCCGCAGGTCTCGCACGGCACCCACACGTCCGGCAGAAAATGCATCTCGTGGCAAACCTGACCGAGCCCTTCGCAATCGTCACAACGACCGCCGGAGCGATTGAACGAAAATCGGTTGACCGTGTAGCCGCGAATGCGACTGTCAGGCAAACGGGCGTAGACCTCACGGATGATGTCGAACACGCCGCAGTAGGTCGCCGGGCTGGAAAGCGGTGAATTGCCGATGGGCTGTTGATCGACGTTGATCACCTTGTCCACGTGTTCGAGGCCGCGGATCGCGTCGTGCGGGCCGGCCGTAAGCCGCGCGCGATGAAGCCGCGCCGCCAGCGCCGGGTAAAGTATCTCTGTGATAAGCGACGACTTGCCGCTGCCGGACACGCCGGTGATGCAAATGAGCAGGCCAAGCGGGAAGGCCGCGTCGATCGACTTGAGATTGTTCTGCCTCGCGCCGGCTACGACGAGCTGCGGTCCGCCTTTGATATTCGTCTTTCGGCGATTCGTCGGCACGGCAATGGCGGTCTGGCCGGAGAGATATTGGCCGGTGAGCGAATCTCGCTGGGTGCGGACTTGCTTCGGTGCGCCGACAGCCACGACGTGTCCACCGTGCGCGCCCGCGCCGGGGCCGAAGTCGATCAAGTAATCCGCCGCCTCGATGACCTCGCGGTCGTGCTCGACCATCAGCAGCGTGTTGCCGAGATTGCGAAGCTTGTGCAGCGCGGCGATCAGTCGAGCGTTGTCCCGCGGGTGCAGGCCGATCGTCGGTTCGTCGAGAACATAGAGCACGCCGGTCAGACCGCTGCCGATCTGCGAGGCCAGACGGATCCGCTGCGACTCGCCGCCGGAAAGCGTCGGCGCCGCGCGACCTAGCGACAGGTAATGCAGGCCGACGTCGAGGAGAAATCGCAAACGCGAGCGGATTTCGTGCAGCAACTCACCGGCGATCTTCTTCTCGCGACGGTCAAGCTTCAGGCGTTCGAAGAACTCCGCGGCCTCTGCCAGCGAGAGATCACACAACTGCGTGACCGTCTTGCCTCCGAGCTTCGCCGCAGCCGGCTCGGGTCGGATTCGTCCGCCCGCGCAGGTCTGACACGGCACATCCGTCACCATCTCCTGCATGGCGATGCGATATTGCCACGAGACGCGCGTGGCATCGTCGATCGCCGGGTAGAATCCGCGCCACTGGAAGCGAATCGCCAAGCCCGGGTACCGCAAAGCTCCAGCTTTGTTGTCCCCATCGTTCAATCCTGCAACGGCAATCCACCGATCTCCCAGCCCCCAGAGCAGGGCGTGCTTCTGCTCCGCCGTCAATTCCGCGACGGGCGTGTTCGGCTCGAACCCGATCGCGCCGGCAAGTGCCACCAGCATGGCTTCAAGGATCGGGCGATCCCTTGCACCCTCCCATCCGCGAATCGCGCCGCCGAGAATCGACGACGTCGGCTTGACGATGATGCTCTCGGCGCTCGTGCCGCGCTGGATGCCCAGCCCCTCGCATCGCGGACACCAGCCCAGCCGCGAGTTGAAGCTGAAATGGTGCGGCGTCAACGGCTCATAGCTCTCGCCGCACTGGTCGCACGAGAGGTGTTGGGAGAAGCGATTGACGAGAGGCAGCGCGGAAGTTTTGGATTTTGGATTCTGGGTTTTGGATTGGTTCGCATCCCCTGCCGTCACCGCCAGCATGACGCCGTTGCCCAGCGCCAGACAATGCTCGACCGAATCGGCGATACGCCCACGCCCGCCGGCGGCGATCGTGATCCGATCGACCACCCACTCCACCTCATGCCGGCGCTTCGCGTCGATCTTCGGCGCGTCGGTCAATTCGACGACTTGCCCGTCGATCCTCGCACGGACGTAGCCCTGACCCTTCCCGCGCTCCAGCACCTGTTGCCACGTTTCGCCCGGCGATAGCTCGATCGGCGCACAGAGAAGCAGCCGCGTCCCGGTCGGCAGTGCCATCAGCTTGTCAACGATCTCGTCGCTCGTCTGCGTGCCGATCGGTCGCTCGCACCGGGGACAATGCGGCCGCCCCACGCGCGCCCACAACACACGCATGTAGTCGTAAATCTCCGTCACCGTCCCCACCGTCGATCGCGGGCTCTTCGTCGCCGCCTGCTGCTCGATGGCGATGGCCGGTTGCAGGCCGTAGACATGATCGACCTTCGGCTTCTGAAGCTGCCCGAGAAACTGCCGGGCATACGCCGACAGCGACTCGACATATCGCCGCTGACCCTCGGTATAGACCGTGTCGATGGCGAAGCTCGACTTGCCGCTGCCCGACACCCCACTGCAAACCGTCATCGCCCCGCGCCGCACCTGGACGGTGATGTCCTTCAGATTATGCTCGCGCGCTCCGACAACAGTGATGCAGTCGGTGGCGATTTTGGATTTTGGATTTTGGAATTTGGATTCTTTCGACTTTTCGACGTTTCGACTTTTCGACGTTTCCTCCCCTCGGCCCCTCGGCCCCTCGACCCCTTGGCCCCTCCTTTGGCGTTTATCGAGCACCTCTCGGAGCGCCTCGCCCGTATACGACGCCTTACACGCCGCCACGTCCTCCGGCGTCCCGGCGACGACAACGTGCCCGCCCGCATCGCCGCCTTCCGGGCCAAGATCGATGACCCAGTCGGCCGTCTTGATGACGTCCAGATTGTGCTCGACGACCACCACCGTATTGCCGGTATCCACGAAGCCATGCAGCACGGTTAACAGGCGGCGAATATCTTCAAAGTGCAGGCCCGTCGTCGGCTCGTCGAGGATGTAGAGCGTGCGGCCGGTGGAGCGGCGGACCAGCTCCCTCGCCAGCTTGATGCGCTGGGCCTCGCCGCCGGAGAGCGTCGTACTGGATTGGCCGAGCTTGAGATAGTCCAGGCCCACGTCATGAAGTGTCGCCAGCATGGCACGAACCTTCGGGATCGGCTCGAAATGCGCCAGCGCCTCCTGAACGTCCATCTCCAGCACGTCGGCGATGCTTTTCCCCTTGTAAGTGATCTGCAACGTCTCGCGGCTGAAGCGCCGTCCCTGACACACCGGGCACGTCACCCACACGTCGGCGAGAAAATCCATCTCGACGCGATTCGACCCGTTTCCCTCGCAGGCCTCGCACCGCCCGCCGCCGGCGCCGCCTGTGGGGACATTGAAGGAGAACCGCCCCGGCGCATAGCCGCGTACCTTGCTGTCCGGGAGCTTGGCGAACAGGTCGCGGATTTCATCGAAGAGCTTGATGTACGTCGCCGGATTGCTCCGCGGCGTGCGACCGATGGGCGACTGATCGATGTCGATTAACTTGTCGAGATGGGATTGCAGATTACGGATTTCAGATTGCGGACTGCGGACTGCGGAGCGCCGCGACCGCGAGGAACCCACGGCTGATTCCGCCGGCCGCTGCCCGCCCGTGACAATCTCCACGCCATCATGCACCCCGGGGTTCGCGCTCTCCACACCGTTCAGATCGCGCGCCAACCGCTCGCGCAAAATATCGTTGACCAGCGAACTCTTCCCGCTTCCGGAAACGCCGGTCACGCACACAAACCGCCCCAGCGGTATCTCCACGGTGATGTTCTTCAGATTATTATGCCGCGCTCCGCGAACGCGGAGCCACGATTGCCCGGCGCGCGGGAGGCGATCAAGAGGTTTGTGATTCTCACGTGCCACGTGTGTGCTTCAAATCCCAGCGTCAATCTTCAGCCGTTCAAGGTCATCGCGCAAGCCGAGCTGATCCGCCCATCGGTGCAAATACGGCCATTCCAGTTTCACGCCCAGCGACTGGACAACCGCCGATGCGTTTTCCCATTGTTTCTCTGAGTGCGTGTCTTTTCTCCAGAGCAGCTTCATGAGCACGATGTCTTCCGGCGAAACCACCCAGAACATCTTGCCCTTCTGGCCGAAGTTAACCTGCCTTCGACGTGCCAGGATGCCGCCGAGATAGCCCTCGCCGGGAAGAAAAGACAAATCAACTTTCAGGCCGGTTTGATTGTCGATGATATTGTGCATGGAGTTGCGCGCAGCGGCCTCACGTATCGCGTCATCATCGTGATACACGCGATTCGGGAGCGCGGCCAGAAATGCACTCAGCTTCGCGGGGGAGACTTGCATGCAGACATCCAGGTCCCAACTGAATTGCGGCTGGGCATAGGCCGAACTGGCGACGGAACCTGTGATCGCATAGACGACATCCGCCTCATCCAACAAACCGCACATGAACTCGATCAAGTTAAAGAGATGATCGTTGTTCATCTCGCGGGCCCCTGCTGCGCCCGCTGGATGCGAATGGCGAAGTCCGTCATCTGATTGAGAAGCTCCAGCCGGCGCTGCGGGCTCATGGCCTGCGCAAGAAACCTCTGGAGACGTCGATCGCGATCGGCGGGAAGTTCGCATCGCAGACGTTCGTCGGTGATTCGATTCAGTAAATCGAGTCTCTCAGAAATCGCATCCACGGATAACGGGTCTTTCATTTCGTCTTACCCCTGCTCAGCTTGCGCTTCCCGAGAACCGTAACCACCCGCCGTTCTTTCGGCACCTCGATCTCCCGCTTCCCGCTCAGGTACTGCCCCGTCAGCGATCGCTCGCTGCGTACGATCTCATCCATGGACCCTTCCGCCACCACTTCGCCGCCGCGCACACCCGGGCCGGGGCCGAAGTCCACGATATGATCCGCCGCGCGCATCGTGGCCTCGTCGTGTTCCACGACAATCACCGTGTTCCCCATGTCGCGCAGCGCCACCAAGCTGTCCAGCAGCATGTCATTATCGCGATGATGCAGGCCGATCGACGGTTCGTCGAGAACGTAGAGCACGCCGACGAGCCCCGCACCAATCTGCCCCGCGAGGCGAATGCGCTGCAGCTCGCCGCCCGAGAGCGTCGGCGCCGTGCGATCGAGCGTGAGATAATGCAGCCCGACGCGCATGAGAAACTCCAGCCGCGTGTGAAGCTCCTTGAGCACCTCCTCGGCGACGATCTGCTGCACCGGCGTCAGCGTCAAATGCGAAAGCGCAACCGCCGCATCCGCCACCGACATCGCGCATAGCTCGTGGATGTTGGGGCCGAATGCATTACCGGCCGGCTTGCTCCGCTTGCCGGGCGATGCCTTGCCGCTCTTAACCGGCAGCCGCACACCCAGCGCCTGCTTGTTCAGCCGCGCGCCGCTGCACTCCGGGCACGGCCCCCGCCGCATGAATTTCTCATAATAATCCCGAACGAACGCCGCCTTCGCCTTGCGATGTTTGTCGCGCAGCTCGGCGATAACGCCCTCAAACGTGCCGCCGTGTTTCCAAACGCCGCCGGACCACTTCCACTCATAGGTGATATGTCGATCACCGGTGCCAAGCAGAAGGGCATCCCGCGCCTTCGCCGGCAGGTCCTTCCACGGCTTGCGAATATCAAACCCCACCGCCTTCGCCACACCCTCATAGACATGCCGCCGCCACTTGCCGACCTTCGTCCGCATCGGCGCGACGCAAGGCGCATAAAAATTCAACGTCGGGTCCGGCACCAGCAGCTCCGGATCAAAATCCAGCAACTCACCGAGCCCATCGCAGCGAAGGCACATGCCCGTCGGCGAGTTGAAGGAGAAAAGCTGCGGCGTCGGCGGCTCGAAGGAAAGACCGCAATGCGTACAGGCATACTTCGAGGAAAATACTTTCTCCTCGCTGCCGGCGCGCCGCTTGCCCGTGCCCTCTCCGGCCGCATCTCGTGCCACGATCAACGTCCCCCCGCCCACGCGCAACGCGCTCTCCACCGCCTCCGCCAGCCGCGCACGCACATCCTCATCCAGCGCGAGTCGGTCAATCACCACCTCGATGTCGTGCCGCCGGTTCTTCTGCAGCGACAAATCCTCCCGCAGCGCGACGATCTCGCCATCGACCCGCGCACGCACGTAGCCCGCGCGGAGCAGATCATCAAACAAATCGCGGAACTCCCCCTTCTGCCCCCGAGCGACCGGCGCAAGCACCAGCACGCGAGGAAATGCGGAATGCGGAGTGCGGAATGCGGAACCACGAGCCGCTCCCCTGCTCTGAGATTTCAAATCTGAGATCTCAAATCCCCCGCCTCTCTGAGATTTCAAATCTGAAATCCCAGATTCTCTCCCGCCCGCCGCAGCGCCATCCCCTCGAAACGCACTCAATATCCCCGCGACGATCTGCTCCCGCGACTGCGCCGTGATCGAGCGGCCGCACTGCGTGCAATGTTGCGTGCCGATTCGCGCATAGAGCACACGCAGGAAATCATAAATCGCCGTGATCGTCCCCACCGTCGACCGCGGGTTCCACCCCGTCGTCTTCTGCTGAATGGCGATCGAAGGCGACAGCCCCGTGATCTGGTCGCAGTCCGGCTTCTGCATCTGCCCCATGAACTGTCGGGCATACGACGAAAGCGATTCGATATACCGCCGCTGCCCCTCGGCATAGAGCGTGTCAAACGCCAGCGAACTCTTCCCGCTGCCGGAGACGCCGGTAAAGACGATGAGCTTGCCCCGCGGCAGCGTCAACGACACCGACCGCAGGTTATGCTCTCGCGCGTTCTTGATCTCAATCGTCGTAGGTTCCATGGCAGCGCCGCTTTCCCCCTTCGCGGCGCCATTGTAGGGGAAAGCCGGGCGCGCGGAATCGAGAGAAGTGAGATAGAGAAACGAGTCATCAATGATGTAGGCTGAGTCATCAACCTTCAAGCCTTGCCATGATTGATCGTATTCCCCATACTGCCTGACCAATCAGGAAGTATCACCCGCATGTACGAAGAACGAATAAAACGCCTTGAGTCCTTCGCCGCCTGGGTCCGATCGCATATCTCCGGCGACGAAAAGGGCGAAGCCCATGTCTTTCTCGACCGACTCCTTCAGGCTTTTGGCCAGCGCGGCCTCCTCGAAGTCGGCGGCAAGGCCGAATTCCGCATCAAAAAATCAACCGAAGACGGCGGCGGCACCAGCTTCGCCGATTACGTGTGGAAACCGATCGTCCTGATCGAAATGAAAAAACGCGGCGAGGACCTCCGCCGCCACTACCGTCAGGCCTTCGATTACTGGATTCGTCTCGTCCCCGGCCGCCCGCAGTACACCATCCTCTGCAACTTCGACGAGTTCTGGATTTATGACTTCAACCTGCAGATCGACGACCCCATGGACAAGGTCGCCCTCGCTGATCTTCCCGATCATTGGGGCCCCCTCGCCTTCCTCTTTCCCACGCAGGAACGCCCCAGGTTCAAGATCAATCGCATCGAAGTCACGCAGCGCGCCGCCGATCTGCTCGCCACCTGCTATTCAAAACTCGCCCTCAGAAAAAACGTCGGACCCGAACGCGCCCAGCGATTCATCCTCCAGATGCTCATCGCCCTCTTCTCCGAGGACATCGGCCTCCTTCCCAAATACTTCGTCACCGAACTCCTGCGCGAATGCAGGCAGGACCCGCCGAAATCCTTCGACCTCTTCAATGGCCTCTTCACCGCCATGAGCAAAAAAGGCGGCGTCGGCGGCGGACGATTCAAGGATATCCCCTACTTCAACGGCGGCATCTTTTCCGAGCCCGCTCCCGTCGAACTGCGCGAAGACGAATTGAACCAGCTTCGTCGCGCCGCCGAAGACTATGACTGGTCCCACATCTCCCCCGACATCTTCGGCACCATCTTTCAGCACTCCATGCACGAGGAAGAACGCCACCGTTACGGCGGCCATTACACGTCACCCGTCGACATCATGAAGATCGTCGGCCCCACTATCGTCGAGCCCTGGAAAAACCTCATCGAGAACGCCGGAAACCTCGAAGAGCTGCAGCGCCTCCGCGAGCGAATGTCCTCCTTCCGCGTCCTCGACCCCGCCTGCGGCAGCGGCAACTTCCTCTACATCGCCTACCGTGAACTCAAACGACTCGAAAAAAGACTCGGTGAACGCATCATCGAAGAGTCGCCCCGCAAGGTACGCGATGTGGCAGGTCAGATGATCTTCGGAGCCGTCACCTCCAAACAATTCTTCGGCATCGACATCATCCCCTTCGCCGTCGAACTCGCGAAAGTCACGATGACCCTCGCCCACAAACTTGCCATCGACGAACTTCACATCGAGGAAAAAGCCCTCCCCCTCGACAACCTCGATAAGAACATCATCTGCACCGACGCGCTGATTGATCAGAGCCGCGACCGTGAGGGAGCGGTGGGCGTTCCCACCGAGTGGCCCGCCGCCGACGTGATCATCGGCAATCCCCCCTTCCTCGGCGCCAAGCGCTTGAAGCCCGAACGCGGCGCCGACTACGTCAACGCCGTCCGCAAGCTCTACCCCGATGTCCCCGGCATGGCTGACTATTGCGTCTACTGGTTCCGCCGCGCCCACGACCACCTGCCGGTCTGCACCCCCGAAGACCCCGTCGCCGGCCGTGCCGGCCTCGTCGGCACCCAGAACATCCGCAACAACCAGTCCCGCGTCGGCGGGCTCGACCACATCGTAAAAAGCGGCGTCATCGTCGAAGCCGTCGACAACCAGCCCTGGTCCGGCGAGGCCAACGTCCACGTCTCCATCGCCAACTGGGTCAAGACCACGCACGTCACGCCGAACGCGCCCGGCGCGAAGCACGGCAAGCTCCTCATCCCAGCGAAGAAAAAGCTCTGGCACAAGGTCGATCCTACTTCGCTGCCGCTCTATCCCGACACAAAAAACTCCCGTGCTTCCGCCGCCGTCCGCCCCACGGGCAAACGCGGCCGGGAGCGCAAAGAAAAATCGTACGAGTTGGCCTACAGGGAATGTACGGACATAAACAGCGCGCTATCTGACGAACATGACGTGAGCCGTGCAACCGTATTGCGTTGCAACGCTGAGCCAAAGCGAGTCTTCAATGGTCAGTTCCCTCGACACCAAGGGTTTGTTCTCACAATCGCTGAGGCGAATGAAATGCTAAAGGCAGACACTCGAAATAGGCGGGTTGTGCATCCGTTTCTGATCGGGCGTGAGATGATAACTGACTCCAAGCCGCTGCGCTGCGTGATCGACTTTCAAAAGATGGATATCCTTGAGGCAAAGCGATTCGTCGATCCGTTCAAACGGATCGAAGAAACGGTACTCCCACACGTACAGAGCTATGCGAATCGTGAACTCAAGCAATCTGGTCGGGATTCTGGACAAGATCAAACATGGCTCAAATCATGGTGGCAACATTTCCGGTGTCGAAAAGAACTGGTTGACACTGTTGCAGAGTTACGGCGTTATCTTGCGTGCGCTGAGGTTACGAAGCGGCCTATTTTCTGCTTTATCGATCCCGATATCCGGCCGGATCATACGCTTGAAGTCTTCACCTTCGATGACGACTACTCCTTCGGCATCCTTCAGTCCAACGCACACTGGCAGTGGTTCATCGCTAAGTGCTCCAAGCTCAAATCTGACTTCCGCTACACCCCCGAATCCGTCTTCGATACCTTCCCCTGGCCTCAGTCGCCGACGAAGAAACAGATCGACGCCGTCGCCGTCGCCGGCCGCGAGGTCCGCCGCATCCGTGCCGAGGCACTGCCGAAAATCAAAGGCGGCCTCCGAGCGTTGTATCGCACCCTCGAACTGCCCGGAAAGAACCCCCTGAAAGACGCCCACGCCGCCCTCGATGCCGCAGTCCTCGAATGCTACGGTTTCGATCCGAAGGCCGACCTGCTCAAGCAACTGCTCGACCTGAACCTCGATGTCGCCCGCCGCATCGACCGCGGCGAAGCCGTCACCGCTCCCGGCGTCCCCCCGTCATACGGTGACCCCGGCCCCCTCATCACCGACGACTGCATCCGCCCCTGATCCGCCGCACCCGACGAAAATAAGCATCCCCCCGCACGCGCAGCGTGCCCCCTCCGCGCCCTCGGCCCCTTGATCCCTCGATCCCTCGGCCTCTCTTCCTGGCAATCCCCCAGCCCTCCCCGCGCAAGCGCTGAGCACAATGATCAGGTAGAGCGTCCCCTCCGTGCGTCCGGACGCCGGGAGAAAAATTTCAGGGAATTCAGCTTAATTCAACATCACAATTTTTTTTCGACGATGTGTGCCAATGCCCCCGCATTCCGAATTCCGAATTCCCCATTCCGTATTCCCCGTTCCGCACTCCGCATTCCGAATTCCGCGTTCCCTCGGCCCCTCGGTCCCTCGGTCCCTCGGTCCCTCGCGCCCTTCTTTTCGACGTTTCGACGTTTCCTCACGCCATCGCCTCCGCCAGTTCCTCCTCGCGATACTCAATCGCATCACGCATCGGTGCGGCGGCGATCGGCTGCGTCCTTCGCTGGCCGATCACGTCCACCGAATTGGGGCCGAGGACCGCTTCGATCTGTCGGACAAACTCATCGCTCGGGCGAACGCACAGATCGGCCCCGCAGCGAACGACGGTCACCATCTGCCCCGGCGTGTGGACGCGGACGAACAGGTTCGTCCCCCCGCGATGGGCGGCGCAGGCGTCTCGCACCCTGGCCAGCGCCGATGCATCGAGCCCGACGCCGTGGACGTTGAGGATCACTGCGTTCGCCAGCTGCGCCTGCCCTTCTTCCATGGTGATGACTTCGGTGACGCGCAGCGACGGGTCCTCGCGCCGCTTGTCCACCTTGCCGCGCAGGAAGACGAGCCGATCCGGCCCGACGAGGTCGCGATACTTCTCCAATTCCTCGCTGAAAACCACGGCCTCGATCGAGCCGGTCAGGTCCTCAAAGGTCAGCACCGCGAGCTTCGAGCCGGCGTTGCGGCCGTTCTTCGTCGTCACCATGCGGACGCGGCTGATCATGCCGCCGACGATGACCTCCTCGCCCTCGGAAACCTGGGCGATGTCGGCGCAATCGGCCGTGGCGAAGCGCCGCAGCGCCTCGGCGTGGTTCGACAGCGGATGGCTGGTGACGTAGAAGCCGAGAACGGATTTCTCCTGGGCCAGCATCTCGGCCTCGCTCCATTCGTCGGTGGAGAGTGCCGGAGGCGGGGCACTCTCGGCGCCGCCGCCGAACATGCTGAGCTGCCCGCTGGCCTTGTCGCGCTGGGCGGAGATACCCATCTGAAGCGCACGATCCAGCATGTGTACCAGCGCCTTGCGCATCGCCCCGGTCGTGTCGAAAGCCCCCGCCTTGATGAGCGCCTCGACGACGCCGCGGTTGACCACCTGCGTGTCGATCCGTTCGCAGAAGTCGAACAGGTCTCGAAACCGGCCACCGGACTCACGGGCCTCGATGATGCTCTGCACCGCCTTCCCGCCGACGCCCTTGATCGCCGCGAGGCCGAAGCGAATAAACGACGGCCCCTGGCCCTCGCCGGAATGAACAATCGTAAAATCCGCCCGGCTGCTGTTGATGTCCGGCGGGCGCACGTCGATGTCGAGCCGGCGGCACTCCTCGATGTACTCCACCACCTTGTCGGTGTCGCCCATTTCGTAGGTCAGCAGGGCCGCCATGAACTCGACGGGGTAATACGCCTTGACATACGCCGTCTGAAACGCGACGAGGGCATAGCCCGTCGAGTGTGCCTTGTTGAACGCATACTCGCCGAAGGGCAGAATCTGATTGAAGATGTGATCTGCGACCTCGCGCTTCAGCCCCTTCTCCACGCAGCCGTCGATGAACGGCACGCGCTCCTGCTCGATCATCTGCGTCTTCTTCTTGCTGATCGCCTTGGCCAGGCGGAAGGCCCGCTTGCGCTCGATGCCGCCGAGCTGATTCACCAGCCGCGCGACCTGCTCCTGATAGACGATAATGCCGTAGGTCTCCGCCATGACCTCGTCCATGATCTTGTGCGGCGTCGACCATTTCTCGCCATGCTTGCGGGAAATATACGCGTCGATGTTCACCATCGGGCCCGGTCGATAGAGCGCGTTGGCGGCGATCAGGTCTTCGATGCGATTGGGGCGCATCTTCATCAATACATCGCGCATCCCACCGGACTCAAACTGAAATACACCCTTCGTCTGGCCCTGGGCAAACAGCGAATAAACCCTGGAGTCCGTCAGATCAAGATGCTCCACGTCGAGCTTGATGCCGTGATGCTGTTCGATGTGTTTACATGCCAGGGTCAAGACGCTCAGCGTGCGCAAACCGAGAAAGTCCATCTTGAGCAGACCGACCAGCTCCACCGTCGGCCCTTCAAACTGCGTGATGATCGCGTCGGAGCCGGTCGCTTTGTACAGCGGCAGCAGCGTGTCCAACGGCTCATCGGCAATAACCACGCCCGCCGCGTGAACGCCGGGGTGCCGCGCCAGCCCTTCGATGCGCCGGCCGATGTCCAGCACGCGGCGCACGCGCTCGTCGGAATCGTACAGCCGCTTGAGCTCGGGCTCGCGAGACAGCGCCTTGTCGAGCGTCATCTTCAGCTCTTCCGGCACGAGCTTGGCGATACGGTCCGCCTCCGCAAGTGACACGCCGGTGACACGGCAGACATCGCGAATCGCCGCACGGGCCTTGAGCGTCCCGAAGGTGATGATCTGGGCGACGTGGCCGTACTTCTCGCGGACGTACTGCAACACCTGTTCACGGCCGTCCTGGCAGATGTCGATGTCGATATCCGGCATCTCGTCACGGTCCGGGTCCATGAACCGCTCGAAGTAGAGCCCGTAGCGCAACGGGTCCGGCTGCGAGAGATACAGGCAATACGCCACAACGGACGAACAGCCGCTGCCGCGCGCACCGCAGGGGATGCCGTGATCGCGAGCATAATGCACGAAGTCCCAGCAAATCAGGAAGTAACTGGAGAAGCCCTTGTTCTGGATGACTTCGAGCTCGTAGTCGATCCGCTCGCGCAGCTCGGGCGCGATCTCTCCGTAACGCTCTGCCGCGCCCTGATAGACAAGCTTGCGCAGGTATTCCTCCGGCGTCTGACGCTCCGGCGGATGGTAAACCGGCGTGTGCCGCTTTTTGAAATCCAGATCGACATTGCACAGATCGGCAATCCGTACGGTGTTGGCGAGGGCTTCGCTCTGTTTTGGAAACAGCGCCGACATCTCCTCCGGCGTCTTGAGGTAGAACTGATCCGTGGGAAACTTGAAGCGATCCGCCTGATCCTGTGTCGCCTTCGTCTGGATGCAGCACAGCACGTCATGCGCCTCGGCGTCGTCGTGACGAAGATAATGCACGTCGTTGGTGACGATGAGACCGACGCCCTTGCGATGCGCGATCTCGATCAACTCCGGGTTGATCGTCCGCTGCTCCTCCATGCCGTGGTCCTGAAGTTCGATATAGAACCGCTCGGGACCGAAGAGCGACAGATACCAGTCGGCGATATTTTCCGCAGCGGTCCGATCACGATGCAGCAGCGACTGCGGAATCTCCGCGCCAAGGCAGGTGCTCGTGCAGATCAGCCCCTCGTGATGCGCCGCCAGCGTCTCACGGTCGATCCGCGGCTTGGAATAAAACCCCTCGCGATAACCGATCGAGGAGAGCTTCAGCAGATTCTTGTAGCCGACATTGTTCATCGCCAGAAGGAGCAGGTGATAATTCGACTCTCCACGCGAATCCTTCTCCTTGCTCCGGCGATCTCCCGGCGCGATGTAGGCCTCCATGCCGATGATCGGCTTGATCCCCGCGGACAGGGCCGCACGGTAAAACTCAATCACCCCGAACATGTTGCCGTGATCGGTAATCGCCACGGCCGGCATGTCCATCTGCTTCGAAGTCTTGACGAGTTCATCAATCCGATTGGCGCCGTCGAGCAAGCTGTAGTGTGTATGGACGTGGAGATGGACGAAGGGGACCGATGATGTATGAGCCACAAGACGCCTCCCTGCAGAATCGAGCCACGGAAGCGGCAATGCACTTCCAAACTACATCATCAATCTACCGCGCCGACGGCTTCCTGTGTACGGGCAGGCGTTCGACCGGTCCTGGCTTCTTCCTGGCGGGAAGGCGTCGTGACGAGATAGGATGCGGTAGTAGTACACTTCAGAGTGGGTGTGAATTGTTGTTGGCAGGATTTTACCGCCGCAGACAGTACGCGCGGCGCCTGATGGAATCGAGCAGTACCTGTACCTATAATCCGCGTCGTCGGCGATGTGCGGGACGGTGTCGTCGATCGAAGTATGGCGTTCAATTAGAATGGAGAAATAAGGCGGGCCGCACGGTACTCCGCGCACGCGAAGTTCGCGTGGTTCCATGACACAGGAGAGCCATCATGAACCCCGGATTCAAGTATCGTCGCCTCGACAAAACCAACGCCGCGGTCCTTCTGGTCGATCATCAGTCTGGCCTGTGCAATATCGTCGGCGACTTTTCCCCGGACGACTTCAAGAATAACGTGCTTGCCCTGGCCGCTTCGGCCAAATATTTCAAGCTCCCGACCATCCTGACCACCAGCTTCGAGAACGGGCCGAACGGGCCGCTCGTGCCGGAACTCAAGGAAATGTTTCCCGAGGCGCCGTACATCGCCCGACCCGGCAACATCAATGCGTGGGACAACGAGGACTTCGTGAAGGCCGTCAAGGCGACCGGCCGCAAGCAACTCATCATCGCGGGCGTGGTGACAGAGGTATGCGTGGCTTTTCCCGCCCTGTCGGCCATCGAAGAAGGTTACGAGGTGTTCGTCGTCACCGATGCATCAGGCACGTTCAACAAGACGACCCGGGAGGCGGCATGGATGCGCATGCAGGCCGCCGGCGTCCAGCTCATGAGCTGGTTTGCCGTGGCGTGCGAGCTTCATCGCGACTGGCGAAACGACATCGAAGGGCTGGGGCAACTATTTTCGAATCACCTGCCGGCCTATCGCAATCTGATTACCAGCTACACCGCGATGAGTATGGCCGCCGGACGGTAGTCGCCGTTTCGTCCGTTTCATGCTTCAAGGCGCGTGCCTGGCGGCGCGCCAGTTCGCCGAAGCCGATTCCACATCCATGGCAACTTCTCGCTTAGAGACGGACCAATTATCGACATAAGATATTTTATATAATGAGTTTATGAGCATTTCGATGCGGCTCATCGTGACATTATGCCCGGTTAGGGGGCTTCCAAGGAGCGATTAAGACCGTTTCGGTATGCCGGATTGTCGATTGACCATTCCCATTGTCTACTTATAATCCATGCTTTAGGACGGTCGTGCGGCTCGCGGTATAAACCTATGGCTCGTGTGACTTTAAGGGATGTCACCAAGGTTTTCCCGGGCGGCGTCAAGGCGGTGGAACGGGTCAACCTGACCATCGTCGACAGGGAGTTTGTTGTCCTCGTCGGCCCTTCGGGGTGCGGCAAGAGTACGACGCTCCGAATGGTTGCCGGCCTCGAAGAGATCAGCGGCGGCACGATCGAGATTAACGACCGCGTCGTCAATGAGGCGCCACCGAAAGACCGCGACATTGCGATGGTCTTTCAGAATTACGCCTTGTACCCGCACATGTCGGTGTACAAGAACATGGCCTTCAGTCTCAAGCTTCGCCGTCGCGAGTTGGGGCTCTCGGCCGCGGAAATAGATACAAAGGTCCGCGAGGCAGCGGCCCTCCTCGGAATTGATGACCTGCTGAAGCGAAAACCCCGAGCGCTCTCCGGCGGTCAGCGGCAGCGCGTAGCGGTCGGCCGGGCCATCGTCAGGAGCCCCAAGGTGTTCCTGTTCGACGAGCCGCTGTCGAACCTCGACGCCAAGTTGCGCGTCGAGATGCGAACGGAAATCAAGCGGCTCCAGCGCCGCCTGGCGACGACGACGATCTACGTCACGCACGATCAGGAAGAGGCGATGACCCTCGGCGATCGCGTCGTGGTGATGAGAGACGGCGTGATTCATCAGGCCGCGTCGCCGCTGGAAGTTTACGATCGGCCGGTGGACCGTTTTGTCGCTTCGTTTGTCGGCACGCCGCCGATGGGCTTTCTCGAAGGCCGGATTTCGTCGAGTGGCGGCAATGCGGCCTTCGTGCACGGCTCGGAGCGTATCACGCTCCCGCCGCGGCTGGCAAAGGCCGCCGTGCCGTACGCGGATCGACCGATGACGCTGGGCATTCGGCCTGATGCTTTTTCGGTGGAGTCGCCACCGGGCGCCGGCACGAGGCCTAGCATGAAGATGCGGATCACTTTGGTTGAGCCGCTGGGTGACAGGAAAGACGTCCACATGACCACGCAGCAGGGAACGAAGCTCGTCGCTCGCGTGGATTTACGTGCCCAGGTCGCGGAAGGCCAGGCGCTCGACATGTTCATCGACATGGACCGAGCCCACCTCTTCGAGCCGGGCGATACGGGTCGCAACATTGCGGTTGCGATGAACGGAGACGCGGACCGTGTCTCGTAAGCCGGTCGACTGCCGATTTCCGTCGGTGTCGACGGCGACGGTTCGAGTCGGGTACAGGAGAAGTTGGATGCGTTAAGCACTCTCCTGAAACACGACAACGCACGCGAAGGCCCGAGCGGCCGCGCGAGTGGAGATGGGAAAAAGTGGGCTCGTCAGCGTCGCCCACTTTTTTGTTTATCGGGGTCGGCGATTTTTTTCATCGCCGGCGCCGGATCATCCGAGGCGGGCGTGGACGCCGGCAAGCCACGCGACAAGTAAATAAGGAACGCACGAAGTGAACGCAGAATTGATTCGAATCGTCGATGGGCTCGCCCGCGACAAGAATATTGACAAGGACACCGTCCTTGAGGATCTCGAACTCGCCATGGAATCGGCGATCCGCAAGAAGTACGGCCCCGAGGAAGAGGTCATCGTCGCCATCGACCGACTTTCCGGCGACATCAGCGCTTCGCTCAACGGCGAACCGATTTCCATGAACGATCTGGGGCGCATCGCCGCGCAGACCGCCAAGCAGGTCATGATTCAGAAAATCCGCGAAGCCGAGCGAGGCAGCATCTACGAGGAGTTCGTCGAGCGCAAAGGTACGATCGTGACCGGGACCGTCTCCCGTTTTGAAGGCGGCTCCCTCGTCGTGAACGTCGGCCGCACCGAGGGATTCCTGCCTCGAAGCGAGCAGATCCCCGGCGAGACGCACCAGCCCGGCGAGCGCATCCGCACGCTGATTCTCGATGTCCGCGAGGCCCCCCACCAGGTGAAGGTCATTCTGTCTCGCAGCCATCCGGATTTCATCCGTCGGCTCTTCGAGGTGGAGGTGCCCGAAGTCGCCGAGCGCATCATCGAGATCAAGGCCCTGGCCCGCGAAGCCGGCTATCGCACCAAGGTCGCCGTCTCGTCGATCGACACGAAGGTGGACGCCGTCGGCGCCTGCGTCGGCGTGCGCGGCAGCCGCATCAAGAACATCGTCGAAGAACTCGGCGGCGAGAAGATCGACATCGTCCGCTGGAATGAGTCCTCACAGATTCTTATTTCCAACGCACTCAAGCCGGCCGAGATTCAGGACATCGCCCTGTGCTTCGAGCTGGAACGTGCCACGGTCGTCGTGCCGGAGGAACAGCTCTCCCTGGCCATCGGCAAACGCGGACAGAACGTCCGCCTCGCCGCGCGGCTGACCGGATGGGACATCGATATCCACACACCGAAGGAATACAACCGCGGCCTGGATCGATTGGCGGCCACGATTCGCCAGGTCGAGGGCGTGGACGAAATGATCGTCGAGCGCATCGTGCTCATGGGCATCATCACCGTCATGGACGTTGAAGAAGTCGGCACGGAGCCACTGGTTGAAGAACTCAAACTCGAGCAGCCGCTCGCCGAAAAGATCGTCACCCGCTGCACCGAGGAAGCCAAGATCGTTCAGGTCGAGCTGGCCGAGGAAAAAGCCAAGGCGGCACAGGAACGAGCCGCCGCCGCCGAACGCGCAGCATCGGGCGTGATATCAGAAGAAGCAGCACCGAGCGAGGTGACGGAAACCGCCATCGAAGAGACGAGTTCGACGATCACGGAAGATGCTCCAGGAGATGTGCCCGTCGATGCGCCCGGCGAGTCGATCGAAGACGAACCCGCGACGTCACCGGAGCAGGTCGCCGAAGAGGATCCCGCAACCACTGCCTGATACGGCGGAGGATTGCTTGTTGTTGATGTGGTAAGCCCGTGCCGATCGGGCAAGTGAATGTGGCCCAGACCAGAATGGCCGGGAACCCGCACCGTAGCGGCCCGGCAGTCAACGGGGCGGCCTTGTTGGAGACGCGTTTTGCCTGAAAAGAAAGTGCGAGTGCACAACCTGGCGAAGGAACTGGACGTCAAGAGCCAGGCGATTATCGAAAAGTGCCGTGCCGAAGGCATCGACGTGAAGAATCACATGCACGTCGTCTCGGCCGGCCTTGAAGCCACCATCCGCGAGTGGTTCACCCCCGGTCTGCACGCAAACGCCGTCGAAGAAGCCAAGCCGGTCGAAATCGAGAAGGTCAAGATCAAGCGCAAGCCCTCCAGAAAGACCACCGCGGTCGAGGAGAGCGGCGAAGACCAGGGCGGCGTCGCTGTTCTGGAAGCCCCGCCATCCGAGGAAACGCCCGCGCCGGCTCGAACGCCTTCGACGCCCTCCAAGCGCGTCGAACCGCCGCCTGCCGTCGCGGCCGAAGCACCGATGGCAGATGAAGCGGTCGTTGCCGAAGCGCCCGATGAGTTGCCGATCGGCGAAGCGCCGGTCGATGTCGCTGCGGAGACGCCGGCCCCTGCGGCGGCAGAAGTTGATACACCGGCCGAGGTGCCCGAGGCGAGTCCCAAGGCGGAGCCGCCGACAACAAGGCCCATCGGTCCACAAAATGTACCCCAGCCGGCCAAGCTCACCGGCCCGCGCGTCGTCCGCATGGACAAGCCCGAGCCGATCGAGCGGCCCAGACCCAGCGTACGGCCGCCGCCAAGAACACCCGCCGGCGCCGCGGCAGGGCGCAGCGGTCCCGTCGACGAAGAAGAAGAGCGCCGCAACAAGGCCCGTCATGGCAAGGGCAAGGAAGTCCGCGGCGCCGAGACCACGGTCGAAGGCCGGGTTCACCCGCGGCGCGGCATCCGCGATCATCGCGACGAAGTCAACGAGAAGCTGCGCGAATGGCGCGATCGCGACCTGATCGAGCGAAAGGATCGTCTCGCTCACGCATCCGGCCGCGGCATTGGCGGGCTCCGAGCGATCGAAGGCAAGCAATCGTCGCGCCGAGCCACCGGTCCACGGGCGGCGCAGTCTCACGTTCGAAAAGAGAAGGTCGAACTGACGGAGCCGATCATCGTCAAGGATTTCTCGCGCGAGATCGGCGTCCCGGTCGCCGATATCCTCAAGAAACTGATGCAGGAGCATGCTCAACTGGCGACGATCAACTCCGCCATCCCCATCGAGATCGCCCAGCTACTGGCCCTCGAATACGGCGTCGAGCTGACCGTCATCAAGGCCAAGTCGGCCACCGAAAAACTCAAGGACGAGTTCGACGCCCTTCCACGAAAGAAACTCAAGCCCCGCCCGCCGGTCGTCACCGTCCTCGGGCACGTCGACCACGGCAAGACGAGTCTTCTCGATCGCATTCGAAACGCCAACGTGGCCGCGGGTGAAGCCGGCGGCATCACGCAGCACATCGGCGCATATCGCGCCCGAGTCGGTGATCGATGGGTCGGTTTCCTCGATACGCCGGGCCATGCCGCGTTTACGGCCATGCGTGCTCGTGGTGCGAACATGACCGACGTCGTCGTGCTGGTCGTTGCCGCGGATGACGGCGTCATGCCCACGACCGTCGAGGCGATCAACCACGCCAAGGCCGCGAACACGACGATCGTCGTCGCCCTCAACAAGATCGACCTTCCGCACGACATCAATAAGATTTACGGCCAGCTCACCGAGCACGGCCTGACGCCCAGCGGCGACTGGGGCGGCGATACCGACGTCATCAAGACGTCCGCCACCACCGGCGAAGGCATCGACGATCTGCTTACCCACCTGGCAACGCTCAGCGATGTGCTCGATCTCAAGGCCGATCCGACGATTCCGGCAACCGGGACCGTCATCGAAGCCGAGCGCACCGAAGGCCAGGGCATTGTCGCCCACTTGCTGGTTCAGGAAGGCACCCTGCGCGCGGGCGACTTCGTCGTCTGCGGTCCCGGCTTCGGCCGCGTCCGCAGTCTTCGCGATGACTACGCCAAGACCATCAAAGAGGCGGGTCCTTCCACGCCGGTCGAAATCACCGGCCTATCCGACGTACCCATGGCCGGCGATCGTTTCTACGTCGTCGACAGCTTGCAGCGCGCGAAGGAAATTGCCGCCGACGAATCCGAGCGCCGCCGACAGGAACAGCTCATCCGCGTTTCGAAGCCGACGAACCTCGAATCGCTCCTGGCCGGCGCCGCGGAGGGAGAAATCCCCACCCTGCCGGTCATCCTCAAGGCCGACGTACAGGGCTCCGTGGACGTACTCAAGCAGGCCCTCTCCGAGTTCCCGGTCGATCAGGTTCGCCTGGTCGTGCTGCACTCCGGCGTCGGCGCCGTGACGGAGTCCGACCTGGTGCTCGCACAGGCCAGCAAGGCGATCATTATCGCCTTCTATGTCGTACCCGATCCGACTATCCAGAAAATGGCCGACGGCCTCGGTGTCGATATCCGCACCTATCGGGTCATCTACGAAGTGCTCGACGACATTCGCAAGGCCCTCGAAGGATTGCTCGAGCCCGACGAGAAGATCGAATCGCGCGGACGCGCCGAGGTGCGCGAGGTGTTCAGTATTTCCAAGGTCGGCCGGATTGCCGGCTGTTTCGTCCGCGATGGCGTCATTCAGCGATCCAACAAGGTTCGCGTGGTACGCGACGGCGTGGTCGTCAAGGATGCCGCCGGCATTGATTCGCTCCGACGCTTCAAGGATGACATCCGCGAGGTCAAGAGCGGCTTCGAGTGCGGTATCCGCATCGAGTCGTTCGACGATCTCAAGCCGGGCGACGTGATCGAGGCGTTTGAAGTCGTCAAGGTGGCGCGCAAGCTGGAAACCGCCGGCGCCAGATAACAGAAAACCTGCCGATCGGACGAGGGCCGCGCGGTGGCGCCTCACGACGACGGCATCGACAGCAGGGTAAATGGTCATCGGTGTCTTACGGATGGAGCTGACGATACCGGGTGCGATGTCGCTCAAGGACAAGCGACGGGTGATCAAAGGGCTCAAGGACCGGCTGGCCGGCCGGCATAATATATCGGTTGCCGAGGTGGACGATCTGGACGAGCACCGGTCCTGTGTCCTCGCGGTGGCCATGGTGTCAAACGACCGCCGCTTCACCGACTCGTGTCTCTCGAAGATCGTCGATGAAGTACGCATCGTTCATTCAATCAGTCTCATCGATTATGGAATCGAGCTTTTCTGATTCGAAATTGCGGCGACGAGAAGTGAGAGGCAGCAGCCCCTTCAGCCAGGGGCGCAGCATCGCCATCTCCTGCCGCCGCCGGGGGGAGGCGACATGTCGTATCGCTTAGAGCGAGTCGCGCATGCGGTCCGAGACGTCGTCAGCGAAGCGATCGCCGGCCACCTGTCCGATCCGCGCATTCATCGCTTCACCAGTGTCACCCGCGTCGAGATGTCCCGCGACCTGCGCCTCGCCAACGTCTATGTCAGCATCATGGGCACGGAGACGGAGAGCCGTACCACCATGAAGGGTCTCGACAGCGCGCGCGGTCTCATTCAGGGATTGCTCGCCAGGCGCCTCGACATGCGTCAGTGTCCCTCGGTCCGCTTTCATCTGGACCGCGGTATCAAAATCGCCATCGAGACCATCAAACTCATCGACGAAGCCGTCAGCCGGCCGGACGAAGCAGCGGCGAAGCCCGAAGACCTGTCTGTTTCCGAAGGCGCCGGCGATGATTCGCCCAGTGGAGTTCATTCATGAAGAACGCGGCGCAGCACGTCCGTGAGTTCAAGAAGCTCCTGAAGAGGATTCGCAAGGAGAATTCGACGCCCTTCCCCACCGTCGAAGACCCCATGGAGCAAATCCTCCGAGGCATCCTCACCGACTACGCATCTGAAACACGGGCGAATGCCGCCCTCGCCAAGCTGTGGGAGACCGTTGTCGATATCAACGATCTTCGCGTCACGCCCGTGGCGGAGATCGTCGAGGCCATCGGCGCGGACTTCCCCATGTGCCGAAGAGCCGCCGAGGACATGGTGAAGGCCCTGATCGTCATCTTCAACAAGCTGCACCATCTCGACCTGAGCTTCCTGAAGAAGGCCGGCCGGCGCACGGCGGAAACTTTTCTCAACAGTCTTGACGGCGTCAATTCCCACGCCAAGGCGACGGTCCTCCTTCGCTGCCTGAAAGGCCACGCCGTCCCCGCCGACGTGACGATGTGCGAAATCCTTCGGCGGGAGGGCTGCGTGGAGCCGGATTCCACCGCCGAGGTCATTCAGAAGTTTCTCGCGAGCCAGGTTCGCGAATCCCAGGCCGCTTCCTTCTACGCCCAGTTCAAGCGCTACGCAGCCGCCCACGTACCCCGCAGACTCGCGGCGCCGCCTCCCCCACCACCGGCCGCACCGCCGCCCAAAGCCGAGACCCCGGGCACCGCTCCGGAAAAGAAGCCGCATCCAGTCAAGTCCGGCGCCGCCCCCAAGCGGCCGCAGGGTAAAGAACGAAGTCATGCCGGGTCGAAGTCGAAGGCATCACCCCTCAAGAAACAGTCCAGCCACACCTCCAAGGCGACGGCTTCCTCGCGCAAGAACTCCAAACGACCCTCGCGAAAGCTGCGCCGCCATCGCTGAGCCGCTCGACTTTCCGACCTGTTCTGACACAAGCGATCCGCAGGTGCTGAGCCCATTTTCGCCCCCGCGCAGTCAACGATTTGAGATGGCCCTTTCCCCGTGTGGTTCGCCTACATAGGATTGATGGTTGACGGCGTACGAGCCGCGGAGAAGCTGACTACCATGAATCACCCCTTGCGTCGAAGCATGTTTGCCATCGTTGTCCTGGCCATTGGCACTGCCGGCGGATCGGCTTGTAACCTGCCGCAAGCGGAATCGGGCGTGATCGGGCAAACAACGCCGATCCCCGCCAAGGCCTTGCTGACGACACGTGAAATACAGCCGATCCCTGAATTGCCCGGCGTCGTGTCATCGGAGCCGCACGAACCGAATCCGCAGGCCCTGCGCCATCTGCGCACGGGACAGGAGCGATTCGACGAAGGTCTCTGGGCCGACGCCACGGCCGCACTCGAAAAAGCATTGCAGGTCGACCCTCAGCTTGTGGAAGCACGCATCCTGTTGGCCCGCGCCGCGATTCAGCACGGCAACCATGCGTTGGCGCTCAGCCACCTCGACGAAGCTTCTCGACTGTCGCCGCGACACCCCGCTGTTCATCAGCTCCTCGGCGAGCTGGCGATCCAGCAGCGAAAGAAAACGCAGGCCATTTCGTCACTGCGATTGGCGCTCGCTGCCAGTGAAGACACGCCGCGCCTTCCCGAGCGCGTGCTGGCGCACCTGTCGCTGGCACTTGTCCTGAAAGAGGAGGGATACCTGACCGCCGCCGCCGAGCAGCTCACCGCATATCTTGATGCACTCCGTGAGCCGACGGCGGACATGGAGAAGCATCGCGAACTGCGCGAGATGCGGATTCTCTATCGCGGCAGGGCTTCCGCCATGCTGGGGGATATTCAGCTTGAATTGCAAAAGCCGAATGAGGCCGTCGAGGCCTTTCGGATCGCCGTTGAGGAAAGCCCGGATGATCGCGCGCTGGCGACACAGTTGATCCTCGCGCTGGCGCAATCAGGCCGTCACGACGAAGCCATGGATCGCGCGTGCAAAATGATCAACGACGCGGATACATCGGCCGATTCCGGCTTTGCTCTGCTCGAAGAGGTCTGCAAGCTCTCCGGCCGACCGGAGGCATTCGACGAACAGATGATGCGCATGGCGCGCGAGCAGGAAAATCCCGCCTTGCGTCTGCGCATCGCCGAGCTACTTCTCAAACGTGGCAATACGCGCAGCGCCGCAGCGGTGCTCACCGTACTGACGGAAGGCGATGCGGAAGACCAGCAAGCCCTGCTGCTACTCGCCCGGCTGCGGATTGAATTGGAACAGTTCGTCGATGCGGCCACACTGCTGTACCGAGTTCTGGCGACCGCACCGGGAGCATACCCCGGCGTCGAAGACCTGATCCGCGGCGCTTATCGAGAGAATCGTGGAGCAGGTCTCACCGAGGCCGTTCGTCAGCAGCGCTCCGCGAATTGGGACAATCCAACCGGGCTGTTGCTTCTGGCACTGTGCGAGATGTCGGCCGGACAGGTCGACGAAGCCGCCCAGCTCTGCCGCGACGCGCTGAAGAAGGACGCCGCATTCGACACGGCAACGGTTCTGCTCGCTCGAATATCCCTCAGGAAGCGAGATTATCTCTCCGCCATCGAGTCCGCGGAGTCTGCCATCGACGGAGGCACGGAAGTCGGTGAGCTTCATCAGATTCGCGGCCGTGCCTACGATGCCCTTGGCGAGCATGAAAAGGCAGAGGCCGCCTTTCTCGATGCATTCCGCCTGAATCGGAAAAACCCTGAGCCCCTGTATCGCCTTGCCGAGTCCGTCGAGCGGCGGGGCGATGCCCTTCGTTGCGAGCAGCTTTATCGGCGTATCCTTGACGATGTGGACCCACACTATATCCCTGCGCGCGAGCGACTGGTGCGGCTCCTGCTCAACAGCCGCAAGAATGATCGGGCCAAGGAATACTTTGCCGACTTCGAGCGGCTGGGCCAGAGCGGCCCGGCTGTCGAACGCTGCCGTGCCCTGTTGAAACTGGCGACGAGCAAGGCCCCCACCGGCCGGGAACGGCTTGAAGATTATCGCGATGATCTGCGGCGTATCGTTTCCGAATTGCCGGACGAGGCCGCCACGCATCTGGCACTGGCGATGAGCCATGAAGCGGTCGGCGAATACACCGAAGCGCTGAAGGAGGTTGAAATCGCCCTGGCGATCGACCCCGACGATGTGGACTGTCTCAAGCGAAAAGCGGAATACCAATCGAAACGGCTCGATTTTCGCAGTGCCGTCGCAACGGTCCGGCAGTTGCTCGAATACCATCCAAACGATCGGGAAATACACAATCACCTCGTGCGCTATTCCTGGGCCCACGGCGATCTCGAAACGGCCGCCGACGAATTGCGATGGCTTCTCGGGCGGGAGCAGCTCGCGGAGCACAAAACCATCTACGTGAATCAACTCTATCTGGTCCTTCGATTCTCAAAGAAATTCGATGAGGCGGTGGAAGCGGTGAAGAGCTGGCTGGACGAAAGCCCGGACGATCCCCGGCGTCGCGATCTCTATCTCACGGCGCTTCGCGACGCGGATCGAACCGAGGAGGCGATTCAGCAGGCGTCGCAATGGCTTGCCGAAGACTCCGAAGACATGGCGCGTCGCGCTACCTACATCAGCCAGCTTGTTTCGGCAAAGCGGAACATCGAAGCCCAACAGATCGTGCTCACCTGGCTGGCGGACGACCCGGACAACTTCGAACTGAACCGCCTGCTCATCCTTCTCTTGTGGGAGGAGCAAAACTGGGACAGCGCCATCGAAACGATTCTCACCGGCATGGAAGACCCGCGCCTCCGGGAGAATTACAGAGACTACCTCGGGCGATCCTATCGATACGCACGACGATGGGACGACGCCGTCGAGATGTATCGCCGGCGCGGTGATTCCGACCGCTCCGGCTTCGCGAATTTCGAATTGATCGGCGCACTGATCGAGGCCCGTCGATTTGATGAGGCCGAGAAGGAAATCAGCGGCTTCCTGAATCCCAAGTCGCCTGCACAGGAAGGTCTTGAGCGATTCAATTACATGGTGGTCCTCCAGGCGCGCCGCTACATGGCGCGCATCTATCAGCTATCCGATCGCGAAATGCAGGCCATCCAGCAGCTTGAAGAAATCTACGCCCTGCTCGAAGGCATCTCTCAAATGGACCCGGGTTCCAACCCGGTCAAGTCCGACTTCGTCGGGATTCACAACGACCTCGGCTATACGCTCGCCGACGAGGGAATCCGCCTCGACGATGCCGAGCGAATGATCCGCTTCGCCTTAAGCGAGGACCCGCTCAACGCCGCCTACATCGATAGTCTGGGCTGGGTGTTCTACAAACAGGGCCGCTTTGATGAAGCAATCGAGTATCTCAATCGGTCCGTTCTGCTGACCCTCAGCGAGGACGCGGTGATGTACGACCACCTGGCCGATGCGTACTACCGAGCCGGCCAGGTCGACAAGGCCCGCGAGAACTGGCTGAAAGCCCTGGAAAAGAGCCAGACCGATCGCTTTCCTCCACAACTGATCGAAGACGAGCATCTGCACGAACAGGTCCAGCGCAAGCTCCGACAGCTCGATGACGGTGAACCGGTCGAGACCGCGCCGCTGGCCCGGCCTGTCGTACCAGCGCTCAAGGACGATAATGCCGGGAAGCACGCCGCGCAGCCGACCACAAGGCCCGATGAGAAGACCAACGCCGTCTCGAAGCCATCGAAAAGCACATCGGAGCCATAAGCCAAGCGGCGCGACAGGATGGTCAGCCGACTGCATTCGCCGAAAATGCCCGAACGGGGAGATGAGCAAATCGCGGCCGGCGAGTATAATTCTGCGAGAGCCGCAGGCATAAGAACACAACAGGATTTTTCTCTCCAGGTGGATACATGGCTGGTCATAGTAAATGGTCAAACATCAAGCATAAGAAGGCGATCACCGACGCCCGACGCGGCAAGCTCTGGAGCAAGCTGGCGAGAAACCTCATCGTGGCCGCACGGACCGGCGGCGGCGATCCGTCGATGAACCTCTCCCTCCGCTACGCGATCGATAAGGCAAAGGCGGCGAACATGCCGTCCGACACGATCGATAAGGCCATCAAGAAGGGAACCGGCGAACTCGGCGGCGAGGAATATTCGCCCGTGCAATACGAGGGCTATGGCCCCGGCGGCGTGGCGTTCATTGTGGACGCGCTCACGGACAACCCGCATCGCACGGCGCCGGAGATCAAGAAGCTCTTCGAGCGCGGCGGCGGCAACCTCGGCACGAGTAATTGCGTAAGCTGGAACTTCAAGACGCTCGGCGTCTTTCGAATCAAACCCGATGCGTCAGACGAGGAGGCGCTGATGGAAGTCGCCCTCGAAGCCGGCGCCGATGACGTCGCGAAGGACGATGACGGTTTCGAAGTCACCTGCGAAGTGCAGGCGTTTGAGGCCGTTCGCAAGGCGCTCGAAAGTCGGAACATCCCCACGGAGCGATCGGAAATCACCATGCGCCCGCAATCGACGATCACCGTGGACGCCGAGACGGGCGTGAAAGTCCTCAAGCTGATCGACGCTTTCGAGGACCATGACGACGTGCAAAACGTCTATACGAACTTCGAGATGCCCGACGAAGTGATGGCACAACTGCAGGGAGCGTAGTGGCGATTGCGGATTGCGGAATTAACTCGAATCACGTCACTTTCTCGCAGCGACCCGATGGGGGAACGCGGGAGTTGGCTTCTCGCCGCATCCGCAAGATCAATCATGCAGGTTTACGGACCAGCACCGCCGCATAGCCGCCGCCGTGGGCTGCGTCGGGCAGGATGAACTCCTGCATTTCGACGGTCCATCCGCCGTGCTCAGCACAAAGCCACTTCACCAATGCCTCATTCTCCTCGCGCTCGATCGAGCAGGTTGCGTAGAGAATACGCGTCGTCGGGCCGGCCAGCTCCGTTGCCAGCGCAAGAAGCTGCCGTTGCAATTCCGCCATTTCCAAGAGGTGCCGATGACTGGCGCGATACCTTGCTTCCAGCCGCCGCGCGAGAACGCCGGTATTGGTACACGGCGCGTCCACGACGATCAGGTCCGGCTTGCGGCCGATCTGTGTGAGCATCGCCGACAATTCCTCGGATGGACAGGTTCGAAGGATCGAGATGCCCAGCCGCGCGGCATTCTCCGGGATACGCTCCAACCGACCGGTGTCGATGTCGCCGGCCACGACGAGGCCGCGATTTTCCATCATTTCCGCCGCCTGGGTGGCCTTCGTGCCCACGCCGGCGCACAGGTCGAGTACGAACTCGTCCGGCCGGGGCGGGCTGAGCGTCAATGCGCGCTGCGAGGTCGCATCCTGCGGCTGAAAGAGTCCTTCGGCGAACTCCGCCATCTCGCCCATCGAAGGATAATCCGACAATGCGATTGCCGGCGAACCCGACACGCGTTCGCAGCGGTGGCCGGCGGCCGACAATCGTGCCGCCAGTTCGTCGGCCGTTGTCCGCAGTGGATTGGGCCGAAGCACCAGCGGCGGCCGGCGCATTCCCGCTTCGCAAATCTGTTTGCACAGCGCGGGCTTGTAGATTCGATGCCATCGTTCGACGAGATACATCGGGTGGCTCGTCGCGGCCACGAGATAGTCCAGCGGCCGGCGCGAGGGGTCCGGGAAAATATCATCCGCGAAGGCACGCCCGCGATCCGCGTCCAACGCCAGCCATCGTCGCGGATCCGGCGCGTACGGCCGGTCGATGACATCGCCTCGGCACTGAGATATCTTCCGCATCACGGCGTTGACCACGGCGACGGCTCCTTTGCCATGTCGCCGGGCCTGCTTGACGGACTCATCGACCGCCGCGTGGGCGGGTATGCGATCCAGCCAGCAGAGCTGATAGGTCGCCACGGCGAGGATCATCCGCACCGGCGGCCGAAGCCCTTCCCAGCGCCCGCGATAATAGCGACGCCCGATGTGTTCGAGCGTGATGCGATGCCGCAGTACGCCGGAGACCAGTTCCGCCGCCAGCGCCGCATCCGCCGGCCCAAGCGCGTCTTCGGACTGCATCCGATCCAGCACATCGCGCCCGCGAACCATCCCGTCATAGCAGGCCACGAGCGCCTTGACCGCTCTCTCGCGCGCATTTCGACTGGTCCCCATTGCCGCTGTCATGACACCCCCGATGGATCCGCAGTCCGTTCGACCGGCACGAGCCGATCGCCTTCCCGCACATGCCGCCCATTGACAAAATCCTGCCAGTCCATCAGACGCCCTCCGGCCGGTTTCACCTGCAGGATTTCCAACTCCGCGTCCGCTGTTTGCACACGCATCATCTCGTTAATCCGCCCCGGCTCATCGGGTGAATCTGCCGCGCGCGTGCGAATCTCATACGGCACGGCCCGGGCAATCGTCACCTGCTCATCGCGTTGGCCGTCTGCGGAAACAAACCGGCAGATCGCGCCCGGCCACGACCAGAGCCCGCGAATCCTGCTGGCCAGAGCGCGGGCCGGCGCGTCGAAGCGAATGTGGCCATCGGTCTTGGACAACTTCGGTGCGTAGGTCACCCTGGATGTATCCTGCGGTTCGCCGGGGGCTGCGGGATCGCGTTGCAGCAGTTCCAGTGTCGCGCGAACGGCATCGCAGCCGATTCGCGACAGCCGTTCGTGCAATTCGTCGGCGGTTTCATCCGGAGCGATCAGCGTTCGCCGTTGCACGAGCACCGGCCCGGCGTCCATTTTCTCGACCAGCCGAAAGACGGTAACGCCGGTTTCCTGTACGCCGTTGATCACCGCCCACTGGATCGGCGCCGCCCCGCGCAGGGACGGCAACAGCGAAGCATGCAGATTGACAATTCCGACCGGAAAACCGCCCAGGAGCGTCGAACCGATTTTCTGCCCGAACGCCGCCACGTATGCTAAATCCGCCTTCAATGAAAGAAGATGCGATACCACTTCCGGCGCGTTCACGTCCGGTGGCGTCACAACCGGCAGCCCCAGTTCGAGCGCCTCACACTTTGCCGGTGTCGGCGTCACGTCCTTTCCGCGGCCACGCGGTTTGTCCGGCTGACTGACGACGGTGACCACTTCGTTACCGTCGTGCGCAATGGATCGAAGCGTGGGAATGGCAAACTCGCCGGAACCGAAGAAAAGTACACGCATTCAGAGCATCCATCGCGTAAAGGGTGAAGTGTCCGGCGACTCAGTGGGCCGCGACGCCGCGCTTCGGCCCGGCTTTGCGCTCGAGTTCCTTGAGCACCCGGCGGTTGGCGATCCGATCCGATTCCGACATGGCGTCGATGATCAATCGGCCGTTCAGATGATCGATCTCATGCTGCCAGCATCGCGCGATCAACTCCGCGCCTTCCAACTCGACCGGCTTCCCGGCAAGGTCCTTCGCGGAAATGCGACATCGCTCCGCCCGACGCACCGTCACGGTTACGTCCGGTATCGAGAGGCACCCTTCCTGCGAGTCCATCTCGCCGGACAGCTCGGTCAGCTTCGGATTCACAAAGACCCGATCGTCCTTCGGATCACCGGTCACATTGCAGACAAACATGCTGACCTGCAGGCCGACCTGCGGGGCCGCCAGTCCGATACCCTGCTCTGCCCGCATCAATTCGAGCATACGACCGGCCAGGGCCGCCAGGTCGGCATTGAACTTTTCGACGGGCTTGCAGGCCTTTCGCAGCCGAGGGTCCGGATAGCAGATGATTCTGAGCTTCGACCAGTCGGTTGACATGCAAGCGCCTCTCCCGCAACACCTTATTCGCGGTATAATCCATTGTAGCGATCCGGCGTGTCACGGGAAACCGGGGGCCGCTCCGACAATGGAAGTCCGAAGCAACGCTCCGATGCCGGCGCTCGCGTCGAATCCTGACGGATTTTCGCCAAGTGGCCCGACGATTTCCGCGTTTCACTTGCATTCGTAGAGCCCATGCCCAACGTACCTCCTGACAATCTTCCCTCGCCGGGTGCTCCATCCTCGTCATCCGGAGACAGCGAGAGCATGGCCAAGGCCCGAAAGTTCTTCGAGCACGCGAAGAAGGCCGAGGTACAGCGGAACTACGACTACGCAATCAAGCTCTATACCGACGGCCTGGCCATCTGGCCCGATGCCGTCGAAGAGGGTCTCAAACCGCTGCGCGTCGTCGCCACGATGCGAAAGCTCGAGGGCGGCAAGCCCGCCGGCTTCCTCGCCGGTCGGAAACTGTCCACCTCCAGCAAGGACCAGCGGAAAAATCTGAACAATGCCCTTCATCTTTACGGTCTGGATCCCGGATCGATCCCGCACATGGAGCAGATTCTCGAACTGGCGGCCCGCAACATGGTCTACCGTGTCGCATGGTGGATCGCCCCGGTGCTGGTCGAGGCCTATGACACCTCCGGCAAGAAGCTGGCCATGTCGCATTACTCCAATTCCTGCATCTACATGGACCACGCCGCCGAGTTCGCCCTGCAGGCCGGCGATGATCGTATTCAGATGGAACTCCTTCAGGCCTGCATCGCCACGGCGCAAATCTGGGCGCAGCACTATCCCAATTCAATGGAAGCCCAGCGCGCACGAAGCGATGCGACGGGCAAGCTGACCATCACGCGCGGAAAGTTCAGCCGCGACGGGGACATCACCGAGTCCATGCTGGACTCAGAGAAACAGGCGGACGATCGCGACCGCGAGCGGCAGGTGCTCTCCGAGGAACGAATGGCCGAGATGATCGCGAAGGCCCGCGCGGAATGGCAGGCCCAGCGCGACGTGCCCGGCAAGTTGATCAGTCTCGTGAACCTGATGACCAAGCAGGAGAACCCGAAGGTTGAGGCGGAGGCCATCGCCCTGCTCGACGCCGAGTATCAGTCAACGGGCAACTATGCCTACAAGGTCAAGTCCGATGACATTCGCATGAAGAACTATCAGCGGCAACTTCGAGCGATGATGGAGAAGGCCGAACGAGACCCTGAGAACACGGAAGCCCGTAACGCCGCACAACAATTCGCCGTCCGTGTGAACGACGCCGAATTGCAAATCTACGCCGAACGCAAGGAAAAATATCCGACGGATCTCAAGCTGCACTTTCATTACGGCGTTCGGCTCTTCAAGGCCGGGCGTTTTGATGAAGCCATTCCGCTGTTTCAAAGATCGCAGGGCGACGGCCGTCTTCGGCAGGAAAGTCGCCTGTATCTGGGCCGCTGCTTCCATGAAAAGAGCTTCTTCGATCAAGCCGCGGGGACGCTGCGGGCAGCGGTGCGCGATCAGGAGTCGACCGCCGGGAAATTACCCCTGGAGCTTAACTACTGGCTCGGCCGTACTTTAGAAAAGCTGGGCAAGTCGGACGAAGCCCGGGCGGTCTATGGCGAATTGATTCAGATCGATTACAATTACCGGGATGCTCGCCAGCGGCTGGAGAAGATCGTCGCCGGCGATCTTGCTTAATGCCGCACGATACGAAAGCGAAGAACCGGTAAGGCGGGTATTGCCCGTCAGATGAATTGTCAGTCACGATAGGAGCAGACTTTGGCCAGATCACTTTCTTCACAGAAACGAATGCGGCAGAACGCCAAGCGCGCCATGCGCAACAAGGTTCGCAAGACGATCATCAAGAACAGCGTCCGCGACTTCAAGGATGCCGTCGCCGGCAAAGATGCCGACGCCGCCGAAACGGCTTTTCGCAAGACGGCCAAGGTGCTCGATCGTTTCTCCGGCAAGCACGCCCTGCATCGCAACACCGCGGCGCGGCGTAAGAGCCGGCTCGCCAAGCGACTCAACGCGCTCAAGTCCGGCGCAAAGCACTAATACTCCTTCCGCGTCATCGCAGCGTCCGGGCCCCTGCCGGTCGTCGTACACGAGCGCGAGTTCTAGTCGTCCTGGCAGCCGCGAGTTGGGCCATCAACCCGACACGCCGTGACCGAAGCGCAAGTCGCAGACCCGCCTCGGTGGGCGACGGGTTCGATCCGGCAATGCGGTAGTCCGGTCGCTCGCTTTCAGGGCTCCGATCGTGCGGCCATTGTTGAGGCCGCCGACCTGATTCGCGTAGTCCACCCATCGATTCGTTACTTACCGCCATGTCAACCGCTCGGCACGATGCTTACGTCTCCCGCGCCGGGGAGAAACTTTCCCACGCGCTCGCTGCGTTTGGCCTGTCGCCTGTCGGCTGGACCTGCGCCGATCTTGGCGCGAACACCGGCGGTTTTACGGATTGCCTCCTGCAAGCCGGTGCGGCCAGAGTCTACAGCGTCGAGCGCGGCTACGGCGTGCTGAATTATCGCCTGCGAAAAGACGCTCGCGTCGTCGTCATGGAGCGCACCGATGCCCTGCACGTCTCGCTGCCCGAGCCGGCGCGCCTCGTCACCATCGACGTCGGCTGGACGCGGCAATCGCTGATCCTGCCGGTCGCGAAGCGCCTGCTCGGGCCGGAGGGCCACGTCATCAGTCTGATCAAGCCGCACTATGAGGCCTCGCCCGAGCAAGTGACCGGCGGAATTCTGCCTGACGATATGACGGAGCACGTCGTCGCGCCGCTTCGCGCGCTGCTGCCGTCGCTGGGTCTGAAACTCCTCGCCGAAACCGAAAGCCCTCTGCGTGGTCATGGGGGAAATCGAGAGCTGCTCTGGCATCTCCACCCGGACTCCGGGTTGCATCCTGCCTGACGGAGTGTGCATTCTGAAACCCCTGTGGCACCGTGCTTCCAACCGGTGGATTTTGGGATTCAGGACGCACTCCAGGCGTTCGGATCGGCGGGCGTGGTTGAAGTTCGGGTGAAAAAAAAGAACGTTGAATTTGCCTGAACAGCCCCGGTTTTTGAGGCGGAAATGCGGATTGAGGTTGAACAAAGCTGAACACGCAGGGACAGGGGAATGCGGAAGTCGGAGTGCGGAATGCGGAACTTGTGCGCATGGGGTTGCCTTCTGCGGGAAGAGTTGCTCAGCGCGCGCGCCGAGAACTACGAATGATGAATTTCGAATGACGAATTACGAAGGGCGGAGCGGCATACTGCGCGTGCGGCGGCAGATGAATCGGATAGGTAGTACCAACTGCACTGCCGTCGCTCGTTCGCGCACGGGCGTGATGATGAATGGAAAGCGCCGGCATCCGTCATGGGTATTGTCGCGTTGAGCGGGCAGGCCAGGCCGAGCAATCATCGTCGGAAAGACCGAGAATAAAGTGCGGTATGGTCTTAACGCTCAACGGAACTCGTGATAATATTGGAGTTGATTCGGGCTGGATGGGTTCATGAGGAGGTCAGCGCCCCAAGCCCCAAGCCCCAAGCCCCAAGCCCCAAGCCCCAAGCGGCGGGCCTATGATTCGTAGGGAGGCAGGAATCTTGTCGTTGAGGTACCGTCGCTCGCAAGCCGTGGACTTTGCGTGATTTGCGATAATTGCAGGGGCCAGCGAATGTCCGAAAAAATGGCGAGAAGTCTTCGATGGCGATTCTTAAGACGCCGGGAGGATAATGACATGTCTTCGTGCCGCACGATTCTTTGTGGATTCGCTTTCGTTCTTTTCCTGCTCACCCCCGTCCGCGGCGGCGTCATCACCGAGATCGGCCCGTTCGTCGGTGAGTTGACAGAGGACTGGGAATCATTTCCGGACCCGCCGACAGAAGCGCCGCTGATCTTGCCAAGCCCCACCGCGATCATGGGCGGAGCCGCGATGGTTTCCGCCCCTTTCATGCAAATTTACGTATACAACCCGGATTTCACCCCTGGAACCTTTCCTCACTTTTTCAGCCTTGGTACATCGGGGCCAGCACAAGTTGCAGATGGCAGCCAAGGCATGGGCTTTAATGCACTACCTGGAACCGCGACACTTGTTTTCGAGGAGCCCGTCAGACGATTCGGGTCGTTTTGGGGCGCAGTAACTTCGTCAAACCCTACATTTGGGACCGACCCCGCGATTGTTGAGATGAACTTTTATGATGAACTTGGAGTCTTAGTCGGCACACAGTTCTTTTCCTACACCCGATCAATGGTACTGGGCTATACAGCCGACGGAATGCTGGAATGGCACGGTTGGCGATTTACTTCGCCGATAAAGGCAATCACTTATACCGGTGATGGCGTGGTAGTCGATGGGATGCAGGCGGACCTCATCCCTGAACCAACTACATTAGTCTTGTTATTTCTTGGGCTTGTGTTTTCCATTCGACGAAGTCGCGATAGATCACAAGGAAACTAATAGTCGCTGTTGCTTTGCTTTTGAGATGCAACCATTATTCGGATATGGAGTATCCTAAAATGAAGGCATTGTTGTTCAGAAGGCTTTCTGTGCAGGACCGAGTGGCGAATGTCAAGTGTTTTGCTCCAGCTATCCTTACATTATTATTCTTCTTCCTGCCCTGCCGTGCTATAGCCACCGTGCAAACCGACGTCGTTTTCCTCCTTGACAGATCGGGTAGCGTGGAACAGTGCGTATTTGATTTCCAACTTGCTGCCATCAGTGAACTGATTTGTGGCGGAGACTGTTCGCAACAGTCATGCTCAGATGAGCACCTCCTACATGATGGCTCGGTCGCTGTCACTGTACTGACATTCGGCTGGAATGGTGGCGTAGAGACGGTTGTAGAAAAGGAAACATTGGACGAGACTTCGTCGCCTATATTATGTGCAACTATTCGCGGTTTTTCAAGAGGAACTGGCAATGGCGCGACCAGGTTATTTGCAGCATTAGAGGAAGCGAAGCGGATATTGGAGGAGCGCAATCCAGCCCCACTGGAGAGGGTTGTCATCATCCTGTCCGATACAGTATCGATAGGTCCAGATTTGATCTCCGATCCTAGGCCAAAAGCCGAGGTATTGCGAACTATGGAGGGAACACCGGCAAGAATCTCCGCGTTTCGCTTCAGCGACTATCCATACGGTGGATTCGGACCGCTGGATCCAGAATGTCCTGAATCACACGCCGAAGAACTGCTTGCGATGCTCGCCAATTTACCTGGTACGCCAGAATACTCTCCGTATCAACCCAGCGGTGTCTTTCAATGCGGACGTGTCTGTCCCTGCGAGAACGCCGCGGGTTGTGAACAGACTCAGTCTTGTACGACGACAATTCCTTGGCCACCATCCAGTTGCCACTACTCGCAACAAGCAATCGACGACTTCGTCGAACTCGCGAAGGCCAGCATCTGCTTGATACCTGAATCGTCCGGCGCGGTGACCATCACTCAGCAGCCGGAGCAGGATCCTGTTCCGGTCATGTCCACAGATGAAGTAACCCTGACCGCCGCCGGCGTTACCGACGCCGCGTGGCTGGAGCCGTACTATCAATGGCGGCTCGACGGCCGGATTCTCATCGGCGCTAACGAGCCGGAGCTTCTGCTGCGGCGGTTCGACATGTGTGAAACCGGTCCCTACGACTGCGTGATCTTCTCGCCCTGCGACGTGCAGGTGCCAGTGGTTGGGCATCAGGCAGTAGGCGAGCAAACCGGGGGCATCCGGCCGGTCGAGCGAGGCCGCCAGCACCCGCTCGAAGGCCTCGAAGTCGCGATCCTTCTGGAACAGCGCCAGCCGCATGACGCGGCGATTCAGCACGTGATAGACGACGCCCGGTTCGGTGATGCGCAAAGGCCGAGGCATGCTCCATAGGTTAATCCCGCCGGCCCGCCCCGTCAAAATTCATCCTGACACCTTTTCCCCCTGACACCTTTTCCCCCACCCGGTGATGCGCAAAGGCCGAGGCATGCTCCATAGGTTAATCCCGCCGGCCCGCCC
>CAYLOE010000030.1:0-42877 GCA_964385225.1 uncultured Planctomycetaceae bacterium
GGCGACGCTCAAAGCCGGTGACGTGCTCGCGGCTGCCCGACAGGTGGACGCTAGCACTTTCGACAGGTGGACCGCTCGCGGGGTGTCGGCGGCGCTCGCGCGATACGGGGTGAAAACAAGCAAGGGCACAGGAAGCACGGGGCGTAATTTCCGGCGGGTGACGGTCGAGGCCCTGCGGCGGATCGAGCGGGCTTATTCTTTGGACTTGGGCTTACCCCCTGCGGATGTACCGCATGTACCGCATGCACCGCAACGTGCCGCAGACCCCCGATTTTGAGCCAGAAAACGGGGTGTGACGCGGTACGTGCGGCACTTGCGGTACGTGCGGTACGTTGAAAAGGTGTAGGGGCATGAGTTTTGACGCAGCGACATTCTTAGCCGGATTGACCGTCGAGGCCCCCCGGGCAGCGCCTTCCCCGGCCCCTCTGGTGGTGGTCTGCGAGGCCGACGAAACGCCGATCCCGTACAAGCCCCCCGAAGAATGGGACGCTGCGGATCGGGCGGTGGTTGAGGGATATCACGGCAACGGGCGCATCTTCACAGTGACAGGCGCGGCCCCGGCTGGGTCGGTCCCGGGCGTGCCCCTGGCTGGACCCCCGACGGCTGGCGGCGGCGGTTGCTGGGGCTGGCCGATTCCTGCGAGCCGACGGCCCCGGAGCGGGCGGCAGAGCTTCGATTGTGGGCGGACGCCCTGGGGGGGATATGACCGGATTGAAGGAATGTAAGACCCGGGGCTGTGACGGCCGGACATGGTTGCGATATTGCGATAATTGTATCCGGCTCCAAAACGAGGCCACGATGGCGATGTTCGCACGGCCGGAAAGCGAGGACAGCACGTACCGTGAACTGGAAGATGAGGATGAGCTTCCGCGATCGGATGACGCCGCGGAGCATGATGACGACCTGGACTTCGAGGAATTGGAGTAACGAACGATGAAAACAAGAAACGAGATAATCGACCTGAGCGACCGACCTTTGAGTATTCACGGCACAGCGACCGACGCCGTTCAATGGGATGACCTGCCCGACATAACGGCAGACCTGGCCGATGACGACGAAACCGACCCGGATTGTGAATAATCACAGAAAAACGACGCGCCACAATCGCGCAGGACGAACGCAATCCGGCCGGACGGCCTGAGAGTCGGCCTGAAACGGCACAAAAAAACAGTCTACGCGGGTTGACAAATAAGGCGGACAGCCCTACGATAGTTGGCATAGATGGGAGGTGCAACAATGGATATGGAAAAAACATTGCGAACGGCCATCAAAAAAGACCCGCGAAGTCTGTATCGCCTGGCGCTGGATTGCGGCGTTGACGTGGCGATACTACAGCGGTTCGTGGGCAGTGAGCGAACCGTCACACTTCGCACGGCGGACAAAATCTGTAAGGCCCTGGGTATGACCCTACAAAAGAAAAGGGAACGCCGCTCGAATACCACGTGCGATACACCCCAACGGGCGGCGAAGTCATACACAACATCGAAGTTGAAACTTGTAAGGGGAAGGTGATCTATGGCGTCCATCATCAAGTTTCCAAGCGGGCGGCGAGCGATCCAATTCACCGACCCGGCTGACCCCGACAAGCGGCCCAAGATTCAGCTGGGCAAAATCAGCGACCGAGCGGCCCAGACAGTCCGAGGCCATATCGAAGCCCTTGTGTCTGCGAGGATAACGCGGACGGCCCCGCCAGACGAAACAAGCCGATGGACGATGGACATTGGCCCTGATCTTCATGCGAAATTGACAAGGGCCGGACTCTGCGAGGCGAGAGAAAAAAAGTCCGTCGTCACACTTGGCGAACTCCTGAAAGCGTACATCGACTCGCGCGCGGACGTGAAGGCGGCGACACATCTTGTTTTCGGCCATACGAGGCGGTGCTTGCTCGACTTCTTCGATGAAGGCGTGGATGTCTCCACCATTACGTCCATTGACGCCGAGAACTGGCGGCGGTCACTTAAGACTGAGCATGATCTTGCGGCGAACACGATTCGACGAAGGACAGGCATTGCCCGCCAGTTCTTCGCCCATGCGTGCAAACGCGGCATCATCGCCGTCAACCCCTTCGCAGGCATGGCGGCGAACGTGGTCGCCAACCCGAGCAGGTTCTACTATGTCAGCCGCGAGCAGATTGACCGGGTGATTGATGAGTGCCCTTGTGGTCAGTGGCGGCTGCTCGTTGCCCTGGCTCGATACGGCGGGCTTCGTGTTCCGTCCGAGGCCCTATCTCTTGAGTGGAAGGACATTGACTGGGATCGTGGGCGGATGACCGTCAAAAGCCCAAAGACGATCCACCATCCCGGCGGCGGTGCCCGCATCGTCCCGATCTTCCCCGAGGTTTTCCCCCACCTGAGAGACGCGTTTGAGGCGGCGGCTGAGGGCGAAACGCACGTCATAAACAGATACCGAGGCCCGACAAAAAACCTTCGGACGCACTTTGACCGCATCATCCAGCGGGCGGGCGTCCAGCCCTGGCCGAAACTTTGGCAGAATCTTCGGAGCAGTCGAGAGACCGAATTGGTCGAGACCTTCCCCGTCCACGTCGTTACGCGGTGGCTGGGCAATTCGCCCGACGTAGCCAACCGTCACTACCTACAGACGACCGAAGAACACTATCGCATCGCTTCGGGTGACACGCCGGAAAAAAGGGTGCGGAATCAGGTGCGGCAAATGCAGGAATCGAGTGGAATTGATGGTAACGAAGAAATGAAAATCGTCGAAAACCCCAATAAAACCGCTATTTTGAGCAGTGCCGAGGGGGTGCCTATGGGCGTTACAGGACTCGAACCTGTGACCTCCTGCATGTCGAGCAGGCGCTCTAGCCAACTGAGCTAAACGCCCTCGGTGCTGTCTGCGAGCAGGCCGTAAACCAGCCGGCTCCGCTGTGACAACGAGTTGCCATCGTCCGATTAGCAGGCGGTTTTGTCAAGATAGGAGATGATAGCCGTCATGTCACCCCGAATCCGTTCTCCCGTGAGGTCACTTGACGAGGCGGCCCGCAGGCGCTATAAATGCCGTTCGCTCCCCTCTCCAGGGGTCTACGCGCGACTAGCTCAATTGGCAGAGCAGCTGACTCTTAATCAGCGGGTTCGGGGTTCAAGTCCCTGGTCGCGCATTTCCGGCTTTGGCCGCCCAACCGCATGCCGCATCCGGCAATCAGGCGGACCCCCTGCGTCGGCGAAGGCCCGACCAGAACGACAACAGATTTAGGTTCGCCCATGGAAATCCATGACACCATCCTCGAGTGTATCGGCCGCACGCCCCTCGTACGCCTTCGAAGGGTCACCGCAGGTATCGGCATCCGCTGCACCATTGCTGCCAAGGTCGAATATCTCAACCCCGGCGGCTCGGTAAAAGACCGCCCCGCAATGAAAATGCTCGAAGCCGCCGAACGCGAAGGCCTTCTCAAGCCCGGCGGAACCATCATTGAGCCCACCAGCGGAAATACCGGCGCCGCCCTCGCCATGGCCGCCGCCATCAAGGGCTATCGCTGCATCCTCGTCATGCCCGACAAGATGTCCCCCGAAAAGTTCGCCCTCCTCCGCGCCTACGGCGCAGAGACCGTTACCGTGCCGACCGTTGGAGCCAACAATCCCGAAAGCTACTACAACATGGCCAACCGGCTGACCGCCGAAATCCCCGGCGCGTTCCAGCCGAACCAGTTCGAAAACGCGAACAACCCCCAGGCCCATTACGAAACGACCGGCCCCGAAATCTGGCAACAGACCGACGGCAAGATCGACTACTTCGTCGCCGGCATCGGCACCGGCGGCACCATCAGCGGCACGGCGCGCTTTCTCAAAGAGAAGAACCCGAAGATCAAGATCATCGGCGCCGACCCCGAGGGCTCCATTTACACCCCCGGCAGCATGCCCAGGCCCTACAAGGTCGAAGGCATCGGCGAGGACTTTGTCCCCCGAACGGTCGAACTGAAGCTTGTCGACGAAGTCGTCAACGTCAGCGACAAGGACTCCTTCCTGATGGCTCGACGCCTCGCCTCCGAGGAAGGCATGCTCGTCGGTGGTTCCTGCGGCACCGCCGTTTGCGCCGCCCTTAAAGTCGCCGCGGATCTGCCTGCCGACAAACTCGTCGTTGTCCTCCTGCCGGACAGCGGCCGCGGTTACCTGAGCAAGATCTTTAATGACGATTGGATGCAGCAGTTCGGTTATCTCGCGCAGCCGGGCCAGGGCACCACGCTGGGCGATGTCGTCGCCTCCAAAGGTGAAACGCCCGCGATCATCACCGTCCACGTCAAGGACTCCGTCCGCAAGGCCATCGACCTGATGCGCAAGAATGGAATCTCGCAGGTGCCGGTCGCGGATGACACCGGCGTCATCGTCGGATCGGTTCAGGAAGTCACCGCCATGCAGCTCGTCTTTGACCATGTGGACATCGCCAACAAGCAGGTCGGCGAAGTCATGGGCTCCCCCTTCCCCAAGATGGACAAAGGCACCGAAATCGAAAAGGGCTTCAAGGCCCTCTCCCTCGGCGCGCAAGCCATCATCGTCCGCGAAGCAGGCAAGCCCATCGGCCTGCTCACCAAGAGCGACTTCATCGCCTATCTCAGCAGTGATATGGATTCAGTAACCGAGCCCGCCAAGGTTTAAGGACGCACAGGTCCATTCACCTTACATCACCAGCCCCTTGTTCCCCGTGCGGCCTTCCGCCGCCTCCAGATAGATGGGCTCGAGAATCTGCTCGCGCTCCAGCCGCCGCGTCACCATCTCGCGCCACAAGCCGTAGCCGCTGACAGGATGATCCACTCGCACGCGCTTCTCGATTTCGTCGCAGAGCGTCATCGCGCCGACAATCGCATCGCGGCCGGCGGAAGGCAGCTTCGAAAGGCAGGCGGCCAGAAACGGCGCGTCGATCATCTGCCGCGCTCGGAAACCGAGGATGATCCCTAGATGTGCATGCGAACGCCACTCATACGGCACCGACCGGGCAAGGTCGATCGCCCGCCGTGGCTGATCGCAGTGCAGATAACCCGCCGAGAAGGAAACGCCTTCGATGATGTCCGCTTCGTGTTCAGGCGCGACGTCCCCGACGATCTCAATCAAGCCTGCCCGATGATTGAGGTATGCAAGGTACAACGCGCGTCCCAGTCCTTGAAACGCCGCGCGACGATAATAGCCCGGCACCGCCGCAAAGTGCGTCACCACGCCGGGCTGGCGCATGAAATCGAGCAGGCCGAACTTGTAACCGTATCCATCAAGACAGAGGTAGCGATACCAGGGATCGGTGGATTGCGCGAGTCGCAGAACTTCCTCGAAGTTTCGCCCATAGCGTGAGGCGGCCCACATGCCGACACCGAAGTGAAGCGGCCAGGCCCAATCGCCGCGACGCTCGTTATCGAGCGGCCAACGAACGGTCCGCGCGCCGGAGCCGTGCAGCGCCGCATGCGTAAACGCCACGCCTTCGATCGCCATCGGTCGCCCACTCGACGGCAACCGCTCGCAAACGCCTACCCAGCTACCCCTGGGCCGTATCAAACGCGCCCGCGCTCCGCGATAGGTCGCGTGACAAACATCGCGAACAAAGGCCGCATCTTCCGATCGAACGTGAAAACCCAGTTCCGCCGCGCTGCCGCGCCGCATGGTTCGTGCAAACCATAAGGGAAGACCGTATCGGGCAATCACCAGCGCCGCGGCAAGCCCGACCAGCATGAACAGGATAAGTTGCATGGAGGAAACCATCGATCCTGCCGCTGAAAGAACTCAGACGGCATGCCTCATGAGCGGTCAGAGATGCTCGCATGAGCACCGCGCCGCCCCCTCATCCACTCCCATTATATCCATTTCGCACCCCGCCGGTTCTATGTCGAAAAAACGTCATCCTAATCGACCTCGCCGGCTGTGGCAGAATGGGACGATGGCACATCCGGTCGCGCGACCATCACGAAGGTCGCCCCAGAACCCCCATGCCGGGTCACGGTTTCGCCGCCGGTTCGATGATCACATCCGCAAGCGGCACATCGACTTCCATCGATCCAAGGTCCACCGAGACCTGCTGCTTTTCAAGCTTCACCCTGACAACCCGACCCGCCTTGTCGAATTTCCGTACGTGGACGGGGTCTCCCGGCTGAAGCTTCATCACACGCTCCACCCACGCAGTGTAGTTCTTTAATTGATCTCCCAACGCTCGCTCCCGATCCAGCGCAGCCAGCGTCGCCCTTGCCGCTTCCTGTCGGGCCAGTTCCGCATCGCGCCGTGCCCGCTCCGCCTCACGCCGGGACTTGAGCGTGCTGCCGATCGCCCGATTCAGCGCCCGAAATTGCCCCGTGAGATGTCGCCTTGCCGCCGCGACGATCCGCTTCGGCATTCCCAGCCGGGCCGCGATGTCGATGGCGTTGCTGTTGCCCGGTTCGCCAATTCGCAATTCATACAGCGGCCGCAGCGTCTCCAGGTCGAACTGTACCGCCGCGTTGTCCACTCGCTTCTCCTCCAGCGCCATCGACTTGAGCGCCCCCAGATGCGTCGTCAACATCGCCAGGCACCCGCTCGTCAACAGGTGCTCGACGATCGCCCGACCGATCGCCGCGCCTTCGTCCGGATCCGTGCCGGCGCCAAGCTCATCCAGAAGCACGAGCGTCGATCGACGTGCCTTCTGCAGAATGTCCAGAATCCGCCGCAGATGGGCGCTGAATGTGCTGAGCGATTGTTGCAGACTTTGTTCGTCGCCTACATCAATCCAGACGCCCTCGAATACCGGCATCGTCGAACCCGCTTCCGCGGGAATCGGCAGGCCCGCCTGCGTCATCAACACCAGCAGTCCTACTGTCTTCAGCGCCGCCGTCTTCCCGCCCGTGTTCGGCCCGGTGATGATCATGACGTCAAAATCATCTCCCAGCCGCACGTCGATCGGCACGACCGACTGCGGAGCCGATCCATCTGCCGCCGCCGCCTCACTGAGCGTCAGCAGGATCGGATTCCGCGCCTGATGCAGTCGCAGATGGTGATCGTCATTGATCTCCGCCAGCACCATCTGATGCTTGCGTGCGAATCGTACCTTCGCCGCGAGCAGATCAATCACGCTCAGCGTTTCCAGCGTGCCCAGCAGCTCCTTCTGATTCAGGTGAATGAGATGCGTCAGCTCCCACAGGATACGCCCGATCTCCTCTGACTCGTCCTGCAGCAGCTTGATCCGCGTATTATTGTGCTCCACCGCCTCCGACGGCTCCACGAAAAGCGTCTGCCCGCTGTCGCTGCTGCGATGCACGATCCCTGCGATGCGTCCGCGCTGATCCGCCTTCAACGGCAGCACCATCCGATCCGCGTGAAAGGTCGCGTTGGGATACTGAAGATACCGGGTAATGCTTGATTGCCGCAGCAGCTTGTCAAACAGATCGCGCGTCTGCAGACGAACCTTCTCGATCTCCTGACGAATCCGCCACAAGCGTTCACTGGCCGTATCGCGCACCTCACCCTGCTCGTCGATCACCCGATGGATGCGCTCCGCGATGACTTGAAAATCCCCCACGCGCGCCGCCAGCCGAACGATCGAATCCGGCGCGTTGTCCGGCGCGAAGTACCGCCGCACGGCGCCAATCCCCTCCAACGTCGATGCCAGCTCCGCGAACTCACTCGGCTCCAGCTTCGCAGGCGGCACCGCGCGCTTCACATGCGGCCGAACGTCACGTATGCCCCCGAAAGGCGGAAAACCCTGAGCGTCCACCCACTGCCGAAACTCCGCCGTCTGTGTCAGCCACAACCGCACCTGTGCCGGCCGCCGCGAAGGCGAAACCCGCAACGCCAGTTGCTTGCCCAGCGCGCAGCTCGCATGTTGAGAGAGCAGCTCCTGTATTCTCGAAAACTCAAGCTTCGCCAGCGTATGATCGTCCACGCTGCCATTTTATCGCCGTTGCAGGCCGCGCACCAATCGGACACAGGGAAGCAGAATTGCTCGACATCAAGGCAATCCATAGACCCGGTCGACCTGCAATTCCACACGTCCGCGCTGAACCCTCGTCGTCCGAAGACTGTCATCCGAAAGATTGGCCACCGGCCCCGTGCCTTTCACGCTGTAAGGATGCAGCGCCCGCCTCGTCGGTTGCCCCGCGACGTGACTGTCCAGGTAGAGCACCATCGCCCGATTCAGATGACGAAAATGCCCGAAGCCGCCATTGACCCCCGCATTGCGATCGAATAGCGATGGGTCCTGCCACTGGATATACGGCGGCTCGTTGAAGGTCTGCTCAAGCGGCGAAGCGCCGGAATGATCCAGCCGGTCAAAGTGAATCCCATCGGCCAGCGCAAACACGTCTGCCGTTCGCCCGGTAAACGCCTGTATCTTTCGCGGACCGACATTCGAAGGATCAATCCAGCTATACCCTCCCAGCGCTCCCGTGTTGTAGCCATATCCTCCGGCCGACGGCGAAAACTTCGCGAAGTACTTTCCCGACGGGTAAGGAAAACTCGGACACACAAGGTCCTTCTCCGCGCCGGTCAGGTAGCGACTCAGAAAACCCGACGACTTGTCCAGCCGCCGGTTTCCCTGCCAGGCATTCGCCGATGGCCCGCCCGGCTCGAAACCGAACCACCATCGACGCCCCCCCTCCGCGCCGTCGACGTCGTGGAAGTACGGCCAGAACGATCCGTCGTTGTCGTCAAGGTACATCGTCATCGCGAGTCCGCCGTTGCGCAGCATGGCCATGCACGCCGAAGCCCGCCCCGCCTGCCGTGCGGTCCCCATCGCCGGCAGCAGCACGGCTGCCAGCACCGCCACAAGCGAAACGCTGACGAGTATCTCGATCATCGTGAACGCACCCCGCAGCGACCGGCCCCTCTGCCGGCCGACGACGGCGAATCGCACGGATCTTCGCGTAACCATTCTCCTGTGCCACATGGCCGTCAACGTTCCTTCCTCGCGATGGCTAGGCCCCGAGGAGCGCCGCCACAAATCCCTCGACATCATCCAACGTCACTTCGCCGTCTTCGTCAAAATCCGCACGCTGCAGAAAGCAGTCATGGCCCGGGCCGTTGAGAATCGCATCCACCAGTGGCGCGACATCCAGCCCGTCAACCACGCCGTCGAAATTGACATCGCCCGATTGCCACGGCAGCGCTGCAAACTCGATCCGTGAAATCTCCACGTCCGCAATCACCGAAGAATCAAACGGATTGAACGTGTCCTGCCACGCCGTCAACGCGAAGGAATCCACTTCAAAAGGCGTATCCATGAAAAGGACCGTCTGGATCGTCGTCGGATCGCCGTCCGGTCCGCCGGGCCCGCCGCTGCCGTCTGCGTTGATGTTCAGCGGCACACCGTCGTGCAGGATTCGCAGCGTTACCACGCGACTCGCCGGGTTGTACGACACCTGAGCCGCGTACTCCGTGTCCAGGAGAATCAGGTCGTCCCCCAGATGCGCGTCGAGCTGCGACTCCGACCCGAACGGAAACTCGATCGCCGAGAAATAGCCCGCACCTGTGTCGCTGTGAACGAGTGTCGAACCCAGTGTCGGGCCGCCGAAGGTCGGGCTGACGTTGGGAAAGTAATCAAAAGCGATCGTATCAAACGCAAACGTCGGTCCTGCGCCTCCCGAGCGATCCTCACCGGTTGTCTGCGAGTTGACGAGCCCCCAACCGATCTGTGCAAATTGAAACGGATCAGCGTAAAAGCCGTCCGACAATATACGAAACGTCACCGTGAACTCATACGCGTCGCACAGTCCCAGCGTCAGCGAGCCCTCGGCATCCAGCGGCCGTACATACCACGCCGTGGTCTCGAACGCATCAAAATGGACCGTCAGCCGCTGCTCCGAACCGTCATAGCTGAACCGCGAAGGATCATGATCGTCAGGTACAATAAAACGTTCCGCCGCCACCGGATCGTCCGCAAAGTCCTCCACCCAGGAAAGCGACACCGGTCCCGCATGAACAAAGCTCGCGTACATCACGGCCAACAGGCCGCACATAACGCATAGCATTCGGTGCCCCTGCCGGACGTGGAAGTCGATAAACCACTTCCTTGCGGCAACGTGGCCACCAGAAGCCGACAATTCTTCAGAATGTCCCAATCGACTCCGAACTGACAAAGCTCTCAACACAACCTCGCTCCCTTCCGCGACCGTCCTTCGCCGTCGCAAAAGAAAAAACCTCCGCACCCGGCGTGTCCGGATTCGGAGGTCTAAGAAGCGCAAGGTCGCGCGCGAAAATCACATCCGCGCGAGCTCATGGGCCGCCGACTCCTGCCCAGATCCGGGGCGGAAACGACGCTACGGCACAGGCAGGTTTTCTGGCTCTCGGATCGTTCTACTGACCGCGCCTTCTCCTCGCTTCATGCGAAAATGGCATCGTGCGGCGTTCGTCCCCGATTACAGCGGCGGGACCGCGGTGGATTTGCACCACCTTCCCTATCGTCTCCCACGCGGGAGACCCGTACCGAGCAGTATTCACTTGTCAAAATTCGTGACGACGATTCGCGCCACACAGATGACTTGTAGCGGAGTCAGGATTCCTCTGTCAAGCAGAAAACCAATCCATCACGCGATCATCGCATTCAAGTAATGAAGAACAAGTGAATTGCGCGCAAAAAAAATGGGGCCGCGCCGACTCCCCTCGGCGCGACCCCTACTGCTACTCAGAGCAGCAACCCGCTGGGCGAAGCCCTCGAAAAGCTCGCGACCCCTCTCCCAAAGGTTCCGAGTCTTCGATGGGCCTCCCCCAGCGAGCTGCTCGGCACGGCGCCATTCGCCGTCGCCGAATCACCTATAGACAAGGACCGTGCCAGACCGAAAATCGCCATTTGGAGTACGCTTTATCGTTACCCATAACGTGCGATACAACATAAACTTAAACGACAAATCCCGTACGAACGGCTCAAGCCGCTCTTCTGGAGCAGCCCGTTTTCTGGGTAATTGTTACCAAAATGCATACCCAATGGGTGCGCAGACCCTCCCCATATTCTTCCATGCAGTGCCAAGTCGCTTCGGGCTATTTCAAACCGGCGACGTTGCGGGATAGAAGTGATACAGAATCAAATACACCACCACCCCCGTTACCGAGACATAGAGCCAGATCGGCAAGGCCCATCGGGCAATCCTACGATGACGATCAAATTGCTCGCGAAGGGCTCGATACAGCGTAATGCCGACCAGAAACGGCACCGCCGCGGCCAGCACGACGTGCGAAATGAGAATCGTGAAGTAGATCGAACGCACCCAGCCGTGATGCGCAAATTTTGTATGACCAACGTGATAGTGATAGACAAGATAACAAACCAGAAAAGCCGCCGAAACCGCCGTCGCGCCGAGCATGCACGCCCGATGCGCCGCGATCCGCTTGCCGCGAATCATCACGTAGCCGACAACGATCAGAACCGTGCTCAAACCATTGAGCGTCGCGTTGACATGCGGCAGGTCGTTGACCGTCACCGGGCCGCCTCCCGTCGCAGACTGCGAATGTCCGCAAGCAGGTCGCGCTTGACCGCCTCGGGAATACTTGTCCCCGTGCCGGCCTTCTGCACATCGTACTCTTCCTCCTCAGTCAGGACGCTGTAGTAACCACGGATACGCCCCTGCTGATCCACAAGGACAAACCGCGTGGAATGCAGGATCTGATCATCCCCTTGCTCCGGGTCTTCCACGGCAATGCGAAAACCCTTGACCGCCAGTTCTCGAATCGGCTTCGTTTCGCCCGTCAAAAAGAGCCATCGCCCGGTCTCGGCCCCCAGCGCATCGGCATACTCGCGAAGCCGCTCCGGCGTGTCGCGCTCCGGATCGACCGTTATCGTCACGGACACGACGTCGTCATACCGCTTCATCTTGAGCAGCTCCTGCAACTCCGCCATGCGTACCGACATCACCGGACACGGACCGGCGCAATAGGTGAACACGAAATCCGCGATCCAGACGCGACCGCGCAGGTCCGACAGCCCCACACGACGGCCGCTCCGCTCGATCAACGTGAAGTCGGGCAGTTCGGCGATGACCGGCAGCAGCTCGGCCTTCGGCCGCTCCGCTCCGCCGCGCCGTGCCTTGTCGACATGAACGTACTGCATATATGCAAGGCCCCCGACAAAGCCCAGCGAAAGAAGCATCAGCACCCAGAAGCCGATGCCCGGCCTCTGTTCCGGTGGTTTCCAGGTCGGCTCCGCGCTTTCGGAATCCGCAGGTGATGTGGTCGCACGATCCGTGGTATCCGTCGATTCTGTACGCGTCATCATTGCAACACTCGGGAGGATTCACGGCTCACGCTGGTGAGCGACAAGATGAATGTGACCGCCGCAAAACCCGCGCTGACCGCCAGCGCTGCCTGGAGCGATACTCCCGGCGAGACGGCCGGTGCATCGGCGTAGAGCGTGTACCGCAGGAGTGCCACACCGTAGGTCATCGGATTGCAGGCGATCACGGTACGCAGCCACGCCGCCGAGCCCGCCGTCGGGAAAAATGCGCCGGACAGCACCAGCATCGGCAGTAGGACCAGGTTCATCACGGCATGGAATCCCTGCGTCGATTCCGTACGCCATGCCAGCCAGAAACCCAGGCCCGTCACGGCAAATGCCAGCAGAATCATAGCCGCAAGCGTTGCCATGATCGACCCGACGCCAAGAGAAATGCCCGCTGCGGGCGCGAGAAGGAGAAACAACACCGCTTGTCCCACGGCCAGCGTCGTGGCTCCGAGGATCTTGCCCAGCGCGATGGCCGTTCGCGAGACCGGCGCGACCAGAACCCCCTGCAGAAATCCTTCCTTGCGATCATCAATCAACGAGATCGTCGAGAAGATGGCGGTAAACAGCAGAATCGCCGCGATCGCCCCGGGAAAGGAGAACTCCAGATAACTGACCGTCTCCGATGCACCCGGCGCCTGCAAGGAATGGCGCAAACCCGACCCCATGAGCAGCCAGAAAATCACCGGCGTCCCCATCGCCCCCACCACGCGGCCGCGCTGACGCAGGAAACGCACCATCTCCCGCTGCCAGAGCGTCCAGCACGGCCGCCAAAGGCCCGGCCCTCGAATGGACGCCCTTGCAGAAGACGGCCTCGTCGGTGCGTCAGGCATCTTCATGCGACCTCCCGAGCAGCTTCCGCGGCGTCGTCCACGTTGAATCTTCGCCCCGTCTCGTGAACGAACACGTCCTCCAGCGTCGGCTTGCCAAGCGTGATGGCTCGAATATCACCGCCGAATTCGTTCATCAATCGACCGACCAGTGCCGCCCCGTCGCGCGTCTCGATGCGAATCAATCCATCCACCAGCGTTGCCTCGCACCCAAGCCGTTCCGTAATCCGGCACAGGAGATTCTCCGCCGTCTCGCACTCAATGGTCACACAATCGCCGCCGACACGAGTTTTGAGTTCCAGGGGACTGCCGCAGGCCACCAACTGACCGCGATCCAGGATCGCCAGCCGATCGCAGTGTTCCGCCTCTTCCAGAAAGTGAGTCGTTAGCAGAATCGTCACGCCGGATTGATCCCGAAGGCCCTCCAGGTGCCGCCAGAGTTCACGCCTCGCCGCAGGATCCAACCCCGTACTCGGCTCATCGAGAATCAGCAGCGCCGGCTGGTGCAACATCCCCTTGGCGATCTCGACGCGACGCCGCATACCGCCCGAAAGCGACTTGACCAGCTCATCCGCACGATCCCCAAGCCCGAAGCGATGCAGCATCGTTTCAATCCGCGATTCCAGCGAGCTGCCATGGAGCCCATACAAACGACCGGCATGACGCAGGTTTTCACGCGCCGTGAGATGAATATCCAGACTGGGCGATTGAAAGACCACGCCGATATGCCGACGAACTTCGGCGCGCTGCGTCTGCACGTCTTCGCCGCAGATCACGGCCTTGCCCGATGACGCCGGCAGCAGCGTGGTCAGGATGCGAAAGAGCGTCGTCTTGCCGCCGCCGTTGGGCCCGAGCAGGCCGAAGACCTCGCCGGATCGAACGGAAAAACTCACGCCGGACAGCGCGACTCGAGTGCCATAGCTATGGCCCAGGCGATCGACAACGACGATGTCATCCATGAGCGAGATGCCCGTTGCGTTTGGAGGGTGAGCATTGCACACCTTCGCGATGCGCAATAAATCGCCTCAACGCGGGGTAGGGCGCGACTACGTATTCACGCGATCCAGCAACAGAAAAATCAGCAGCAGCGGAAGGTAAATCACGGACACAAGCAGCAAGGCCCGCGCGCTGCCGTGCGTCAGCCGACGGGCCATCCGCGCCGCGAAGACCAGCCACGCCCCACCGAGCAGCAGGGCGATGGCGGCATAGTACAGTCCCGCATAGCCAAACCACGTGGGCAACAAACTCACCGCCACAAGCAACACGCTGAATCCGATCGTCTGCCGCACGAGACGCCTTCCCGTAGGATCGACCACCGACAACATGCGATAGCCGCCCAGGCGATAATCCTCCCGATACATCCACGCGATGGCAAAGAAATGCGGAAGCTGCCACACGAACAGAATCGCAAAGAGCAGCCAGGCCCACGCGCCGAGTTCACCCGTCGCTCCGGCGTAACCGATCATCGGAGGCAGCGCGCCCGGCACAGCGCCGACGAGCGTATTGGCCGACGTGTGGCGCTTGAGCGGCGTATAGGCAAAGAGATACAGCCCGATCGTCGCAGCCGCCAGGAGCGCCGTCAGCGGATTGGCGAAAACCACCAGTTCGGCCAGACCGAGCACGGCGCACACGGAACCGAAGACCAGCGCCTCCGTCGTTGAGACACGTCCCGCCGCGATCGGCCGATCCATCGTCCGCGGCATGAGTCGATCGTACTCACGCTCGACGAGTTGATTGAGTGTATTGGCAGCCGCCGCAGTAAGCGCCGTACCCAGGAGTGTATGAAACAATAGCGCGATATCGATCGGCCCGGCCGCTCCAAGACAAAAGCCCACGGCCGTAACGACCAGCACGAGCGCCGATATCCGCAGCTTCGCCAGCTCGACGAAATCCGCCAGCCGCACGCGCAGCGACTCGGCCGCCAACGAGCGCGGAGACACCGCCCCAGATACCGCGCCGGACGCCGCGCCGGAGACCGCTCTGTGGACCGCGAAGCTCTGCTTCGCCTCACCACGGACCGCGAAGCTCTGCTTCGCTCCACCGGGGACCGCGAAGCTCTGCTTCGCTTCACGGGCAGGTAACGCGACCTCGCATTGCTCGATCGGTTGCTTCATCCCACCACCCCCGCCACTACCGCGCGCGGCAACCTTTCGCGACGTACCACACCGACAACGCGATATGCCCGCAGCGTGAACACCCACACGACCGCCAGCGTCGCCGCGCCGACCGCAACATGAGCCGTGGCCACGAACGGCATCTTTTCTGAAAGCACCGTCCACGCGCCAAGGCCAAACTGCACAACCACCAGTGCCATCGCCGCGAGCGCGGGCCGCGCCAGCATCGACAGGTTTCGATGTCGGCGAAGCACCGCCGCACCCACAAGGAAGATCGCCGCCGCGACGCCCAGGGCGCCGGCGCGATGTGCCATGTGATACGCAATCTGATCGACGGTCACAGCAGGAATGCCCCGAACAAATCGCCGATGATCGTTATACGACTCCACCGCCTCCGCATTCAAACTGGGAAAAACCTGTCCGTATGCCAACGGGAAATCCAGAACCGCAAGGCCCGAGTCAGTATGACGCATGACGGCGCCGAGGATAAGCTGCAAGAAAACCATGCCCGTCAAGAAAATGCCAAGGTGCGGTGTCTGGATTCGAGTCGCCGCGAACGGCGCGCCGAACTTCGTACCCTCGCTTGCGCTGCGGGTCGCGTCAACGCTTGCCTCGTCAGTGCATCGAGCTGCTGTACTGCCGCGCAGCCAGCGGGGCGAGGTAAACACGGCAATCGAGACGACCATGCAGAAAAACGCCTGCGCCAGGCACGCATGTGCAACCGAGACCGGCGCCGGCAGGAGGAAGCGAACCGTCAGCCCGCCGAGCAGTCCTTGCAGAATAACCGCGAACAGCGCAACCGTTCCCAGCTTGCAGAGCCAGCGACGCGGCTCAACGTTCCAGAGCCAGATGCAAAGCCCGATCGTAAGCAGGCCGACGGTCGAGGCGATCAACCGATGGCCGTGCTCGTAGAAAATCCCCCCGACCCATTGCGAATAGGGGAAAGTGAACATGTTGTAGCCGTAGCTGGTGGGCCAGTCGGGTACGGCCAGACCGCTTCCGGTGCTGGTGACCATGCCGCCGGCGAAAATGAGCACCCAGGTAGCAGAAGCCAGAACAATCGCGTAACGATGCAACCAGAGGCGCGATCGCGGAAGTGCGCCGGGCGCCTTCGCGCCGGCGGATTCGAAGGCGGCCGGACTGACAGAAGAATCGTACATCAAAGCATTACGAGCGAGCGTTTTTATGTGGGGTATCCATCGATGCGGCTGGGCGGGTAAGTCGGCGAGCCCGCACAAACCACAGGGCGACCATCGCGCCGAAACCGAGCAGCACGCCATAGGTGACAACGATCATCACGACGACGCCGCCCTGAGCCCCCTTGACCAGCTCCGAATCGGGATTGCCCTGACAGACGGAGCACGCGTCAACCGGCGCAGCCGCGAGTAGCAGCATCGCCGCGCCGCAGAGCAGCAGACCGAACTTACTTAAGCGATGCGACATCTCCAACACCCCCGCGTCAAACATAGCTCAGATGCCTGAGCTTGCGAAGAAACCAAACGCCGTACACCGAGAGAACCACGCCGCAAAAAAAAGACCCGACGCCCAGATAAAGCGAACCGACTTCGTTCGTGGAGCGATACTCACGAAAACCCCAGACGCCCAGACCGATCGAAAAGATCAGGCAGACGGCGATGAAGAACACGTGAAAGCTCTTAAGCGACACGATTGCATCCTCTCTATCTGGCGTAGCTACCCACGGCGTCGTGCTCGGTAATAACCGGCAACAACAGAAGCACAATAAAGAAGAGCGCACACAGGCCGAGGATCCAGTAAATCATGCCCCGTTCGGAAATCAGGTGCATAAAATAACACGCCACCAGCGACCCCTTGACCGACGCGACAATCAGTGCCACGACCACGGCCCCGGCGATCGGCAGGTGCAGGTAAAACACGCCGACGGTAACGACCGTCAGCACCAGCAGCGCGCCGAAGACCATCAGGTAGGTCCGTACGTGCTTCTTGACCTCTTCGACCGACATCTGATGGTGACTCATCCGCATTACTCCTCAGACAGTCCGTCGCACTTGCAACGGGTCATCGCCATCCGCTTACAACAGGTACAACACCGGAAAGAGGAAAATCCATACCAGGTCGACAAAGTGCCAATAGAGGCCCGTGCATTCGATGCGGTCGGCATACTTGTCCGGCCGCTTCTGGGCAAACCGGCTGCCGGTCAGCATGAAGTATAAGATCACGATCATGCCGCCGATGATATGCAGACCGTGCAGGCCGGTCAGCGTGAAGTACGTCGCCAGAAACGTGCTATGGCCCGGGCCGAAATCCGAAATCCGTCGGATGTTCCCGCCTTCGATCCGCATCGTCGGCGCATGCTCCTTGCTGCCGGCCGGCGCATCGGGGTCGAGCAGAACATATTCCGGAATGGCAAAGGCGCGGATGTGCGACTCTTTCTTCAGCTCAGGACTTTCCTTCGCCAGATGGCCGCGGATGCTGGTGACTTCCTTGCCGTCCATCGTGATCGGCGCGTTCAGCCAGACCTCGTAATGGTGAAACTTCTCCGAATACTCGAAATACTTGACAACAAGAAAAGCCCCGGCAAGTACAAACGTCGCTGTCAGGAAAAGCTGCCCGCGCGCCAGATTATTCATCTTCAGCGCCGCCCAGGCCATGACCATCGTCACGCTGGAGGTAATCAGCACAACGGTGTTAAACGTTGCCAGCGGCACGTTGAGAATCTCCGCCCCGTGCTGCGGCCAGGTGCCCTCGGGCGCGCCCATGCGCAGGAGCACGTAAGACGAAAAGAGTGCTCCGAAAAGCATCACTTCAGACGCCAGAAAGAGCCACAGGCCGAACTTCCCGTTGTACATCCCCGTTACAGGATGCGGCTCCATATCGTGAGGTATTGCAACTGCTGCGGACAAGTCTTGTGTCTCCTATGCCGGTGACCGAAGCGCTGCTTCGCACCGGGACCGCGAAGCGCTGCTTCGCTACCTATGCAACATGCTGCGGACAGAAATCCGCCTTCTTGCCGGGAACGCTGTACTCATAAGGCCCGCAATACACAACGGGCACCTTTTCAAAATTGCCATGCGGCGGCGGAGAGGGCGCGGCCCACTCCAGCGTCGTCGCCTCCCACGGATTCGCGCCGACCTTCTGCCCCTTCCAGATGCTCCAGAAGAAGTTAATGATGAACGGTATCTGTGCCACGAACAGCAACCACGCCGACCACGACACCATCACCGACAAGCCCTGAGCGCTGGCCCCGTGAAGCTGCTCGGACTGGTCATACTGCCGACGAAGAATGCCCGCCATGCCCTGGAAGAGCATCGGCATGAAGACGCCGTTGATAAAGACGAACGAGAAAAACCAGTGAACCCGGCCGAGCGTCGTGTTCATCATCCGACCGGTCACCTTCGGGAACCAGTGATAGATGCCGGCGAAGACGGCGAAGATCGTCCCCGGCGCGACGACGTAATGGAAGTGGCCGATGACGTAATACGTATCGTGCAGATGGATGTCCGACGCGGTCAACCCCAGCGGCAGGCCGGTCAGCCCGCCGATAGCGAACATCGGCAGAAACGAAAGTGCAAAAAGCATCGGCACGGTGAATCGAATGGACGCTCCGTAGAGACTGATGATCAGACAGGTGAGAATAATCACCGAGGGAACGGAGATAATCATCGTCGTCGCCTGGAAGAAGGTCGATAGCGTCGTACCCATGCCCGTCATGAACATGTGGTGCGCCCAGACGATGAACGACATGAAGCCCAGAAAAATGGCCGAATAGACCAGCGACTTATAGCCCCAGAGCGGCTTTCGCGTGTTGTTGGCGATGACTTCCGAAACGATTCCCAGCGCCGGCAGGATCAAGACGTACACCTCCGGATGCGCGAGGAACCAGAACAAGTGCTGCCACAGGAGCGGGCTGCCTCCGCCGGCCAGGTGCGCCTGCTCCACGCCGCTGACCACGAGGCCGCTCGGCATGAAGAAGCTGGTGCCTGCAAGGCGATCCATTAATTGCAGGACCGCGGCGGCTTCGAGCGGAGGAAAAGCCAGCAACAGAAGAAATGCCGTCACCAGCTGCGCCCAGACGAAAAACGGCAGCCGGAAGAAGCTCAGGCCCTTGGCCCGAAGCTGCACGGCCGTCACGATGAAGTTGACCGAGCCAAGCAGCGACGAGGTAATCAGAAAGACCATGCCCAGAAGCCACATGGTCTGACCGGTTGTGGCGATCACCGAGAGCGGCGCGTAAGACGTCCACCCCGAATTCGCCGCGCCGCCGGGCACGAAAAAGCTCGCCAGCATGATCAACCCGCCGGGCAGATAGACCCAGTAGCTGAGCATGTTCAGTCGCGGAAAGGCCATGTCCGGCGCGCCGATTTGCAGCGGCAGGACATAGTTGCCGAAACCGCCGACACCGAGCGGCACAATCGCGAGAAACACCATAATCGTGCCATGCATGGCCCCGAAGGCGTTGTAGCCGTCGCCGCTGAGGATGCCATCCAGCGCGATCGTGTCACCGAGATAATTGCCGATGAACGGAATGGGCTGGCCGGGATAAGCCAGCTGCCAGCGCATGATCATCATCAGCGCGAAACCAAAGAGAAGAAAAACGAGGGCCGTGACGGTGTACTGAACGCCGATCACCTTGTGATCGACGGAAAAAATGTACTTCCGCCAGAACGACAGCTCGTCATGATGATGATCGCCGTGCGTATCGTGTGTGCTCATAGACTCCACTCATCCACTCGCAACCAGCCACTGGCCACTCGCCGCGGACTGCTGCGCCTAGAAATCGTCGAACTCGATGACCTTGGATTTTTCCTCGACCCATGCGGCAAAGCCGGCGTCGTCATGCGTGATCATCTGGGCCTTCATCTTGAAGTGGCTGTTGCCGCAAAGCTGAGCGCAGATCACCTCCAGCGGCTCACGCGGCTGCATGACCAGTTCGTCGATGCCTGCCTTCTGCAATTTCTCAATCAGTTCCCTGCCGGCTTCATTCGTCGCGCCGAGGTCCTGCCCCTTGGCCAGGAGCACCAGGCCGTCCGCGTCCTTGTAGTCCATCGTCGAGATGTGATGCCGCAGGCGGTACCAGGATGCCCGGCGCATCGGGAAAGTCTGCGTCATCTGCTCGCGAAGCACGTCCGACTTCGCGCCTTCCTTCACGGTAAACCAGATCGGTATCTCCATTCCCGGAATGGCATCCTGCTTAACCCGCATCGTCGGTATGGCGAACGAATGGATCACGTCCTTCGTCGTCAGACGCACGTAAATCGGTCGGCCGACCGGTAAGTGAAACTCATTGACCGAGACGATGTCATCCTTCGCGTCCGCGTGCGACTCAACGAGACCGATCGGGTTGCTCGGGCTGATCAGCTTGGCATCCGTCGGGCCGAACTTGCCGTCCTTGCCGGGATAATGAAAGTTCCACTGAAACTGCTCGGCGACGACACGAACCTCGAAGCGCTCGGCTTCCTTCGGCGGATCGTTCTTGTATTGCGCCCACACCGGCATCGACAGGCCGACGAGCAGAAAGGCCTCAAAGGCGCCGATGCCGATCTCGGCATACTTGGAGATGGTGCCCTTGACCGGCTCGTAGCGCGCCTGATGGCCCTGCCGCTGGCGATACTTCGTGAGACAATAGAGGAAGAAAAGTCCCCAACCCACGAAGAGGATGGCCATGAAGACGTGCAATACGTCAATCAAATGATCGATCTGGCCGCCGTGCTCCGACAACAAGGGAGGGAGCCAGCGACCGTAGTGCATCGGGGCTTGCATTCTTGGCAACTCTCGATAAGGGCTACGTAACTCTGTACGGTCACCCGGCAAACGCCGGACCTCCGAGAGGCCCGGCGTCGCGGATGCTACAACGGTTTGCGCCGTATCCTCCGGCGCATCGTTTACTTTTTTTCCGAATCAACCTCGGTCGAAAGGATCACTTCGCGGCTGGGCGCCGGGGCGGCGGCCTTCTTGGCGTTGTACTTGAAAGTGATTTCCTTCGTCTCGCCGTCGGCGATCGTGACCTTCTCCGACAGCTCGCCGAAGGTGGCGTGCCAGGTGGCGACTTCATACTCGCCGGACGGAAGGTTCTTGATCTCGAACGTGCCGCGCTTCGAGGCGTCGCCGCCGTCTTCCTCATGCGACTTGCTCACGGAAAAGAACGGATGCGGAAGCACGCCGCAATACGAAGCCATCCACTGATGAACGTCGCACTTCAGCTTGACCATGACCTCTTCGCGGGTAAAGGTCTCACGGCCCTTGAGCACCTTCACCATGCCCTGCTGGGCCTGGGCGAAGTTGAACCGCGGGTTCTTCTGGGCCTGCGAATTCACGTTGTGGTTCGTCGGGTCGCTGTTCTTGATGTGAATCTCCTGGCCGGCCACCATGCCCCACACGTGCGGGTGATACATGCAGCCCTCTTGATCCAGCACGGCGGGCTCGCTCGGCGGATCGTACTTGCCCTTCACCCCGCTCTTGACGTACACGAACACGTAAGGAATCGCGTTGTCTTCCTTCTTGTAGACGATGGTCGCCTGATCGGGTTGCGGCTTGGCATGCGCCGCCACGCAGTGCTGATCGCCGCCGATCGTCAGCGGCTTCGTCGCCGGAGGATCGCCTTCGAAGACGACTCGCCCCTTAATCACCGCGCTGCCCTTCTCATTGTCCGCCAGGGCCGGCGAAGCCAACAGGGACAGACCCAATGCGGCCGTCAAACTCAACAGAATGCTCTTACTCGTCATGATCGATACTCCTCGGGCAAGTGTGCCCGTGTTGCGAAAGCGTGCGCCGCGTCGATTGTCACAAGACCCGGCGCTCCTTGCAAGCGTCTTCCGCCCTCCCTGCGATAGTCACACTCAAACACTCTCATGGCGCCGTTTCCTGCCGGCGTCGATTTCGGAGCCCTGCGGCTCCCCGCTTATTGCGACCCGATCGAACGACTCATTCGGGGAAAATCCCTCCAGCGCCGCCACTTCGATCGGAATAATCAGTCAAAATCAAATTCCACCGGCTCCGGCTTCTTCTCTTCGCTGTCGCTGTCAAAATCAAAATCCGCGGCCGGCTGTTCCGGCGCCGCCGCCGGCGCTTCCAGCCCGCCCGGCTGGATCGCCGTGTAGCGACGATCGCCCATGTTGAACAGGAAGTCCACCAGCAGCGTCGCCTGCTCGTCGATGGTCGAACCGAACTGGGCCTCCAGCTCCTTGCGGCTCTCCTCGGGCATCATCGCAAAAGCGCTGCCGCCCTGGAAAATCTGCGGCATGTTCGCGCCCGGCTGAATCGCCTGTGGATCCTGCAGCCATTTGATCACCCAATCGTAGCGCAGCCGCTTGTAGGTCAGCGCGAAATTCGGCGCTTTGATGTCCGTCGTCGTGCCCGGCACGTTGGGATCACCCGCCACGTGACAGGCGAGACACTTCTGATTGTAAAAGAACTCCTCGCCGCGTTTGAATCGATCCTCATCCGTCCAGTGCGTCGCCGGATCCGTAAACGGATACTCCACATTGAACGTATCCGCCAGAAACTCGGCCCGCTCGACGATCTTGTCGTAGACCGGCCCGACAAAGTCGGCGATCTCCGCCGGCGTCTTCGCGTCGCCGGCGTTCAGTTCAAAAGCCCGAACCTGCTTCTTCGCAACGCCATACTTCTCGAGGAATTCCGCCTGCGGACTAAACTTGTCCTGCAGAAACCACGCATCGGCGCCGGCGGCGGCGCTGTCCGCCACGCCGCCGTGAACATCTCGCAGATAACGAACGATCGGAGAAAGCTCCGCCTTCAGCATGTGCGCCTCATCCTGCGAGAGCCCGGCGAAGTATTCCACCAGCGTCGTCGCCTGCTCCTTCGTCAGATAGAAGCTGGGCATGCGCACGTTCAGCCACGGCCGGAGCATCTCCACGTTGTTCAGGAAGGTGAACAGCCACGGATACTGAACCTTCGCCCCTTCGCCCCAGAGCAGCGGCGGCAGAAATCGCTGACCGAACGGATAGTTGTCACCCACGCTCAGGTCCTGCGTGTAATACTGATGAAGGTTCGGATGGTTGCCCTCGATGTCATGGCAGCCGATGCAGTTGAGTTCGCGTGCCAGGGCGCGGCCTCGGGCGATCTTGCCCGCCGGGGTGCGCTCGTAGTCGATCTTCACGGAGTTCATCACGCTCGCATCGCGCATGCTGAGGAGATATGCCGTGAGCGAGCGCACTTCATCCTCCGAGAAGTAGAAGTTCGGCATCTTGAGCTTTTCATAGGGCTTCTTGATCTTCGCCCGATCCCAGATGCGCGGATTGCGCATCTTGTAATAGGCGAAAGATGCGTGATTATGCAGAATATCCGCCGGGGCGTTTCCTCCGGCGTCGCGAATCAGGTGCTCGTATTCGCTCGACTCGATATAAAGCTTGCCGAACAGGGACGGATTCGCCTCCACATCATGCTCAAAAGCCGGGCTGTAGAAGGCGAAATCGAGCTGGCTCATGAACTTCTGCGCCCACAGCGTCACGTCCGTGCCCGGCCGCGTGGCATCTTCGAAGCCGGCAATCTCGTGGCACGCATAACAGCCGTAATGGCTGATCATCTTCATGCCCAGATACAGCTTCTGCCGATCCGCGAGGCCCGCCGAACGACTGGCGATGATCTCGCCGACGCGCCGACGACCCTCATCCCCTTCGCCGAAGGAGCGATACGTCTGAGAGACGATCGCCGAGGACAATCGGCCATGGGGATCGCTATCCAGCACCTTCTCATCATTCAAGATCATCCCGGCGACGCTTTGGGTGTTTTGTCCGCCGAGCAGATCGAGGATCAGTTGCCTGGTCATTTGCTGATGACGATCGTCTGCCGGAATCGGCGTCGTATCGAAGTCGTCATTTCGCAAGGAAAGCAGATACGCCGCGACGTCCAGCATGTCCTGATCATTCTTGCGGCGCTGCGTCTCCGGGTCATCGAGCTGGTAGTAGTTGTCGCGGAACATCCGCGGCATCCGCGTGTAAGACGAGTAATGACGCGGATTGCGAAGCCAGTTGTAGAGCCACGTCTTCGCGCGCTCGGCCTGACCCGCGTTGTTCGGATCAGGATTCAGCTTGGTGCCCATGCCGGATATCTCCGGCGCGATTCGAACCAGCGACGGCGGAACGTACATCTGCTTCGGGTCGGGCTCGCGCCGCTCCAGGTCCGCGACGACTTCTTCCTTCTGTGCCCGGGCGATCGCTTCGTCACGACGATGTGGGGTCAGGTGCTCCACGGCGTATTGCACGCGGGCATTGTCCGACATCTCCTCAAAACGCGCCTTGGCCTCATCCTCGGAGAGGCCGAGCGTCATCACCAGGTCCCGGGTGATCCACGATTCGCCGATCGTCTTGCCGTTTGAAGCGAGTGGGTCCTTTGCATCCAGATTTGCATGACAGGCGAGACAGCCGATCGAAACAAAAAGCTCCTCGCCCCGCTTCGGATCGCCCTCCATCCCATCGGGAAGGTCCACGAAGTCCAGCGGCTTGGAAAACGTCTGCAGGTAGTGAACGATCGCCTGGATCTCCGTCTCCGTTCGCAGGACAGGATCAGGATCAAACTCATTGGCACTCGACGGCAGATTGTTTTCCTGATGGAAGAAGTGCGGCATCATCGTGCCGGGGCGGAAATTCTTCGGATACTCCACCCAGCGCTCCATGAAACCCGTGGAAAGCTTCTCCCCCACGTGCTTCAGATCCGTTCCGACCTGTCGGGAGTTCGACAAACCGTCCACGTTGTGGCAATTGATGCAGCCGACCGACGTAAAAAGGTCACGTCCTTCAACGATCCGCCGCGCCGACTCCAGCGGCAGCGTCTTGTGCCGCTCCAGGTCGTACGACTGCTCGTGACACTTGCGACAGCTTGCCGAAGTGTAATCCGGAAGCAGCATCGGCCGCTCCCAGAACTCCTCCACCAGGTGAAACGTCGCCAGCGGGATGCCCAGCTCCTTGATGTAGTATTCCTTCTCCCAGCGCTTCTTCTCCGCCTTGTCCTTCGGCGTGTGCGCCGCGAGGATGAAGTCCGTATCCTGACCGGCGCCTTCATGGCAGACCGTGCAGCCCATCGTGCCCATCGGGTGCGGGGAATCCGGCGAGACGTACAGGTCCAGGTTCGGATGCGCCTGAATCTCTTTCCTGAAGTCAATTCGCGGTCGCCCCTGATCGACCAGATACGTATTCATCGCCGCCGTCAGCGCCGCCACATAGGTCATCCGCTGCGATTCGCTCATGTCCTTCCACGGAAGCGACTGCTCCGTGCCCGGAAGCATCGGCGGCCGCGCCCAGAGAATCTGCTCGAAGCGGGAAACGATGGCGTCCGTCACCTTTCCACGCGTCAGATCGGCCCCTGTCCCCAGTTCGGCGAGCATCTCGTCAAGCCGCAACACGGGCCGCTTTATTTCACGAAGGTAATCATTGGCCGCAGAGATCTGAGCTCGAACAAAGTCGCCCCGAAGCGTTTCGTTCATCTCCGCGAGATCGCCCGTGGCAAAGTCCTTCTGCTGGCCGGCTTTGGCCAGACGTTCCAGCATCGTCGAACGAAGCGCTTCATTGGCCGCGCGGAGCGACTCCTGCACGGCCGGATTTTCCAGCGCGGTCGATGTCCGCTGGGCAAAGCGCTCAACCGTGAGACCGGGATCATCAATGCCGACGTGACACGTCGTGCAACGGTCCGTCACGTACGAATCGACGAAGTTGTAATCAAACCGAATCGGCTTCATGAAGACCTGGCGTACTTCCTCGCGACCCGGCGTGCCCTGCGGCGCGAGATAGTCAAGCAGCGGTACGTTGAAGGCCATGCGCGTCAGGCCCGGCCCGTACATCTTGTCGAGCCGCTGCGCGTCGGTCAGGCCCTTCTCATAGGCGGCCAGCGCCTTCTGGGCGTCGCTGCGACGGCGATAGAGGTCGCGTATTTCCATGCGAACGTGGCGAAGATGGTCCTCGAGTTCGTCAAGTCGCGCCTTGGCCTCCCGCAGCTTTGCGTCGGCCCGCGTGTTGTCCTCGAAGATCTTCAGCGTCTTGGGGTGCTGTTCGCCATGCAGCGTTCGATACTCTTCATAATCGAAGAGCCGCACCTGCATCTCGGCGTTCATGTTACCATACGTCAGTGCGACGCCCTGCAACTCGCCGGTCAGCGTTTTTTCTTTGTCGACCAGCTCCTTCTCGCGACGCTGGATTTCAGGTTGGGAGAGTTCCTCCTCCGCCTCGCGAACCGACGCCAGGAGCTGCGCATAACGCTCCTTCTCCTCCGGCGTCTCGTAGCGCAGCGCATCGAAGTGCGCCATCGCCGAGCGCACATTGAAATAGTTCCGCTGCATGCCACGCCACTGTCGTGCGTAGTCATGCCAGAACATCCAGGTCATCGACACCAGAGCAACCAGCGCCGACACGGCGAAGATAACATTGAGCCGCTTGGTGTTGTGTAGTGTTTCAGTCGTTACAGGCATAAGCAGTCGTCAAGGGTCCGTGGTCCGTTGAGGCCACTAGATGTTGAAGAAATATTCCGTAATCGCGACAAAGTACTTCATGTTGAACAACCAACGCAGCACCATCTTGATCGGGACGATGAACATCCACGACAAGAGCAGCCAGAATACACAAAAGCGAACAAAGCCGATCTCCCCGTAAATCTTCCGGAAGACGGTCTTCGCCAGAAGCACGGGCAACACAAAAAAGTATCCGCCCACGAGCACGAGCCCCGGCGCTTCGCGAACCACAAACGCCGGAAGACCCATGAACGACTGATCCGGCAGACCCGGCTTCCACCACGACAGCGCCAGTCGCTCCGGCAACACCACCCAGAAGACGTCCGATACGTTGATGTTCAGAAGCGCCGCAGGGCGATGCGGGTCCCACGTTTCAAACGGGCCAAACAGATTCCAGTTCGGCCCGCGAAGGAACGTGCCAAGCACGATGAGCACGCACCACATGATGACAAAGCCGAACATGAACACGCTGATGACAAAAGGCCGTTCTCGAAGCGTGTAGTACCCGTTGCCTCGGGGGTTCTTGTCGATATAGGGCAGCGCGATAAGCCCGACGATGATCAACCCCGGCAGCAGCACGCCGGCGATCCACGGGTCAAAATAGACGAGCAGTTCCTGCAAACCGAGGAAGTACCACGGCGCTTTGGAAGGATTCGGAATGTTCGTCGGATTCGCCGGCGGCTCCAGCGGCGCCTTGAGCACGATGGCCCAGACCACCAGAAAAGCCGTACACAGCACCAGTGCGATCAACTCCGTATAGACCAGGTCCGGCCACACCAGCACCTTGTCATCGGCGCCGCTCTCAATGAGCGGCTCACCGCGCTTGATGCGATCGTCATTGATCGCCGCCTGCCGAAAGCCAAGCCAGGTGCAAAAGCCCGCGAAGTAGATCATCATCGTGATCGGCACGTTGTCCGGCTTCTTGATGATCTTGAAGAAGTCTTCGTCGAACATGCTGGCGACGTAGAAAAACGTGAACGCCAGGAAGAGGAAGAGCGCGACCTTCGGACGCGTCCAGATTTTGTAGGTCAGCAGGGCCACGACCAGCAGTAACGTGGTCAGCGTGACGAAGTATTCCGGCGCGCAGAGATAGTCGATTGCGGATTTGACCCGATCCAGCAGGCCGTCGTGTTGCACGAAGCCCTCGGAGGACGCCAGAAGTTGATTCAGTGTTGCAAGCATGTCCGTTTCGTTTGATCCCTCAATCGCCGTGGCCTACAGCGGACCGGAGATGCCTCCATCCTTGCGAACCCGCCAGAAATGCACCGCGATCAACACCGATGCAACGATCGGGATGAAAATGCAGTGCAGTACGTAGAACCGCAGCAGCGCCCCGGGGCCGACGACCGTCCCGCCGAGCAGCAGGAATCTCGCATCCGAGCCGCCATGAATCAGCGGAACCCCACCCACCTGCAGAAACGCTGCACCCGGCCCCTCGTGCCCCGCGAACGGCGTCGCACGGGCCATGTTCGAACCGACCGTGATCGCCCAGATGGCGAGCTGGTCCCACGGCAGCAGATATCCCGTAAACGAGAGCAGCAGCGTCAACGTCAGAAGGATGACGCCGACTCCCCAGTTAAACTCCCTCGGCGGTTTGTAACTGCCCGTCAGAAACACGCGCAGCATATGCAGCCAGATGGCGATCACCATCGCGTGGGCCCCCCACCGATGAATCTCGCGCAGAAGCCCGAGCGTCACGTGCGCCCGCAAGCCCACAATGTCCGTGTAGGCGTACTCCACCACCGGCCGGTAGTAAAACATCAGCAGCACGCCACTGATCGTTTCCGCAATGAAAAGGAAGAAAGTCAGCCCGCCCATGCACCATGTGAAGGAAAGGCGAATGCCGCTCTTGCGGACCGCCACCGGGTGCAGGTGAAGGAAAACGTTGCTCAGTACCGCCATCGCCCGCGTGCGCCGATCGCGCGGAACCCCATGGCGAAAGATCGAGCCCCATACCTGGCTGTCTCGAAAGTAATTTCCGACCGCGTTGAAGAGTCCCATCCAACCAACCTGTTCTGTTCACGACCGCCGCGGCCCGCGACGTCCGGTGCCTGCGTTAAACCGTAATCGACGCTTCCGGATCGTTCCAGACCGCCGTGTCATTGGGCCCCATGGCCAGAAACTTTCGCGAACGATCGACGATCACCTGATCGCCGTCAAGATAAATGCGGAAACGTTCCAGCGGCCGAGGCGCCGGCCCTTCGAAGTTCGACCCGTCCGGCTTGAAACCGCTGCCGTGGCAGGGACACTTGAACTTGCGATCATTCGGCAGCCAGGAAGGAATACATCCCAGGTGCGTGCAGATAATCGACACCGCCGCGATGCGGTCCTCCTCACGGATGATCCAGAAACCGCTCGGCTTGACCGGCTTGAAGTCTTCGTTTACCTCGCCGGGAGGCATCGCCGCGTACTTGGCGAGTGACCCGCATCGAACCTTGGGGTCTTCCTGCTCGAGTACATTCGGAGCCATGAAACGATTGAACCCCAGCAGTGGGCCGACCCCGAAACCCAGCGCCAGGGCCACCCATCCTGCCCCGAGAATCAAATCTCGGCGACTCGGCTCCTCGGTCTTCGGCTTGGTCTTCTCCAGCACGCGCTGAAACTTGCCGTCCGGCGGTAACTGATTCGGCGCAAGCTTGGAGAGATTCCTGAACGGGTCCGGCAGATCACTCACTGCGCGGTTAATGATCGGATGCCCGCCCCGTACGGTCGTGGCTGCCAGAAGCGCCTGAATCGCCGGATCGAGCACTTTCGGCTTGGGCGGCGCCGCCGCCTTGGCGGGAGACGCCTTCGCCGCTTTGTCAGCCGTTTTCTCACCGGCGTCGTCCGCCGCATGGGCCTTCGATTCACCGGCGACTGCCGCGGGCTTCGCGGCCGCCCCACCGGCAAGCTTCGCCGCGTCCTCCTCGCTCAGCTCAACTTTCACCGTCTCAAACTTGATGACATCGACCGGGCACTCCTCCGCCGCCTCGATGATCGTCTTTGTCAGTTTCTTCGTGAACTCGGCGTCGAGCGCCTCGGGGCGAATGATACACGTCTCGTTATCATGCTGAACTTCAAACACCTCCGGACACGTCGTCTCGCACGCATCGCAGACGATGCAACCGGGGGCGATCCATACCTTGGTTACAACATCTACCGTCGGCATCATGAATCCTCCCCGACAGCCGCCTGTCGCGGCGACGACATCGACGACCCGCCCTGCACCGTGGTCGCCGGCGCATCGGCAGGACCGGTCTCGCCGAGGGCGGAATAGGCCGCATCGCGTACGAGGATCGATCGATCCTGACGAAGGGTCGTGATCGCTTTCGTCAGATCCCGATCGTCGAGACCCGAAACCGCTTCGATGGTCGCTCGCAGGTTCCGTTCCACTTCAGCTTCCGTATATTTTCGCTGCACGAGCGAGCCGCTTTCGGCGTATTGCAGGTCCAGGCCTTCCCAGTAACCACGATCCAGCATGTTAAGCAGCGTCAGCTTTCCGGCGCGGCTGCCCAGTCGAGCGAGCGCCATCGCCGCATTCCATTGCACTTCGGACGCGCCGGTTTCCAGTCGCTCCCGCAACGCCCGAACCGCCGAAGTATCATCGACATCCGCCAGACACGCCACCGTCGCACAAGCCACAATCTGCACCGCCGGCTCCGGATCTTCGAGCAAGGGCAGGATCGAGCCCAGCGCGCGCCGCGCTTCGGGGACGTTCTTCATATCCGCCAGCGCCTGAAGCGCCGTCCGTCGCGTCCACCAGTTTTCATCGGCCAGCAGGCCGACCAGCGGCGCCACACCCGAAGCCGTTTCCAGTCGCGCCAGCGCGATCATAAGAAAATACTGCTGCGCCGGTCCTGATTCGTCCACCTTGCGACCCGGAGGATACTTCGCGAGCAAGCCGATGATTTTCTCCGCGGTCGGCTCGATCTCCTCCGGCTTGAGAAATCGATCCCGCTGCTCGAATCGTCGAGCCAGTTCCTGCGATGCCTGCCAGGACTCCTTCGCCTTCGGCATCAGCATCATGCCCATCGTCCGCTCACCGTCGTCCTGTTGAATGCGAGTAAGCAGGTCGTCTACGGTCACCGGCTTGTCCGTCGTCGTCGTGCCAAAAAGCACCACCACGACGGCCACGGCGAGAAGCAAGCATACGATCAGCGCCGGAACGATGAACAGCTTGCTCATCAGCTGCGCATTCATCGGGGGAACCGCGGCACTCTCCTCGGGTGAGGTCAATACGGCGGGGGATTCGGGCGGAATCCCTTGTTTGTCGTCCGAGGCCATGGTTGTCCACCGCAGACCCCAGAAGCGAAGCTAAGAGGTCCGCCCGTCCTTGTGAATTTCTTCACAAAGTATCGGAATAAAACACGGCGGTAGGAAATCACCGCCGTCACGCTTCGGCTCTCAAATTGCCGGCTGGGCTTCGCTTGCCGACTCGGGTCCGAATCTATGAAGGATTATTGTGAGTTTCCGCAAAGTGTCAAGCCAAAATCGACCCCCCTGACGAACCGAAAGAATCCTCATACGTCTGGATGTATTACGGCCTCGACTCGGCCGTTAACATGACCGATTTCATCCGGTCCGCCGAGTAGCCCATCCCCCCTGTGTCGGCGGGACTTGGCACGGGGAATCAATCAGCAGGTTTCGCGGGAACAGCGGGAACATTCATGAACATTGAGCTTTCCGGTCCGGATATCACTCAGGCAGAAATCGACGCCGTCGCCGAAGTCCTTCGCTCCGGCCGTCTCTCGCTCGGCCCCGCCGTGCCGCGATTTGAACAGGCCATCGCCGAGTACGTCGGCGCAAAACACGCGGTCGCCGTCTCCAGTGGAACCTGCGGACTGCACCTGCTCATGCGCGCCATCGGCATCCAGCCCGACGACGAAGTGATCACCACGCCTTTCTCCTTCGTCGCGTCGTCGAACTGCGTTCTCTACGAAGGCGGCCGCGTCGTCTTTGTGGACATCGACCCGAATACATGGAACATCGATCCGGCCCGCATCGAGGCCGCCATCAATTCGCGCACTCGCGCGATCATCGCCGTTAACGTCTTCGGCCAGCCCGCCGAGATGGACACCATCAACGCAATCGCCAAAAAGCACAACCTCCGCGTCATCGAAGATTCCTGCGAATCGCTTGGCGCTCGCTACAACGGCCGCATGTCCGGCACCCTGGCCGACGCCGGCGTCTTCGGCTTCTACCCCAACAAACAGATCACCACCGGCGAAGGCGGCATGATTACCACGAACGATGACGAGATCGCACGGCTCTGCGTCTCCATGCGCAACCAGGGCCGCGACACCGGCATGGGATGGCTCTCGCATGAGCGGCTCGGCTACAACTATCGACTCAGCGACGTGGCCAGCGCCATCGGCGCCGTGCAGGTGCATCGCATCAGCGAGATTCTGGAAAAACGCCGCCGCGTGGCGATGTGGTATCACCAGCGTCTCTCCACCGATGCACGCATCACCTTCCAGCAGATTCACTCCGACTGCGAGATCAGTTGGTTCGTCTTCGTCATCAAACTGGCCGACGAATACACCGAACAGGATCGCGCCGACCTGATCGAAAAGCTCCGCGCCCGCGGCATCGGATGCAGCAACTACTTCGCCCCGATCCATCTCCAGGCCTTCTACAGCCGCCAGTTCAACCTCCACGAAGGCGACTTCCCCATCTGCGAAGCCGTCGCCGCGCGAACCATCGCGCTGCCGTTCCACAATCACCTGACGGAATCGCAGGTGGACCATGTCTGCGAGACACTCAACTCACTGTTGTAGGCGCGCGTACCGTATGCGGTTACTTTCTTGTGAGGGCCGGCGATGAGGAAGAACTCGCGCATCCGTGCAAGCCACCTCTATTTTAAGACGGACCTGATTCCTTATGGCTTCCTCGGTCCAGATGAACAGGTCGAGGAAACCTTCATCATCAGCAGATAGTTGGCAAGTCTACTTCACCCGCACGACCACCAGCGTAATGTCATCCGTCACCGGCGCAAGACCCACAAATCGCCGAACGTCCCACAGAAGCTGCTTGCTGATCATGTCCACCGGCAGGTCCGGCGGCAACGCCCCGTGAAGCTTGATCGACGCATGCAGCCGGTCGCGCCCGAAGGCCTCGCCGTCGTAGTTCAGTGCCTCCAGCATCCCGTCGGTGAACAACACCAGCACGTCGCCCGGCTTCAGCTCCATCTCGGCGCTCTCGTAATGCGCATCCTCCGCAATGCCCAGCGCCAGGCCGCCCACATCCAGCTCGACGATCTCCCCGCGACGAAGCAACAGCAGCGGCTCATGCCCGGCGTTGCAATGCTTCATCCGCCGCCCGTCCGCGGAAAGCTCAACGTAATACGCCGTCGCAAACTCACTCGGCAGCGTGTCATGCAACAGCCGCAGGTTCACCGATTGAACGATCTCCCCGATGTCCGTCACCCGTCGGGCATTCGACCGCAGGGCCGACCGCGCGCTGGCCATCATCAGCGACGCCGGCACGCCCTTGCCCACGACGTCCGCGATAACCAGGCCGATATCGCCATTGTCGAACTTGATGAAGTCGTAAAAGTCTCCGCCCAAATCGCTGCTCGGCTCATACACGCTTCCGAACTCGTAGTACGCGCTTTCCGGCGGCTTCGCGGGAATCATCCGCCGCTGTACATCCGCCGCCAGCTTGATCTGCCGATCCAGTCGAACGGATTGTTCCATGTCCCGCCGCAGCCGCGCGTTGACGATCGCCGTCGCCACTTGTGACGCGATGGCCTCAAGAAGCGATACTTCGTACTCACTGAAGCGATGCTTTCGTCCCATGTAAGCCCGCAAGACGCCGATGCGCTTGCCGCCGCTCGATACCCCCGTCACCAGCGCGCTGACCAGCCCCTCCTCGCGCGCCTTCTCCCGATGAAACACGCGAGGGTCCGTCCGCAGGTCCTCGATAAACACCGTATGCCCGGCCAACGCCTCCTGATCGATCGGGCTGTCCATCGCCAGGATCGCCCCCTTATCAAGATAGCTCTTCGACAGATTCGCCACCGATGCCAGCTTCAAGACACCCGTGTCCTCATCCAGCAATCGCAACACCGACGCGCGCAGCCCCATCCGCGCGACAAGCTGCTGCGTCGCGGTATCGAGAATCTCCTGCAAGTCGCCATGCTGCGCAAGGGACTGCGAAACGTCTCTCAGCACCGCCAGTTCGTCAATCCGCTGACGAAGCTGATAAGACTGGTAACATAACTTGGCGATGGTATTCGCAAGCTGCTGCACGAACGCCGTCGCAGCCGACATGCCACGGTCTGACCACAGTGCCATGCGGTTCGCCGCCTCCTCCAGCGCTGCCGAATCCAAGCCATGGCGTTGCGCAAGCACCGACAACGCGGCTCCATCCAGCGGCCGACGCGGCCGATCCCCAACGATGATCGTCCCCAGTTGCCTCCCGGAGACCACGATCGGTGCAACGTACTGAGACAGCCCGGCATGACACTCGTGCAGGACCGGCTCTCCGCTCGACTCGCTCTGAAGTATGACCATCGCCGCGCCGGCATGGCTATCCTGACAGGCCGACGCTCCGGAGGCACAGGACTGCATCAGCGCGCAGAACGCCGGCTGCTCCGTCGGCCGCGTGATCTGCTCGCCGTCAGGATTGCGAATGCTCGCGGAAATCCCCGTCAGACGCGCAAATCCATCCTGAAGCGACTGAAGCGTGTCCAGATCGACAAAGTCAGTCAGCCGGGGCTCGTGGACGTGAATCTGTTGCATGGATTCAAAGCTCGTGGGGGGCCTCGCCGTAGCATGGGACGGGCTCCCCGAAAGCACTATCATAGACATCATGGAACTGCCACGCTACACGGCACCCGAACTTGTGCGATACGCGGTGTACCGCGGCAAGCACCCACGCGAGGTTGTATTGCTCAAGGGCCTGCCGTGCGTGTGGAGCCGTTGCAGCTTCTGCGACTACATCGACGACAACACCACCGACCGGGGATGGATCCGACAGGTCGCCGAGGAGCAGCTCGCCAAAGTCACCGGCGAGTTCGGACGGCTGCAAGTGATCAACAGCGGATCCATTCAGGAACTGCCCGACGACGTGCAGGGCCTCATCCGCGACGTCCTCACCGAACGCGGCATCACCGAGTTCTGGACGGAGTCCTACTGGGCTTATCGCAAGGATTACGAAGCAACGCGCCAATACTTCGGCGTACCGACGTATCTGTTCCTCGGAGTGGAGACCTTCGACGACGACCTGCGAAACGGCGTGCTCAATAAGTCGATGCACTGGAAGAGCCCGGATGAGGTCGCCGCCGCCACCGATTCGATCTGCCTCCTGATCGGCTTTCGCGGCCAGACGAAGGACATCATCCGTCGCGACGTGGACCTGCTCCTCTCAAAATTCCGCTACGGCATCATCAACCTCTTCACCGAAAACCGCCTGAGTGCCGGCCTCCTGGACCCCGACATCAAGGCGTGGTTCAGGGAAGAATACGCCGCCCTCGAAATCGAGCCCAACGTCAACGTCCTCTGGCACAACACCGACTTCGGCGTGGGCTGATGTTCTTGTCCACATGGAGGACACCTGCTGTTTTCCTCCGCCGACGCGCTATTTCTTTTGGAAGCCCCGCTCCACTATAATGCAATCCATGCGGCTGGATTCACAGGCACGGTTCGTGCCGAATCATCCGTCGAAACCCATTCAGGAATGACCCAACATGGCCGTCAAATCACCCCCGGAGACTCGAACGAACAAACCCGCGCTAGTAGCCGCGACGCGCGAACCGGATGCCGAAATCAGCCCGGCGCCGCGACGCGCCAGTCTCTTCGAGAATGTCATCCGGCAGTTCGACAAGGCCGCCGACCTGATGGGCCTCGACGCAAGCATCCGCAAGATTCTCTCCAAGCCGCAAAACGAAATCTCCGTCAACTTCCCCGTAAAGATGGACAACGGCCGTGTCGAAGTCTTCACCGGCTACCGCGTTCAGCACAACAGCGCCCTCGGTCCCTTCAAAGGCGGACTGCGATACCACCCCTCCGTCGATATCGACGAAGTCCGCGCCCTGGCCGCGTGGATGACATGGAAGTCCGCCCTGACCAACGTCCCCTTCGGCGGCGCCAAGGGCGGTATCCAGCTCGAACCATGGAAACACTCGCCCGAAGAGCTCCAGAGAATCACACGTCGCTTTACCTACGCCCTCGGCGAAAACATCGGCCCTGAGTACGACATCCCCGCGCCGGACGTGAACACGAATCCACAAATCATGGCGTGGATTCTCGATACCTACCTGTCCACCATCCCCCCGCACGAACGACAGGGCTGCACCCACGTTGTCACCGGAAAGCCCATCGTCTCCGGCGGAAGTCTCGGCCGAGACAAAGCCACCGGTCAGGGCATCGTCTTTCTCATCGAGCAATGGGCCAGGGACAAGGACCTGTCGCTCGCCAACCTTACATACACCTTGCAGGGGTATGGCAACGTCGGCTCCTGGGCGGCGCGCCTTCTCAAGCAGCTCGGCGCGAAGCTCATCGCCGTCGAGGATCACACCGGCGCAATCGCTCACACCGCCGGTCTCGATGCCGACTTGCTCGCCGAATACGTGCGCAACAAGGGCGGCGTCCGCGGATACGAACCGTCCAGCCCGATCGACCGCGTAACCCTTTTCAAAACCAAGGCCGACATCTTCATTCCCGCGGCCATGGAGAGCCAGGTAACCGCGGCCACGGCCCCGATGCTCGATGTACGTCTCGTCGCCGAAGGCGCCAACGGCCCGACCGACACCGAAGGCGATGCCATCCTCCAGCAGCGCGGCATCGACGTCTTGCCGGACTTCCTCTGCAACTCCGGCGGCGTCATCGTCAGCTATTTCGAATGGCTCCAGAACAAGCGAAGCGAGTACTGGGATCTCGACGAGGTGGACTCCAAGCTCCGAAAAAAAATCCTCGGCGCCTACCACGCCGTGCGCGACACGGCCGCGCAATACAAAACCGACTGGCGCACCGCTGCCTACATCGTCGCTCTCCGCCACATCGCCACCGTCTACATCGAACGCGGCATCTTCCCCTGACCTTCCCGTGGCACCTGGCAGCCAGGGCTTCACGCAGTGATGGCGCCGGCTAATAGCCAATGACGCAGTAGCCCTCTGTTCCCAGCCGCTGTTCCCCGGCATCCGAATCCTCCCCACACAACGCGCTGCAAAGACCTCGTCGCCGCCGCTCGACTCCCCCGCATCCAAAGATTAAACCCTACAAGTCCACCTGACCGAAAACGTTCAGCCCGACATCACGATAGCTCGTTCCTTCCGTTGGAGATCAGCCCATGACCGACGCAGGCAGCGCACTCCCCGCCTCTGGCCCGCGTCGTGCAACGTCTCACTCCACGACCGACTGACAGCAGTCGCCCATAACGACCGGTCTCAATCTCGCGGTCCGATACGGGCAATGCTTGACTTGTCACGGCGGGAGGCGAAGAACCATTAGGAGGGCAGCGGTGCCCGGCTTCGCGGTCCACGGGGGACACGAGACGATTAAATCGTCAATTTTCTGGGGGTTTATCCGATGCGTACGAAACTCTTCTGTGCGGCTTTGATGCTTACAGGCCTGCTTTCCGCCAACATGGCCCGGGCCGACGTGATCTCGTTCAGCGACTCCGTTCCGCTGCAATCGACGAACTTCAACAGCTCCGTCACCCTGCCGCTCTTCGATCCGTCGATCGGCATCCTGGAGAAAGTTACGCTCAAACTGACCGGCTACGTCGAAGGCGCCGCCAAGTTCGAGAGTCTCGACTCCGAGCCGGCCACCGTAACGATGGAGCTTGCCGCAGAGATCACCCTCCAGCGGCCCGACCTGAGTACCCTGGTCGTCTCTCTGCCGCTCGTCATGACTTCCGACGATGTGGACGCCTTCGACGGCAACATCGACTTCGGCGGCGGCTCGGGGCGCACGTATGCCAATCTGATGGCCGACCAGCTCGAAATCGTCATGACCATGGACCCGGCCGATCTGGCCCTGTTCACCGGCGTCGGTAACGTCGTCCTGCCTGTCGTCGCCATCGGTGCATCCACCGGCAGCGGCGCCGGCAATCTGCTCCTTCAGTTCAACACCTCAGCCGCAGCCGATGTCACCGTGTGCTACCAGTACATCCCGGAGCCGGCCACCGCAGGCCTGCTCATTGGCGGCCTGCTGTTCTTTGCCCGACGCCGCCGCACGGGCGCGTGCTGAGAATGATCGACGAACCGCATCCGCCCGAGGGCGCTTCCATTGCCCTGGCAGGATGAACCCCACAGTTTTCTGGCGGGCTCCCCGTTCACGATGTGGCCCCTCGCGTAAGCGTCGGCCGCTCCTGGGCGTGGAGCCCGCTGTCGTTTTCGGGCTATCTTCAACTGCCAATCTCGTTGAGACCCGATAACATCAATCGCACTTCCGCACTGCCGATGTTTACACCAAAATGTCCGCGGACTGGTGTGCCCCATCCCTTGTGACAAGTTGACTCCACCGCGCGCAAACCCCTAGAATGTATGACGTTCAGCTTCGGGCTGTTACCCGGGCGACGTCTTCTCTCCCGCGTAACTTTCTAGGGGTTCGCCATGATGAACAGTTTGATTCGACGAGGGGGCCTCGCTTGTTGTGCGCTTGCATTCGCTGCGTCCACTGCGTCGGCTGCCTCCATTTCCTATTCACAGGCCATCCCGCTCATGACGACCAACTGGACACAGGATGTGACCGTCCCGAAATTCGATCCCGCGCTTGGCGAGCTGCAACGCGTGATTCTCGAACTGGAAGGTACGGTTCAGGGACTGGCACGATTCGAGAGTCTCGACCCCACGCCGGCAAAAGTCACCACGAACTTCAAAGCCGGCATCCGCTTGCGACGGCCCGACTTGACCGACCTCGTTGTCACGTGGCCCAAGGCAACGCTCTCAGAAGAAGTCGCGAGCTTCGACGGTAACATCGACTTCGGTGGTGGCTCCGGACGCACCTACAACGACCTCCTGGCTTCACAGTATGAAATGACCACACTCGAAGGCCCGCTGTCTCCCGCTGACGCCGCGCTCTTCATCGGCGCCGGAGACGTCACGCTGAACGTCCGTGCGCAGGGTGCTTCCACCGGCAGCGGACCTGGCAACCTGCTCCTGCTCTTCAATACCCTCGCAGAAGCCGACGTCACCATCACCTACCAATTCAAGCCCATTCCAGAACCGACTACGGCGCTGCTACTCGCTGCCGGAGTACCGATCGTCCTGATTCGACGACGCATGATCCGGCAATAATTCCGCACGCGCGTGGCAGGATCGCCCTACTCCGCCAGCAGCATCGGAAGAAAAATCACCAGGTCCAGTTCATTGACGAGCGTGTCCGCGTTCAGATCCGCCACGCATTGGTAAGCCGGCGGACCAACGCCGAGAAGTGCCTGCGTAAAACCCTGTATATCCAGGCCGTCGATCGTGCCGCTGGCGTCCATGTCACCCGAATTCGCGGGGCCTGTGACGAACTCAAACGCGCCCATGTCGATGCGGCAGCCCATGATCCGCGGATTGCCGCTCAGGTCCAACATCTCCGGAGGGCTTGTCAGCTCTGGATCGCCCGCATTGATGCACGGTGAGGGTGACAAAAGTCGCATGTCGTCATCCGCTGTACCCGCCACGCCGTCCGGGCCGTCGACATTCACAAAAAGCGGATTCAAAGAGAGATTCCCCACGCCGCCAAAGAACCCCGTCCATCCCATCATGCACGTGTAATTCACCGAAACGTCGCCGCTTAACCACCTCAACTGCGCCGGCTCGGCGGTGCCCGTCGAATCAAAGTTTCCCCAGAAGATGGAGTTGCGCACGGCCAGCGCGCCGCCGGAATTCTGGATACCCCCGGCAAAACCGTTCGAACGGTTCCCGGCAAGCGTGCAACGAGTAACCGTGCTGTCACAATCCGTGAGAAACAATCCGCCTGCGTTGAAGGCGGCCACGTTGGCATGGAGCGAGCAGCTCCGCAGCTCAAGATCACCGCCGAAGCTGTAAACAGCGCCGCCGCGATCCGCCGACCAGTTGCCTCGCACGATGCATCGCTCGAGCAACGTCGAACCGTTACGGTTCATCAGGCCCGCTCCATCGTCGCCGGTCACATTGTTGCTGATCGTCGAATCGTAGACCAGCACCACGCCGCTATGGTTGTAAAGGCCGCCGCCGCCGTCATAAACCACGTTCAGATTGTTTAACATGTAGTTATTGGAAAGCACGCAACGGAGCAGCGTGGTCATACCCGAGCTGATGTAGACGCCGCCGCCGAATATCGAGCTCGCATTGTTCGAGAAGTTGCAGTCGATCAGGAACATCTCCCCACCGCCGACCGCAACCGCGCCGCCGGACAAGTCTGCCGAATTATCTAGAAACGAACAGTTGACGCAGGTCGGAAAAGCCCCCGATGTCGACACCGCACCGCCGTTGCTGGTCGAAAAATTTGACGTGAACAGACAGTTCACGAAGACGGGACTCGCATTATTCCCGATGTCCAACGCCCCGCCGACCTGAGCGTAATTCAAAGTGAACTTGCAATCCTCAAACCGATGCGCCCCCGACAGGATGGTGACGCCGCCGCCCCGATTGTTCGGAAACCCTCCGCTGGAATGTCCATCGCGGATCGTAACCCCGCTGAGCACCGAACCCACACCGCTCCCCAGGGCCGAGACCACATGAAAGCTGTTATCCGATGATTCGCCTGGAATACCGATATCGCCGCTCAGAATCGTCGGAAACGCGACCGGATCCCGCAGGTTCGGATTCGACATGCCATAACCCGCGTAGCCGCCTCGAATGACGACGCCGGTATGAAACTCGAAAGAAAGCGTGCGGATGCCGGTGCCGTTATCCGGACGATATGTGCCCTTGGCAACACGAATCTCCGTACCCGGCGACGCAACGGCGATGGCATCCTCAAGCCGTGTGAAGGCCGTGGACCAGCCCATGCCGTCCAGGACGATCCCGGGAGCGTTCAGATCGACTCGTAGGATCAAGGGCAAACCGCCCATGGCCTGCGGTACGTTCGCAGCGCTCACGAGCAATAAGATGATGCCGACCGCCCGGAACTTCCGGCTCAGCATGCAAGATGCCCTTCATCCGGCCCGAATACGAAGTCGTTCAATACACCGTGCTGGCCCGAAGGTCTCTCTCCTGCTTCAAGTCTTGCGGGTTAGTGTTCCATGGATGGTCAACCACACAGTAGCAGGTGCGCAAAAGCAAAAGGGGCCGTCTCACACTGGGAGAGACGACCCCTTAATTCTACATAACGCGGCGATGCAAAGTCCAATCGACTTTTTCGCCAGAATGAAATTTTAACTTACCGGCGGCGCCGACTTCGAATCAATGCAAGACCGGCGAGGCCAAGAAGCCCGGCCGTGGCCGGCTCAGGAATGTAGTTGTAGAAAACCTTGACCTTCACGGTCATGCTCGGATTGAGCACTTCGAGCTGCCATGCATCCGGAGCACCCGGCGGATCGAAGAACTGAAGGTCGTTGACCATGAGAACCGGCGTGACGTTGAAGGACACGACGCCGGGACCGTTCGAGTCATAGAAACCGTTGTTAGGATTGAACGGGCCTTCCTTGACAGGTCCGTACGAAATCGTGCCAAAGTCATGACCGTCCGGACCGGTGGAATCGAAGACGTCATTGTCGCCACCGTCGCCATCGTCCGGTCCGAGGGCGATCGGATCACTCGTGATGGTCGCGCCGCCACCCTGGAAGATGCCACCGCCCATGACCAGCCACTGGCGGATCATGCGCGAGCGAACCACGGCGCCCTGAAACGGATCGTCGTTGTCTGCTCGCATATCAACCTGACCGGAGTGGTTGATCAGCACGTCAACGCTCAGAAGCGTTCGTGTGCCGCCCATGTTGTCGAACTTCGGCAGGTTAATATTCATCGGGTCTTGAAGATCACTCGAAAAAGTGACCTCCCCCATGAACATCTGCTGAAATACGATCTGGCCCGCCTGAGCGGACGCTGCAAGACAGGTGACTACGGCAACCGCCGCAAAAAGCTTCATTCCCTTAATCATTGCTGATTCCCTTTTCCCTTTCCCCTACAGAGCGCGACGCTTGGTTCGCACTCGAAAATCACTCTTTCCACTTCATGATGTCCGATACGCTGCTCGGTCAGAACAGGAGAGTGCGCACAAACCATGCACGACTCCCGCCCCAATCGACTCTATTTATACTCGAATCACTCTGACAAGTCAACAATTCTCGCAGCAAAATTCATCGGCTAGAAGTACCTAAACCTCTAGTAACAAAAGGACTTGCAAACCGGAGCGGCCCCTTTATGGTCCAGTTGGCTCTCAGTGCCTCCGACCAGCCACAACTGACGCAAAATACAGAAGTTGCAGCAATGCCGTGATCGCAGCTGCCACATACGTCAGGGCAGCAGCATTGAGAACCTTCCCAACAACAGGTTCCTCTCCCGCGCTTATGAGACCATTATTGAGCAAAACTGCCCGAGCCCTGCTGGATGCGTTATATTCGACCGGTAACGTCACCAACTGAAAAAGGAAGGCAACACCGAATAACGCCACTCCCACCCAGGCAAGCCAGTAAAACGGCGCGAGCAGCATCCCGGCGATAATCAGCAGGAACGAAACCTGGGAACCCTTTGCCGCAATGGGCAATAATCCACTCCGAAGCGCCAACGGGCCATAATTCGTCGCGTGTTGGATCGCATGGCCGACTTCGTGCGCCGCAATCCCCAGCGACGCCAGCGAACGGCCCGAATAGACATCCGGGCTCAGCCGAAGCACCTTCGCGCGAGGATCGTAATGATCCCCCAGCATCGACTTGATCTGCTCAATACGCACATCGCTGATTCGTGAGATAGCCAGAATCCGCTGTGCGGCCTCCGCGCCGGACAGGCCGCTGGAAGCCGGCCGACGGAGGGCCATGCCATACGCGGATTTGACCTTCGCCTCCGCCCACAGCGCAAGAATCATCGCCGGCGCCATGAACAACAGATACATCGGATCGAACATGGGAAGAAAAGCCAACAGGCCCATCGTCAACACCTCCATACCTACATTTTCGATCGCGGGATTATAGCGCAGAATGAAAATGTCAACACGGCAACCCCGCGCCGACAATGATCAGTCGAAATGGCCGAACCAGCCCGTCAGACCGCCGTGACTTCCTTCGTCTTCGCCTGAATCATCTCGTCCAGCATGCCCTCATACTTCTTCGTCAGCTTGTCCATCGCATCATGGGCGCGCTTGGCGTCGTCTTCCGGCATCGTCCCGGCTTTCTTCTCCGCGTCGATCTTCTGAATGGCGTCCCGGCGGGCATTCCGCAGCACCACCTTCTGCTGCTCGGCCATTTTCTTGATCTGTCCGGCGATCTGCTGGCGACGCTCA
>CAYLOE010000031.1:0-38394 GCA_964385225.1 uncultured Planctomycetaceae bacterium
CGTGAACCCGGCGACGGGCGAGCTTTGGGACGGCCAGGGCAGCAACCCGCCGCCGAGGAGGACGCGGCACGTGTATTTCGGCTTGGAAGTCATTCAGGAATACGTCTGCGGCGGGGAGAATGTGTTCTGTGAGGCCGGGCCGGCGATGGTGCGCGAGTTTCTGCACGGCGGTCGAGGCGACCAGGTGGGAGCCTCGACGGGCATCGCGAGAGCGAGCAGTCGTGGTATTCCCTGCTCCTGGACTGCAAACAGTGCGGCATGATGATCGATCCGAAGCTGGCGACGGCGGATGGGGCGCTGGGCTTCTGGGCCGCCTTGCCGAAGGTGTATTCAACGACGCGGGAACAGCGCTGCTGGGTTCACAAGACGGCCAACGTGCTGGACAAGATGCCCAGGCGGGTGCAGGCCGGGGCGAAGGCCAAGTTGCACGAAATCTGGATGGTGCCGACGCGGGAGGATGCGAACACGGCGTTCGACCGCTTCGTGGCGATGTACGAGGCGAAGTATCCCGGCGCCGTGGCGTGTCTGACCAAGGATCGCGACGTGTTGCTGACGTTCTACGACTTCCCGGCCGAACACTGGCGACACCTGCGGACCACGAATCCGATCGAGAGCACGTTTGCCACGGTGCGGCTGCGCCACCGGCGAACGAAGGGCAACGGCAGCCGCGTGGCCTGCCTGGCGATGGTGTTCAAGCTGTGCGAATCCGCCGCGAAGCACTGGCGGCTGCTCAACGGCGCGACGCTGCTCCAGGAGGTCATCGCCGGCATGAAGTTCATCAATGGAGAAAAGGCCGAGAGAAACGCCGCCTGACTACCGCGTCATCAACGAGATTTGACTATAGCTCACTGTCGTCACAACGACAGCAGGCGTGTTTCGACCCTTCGGAATACCCCAAACCACGTGGACCGGATTACGCATCGCGTCATATTGTAGCACGAGAACGCAGGGGCCTTTGGGTTAGTCAGGATGATCCTCAATCACCTCACCCGCTGAGAACCCTTTGAGGACCTCCCCTACGGTCAAGTCATCGGCAGCCAGTTCATCATAACCGTGATCCGATATCTGGACTTGACCTTCGATGACGAGCTGGCAGATCTTGTCCCATGTCTCTGACATCCCTAATACTCTCAATTATAACGACCGCATCACTGTTTAATCGTCATCTATCGAATGATTTCTACGGTCGTTTGCCGAGTGCTTGAGGCGAACCCGAAACGTATCGATAGACCGGATTCCTACACTATCTTGACAGTTCTTCGCCCAGTGCTTCGATCATCGGACGCAGTGTTTCTGCTGAGAAGTCAAACCGAACGCCGGCGGCGGTGAAGAGTTCCGGCAGCGGCCGTCGGCCTCCGAGCGAGAGGGCCCCGCGATACGCATTGACCGCGCTCGCGTAGTCCTTGCGAGAATTGAGCCAGACGCCGAGCGCACCGAGCTGCGCGATACCGTACTCGACGTAATAAAACGGCACGGTGAAGGGATGTCCCTTGCGGTGCCATGCGTACGATTGCGCATCCTCGTAACCGGTGTAATCCATCCAGGGTGCGAAGCGGCGGTTCAGATCGAGCCATGCGGCCTTTCGCTCCTCGCGCGAATGCTGCGGATTCAGATAGACCCAATGCTGCAACAGGTCGATCGTCGCCATATACGGAAAAAATCGCACGATGCCGTCGAGATGATCCTGCCAGGCGCGTGTCGCATCATCGGCATTGTAAAACGCTGCCAGATGCGGACCGGCGACAAGCTCCATGCCCATCGAGGCCACCTCGGCGAATTCAATCGGCGGATCGCGCAGCGCCGCGATGGGTTCCTCCGCCGCGGCGAAGACGTGAAAGGCGTGGCCGCCCTCGTGCAGCATGGTCTGTACGTCGTTGTGCGTGCCGACGGCGTTCATGAAGATGAACGGGAGCCGACGGCCCTTGTATTCCATCATGTAACCGCCGGGGGCCTTGCCCTTACGGCTTTCCAGATCGAGCAGACCCTCACGCTTCATCACCTCAAACTGCTCGCCGAACTCGGGATGCACCTTCGCGAAGATGCGATCGCAACCTTCAATCAGCTGCGCCGCCCCTTCAAAGGGCCGCAGCGGCTCGCGTCCCTTCGGATCGACCGCCGTATCCCACGGACGCAAAGTTTCCACGCCAAGCTGCGCCTTGCGCGCTTCGGCGAGTCGTTTCACAGCCGGCACGACGATCTGCTCGATCGCCATGGCGAACGCCTTGCAATCGGCGGGGTTGTAGTCGAAGCGTTCCAACTCGCGGAAAGCGAATTCGCGGTAGCTGGTATAGCCCGCGTTGGTGGCGATATGGTTGCGCACTTCGACCATCTTGTCGTAAAGTGATTCGACGTCGTCGCGCACCTCGGCCCACTTTGCCGCCATTTTCTCCCATGCCTCCTGCCGCACCGCGCGATCGGTACTCTCCAGGTATCGCCCCATCTGCTGCATGGTCTGCTCGCGGCCGTCGTGTTGGACGGTAAGACCGCCGACGAGCTTCTGGTATTGCTGTCGGAGCTTGTCGTCTTCGGTCTGGAGGGGAACGTTTTCATCGCGAAAGAGCGAGACGCTGTTTTCAATCTGGCGGATCAGCACCGCGTAATGTTCCTTCGGCAGGGCGGCGCGATGTTTACAGGCGAGAAACTTGCGATCCAATCTGTTCGACCAGACCTTCGCCGTCGGCTGGACGTTTTCGATGAAGTCGAGGTAACGCTTCTCGCGCTGCGTGTCATCCGTCTGGCACGTCATCTCGACGTAGCGGACGCCGCCTTCCTCATCGAGCCAGGCATCGAGGTCCGACCAGTCCAGCAGCCAGGCCTCCAGCGCCTCGCGGCTCTCCAAAGGCCGGGCCTCCAGAACGGCATAGCATCGCTCCACGACGGCCGGATTGCCGAGGTCTGCCGCCTGATCCACGAATCGTCGCTGCCCGCTCGCTTGTGTTGCCATGCAAACCTTCCATTCAAATGGCGGCGCACCGCCCACCGGCACCATAAGCGGGAAATCGTGAGGAGTAAAAAAGGCGTGCGGCACCCTGTGGTATTGGCGCGGTCAAAGGGTGCCGCAGCGAGTGGAAGACTGGTATTTCAAGTGTCCCATCGACCGTCCACGGCGACGATGATGAGTTCACCATCTCATCAATTGTATAGCCCCCCAAATGCCCGATTTCTCGGACCAAATCTGAGCCGGCTATTGATTGAGTCCTGATCCCACCCAGGGCAGGGAAGACTCCCCCGTAGCATCGGGCCTCATACCCCAATCTACCTTAACATTATAAACTATGGAATCTTAGGCGTCAAGAAATGTCGACGAAATCCGAGCCAATTTCCCTCGAAAATCGAAAAATAGCTGCCGGGATCAGGGGTTGAACAGCCACAATTGTCGGCTATCAATTCCAGTCGTGACCGATGCGGGCCATTTCTCGACTGCGAACTGCGGACGGCGGGGGCGATCGAGGTTGGTTCGCGCGGCGGTCGCCCTCTCGGCTCGAACTCTTGGCCGTGCGGCGGCGACAAACCCCTCCAAGTCCTGAAAATCCCACGCCGCACGAGGTACCAAGTGTCCTTTCGTATCTCGCACGCTCGCAGCATAGTCATTCACGAGCACCCGAGCGGCAAACCGGTCGCAACGGCCTTCCTTCTGGCGGCCGTTTCGCCGGGCCTTGCGGATCAGCCAGTGATAGAACTCGTGCAGGAAGATGAACAGCACCAGCTGATAGCCATCCGCCAGTTCGATCGTGTAGAGTTCCCGCCACCAGCTTCGGGCATCCGACCGTGCTCGTGCGATGTGGGTTCGAAGCAAGTAGGGATACCGGATGTGGCGGCCCAGATTCACGAAGATACGCGGGGGGACGTAGTGGCAGCTCCCGGAAAAATCCGCCCCGCGGCTGAAGCGGATTGCAACCGACAGCCCTTCAAGCGACCAGCCATCGATGGCCCGATGGATCATCTCCGTGAGACGGTGCGTTTGTAAGTCCGTGTTGTTGCTGAATTTCAAGCCAAGACTCCGTCGCGCGACGATCAACCCAGTCCCGCTTGAACCAGGTCCTGAAGCCGAACGATCCCCACCGGGACCGAACCATCGTCGGAGAGGACCAGCACGGTGATTTCGCTCTCCCGCATCATCCGAAGGCAATCGACGGCCAGCGTGTCCGGTTTTACCGTGGAACACCGTACCGGCGTCTCGCTCGGGTCGCGCCGACTCAGCCGCCACGCCTCTTGTGCCGAAATTTTGCTCGGCGTCTCACAACGCGTCAGCAGCCGGCGCAGATCGCCGTCCGTAAAGACGCCGATCAGTCGATGCCTCTGATCGACGATGCAGGTCATCCCCAGCCGCTTGCCGGTCATCTCGAGCAGCAGCTCATTGAAAGTTACCGACCCGCGAACGCAAGGCATCTGATCGCCGCCATGCATCAGGTCCGATGCCCGGGCAAGCAGCCGACGACCCAGACTGCCGTCGGGGTGATAGCGGGCGAATTGCTCCTCGGAGAACCCCCGCGCTTCCAGAAGGGCCATCGCCAGCGCGTCACCCAGCGCCAGCATCAACAGTGTGCTCGTTGTCGGGGCCAGGGCCAATGGACCGGCCTCCGGACGCACGGGCAGTGGCAGCCAGACATCCGCCAATTCGCACAGCGGTGATTTGTCCGATTCGCAGATGGCCATCACATGGCCACCGACGCGCCGGAAGTGGCCGACGAATCGTACCAGCTCCTCGGTATGTCCGCTCTTGGATAGTGCCAATAGTACGGCACTCGATCCCACCACCCCCAGGTCTCCATGAACCCCTTCGACCGGGTGCATGAAGATCGCCGGCGTTCCCGTGCTCGCCAGCGTAGCGGAAATCTTCCGAGCGATCAGCCCGCTCTTCCCGATGCCGCTCACCACGACCGGGTCCTTCGTCGCGAGTATGAGCGAGACCGCCTGGCGGAAAGAGGCGCCCACAAGCTCGTCCAGCGCAAGAAGCGCGTCGGCCTGCTCTTTCAACATGCTTCGGGCCAATTCGACTGAATCGCGCAATCGCAAACTCCACCCTGCGTCACCCGCACAGGCAACGCGATACATCACGCCGGGCGGCAGTTACGCCCTGTGCCCCTTCCACGACGAAAACAGCATAACCGCTTCGTATCCCGCGGGGCAAAGTGTAGAAATGATTCCGCCGGATGGCCACAGAAAAGGGCCCGGGGAGCGGCGGCTTACGGCTTGCTCGAATCCTCGGGCTGTTCACCCTCATCCGACCGGTCCGACAGGCCAAGGTCTTCATCAGAAATGATCTGTTCACCGCCAAGCTTCTCGATCTCCGCGTCGATGTCCGCCGCGCCCCAATCCTGCATCGCCTCCAGCGCGTCCGCAGATTCACCCGAAGCTTCGGCAACTTCCGTCCGTGCACGATCATCACTCAGAAGCTCGTCAGACGCGGCGACATCCTCGCTGCCCGAACCGCCTTCCGATGCCAACACGCGCCTCGATTCATCGTCGTCAACTGTCGCCGCATCATCCGATGACGCACTCGCTTCGGCCGCCGACTCGCCGCGAAGCTTCTCCGATTCTTCTTCCGCCTCCAACCGCTTCCGATCGCGATTCCCCTCTTCGTCGGCACTTTCGTGATAATCATAGAACTCGCGATACGCCTTGCGAAAGTATCCGCCCGCGCGCGTCTCAACCCGATTCAACACGGCTCCAAATATGCGAGAACCAATCGCCTCAAGCTGCTGCTGCGTTCGCTGCAACGCGCCGCGTGAGGTTGTCCGATACTGGCAAACCAGCAACACCCCATCCACCCCGCCTGCCAGCACCATCGCATCGCTCACCAGCAAGACCGGCGGACCATCAAAAATCACCTGATCGTACCGTGCCCGCGCATCCACAATCATCTCATGAAGGTAGCGACTCCCCAATAGCTCAGCAGGATTCGGCGGCAGGGGTCCCGTGCTCAACACTTCCAAGCCCGGAACGCTCGTCGGCAGGACGACATCATCCAGATGCGCCTGGCCGACCAGCACATTCGACAACCCTTCCTTGCGCATCTCCGGAAACAACCGCGGCAAGCCCGGCCGCCGAAAATTCGCATCCACCAGCAACACCCGACGACCCGACAAGGCAATCGAGATCGCCAGATTCACGGCCACGGTCGTCTTCCCGTTCCCACCGCTCGGGCTCGTCACCAGGATCGTCCCCTGCTGCTCCGCAGGCGCCGAGAAGAACAGATTCGCGCGCAGATTTCGAAACGACTCCGCCGTGATCGAATGCGGCGCATCCAAAGACGCCGTTTCCACACGCGAAATCTCGATTTCATCATCTTCCACCGCGGGCACCGTCGCCAACACCGGGATCGACTGGCGCTGCACATCCCGCGGTGTACGTACCGTCTTGTCCGCCATGTCCAGCAACAGCGCAAAGCCGACCGACATACCCAGCCCCAGCAAGCACCCCACCGGCAACCACACCTCGTACTTCGGGCTGCTGCGACGCTTCGGCTCAATCGCCATCGACTGAACACGGATCTGAACCGTCCGATCCTGACGCAGATACATTTTCATCAGCGTCTGCTGCTCAAGAAGCTGCTCGTAGTGCAACTTCAACTGAACCAACTCCTCCTCCATCCGGAGATAGTTGTTGTACTTCTGATCCTTGTCCTGCTGTTCCGACCGGGCTTCCTGGATCCGCTCCTTTACCGTCAACAACTGCTGCTGAGATTCCAGATAGCTCCGCCGCGCCTGTTCAATCTGATCCGTCTGATACTGCAGGATCTTTCGCGCACGCTCCTCGGCAACACGCTCCGCAGCGGCATCGCTCGCCGATTGAAGCTGTTTAACGGTGCGGTGGTTGTCGCCCAATCGGGCCTTGGCCTGCCGTAACTGTTCGTCGGCCTGCTGATAGCTTTGTTCGAGCATCGCAAGACGCGGGTCGGCCGCCAGCAGGGCCTGCAACTGCGGCGTGATCGGCAGGTCCTCGGGACGAAGATTCTGAAGATTCTCGAATTCGGCCTTCTTGCCGGCCCAGTCCATCTGAAGCTCCGTCTCCACGGACGTGAGCGTCAGCAACTTGTCCTTCAACTCATCGCGCGAGGTGCCCAGCACTTCCTCATTCGTACGGAAGTTTTCGATTTCCTTCTGCTTGCCTTCGAGCAACTGCCGGGCACGTCCCAGCTCTTCGCCGAGGGACTCATCCGCCTTGCGGATGCGCTGCTTCTGCTGTTCTTCGATCATCGCGATGTACTTGTCGACGACTTCGTTGACCAGCGTCGGTACTTCCGACTGAATGCGCCAGGATGCGGATACCGCCAGATAGTTCGAATCGCGAATCGGTTCGGCGCTGATGATGTCGCTGAGAAGGTCGCGAGGCGCTTCGTTCTGCTTGGCCTCCTTTTCCTGGGCCTCCTGGAACCAGACCGTGGCGCGAACCGCGGGGGCTTCCAGGGCCTTGTCCAGCACCGCCGGCGTCTTGACGGCGATGGCCTGGTCCTGCAGCAATCGAAGGATTTCCTCCTCGCGCGCGTCCTGCGGCCGAAGGGGGTCCATGGGATTTATGGGAGTGATGGACTGCACCTGGATGTACGCCGTAGCGCGATACTTGGGAAAGTAGCGAACGGCCAGAAACGTGCCGACCACCGTGCAGGCGATGAAGAATATCCAAAGAAAGATAATGAGCACGAGTCGCTGACGAACAATGCGTAGAAAATCCGCACCGCTGATGCTGCCGGCCGCTGCCGACGACGCCATCGGACCGCGCGGAATCGGCACGGGAATCATTCCCCCGGTGCCTACGGTCGGTGGAGCGGGTGTCAGCGTTGTCATTTCATTCTTTCAGCGGCAAACCGACCCTCAAGGATTCCTGCTTCGCGGCGATGGCCGACGAGCCAGATATCACGATCGAGCCGCAGCCCGACGGCCAACCCACTGGGTCGATGCATGTCCCACTGTCGGGCGGCTCATGCCCTCAAGGACTCGCAGAGCGCACTTCCTCCAGCGCCTTCTCTATTTTCGACAAATAGGGATGGGTGCCTTGGGCCGGGTCCACCTTTTCAGCTGCTTTTTTAGCTTCCTGCAGCCGTCGCTCCGCCTCCTCGTACTCCTTTCGACGCAGGTGAAGCATCCCCAGGTGATATAATGTCACCACATGCTCACGGTTCAGTTCAAGACTGCGAAGGAACACGCCAAGGGCCTCGCCAGTGCGATTGTTCAGGGTCAGTGCCCAACCCAGGGTGTCAAGAATGTCCTGGTTCCCAGGGTCGGCTTTTCTGGCACGCTGGGCATAGGGGAGCCCCTCGGCCGGGCGATTCAGCACCTCGACCAGCAACGCCGCTAAGTTGTTTAACGCCAATGCATTATCGGGATCGTACTTGAGCGCCTCCTCATACAACTGCCGAGCGCCTTCGTAGTCTTCCAGGCGTTGCTTCAACATGCCCTGTCCAAGCAGACTGAAGATGGTGTCCTGCTCGCGCGTGGCCATCCTGCCAATTTTTTCGCAGACGGCGAGGGCCTCGGGAATTTTGTCATTGAGCTGAAGCAGATGGACCAGCACTTTTTGCCGCTCGATGTTTTCCGGCTCGGCGTTTGCCCGTTCCTGCTCCCTGGCAAGGGCTTTGTCCTTACCGAAAGACCTGACGATTTCGTGGACGATTCCGGTATAGACCGCAAAATCCTGCTCCGAAGCGGTCAGCGCTCGGTCGTAAAACTCGATCGCTTTGGCCTGATCACCCATCTGCATGTAAGCCCACGCCACGTTGGCCAGGGCCCACGGCATGGTGCTCAGGAGACGGCCGGAGAGCTTCTCACCGGCATAATCAATGATAACCTTGGGCTGCTTGGCTAGCCGGCACACGCGGAAGAGGGCCTCAACGGAATCCCGACTGAAGCGGCTAAGTTCCGCCGCCTTCTGATAGGCCTGTACAGCCCGCTCGAGGTTCTGCGCCCTTTCAGAGAGCCGGCCAAGCAACATCGGCCAGCGTTGATCCCGCGGCTGACGCTGCATGTAGGTGTAGATCAGGGCTTCGGCGTCCGGGTATCGGGACGGACCGATGCGCGAATACACGTCAATGAGCGCCTCGGCGACGGCGGTCTCCTCCGGACGCTCGTCGAGGATGGTTCGTAATTCGGTGACGGCGGAATCGTTACGACCGACTTCCATCAGCGTATCCGCCAGGGAGATTCGATGCTGGAAGCCAAATCCGTACGGGCTGAAGGTCTTCGACTTTGAGAGGTCTTCGATCGCTTTCTGCCACCGGCCCATGAGACGGAACAGCTCACCTCGCTGCCACAGCGCCACCGCATTGTCCGGGTTCTTCTCCAGGTGCGCGTCGAACGACGTCTTTGCCTGCTGAACATCCCCCGCGATCCGGTGATATGCCCCCTCATAGATCATCCCCTGCTGATTCTCAGGGAATGCCGCCAGAAACTTGTCGATTTCTGTTCGAGCCCGATCCAAGTCACCCAAGGCCAGACAAAGCGCGATCAACCGCGATGCCGAATCCTCCGCCCCTACGCGATCGCCCGCCGCCTCCTGCTGCTTTAACGCCCGATCGAAGTATTCGAGCGCGTCACGGAAACGGTTCGTTCGGGCGTAGTATTCGCCGGCAGTCGATAGAATTTCAACCGAGGGATCAAGACTTACGGCGAGGCGATAATGTCGGTCCGCGGTCGCCAGCACCTTCTGGCGTTCATAAAATCGCCCGAGGTATGAGGCAATCTGTGCCTTCTTCGACTTGTCCTCTTCCCTGGTCATCATGTCGACGAGCAAAGCGTCGCCTTCCGCGGGCCGGTTGACATCCTCGCGTCCGAGGAACTCCGCCAGCTCGTAGGCAACGGCGAGGTCGTTCTTCGACAACGCAACGGCCGCCTTGTACGTTTCGACCGCCTTCTCAAACTGCCCGACTTCCGCCATTCCGTAGAGACGGGCGAGCAGAATCAGGTTTTGCAGGTCGTTGGGGTCTTGCTGCCGCAGTTTTTCGCGGCTGGCGATGCCCTCTCGCGGATTCTCCTTTTCCTTGAGAATCTGAAGCTGGCGCTTGATGAAGTCGTCGTTTGGAAGCATTCGCGCGGCCGTGCGAAGGTACTTCTCCGCTTCTTTCTCATTTCCTTCCCGCAGGGCGAATTCGGCCATGGCACGATTGGCGTAACCGTTGGTCGGATCGCGTTTCAACGCCTCTACGAGAACGTTCTTCGCCTCGGACATTCGATCCGCTCGCTGATAGGCCTCAGCCAGCAGGGTCCATCCGAGCGAGTTCGCAGGGTAGCGCTGGAGCGCCGTGCGGATATGGCCGATGGCATCGTCAAATTTGCCCCGGGCCATCGCGAGACGTCCGAGCGAGAGCGCGCCTTCGGTGCCGTCAATGTTCAGCTCACCGTGGCGCTTGGCGTACTTCTCGGCGCGCGGCCAATCCTCCCGCATGACGGAGATTCGGAATTGGCGCTCGACCACGTCCGGGTTGTCGGGCTGCTCTTTCTCCGCGGCATCAACGTATTGCTGCGCTTCCGCATACTTTTCATCTGAGAAATAGAAGTCAAAGAGTGAGAGCGATCGAACAATCGGGTCCTTCTCCTCGTTGAGGATCTCGAGGGTTCGCGCCTTGCGAGCGGCGATGTCGCCATCGTCCATGAGATCGAGGTCCATCAACTTGAGCACGCGATTATCCGGCGATCGGGTGAGGGCCGACTTCACGAGCGATCTCGCTTCCGTCAGGCGATTCGTGTCCTTGTAGAGCTTCGCCATGGCGCGAATGACCCCGACGTTCCCCGGTTCGGCATCCAGTAATGCCTTGAGTTTCGTCTCGGCTTCGCTGAACTTGTCGTTCATCATGAGCAGCTGGGCATTGCGCAGCTCGTCGTCGGAGGTTGAGATGCCCGCTCGCTTACTTTCCTCGAGGGCCTGGTCGTACTGCTCCAACTGGCGCAGGGCCTCGGCACGAAGCCGCGAGGCAAACGGATTGGTGCGAAGATAATCGCCGCGCGGACCCAGGTCCGTGGGCTTGAGAAGCGCCAGCGCCTCGGTCGCCTTGTTCTGGCGAAGATAGACCTGGGCCAGCCGTAGAATCAGGGGCGTCGCGTCGGGGTTCATCGCGATGCACTTCTTCAAGGCGCCCTCGGCGGATCCCCATTGCCGCTGTCGCGCGTAGAGTTCCGCGAGCAGCACCTGGATGCCTATGTGATTGCGCGTGCCGGCCAGACGCTCGGCGGCTTCCGCCTCGCGCGTGGCTTCGACGAGTTCGTCGCGCGCGGCATGCAGGTTGGCGACGAGGAACTTGACCTCGAGCGAATTCGGATCGGCTTCCAGCTTCAGCTTCTCGACCCAACTCTCCGCTCGTGCAATCGCTTCCTTTCGTACCGTGTCGTTCTCCGCCAGTTCGGCCTGCGCGAGATCACCCAGGAACAGCTCGGTGAAGAAATTGACGCGCGCAAGATTGTTGGCAAATTTGCGGAAGTGCGTGGTTCGGGGAACGCGCTCCAGACCCTCCCGATAGAGGGCGGCTTCCTTCGCTTTGATTTCGGCGCGTTTCGCGGGGTCCTCTTCCGCTTCCTGCTGACGCTTGTAGACGTTGCCAAGTTCCAGATAAACCTCGGCCGCGCTGGGATCGATCTGCAACGCTCGCTTGTAGAGCGATTCGGCCTTTGGCAGGTCCTGTGGTACGAGCCCGGCCAGTGTGCCGCCGTAGATCTGGGCCAACATGCGATGCGCGTCGACGCTCTTGGTTTCCGCATCGGCCAGTTTCGTCAGGTCCGCGATGCCCTCGTCCGTCTTTCTGGCGACGATCTTGAAGACCGCCTGAAGCTGTTGAAGTTGAGGCACTCGATCCGGAGCGGCGCTGCGGCATTTCTCAAGCGTGGTTGCGACCAGATTGTCTCGCTCCTGCACGATCTCGTCTGCCTGTTCGATTCGCCCGGCCGACCGAGCGCGCTCGGCGTCGGCCCACCACTGCCGCGCGAGGATGTCCACGACCTTGGCATTGGTCGGATCCAGTTCGAGGGCCTTCTTCAAGGCCGCTTCGCCGAGCTGCTTGAAGCGATCGTCCTCGCCCTGAAGCTGAAAGTAGGAAGCCCCCATCGCGTGGTGCGCCAGGACCGAACTGGTATCGACTTCCGACAGCTTCTTGGCCTCGGCCAGCACACGATTCCACTGAAGGTTCGAACCGAACTTCTGGGCGATCTCGAACTCAAGATCCGTCACCATCTCCAGGGCCGCGCGAAGCGTTGAGTTACGAACCAGGGCGGTTCGCAGAAGCTCACGGGCAACGGCAATCTTCCCGACTTCCAGCTGGCAGTGTGCCGCTTTGATCAGGTATTCCGGATTCTTGGCGGCATCCCGCTGATATGCTCGATAGTAGGTCTGCGCCGCGAGGTCGTATTCGCCGTTTTCCTCGTGCTTCCTGGCGTCTTCCGCATAGATCGTGGGGTCCTGGCCGGGCAGATTCGCCAGCAATGCGAAGCCCGCCACCGCCAGTAGCAACATGCAGACAAGAGTAAGAATGCCGACGAGGTTTCGATTGAGTTTCTTGGCCATAGCTCCGTGCCTTCCGTCTGGTCCAGCTCGTGGTCAACCAACGACTTTCCATCGGCCGCGCGAACTTCGCGCGCCGTCATCGCGCCCCGACTCTCGGACGCGGTCGGAATTATACCCGATCCTCGCGCTGTTGCATGGCAGGCCGGGCGTCATGCCCCTGCGCCTGGCCGGCGGGAGGGGGGCCGCCCTTTTCCGAGCCGGGGATCGGCCAATGTGTCTTGAAAAGTTCGCCGATGACGCGGTCGAACAATTCGGCCGCGCGGGCGTCCAGCTCATCCGAGTCCGCGTTTGCAGACCCTCGAAAGGAAATCTCGACTTTGGAATAGTAGAGATGCGTGTCGGACCAGTCGGCCATCCGCCGGCGGGCGGGCGTGCGTGTGGCGTAGAAATCGCCGTTCACGCTGATCGTGTAATAGACGAAAATCTTCAAGGTCATGTCGCGCGGCGGGAAGTACGTCTGTCGCCGGATCGGTATGGCGCGGCCGATGCTGGGAAGTTCAAGGTCCACGACGCGGTCGGTATCCAGCGAAAACGCGCCCTGCGTCATGCACTCTTCCGCTACGTGCGGAACCTGATCCACGACGCCCGTGTAATAGGTAACGGCGAGGTTCATGTGGCGACCACGGTAAGGCGGGGTCGTCGGTTCTTTGACAAGCCAGTTCAGGTATTCACGGGTGCCGAGGTCTTCTTCCATCTCCGGGGGAAACCTCTCCGACGTGACCAGCGTGTACGGAGCGATCTGGCTGCGGTCGAAGTCGTCGAGGGACTTCCGCACCGGCAGGGGCTTCTTGATAATCTGCAACCAGCCCTTGACCTGCGCCGCCTGCATCAACGCGGCGCTGCCCCCCAACACCGCGATGGCGAGAACCACATGTATCCGCTGCCAGGGTTCCGCTCTCATGTGGCTGCTCCCGCATTCTTGTCACCTGACGTCGAACTTTCGGGCGACTCGACGAACAGGTTGTCCATCACCCAGAGAATCGTCATGTAAATAACGAAGCCCAGCGCAAACATGAAGAGCCCGAGCACCGTGTGCGGCGTACCGCTCGCCAGGTTCCCGTGATCGTACATCTGAAACGCCCCCGTGATGATGACCCGCATCACGTTGCAAAACAGCGCGACGGGAAACACGAAGATCGCCATCGCGACCCGTTGCCAGGCCGGTCTCGGCGTAAAATAGGCCATCGCCAGCCCCAGCGCGGCAAAGGCCATCAGCGATCGCATGCCGCTGCACGCACCCGCGACGGTGAACATCCCATCGCGACCGCCTCTCATGTAGTACGCAATGTTGATGCCGCCTTGTTCGACTTCGGCCCCCGGAATCATGTTTAAGACCCAGGTAGCCGCCTTTGCTGCGATCTGCTGGAGGGGATGGGTCACGGCCTTATAAACCCGATCCGGCGGCGGAATAGCCAGAATGAAGAAGAGGATTGGAAACAGGGACAATCGCAGGGCCCGCCAGCCCCGGAGGAGCAGGACCAGGCCCAGCAGGACGACGATCATGGACAGGTCCTGCGGATAACCGACCTTCGCGTAGAGAAAATAGGCGTAGATGAGGACGCCGCTGATGATGAAGGCAAGCCCGGCCAGCGACCCTCGATGTTCGCCGGTCAGCAGCTCCGCCTTTTTGGTGTTCAGCATGTAGAGGCAGAAGAACGGAATCAGAAACCCGTGGGACCAGTCCGGGTTCTGCCACATTCGAATCAAGCGATAGAACTGATTCTGATAAAGCCAGGCGAAAAGTCCGAAGAGGATCAGGATCAGCAGGATGCCCTGCCAGCCCAGCACGTCGCGCCAGCGCGGAAGATTGGACTCAACTCGCTTGCGGCGCATGGAATCCCGGCGCGCTGGTTCAGCGGGTGAGACGCCCGCACCTCCCTGATCGGGCGCGTACGCCACCGGAGACTCCTCCGCCGACTGAACGGACTGGACACCACCGGATTCCACGCGCATCACCCTGTGTATTTCGCCGTCCGCAGTAAGCCATCCGGCACCTGCGTAGCGCGGGGCGGCGAAAGACATGCTCGCCGCGCGGTTCGGCCCATCCGCGCACTCATGTCGCCACGCACGACACTCATCCCCTGGTTATTACGGACTAAAATTTCGTATCGGTCGACCCTGCTGGGTGCGAACCTGGTTATCAAACTGGCGCGCCGAGAGGCGAGCCTGGAAGGTATCCACATCCGCGAAGTTTCGGTCATAGACAAACCCAAGGCCGTAGCTGAATCGGAAGGCATTGCGCACGACCGCCAGGAACGGCGCCGCTGCCGTCGTTCCGATATTCACGATGTCGTTCGGCCGAAGATAAAAATCCGGGGCGTTACCCGCGAAGATCGCGTCCAGGTCAAGCTGGATGATCTGTTCTTCATCCTGGCTGATTCGTCGAATCAGATCGGCTCGCGAAGGCCAGGCCAAAGGTCCAAAACCCCCCGCGGACGCGATCGCCTCTTTCACGGTCATTCTTCGGCCGGTGATATCATAGGCACCCGGGCGAGCAATATTGCCCATCATGTAGAACTCACCCACCGCGCCCGGCGGGATGGTGATCAGGTCAAACGGGCGTATCACGATATTGTAACGCGGATCGCCGGCAAGCAACTCCTTAACGGGGATCTCGATAATTCGCACCGGTGAGGCAAGTTCCGTGTCGTCGTCCGTTGGCCAGACGGAGCCGCTTCCGGGGCCGGCAGGGGATGTGCCGGGGCCGGAGGGCGAGCTGGCGGAACCGGAGGGCGCTGACTTGGATGCGTTGGCGGCAGGATCGGTGGGGGTGATGACCCATCCCTTATCGGGATCCCAGATGATGGCCTGCTCGGGGACCGTGGGGCCGCGCTCGAGGATTTCCAGTTCGTCGACGCCGGTGCTCCCCGTCGGCGCGGGCGTCTCCATCGTGCGCGTCTCTGACGGCAAACTTTGTGACGTGGGCGCGGCGTCACGCTGCGACGACTCGATCCGCGTCATCTCCTCCATCACGGGCTGCGACTCGGTCGGACTCGTTGCAGGCAACGTGGACGGGGCGCTCGATGACGGGGCGCTCGATGACGGGGCGCTTGATGACGGGGCGCTTGATGCGCCGCTGGAAACATCCGTGAGCATGGGGGGAGAATGATTGTCAAAGGTGAAACCGCCCGGCGAGGGGGACTCCGGCATCGCGCCGGCTCCGTTCGGCAAGGCCTCGTCGTTCATCACGCCGGCGCCTTTGCGGAAGACGTAGAGCTTTTGAATGGCGGGTGACACGCCGCCGGCATCCGCGAGGGCCTGGAGCAGTCGGTAGTCGGGATGGGGCACTTCGTACGAACCGGCGCGCGGGACGCTTCCCATGATCGAGAATCTTGTGCCGCGGGATGACAGCAGCGAGACCTGGACTTCGGGATCGGGCAGAATGTCGGCCTCGCGGAGCCGCTCCTTGAGCTCCATCTCCAGCTCGCTCAGGGTGAAGCCGGCGATGCGGACACGGCCCAGCGTGGGCAGCGATTCGAAGCCCGACGTGCTGACCAGCAATTGAAGGGTGGATGCCTGACCGGGAACGAGCAGTTCAAAGATGGAGACGGACAGCACGTCGCCGGGAATGATCCGGTGGTCTCGCATCTCGACGGCGAGGTCTTCGCGACGCGGTTCGTCGGCATCCTGGATGCCGATGGGTTCTTCCAGAATGGACAGCGACGCCCGAATCTCGTTGCGGCGCGGCTTGAGGAATTGCCCCTGCTGCGTGGGATCGAGCAGGCCGTTGATCAGCCATTGGGCGCTTTCGCCGCCGGGCTTGCAGCCGCCGGATGCAGCGATGAGAAGCACCAGGCAGCCGATGACCGATCGGCGAAGACGGTACGCGTGGTGCGCGGTGCTGTGATGCGCGGGGTGCGATTGATACGCGTGATACGCTTGAAGATCGTGCCTATGGTGTGACACTGAAGTCTCTCCTCGGCGACGCGGCGACGGCGATGACGCGGCGATGGATGACAAGGACAAGGTGTTCATGAAGTCGGACACGTTGGGCGCTCCTTGTTACATGGGGCGAAGTAGAACTTCGCTGTCCCTGGGGCAGAGGCGAAGTAGAACTTCGCGGTACCCGAGACAAAGGCGAAGTAGAACGTCGCGGTCCATAACTTCGCGGTACCCGGCTTCGCGGTCCATGGCTTCGCGGTCCATAGGCTTCGCGGTCCATAGGGGCGATGCGATGATCGACTCGTCCCGCTCGCTGTTATCGACACTTGCCGGCTCCAATAAAAGCAATATCCAGCGGCTTGCAGGCGGCATGGCGGCGCGCATTTCTCGCTCCGTGACGCGCAAAGAATACCTGCTTCGACCGATAAGTTCGCACGCTCGGGGGCTCGATGAAATGTGCGGGCGGGGTGGGGACAGCGATCAATCCTGATACGCAAGGCGGGGAGGGAGGAGGGAAGAAAGAGGAGGGCGCAGGGATGGCGCGGGGGCACGGGCGCACATGGCGTGAGCGGAGGGCGTGGGGAGTGAGAATGCGGAGTTGCGGCGAGGCGCAGGATTGGCCGATGGGGGATTGGATTGGCACTTTGCAGGTTTCAGCAGCTTGCGATGCCACGCCGATAGGCATTGAGAAGACAGTTGAACACGGCGGTGGAGTCATGGCCGAGTGCGCGGATACGCGGCGGCGATGTGATGGCTGACCTCTGGGACCGGGGATTCGAGGAGAAGTATTATGGAAGTCATCATCCTCGGCGCCGGCGGTCATGGTCGCGTGGTGCTCGACATCCTGCGGCAGTCGAAGACGTACAAGCCGGTGGGGTTTCTGGATAACAACAAGGGCCTGCATGGGCGGCGCGTGGATGGCTTGCCGGTTCTGGGGGGCCTGGAGAGCTTGAGCGAAGTGCGAGGCCACGGGGTTCGCGGGGCGGTTGTGGCGATCGGGGATAACGGGGTGCGGCGTGAACTGGGGGATGTTGTTGAGCGGGGCGAGTTGGAACTGATCAGCGCGGTCCACTCCTCGGCGCAGCTCGCCAGCAATGCGAGCATCGGTAAGGGCGTGGTCATCGCCGCCGGCGCGCTCGTCTGTGCCCATTGCCAGATCGGCGACTATGCCATCCTCAACACCGGCTGCATCGTGGATCACGAAACAATGATCGGCACGAGCGTTCACATCTGCCCCGGCGTGCGTCTTGCGGGCCACGTCGTCGTCGAGAGCGGTGCGTTCGTCGGAATCGGCGCAACCGTCGTGCAGAATGTCCGAATCGGATTCGAGGCCGTCGTCGGAGCCGGCGCCGTGGTAACCCAGGACGTGGAACCGATGACGACTGTCGTCGGCGTCCCCGCTCGGACGATCAAGGACGCACCTTCCGCCGCCGAATTCGCATCCCTGCTGGCCACCCAACAGGTATGACGCGCTCACTTCACTCAAGTACCGCAGCCGCCCACTGCGCCGCCGCCGCTACGGCCGCTGTCTCGATCCGCAGGATCGACCCCGCAAGGCGCACACCTCGACCGCCTGCTTGAACCATCATCGATTGCTCATCATCCGTCAGCCCTCCTTCCGGGCCGATGACCATCAACGTCGCCCGCGGGACCAGCGAACCGGCGCCTTCGCGATTGCTCGCGCCACCGGCCGCCGTGTCGGCCAATGACTTGGCGAGCGTCGGTGCGGAGGGCTGCGCGTCACCGAAGTAAACGACCGCGTCGTGAGCGTGTTGCCCAAGGACGACTTCCAGAGTTTGCAGTTCCGCGATGTGCATGGTGACGGCCTGTCTCGATTGCTTGGCGGCCTCGACGGCTTTGCGCCGCCAGCGATCGAGTTTGCCCTCGCCGGGATGGACCTGGCTTCGCTCGCATCGCAGGGGAATCAGTTCGCTGACGCCGAGTTCCGCACATTTTTCGATCATCCAATCGGCGCGTTCGCCCTTGGGAGTGCAAACCGCGAGGATCAATCGCTCGACCATCGGCTCGGAGGAGGCATGTCGTTCGACGATCTCAACTTCGAACACGTTTCGTTCGGTCAATTTGATCTGACCGAGCGCCTCGCCGCCGGCACCGTCAAAAAGGACCACTCGATCGCCCGTCCCGAGCCGCAGCACCTTCAGGGCGTGAAGGGCCTGGTCGCCGGTGACCCTGACGAGCGGGGCGTTGAGATCGTCCACATGAAACCTTCGAATGGCCATCGGGAGCATGATCCCTGCGCGGCGCGCGGGTGACAAGACGAGTCCGGCGATGGAAAACGCCGCACAGACGAAGGTCTTCTAAGCATGCACGGCAGGCGGGGCCGATAAAGTTAACGACCGATTGGAGCATCGCGCCGATTTTGCGCGCCCTAAAGACCATGAGCGAAGCAGGAAACATTCCACCGCCGGATGATGCACCCCTCGCCCTCGGCAAGGACGAGATCGAACGCCTCCTCACGGAGGCGGAGTCGCTCGTCTCTGAGATCGCGGGCACGGTTGGGGCATCCGAAGACGAATCGCTGACGAAAGAGGGGCGATTTAGCCCAGCGCCCGAAGCGCCGGACGCGCTGACTGCGGTGGAGATGGCCACGGTGCAGGTCGAGGAGATTGAGCAGGCCGTCGGAGTTGAACCGTCTCCCACGGGCGCCCGCGAGGCGGACGCCACGAATGATGAATTGTTGATCCAGGCCGAATCGGATGCGGCGCTGCCGACATCCGAAACCGCAACGATCGAAGACGACGCGTCGCCGGCGATGACGCTGGATGGGCGGCGGGGCGAAGTAGAGCTTCGCGGTCAAGTCGAAGCGGAGCTTCGCGGTCCAATTGACAAAGCAGTGCTTCGCGGTCCGACTGGCGAAGCGGAAACACCCGTTGCGGAGGTAACCGAAGTACCCGCTGAGGCAGGCCCAAAACCGCTCTCTGTTCGCATCGGGAGGTCGTTGGCGATGACGCTTCGCAATGTCGTCGTGGCGGTTCCGAACAACTTCGTGCGTTTGTTCATTCTGCTCGACCGGCCGTTCGCGGGATTTTCACCCTCAACGAAGCTGGCGCTCGGGTTGATCGGCCTGATCTCGCTGTTGATGGGAATCGCGGCGTTTGTGCTGCCCAAATTCGGCGGGCACAATCCGTACGAAGGGTTGAAACCTTACGCTGGGTAGGAAGGGCGACGCGAAACTACATGCCGTAGGTGGCGGGGTCGAAATCGTCGTCGCTCAGATTGGCATCGAAGCGGATGTTGCGATACTCGTACTTGGCCAACAAGCTACGCGGCTCGCGCGAATCATCGGCATAACAATACACGGCGACGGGCACGCGATATTCCTTGTCGATGAAGACCTCGGCGATGCGATCGGGATAGAAGCCGCCCTCACCGCTGTAGGGCAGGGTTCGTCGGATGACCCAGACCGGTCGGCCGTCGAAGCGAGACTCGCCGCAGTAATCAAGCTGCAACTCGCCCTTGCTCTCGGCGATGTCGCAGAACCTGATGAGCAGACTGAGGGCCTTGTTAAAGCCGAATTCGTCGATGAAGCGCCGCGAAGTCTTCTTCGCCAGCTTGCCGTGAATCGGCTGCTTGATGCTCTTGAGCAGCAGTCGGGCGACTGCTCCGGGCTGACAGAGAGCCAGATCGCGCTCCTCCGGCGAAGCGTCGGCATCGACCCATCGATCCTTCACGTAGATCACCCGCTCGGCCAGACCGGGATTGCGCCGCCAGTGAAAGACGACGCTGTAGGGCTCGATGCGGTGCAGGACATCGATCTCCTGTTCCTCGCTCATGCCGGAAGGTAGAAGTTCCTGTTTGACGAGTGTGCAGCGATATTCCCTGACCTGTCGGGCATGGCGCTCGCGGGCCTCTTTGAGGGCCTGGAGCGGGTCGTGGCGAATGAGTTTTTCAAAGGGGTCCTGGGCGACCATCGCCGCCATGACAATCGGCGTGCGAGGATGAAGCACGACTTCGTTCTCGTCGCTCAATGCAAACTGCAAGTAAAGAAAGCCGGCGAGGACCATGCCGACCACGAGCTGAATTCTTCGCTGGGTAAACTGTTTGGGATCGTTGGGCATCAGGATACTTGTCCTTCAGGAGGCCACCGGGAAGCACACTCGACCGGGGAATACATCGTCCCGGGCACAGCGCTCACCCTCGAAAAAAGGGACGCCTCCTCATCTTTCATCGGTCCCGGTTCTACCGGGCGTTAGCCAAGTTCACCCATTGCAACGGCGAAATCGTGCTGATAACCAGTACAGGCAGGACGTTAACGGTTTGCTCCAACCATGTCCGCGTACGGGCACCGCGCCTAGACCCCTTTGCCCCTCAGACCTCACTGGCTCTTTCAGGGCAAAAAACGGACCACTTCATGAAAAAGCGTACACTCCGCATACCGGTGCGTCAACCGACCGTAACCGTATACCAGCTAGAATCTTGAGGGTCCGAGAAATTCATGAGTAGGGAGTCTGCCATCGGTATTTACGAGGTGATGATCCGCCGATTCTCAGCCCGCGTAGAGGCGGTTTGATGCAATATAGGACCTTACACTCTCCGGTACCAGATAGTGTATGGGCCGTTTGCTACGCACTCTACCGCGGATTTCCGTCGCGCTGATGTCGATCCGCGGGGTCTCGATGCAATCCTGCAGCAGTCGCGCTGCGGCCTCCTCGCCGACCGCGGCGGCCAGGATCGAGGGATGGGGACGCGTCCAGCCGGGCCGGGCTGCGGTCACGATGCGGACCACCTGCACCAACTCGCCGATGCGATACCAGGTCGGCAACTCCGGCAGCGAATCCGCCCCGATGAACCAGCACAGGTCGTCGACCTGTCCGTGATCGCGGCGAAACTGCGTCACGGTATCGAAGGTGTAGCTCGGCCCGGCGCGATGCAGTTCGACGTCGGAGACTTCAAAGAGCGGATTGCCCTCGATCGCGAGGCGGGCCATCGCCAGACGGTGCCGTGCATCTGTCATCTCCGAGTCCAGCTTGTGGGGCGGCCGCGGCGAGGGAATGAGAACGACCCGATCCAGCGCCAGCCGCTCGGCCAGACTGCGCGCGGAGATGAGATGTCCGAAGTGGATCGGATCAAAGCTGCCGCCGTAGAGTCCGATGCGCTGGGCCATGACACGCTCGCCGCCTGAAGTTCAAACGATTGAATTCTCAACGGCATTATATGCCGGAGCAAGGCATCATACCGAACAGATACCCGCCGCGTGCGCCTGTTGCCATGCCAGGAGCGACACGAGCGCCCACAGACAGAAGTTGTGATCGGCGCGACCGGCGGCGTGGTCGTCGAGGGTGGCCAAAGCGCCCTCGCGCGAGAGCAGCGTGTCGAAGAAGCAGCGGTCCGACGCGATGAGGTCGCGAGCCCAATCGTAGAGCGGGCCGCGCAGCCAGGAACCGACGGGCACTTCAAAACCCTTCTTGGGGCGGTTGTGCAGGAGCGGCGGCAGGTCTTCCTTGAATGCTTCGATCAGCAGGTGCTTCTTCCGCCAGCCGCGAAGCTTCCATTGCCAGGGCATCGGAAAGACGAGATCTGCAAGGCGATAGTCAAGAAACGGCGAGCGGACTTCGAGGCCGTGGGCCATCGAGGCGAGGTCGATCTTCGTGAGCATGTCGTCGGGGAGCGAAAGCTGCCATTCAACGGCGAGATGGAAGTTGAGATCGTCGGCAAGCGCGGAATGCGGACTGCGGAATGCGGAATCAGAGGGGAGCAGACCACCTCCGAGATTCGACATATAAAGCGGCCTCGATGAATGCGTACGGTCCGCCGTGCCATCGCGGTAGCTCCAGAGTAATTGGGCGATTTCTTCCACGTGCGCATCGCACTGTGACGGATCATGCAGCAGTCGAGCCAGTGTGCGGTCGTCGCTCGTGCGCATCCAGTTGGCCTGGCGGTGCGGCAGGCGGGGGTCCATCGAGCGGATCGCTCGCTTGGCCTGCGAGAAAATTCCACCCAGCCGCGTCTCGCGCCGCGCGGGCAGGCGCTCGATCATGCGGCGCAACGGGCGGTAAAGCGGCGTCCGCGCCAGCCAGCCGAATCTCGCGTTGAGCGTCGCTGCGGCGTAGCGGTTGTAGCCGGCGAAGAGTTCGTCGGCCCCGTCGCCGGATAGGGCCACGGTGACATGCTGCCGCGTCAGGCGCGAAAGCAGATACGTCGGCAACACGGAGCTGTCGGCGAAGGGTTCACCGATGTGTGCCTGCACCGTGGGGATGATCTCCTGCACCTCGCGGATGGACAGCGGCAAGACCGTGTGATCCGTGCCGTGCATCTCCGCAACCGCGCACGCATACTTGCTCTCGTCATAAAACGGTTCACCGGGGAAGGAGACGCTGAAGGTCTTGACGCGGTGGTCCGCTACCCGTGCGGCGACGGCGGTGACGATTGCCGAGTCGATCCCGCCGGAGAGGAAGACGCCGACCGGTACGTCGGCAAGCAGGCGGCGCTGGACGGCGTCGGCGAAACAGTCGCGGATTTGTCGGCAGGCGTCGGGAATGCTCGAAGCGAAGCAGAGCTTCGCGGTCCCCGTGTCGCCAGACGGCAAGCCGTGGTCGGGCGTGCCGTGGCTTGTCGTACGCAGCGGCGGCGACCAGCGCTGCATGTGAACTTCTCCGGCCTGGTAGCGCAGCAGATGACCGGGACGGAGCTTGTGGACGCCGTGGAAGATCGTGCGTGGGGCAACGGTGAATCCGAGGGTAAGCAGTTGCATGACGGCCGCCGGGTCGATGGACAGGTCGGACATCGCCGGTCGCAGGGCGTGCATCTCCGAGGCGAAGGCGAGCAGATTGGCATGCCGGCTGGAAGCCGGCGCCACACAATAGAGAAGCGGCTTGACGCCTGTGCGATCGCGGACGAGCGTGAGCGTGCGGCGGGCGGCATGCCAGACGGCGAAGGCGAACATGCCATTGAGCCGCGGGAGAAAAGCGAGGTCCGGGTCACGACGGCACAGTTCGAGCAGCACCTCCGTATCGCCGGTGGACTTAAACGAGGCGCCCTCGGCGTGCAGTTCGTCGCGCAGTTCGCGGAAATTGTAAATCTCGCCGTTGTAGACCAACGCGACCTTGCCGTCGGCGCTGTGCATCGGCTGGTCGGCCGCATGCGAGAGGTCCTGAACCTTCAGCCGCGTATGACCGAGGGCCACGCCGTCAGCCGCACTCGTCCATGAGCCGTCACCGTCGGGACCGCGATGGCGGAGGCGCGCGATCATCTCGCGAAGGATGGACGCATCCATCAGACCATCCGGACGAAGGTAACCGGCGATGCCGCACATAACCGAAGGGAAACGTCAAAACGTTGAAAAGTCAAAACGCCGAGAATGGGAGTTCCGAATCCGACGGAATGCAATCCGTCGGATTCACTAAACGCTGATCACGGACCACGAGCCACTGCCCACTGCCTGCTGTTTCTCACCCCTCGCGGCGACACGGATTCTTAGCTACGCTACTCGCCCCATGAAGATTCTGCATGTTGTTCAATCGCTTGATCCCGCCTGGGGAGGCATTGCTCGCGTACTGCCGATGCTGGCGACGCAGCTTGCCGCGGCGGGAGACCACTGCCGAATTGCCACACTGGCCGGCGGGCGATATGGCAGCGCACCCGATGTAACCGGTGTGGAGGTACTGACCTTCCCCGCGCCGGATTCGTCACGTCTTGGGAGTTCGTCGGAATTTGACTCGCGCATCGGCGATTTGATCCGCGAGGCCGACGTGGTGCACCTGCACGGCTTGTGGACCGGCCAGAACCGCTCGACGGGCAAGGCGGCGCGAAAGGCCGGACGGTCCTACGTCATCACGCCGCACAGCATGATGATGCCCTGGGCGTGGGAACATCATCGCTGGAAGAAGCAACTCGCCGGCTGGCTGTTCGAGCATCGCAATCTTCGCCGCGCCGCCTGTCTTCACGCGCTGGCGGAAGGCGAGGCCCGGGCGATCCGGTCACTCGGTTTCAACGATCAGATCGTCGTCATCCCGAATGGGCTGCACATCGCGGAGTTCGACAAGCTGCCCAGTGCTGCGAGTCTCGAAGCGAGATTCCCGCAATGGCAAGACAGGCGATTGATGTTGATGCTGGGCCGCATCTCAACGCAGAAGGGCATCGCCGCGGGCATGAAGGCCTGCTTCGATCTCTTCTCGCTGGCGAAGGATTGGCACCTCGTCATCGCAGGGCCGGATTCGATGGGTATGCGTTCCATGATCGAGGCCGCCGTCGCGCGCAAGGGGGCGGCGGATCGCGTGACATTTACGGGCATGCTCCCGCGCGAGGATGTGCTCGCGCTCCTGGGTCGATCGAGTCTGCTGCTGCAACCGAGCATGAGCGAGGGGCTCTCGATGTCCATTCTGGAGTCGCTGGCGGCGGGGCTGCCGGTGCTGATTTCAACGGCGTGCAATATGCCGGAAGTTCAGGAAACGGGGGCGGGCCGCGTCGTGCCGTCGAATCAGCAGGCCATCGCCTCGGCCCTTCGGGAGATGGTGAACCTACCGGACGACGCCCTGCGCCGGATGGGCGAATGTGCCAAAGAGCTGGCACGATCACGATATGACTGGTCCGTCGTCACGCCGAGATATCGGGACCTGTATCGGCGATTGGCGGCCGACGGTAGCTGACCGATCTCCGTTACCTCCAGCTCCAATAACTTCGCATATCGCACCGCCGCTGCGATCGAAGCAGACTGACGGCATCGGGATTCGCTGCCTGCGCGTCGCTTATCAGACGCGCCACAGACATATCAAGTTGTGACTCGGGACATGCGATGAACGATGGAACGCGCCGCAGATCGTGAGTCGGGGACTTCGGGTGCGAGCGGGGCTTTAGCAGAAGGATGCTTCCATGTCGACCGTGACACTTCCTCCGAGAACTCACAAGCAGGCGAAGACAGACATTCTCGACCGCTCGCATCAGACCCACGAAACAAAGCCGCCGGCGCATCACATCAATTTCAACCAGATCACCGACGAGCAATTCCAGGCCGCGGCGGATCACATGAAACTCGAGCAGGACATCCAGATGCTCCTGCGTACGCCGTATCGCGAGATGATCGTGCAGATTCCCGTCCGCATGGACGACGGGCATCTTGAGCTGTTCCACGGATATCGCGTCCAGCACAACGCGGTGCGCGGACCGTACAAGGGCGGCCTGCGGTTTCATCCCGAGGTGGACCTGAACGAAGTGCGCTCGCTTGCGGCGCTCATGACCTGGAAGACGGCGCTGGTGGACATTCCCTTCGGCGGGGCCAAGGGCGGCGTCACCTGCGACCCGACGACGATGTCGCGACGCGAACTCCAGGCGCTCACCCGCGGCCTCACGCAGAAGATCGATATGTGCCTCGGTGTCTATCGCGACATCCCCGCGCCGGACGTGAACACCAACGCGCAGGTGATGGCGTGGATCATGGACGAGTATGGCAAGAAGCACGGCTATACGCCGGCGATCGTCACCGGCAAACCGGTAAACCTCGGCGGCAGTCTGGGACGCGAAGCGGCGACCGGTCGGGGAACCATGCTCATCACCCGCGAGGCGTGCAAGGCCTTGCAGATCTCCCTCAAGGGCGCGAGCGTGGCGATTCAGGGCTTCGGTAACGTCGGCTCGTGGACGGCCCGACTCCTCGCCGAGCAGGGAGCGAAGATCGTCGCCGTCTCGGATGTGCATGGCGGCATCTTCAACGAGCGCGGCATCGACATCCCGGCGCTTCTGGAACATTTCAAGGCGAACGGCGGCGTGTCCGGCATGAGCGGCGCAAAGTCGATCAGCAACGCGGAACTCCTGACGCAGAAGGTGGACGTGTTGATCCCCGCCGCGCTCGGCGCGGCCATCGACCATCACAACGCCTCGCAGATTCAGGCGAAGCTCGTGATCGAAGCGGCCAACTCGCCTGTCACCCCGCAAGCCGACGAAATTCTTCGCCGCGCCGGCGTCCAGGTCGTCCCCGACATCCTTGTTAATGCCGGCGGCGTCACCGTCTCTTACTTCGAGTGGGTGCAGAATCTCCAGCAGATCCGTTGGGACGAGGCCCACGTCAACAGTGAGTTGGAGAAGAAGATGCTACCCGCGTGGCAGGCGGTACAGCACGTAGCCACGGAGGACAAGCTCCCGATGCGAATCGCCGCCTACGTCGTCGCTTTGAAGCGCCTCGCCGAAGCAACGCGCCAGCGATATTGATCGCTCAGGGCGACTCATCCCCCGGCAACACGGCCTGCGGGCTTCGCGCTGCGTCGAACTGGCGCACCAGCCCGAGGAAGGATTCCGTGGTGCGCAGGTCGTTGAATGCAGCAGACCGCTTGAGCCGACGAAGGTTTTCGAGGTCGCGAAAGTAGCCGGCATCACCCGCGCGCTGCAGCAATTGCATGGCTCGTGCGCCGGAGCTATCACCGGACTTCCCATCGGTCCGTTGTTCATCCTCGCTGCGGGCTGCCATCCGCGCGTAGGCCGCGGCGAGGAAAAAGCTGCCTTCCGCGTCGAGTCGCTTATCATCAATCAGCGTCTCGGCAACCGCGGCAGCTCCCGCCAGATCGCCCGTTTGTGCAAGTGCAAGTGCCCGACCGGATCGCAGGACGGGGTCGTTTCGGTCATCGAGCTGAATTGCGTGATCCCAGTCCGCGAGGGCGTCCTCCCAGCGTGACAGGTCAGCCATGGCCCTGGCTCTCCATGAGCGCGTGTAGCTCAGGTAGTAGCGAGCAGTGGCGTGACGCGGTTCTCGGTTCAGGACGCGCTCCATGTTCTCGATCGCCACGGCAAAGGATGCAAGCGCGGCATCCGCTCGACCCAACCGTGTATCCAGCTCTCCAAGATTGCAGTGGACGCTTCCCACTTCAAGCGTGTATTCCAGAACGAGCGGGTGCTCTCGGGCCAGCTTCTCTCGCGCTGACAGGGAACGACGATAGGTCTCGCGTGCCTGCTCCAACCGGTCTGTCAGGATGTAGACTCCCGCGAGATTGCTGTAGGTGCTTGCCAGTACGCGCTGATAATCGGGCACGCTGGGATGTTCATGCACGAGTTGCCGCATGATGGGCACTGCTTTCGTGAGAAATGGCTCGGCATTCGCGGCGCGTCCCGTCATCGCCAGAAGCTGCGACAGGTTGTTGTAACTGTGAACCAGTAGATTCCGATACGACACGTTCTGCGGATCGTCTTCCACGATTCTCTCGCGGATGGCCATGCCTTTGCGATAAACGTCCTCTGCCTCGGCGATTTTTGCAGTCGCAAACAACAGGATACCGAAGTTATCGTACGCATTGGCCCAGCGGGACCGATCAGCCAGGTTGCGTGAGTCGAGCTCGGCAAGTTGCTCCTCAAGCTCGATGGCGCGGCGATACGCGGCCTCCGATTCGCCGGCGCGGTTGACATCCGCATAGATCAGACCGAGATTCGAATGGACGATAGCCAGCAATCGAAGGTAAGAGGGCTCCGTCGGCGATTGTGCAGCCAAAGCTTCGCCAATCTCACCGGCACGCTTTTGCGCGGATTCTGCTTTATCCAACTCGCCGATCGAACGATCGATGTTTCCGAGGTTGATCAGCGCGTCCGCCAGTTCCCGCTGCAGGCCGGGGTCGTCCCCCCGTTGCTGTACAAAGCGATCATAAAACCCCCGTGCCGTATCCAGTAGCTGGCGACGCAGCACTTCCAGGCCGCGCGCCTTGAGGTCCGGACTGTCGCCGACCATCGTGAAGTATTTCGTGACGGCCTCGCCAGCCATCCGGAAGTTCTCCTCGGCGAGTTTCTCCGCTTCGACGGCGCGATCACGTTCGCGGCGGGCTTCGTCACGAGCAGCCGCGGCCTTGAGGTATTGTCCCGTGCTGATCACCATGCCGGCAACCAGAACGATGAACACGGCTACCACGCCTCCCACGAGCGTCTTGTTTCGTCGGGCGAATTTTCGGATCTGATAAACGGTTGACGGCGGGCGTGCGACGATCGGTTCATCGCGCAGGTAGCGGCGAATGTCGGCAGCCAGCTCCGCCGCGGACTGATAGCGTCGTAGCTTATCTTTCTCCAGCGACTTGGCGACGATGGTCTCCACGTCGCCGCGAAACATGCGATTGATGGAGCTCAGCGGTGAAGGATCTTCTTCGCGGATGATCCGGACCGCCTCGGGGATGATTTTCTGGCGAACTTCATAGGGCAGTTGTCCGGCGAGGACTTCGTACGCAATGACGCCGAGGGCGTACACATCGCTGCGCGTGTCGAGCAACTGCGGGTCACCCGACACCTGCTCGGGTGACATGTAAGGAATCGTCCCAATCAGCTGGCCGACGTCGGTATGCATCGTCGTGACCTGGATGTCCGAATCCGTCGCCCGGGCAATCCCAAAGTCCAGTATCTTCGGCTGGGTCGAAAGCGTCCCGTCGGCAGAGCCGCTCGTCGAACGAATCGCACCGCTGCCGGTCATCGATGCGGCGGTAGTTGTCGCCCCCTCATCCACCACCAGAATGTTGCCGGGTTTGAGATCGCGATGAATGACCCCCTTTTGATGCGCATGCTGAACGGCATCGCAAATCTTCGCGACGAGTTCCAATCGCTGACGCGTACCGAGCTTCTGCACCGAGACGTAATCGAGCAGGGTCAACCCGTCGATGTATTCCATCGCGAAAAACGGCTGGAGCCCGTGACCTGCATCGGCTGTACCGGCCTCGTAGACCTGTGCGATTCCGGGATGTTGCAGGCGGCCGAGAACCTGTGCCTCCAACTCGAAACGACGCAGCACCTGTGTTGAAACGAAACCCGCACGAATAACCTTGAGGGCGACACGGCGGCGCGGGTTCTCCTGCTCGGCTTCATAGACGCTGCCCATCCCGCCTTCACCGATCTTGCGAAGGATGCGATAGCTGCCGATTCGTTCAGGAATCAACTCCGCCGAGATGTCGATGTGCGGCGCTGCCATCACCGTGGGAAGTGAAGCGCCGCTCAGATGCGTGGAAGTTTCGTCGTCGTTCGTAGCAGGACGATGTGCGGTCGGTTTGTCGAATTGGCTTTCAGACATGAGTCAATTCACTCAAGAGTACTCGACGAGACACGAAGAATGCTGCGATCAAAGTTGAATGCCCTTGTTATCCTCCTCGTTCTTTCCTGACATCGAGTACCCGTTGTCCTGGCGGGCCTGGTTCACTTTCAGCTTCTGGTGATATAGGTTCATCACGTCGTCGGCGCTGAGGCCGAGGCACTGAGCCATGGAGATCCAGAAGAAAAGCAGGTCGATCACCTCCACGCGGGCATTCTGCAGGTCGAACAGTTCGAACCGCCGGCCGTCTTTGGCCTCCTGGCACCAGTGCTTCCAGTAGGTGCAGTCGCGAAGCTCTTCCAGCTCGTTCGACGCCGCGGCGATGTAGTTGTTGAGCCACTCCCCCGCCGTCTGCGGATCGAACCTCTTGCGCAAGGCCTCCGGATCAAACCCGATCCGCCGATTCAGCTCGGCCTGATGTTGAAATAGTTCATTCAGCATGGTTTGGTGCTCAGTGGTCAGCGGCTGGTCGCCAGTGATCCGTGACTTAGGGTCCGTGTTCGGCGCTCCCTGCCCGTCGATACCTAAGGCCATTCTAACCGATTCTCAGCCCCCCGGGGACTGCGAAGCTCTGCTTCGCCCCCTCCCGCTTCACGACTTTCCCCTCCCTTCCCCGTCACGCTTTCGCCCGGAACCGACCCGGCATAGAATAATAATTGGCCGACTGTAGACTACAGACCGCACACTGTAACGTTCGGGTGGAAGACACGGAGCCGAGCCCGGCGGGCAATTGCCTCAGGGAACTCATACCAGACGAATCCATGAACGTCGTACTTCAAACGCCACTATTCGCCGCTCTCCCGCAGCCCGGCGGTTACTTCAGCCCCGTCGCCATCGTCCTCTACCTCGTCTGCATCATTCTCTGGGCATACACCTCCGCGTGGGTGCAAAAGGATACGGTCCGCGTCAAAGTCCCCGCGGGAATGTGGGTCGCCCTCGTCTTCAGCGCCGGCGCCGCCGCACTGATCCTCTGGCTCCTCGTGCCGCTCTTCTGGCTCGGACTGGTCCTCTACGCCGTTCTGTTCGGTACGGCCTCCATCATCTACGTCGTCTTTCGCAATGGCCGGGTCGCCCCGGGCCAGACCGTCCTGACCCTCGCCCACATTCAGCGAATATCCAAGGGCAACCGCGGTGTCGATCCCGACGTGGGTTATTCCAAGGACCGGGTGCGAATCAAAGCCGCCGATGGTTCCACCCCGAGTTGGCCGACGGATGCGGACGAAAACGCCGCCTACGCCGCTGTCCAGGAGTTGCTGTTCGATGCCATTTGGCGCCGCGCAAGCGACGTGCGAATGGACCTCCACGCCGATCAATCGGATCAGCCCGTTAAGATCATCTATCGTGTGGACGGCGTGGACCGCCTGCGTGAGCCGATCGAAGGCGCCCTCGGCTCGCGGATGTTCGCCCACCTGAAGCGAATCGGCGGCATGAACGTGGAAGAACACCGCCGCCCCCAGAGCGGTCGGTTCAAAGCAGCGATCGGCGCCGGCGGCAAAGGCGACAAGTCGGTGGACGTCGAGGCGAAGACTTCCGGCAGCACGACTGTCGAGCGCTTCATCCTTCGTATCGTTTCCGAGGAAAGCAAGTTCCGCCTGCCCGACATCGGCCTGACCCCCAAGCAGCTCCCCATCATGCAGGAACTGGTCAAGCAACCGCGGGGCCTGATCATCGTCAGCGGCCCCAAGAGCAACGGCCTCACCAGCACGCTATACGCACTGCTCCGGGAACACGACGCCTTTCTCCAAAACATACACACGCTTGAGGTCAGCAAAGATCAGGAAGTCGAAAACATCACCCAGCATGTGTACGACAGCCAGGGCGGCGAGGTCAGCTACGGAAAGCGCCTTCGCTCCATCCTTCGAATGGAGCCGGACGTCTGCATGGTCTCCGACCTTGCGGACACTGAAACCGCCCAGGTCGTCGCGACGTATGCCAAACAGGGAAAGAAGATGTACCTCGGCCTGCCTGCGAGGGATTCCTTCAGCGCACTGGGCAAGTATGTGCAGGCCGCGGGTGATCCGGCGCTCGCCGCGGCGGGGCTGCTCGCGGTCATGTCGCAGCGGCTGGTCCGCATCCTGTGCATGGAATGTCGGAAGGGTTACAAGCCCGACCCGGCGATTTTGAAGAAGGCCAACCTGCCGCTCGGCGAGAACCGACCCTTCTACCGGCCGCCGAATCCCAACGAGGTCGAGGTGGACAAGCAGGGCAACCCGATCATCTGCCCGGTCTGCCAGGGCTCAGGATACTTCGGCCGCACAGGGGTCTTTGAAGTACTGGTCATCGACGACGATCTCCGCGCCATGCTTTCCAAGGCAACGCCCCTCGCGCTCGTGAAGACGGAAGCGCGAAAGCGCGGCATGCTCTACCTTCAGGAGATCGCCCTGCACAAGGTGTACGACGGTCTCACCAGCATCAACGAGGTTCTTCGCGTGACCAAGGAAAGCCAGGCGGCGCCGGCGGTTCGAGCGACCTAATGACCACACGGCCACGACTACGGACAACCATCCGGGGAGTTGGATCATGCTGTTCTCGCTTGTCATCGCATTGATGGTGATTCTCGTGACCGTGTTCTGGGTCTATCAGGGCTTCTTCAGTGCTCTGCTCATGTTCTTTCTGTCCGTTGTCGCCTGCATGCTGGCCTTCGGCTTTCACGAGGAGGTTCAATCGCTCTGGGGCGATACGATCGACGCCAGCGTCGGCCTTCCACTTGCCATGATGCTCATTTTCCTGATCTCTCTCGCGCTCTTGCGCGTTCTCACGGACAAGATGATCCCCGACAACGTGCGCATGCCCGCCATGGTGGATCGCGCCGGCGGCGGTGTCTTCGGCTTCTTCATCGGCCTGATTCTCGTCGGCATTTCCCTGACGGCGATCCAGATGCTGCCGCTCGGCTCGACCATCTTCGGCTTCGAGCGTGTCCGCACCGCGCCGGACGGTCGCATCGAACTCAAGAACTTCTGGTTCAAGCCGGACAATTTCACGGTCGGCCTTGCCACGATGCTCTCAAACGGGCGTTTCGGTGGCGACAATTCCTTGCGCCGCGCCAAGCCCGATCTCTTGCTCGATCTGTATTCTGCCCGTGCCAATCCACAGCCGGAAGAGCGGTTGTTTCTCCCGCAGGACGCCTTGCAGGTGTTGGCCTACTGGGAGGCAAGGCAGATTGACGAGGTCACTCAGCGGGCCGACGGCGAATCGCTTTCCCGGGAGTTTCAGACCGTCGAACCAATGTCACCGGGAAGCAAGTTTCTCGTCTTCAACGTGCGCGTGAACAGCACGGCGGCCAAGTCCGGAGCGGAGATTCGCTTTCGCCCGGTGCAGTTTCGACTCATCGGCCCGCCGCCGACGATCGACGACGTTGCCTCGCACACGCCTGCGGTTTATTTCGCCTGCGGCATGACCGATCTTTACACCCACATGGGCCACGGTCTGCGAAAGGTCGGAAGCCGACAGGCCACACGGCTCGTGAAATTCAGCCCGCAGACCGACATGATCCTCGGCCCGGAAGTAACGCGTGAAGTGGGAATCTCGCAGGGCGGCGACTCGGGTGACTTCGTGGCCGGGTATCGCTTTGACGTGGCCTTTGAAGTTCCCGAGGAATTTCAGCCGTGGTTCGTCGAGTTCAAGCGCGGCGCACGGGTGGAAATTACCAAGCAGATGTTCAAGGAGGAAACTCCGCAATATGCCTCCGTCGCCGGCGGGCGTGAGCCGTCGAAGGATGCATCACCCGACGATACGAAGAAAACAGCCCGGGCGGATGACGCGGAGGATGACAAGCCGAAGGTGAAAGTCGGCGACGCGCCGGGCGGAGCAGTCCACGTGGCGGATGCCATCGCCGCTCGAACCGGCGTGTATGCCGAGTTGCCGTTTCCGCTGAACGGCGATGACCCGGTCGTGCGGGGTTCACTCGTGAGCCGTCGCCTCGGCGAATGCCATTTCTTCGTCGAGATTCCCGATCCGCCGCCGACGGACTGGGACGTCAAGGAGTTCAACGTTCCCGGCGGCAAGAAGCTCGTGCAGGTCGGCGCGGAGAAGAAGGACGCGCTTTCGCTTTTCGGTCGTGCGTTGAATTACGCCGCCAACGTCGCGGCACAGATCCGGCTGACGGACGAGGACGGCAATGATTACTACGCCATCGGTGTGTATTCCGCGGCGCCGATCGACGGCAAGATGGTGCTGGAGATTCAATACCATCCAGACGCCGAAGTGCCCGAGCGGAGTCTCGCGAAACCCAAGAAGGTGACGTCGAACATCCTGCGCGATACATCGCCGGATGAGCGGAGATTCGGTTACATCTTCCTCGTGGACCCCGGCGTGAAGATCGTCAAGTTCAATGCCGGTGCGCGGCAGGGAGCCAGCCAGGAACTGGTGATCGACGTACCGCAATAAGGCGGCGCGCCCGGCAGGGCGCGGTGATATCCTTCGTGTGTGGACGGAGCCGACACGATGCGAACGAAACATTCACCACAATCAGCCAAACGACGCGCCATTCCGCCCGTAGCGCACGCACGGGGCATGGAGTCTCCCGGTGCGCGCCATCGGATGTCGGCGACATGCTGCCTGTGGACCGCCCTTTGTGTCGTCGCATCGCTTCAGGCATCGCTTGCGTCACAGGAGCCGATGGACCTGCGCGAGTCTGCCGCGCCGTCGTCCATTTTCCGAAGCGCCCTGACGGATGGAACGAGAGCGACCGCTGAAGTGGCCGCCGAAGTTGAGCCGGCGCTGGCACGCCTACAGGATGATCTCGCCGCGCTGATTGATCGCGTGTCGCCTGCCGTCGTGGCGATTGAGACCGATCGAAGCCCCACCGCCATGCAGGACGGTCCACCGCACGACCCGCGCTCGTGGACCAGCACCGGCAGCGGCGTCGTCGTCCGTGCCGATGGAATGATCCTCACCAGCCAGCACGTTCTCGCAGATGCCCTTGCGATTCATGTCACGCTGCACGACGGGCGGCGATTGCGCGGGCGACACGTCGCCTCGGACCCGAGGGCGGACCTTGCCGTCATCCAGATTACGGTCAATGGTTTGCAAGCCGCGGAACTGGGTGATGTTCGCTCCTTGCGCCGCGGTCATCTGGTCCTCGCGATGGGAAATCCGCTCGGCCTTGCGGGTGACGGACAAGCCGCTGTCAGTCTGGGTGTGGTCAGCGCCATCGCCCGACCTTTGCCGGGTACGTTCGGTCAGGAGGAAGACCGTTACTACGGCGACATGATTCAGACCTCTGCGGCGATTCAGCCCGGTCACTCCGGGGGTCCGCTGCTGGACATTCGCGGTAACGTGGTCGGCATCCTCACGGCGGTGAGCACGCCGGCCGGCGGCGGAGAGGGCATCGCCTTCGCCGTGCCCATCGCCGCGCGCACGCGACAGGTGATTGACCGGCTGCTTGAAGGTCGCAGCGTCGAGTACGGCTACATCGGTGTCGAAGTCGGCTCCCTCGGACGCGCGCAGATGCTCGAAGCCGGTTTGCTTCCCGGTGAAGGGGCGATCGTTGCATCGGTTTCAGCAGACAGCCCCGCTCGTCGAGCCGGTCTGAAAGAAGGCGACATCGTGGTCTCGGCGGCAGGACGCAACATCGCGTCGGCGGACGAATTCATTCAGGTCGTCGGCTCACTCGAACCGGGCTCGCAGGTTGAGATGGAATATCTGCGTGGCGCCGAACGTCAGACGGCTCTCGTTGAAGTCAAACGCCGCCCCGTTTCCTCTCCGACACTAGCGCAATCGTCATCCATCACCTTTCGGGGCGCGGTGCTTGGCGCGGTGGATGGCGCCCTGCGCCAGACGGCCAACCTACCGGAGCACGCGCTCGTCGTCTGGATGGTCGGCGATGAGTCGCCGGCCGGACGCGCCGGGCTCTCACCGGGCGATATCGTGGTGCAAGTTGACGGGCAGCCGCTTTCCGCCGAATCAGGCATTCAGCTCGGAAAACGGACCGACGAGTGCCTCCTGGGCCTGGCAAACGGCGGTTCGATCCTCGTACCTGCACGATGATCGGACGTTGCCGCCAGGCGATGGCCCTGTGTACAATCCATCGACTTCCTCCGTCTGATTGTCGAGGACTCACTTTTGCACGAGTCTGTCTGACAAAGTAAAAGCCCCGGCCATTGTGCGCCGATGAAGCGAATTGCGAATGAATTAAGTAACGATAAGCCGCGGACGATGGCTCCAGGTATTGCCTGCAAGAGCGATCGTCTGATCGGAGGCCGATCTCATGTCCCATCATGCCAAGCTCTCGATTCCCAGCGTCAACGGACTGGCGAAGATTCTGCGTGACGTGCAGGACTTCCCCAAGCCGGGAATTGTCTTCAAGGATATCACGCCGCTGCTTGCCGACCCCGCGGCACTGTCGCTGGCGGTCGAATTTCTGACGCAGCCCTTCCGTGACAAACACGTCGATCTTGTCGTCGGCGCGGAGAGCCGCGGCTTCATCTTCGGCACGGCGGTCGCGCGGAATCTCTCCGCGGGCTTCGTGCCCATACGCAAGCCGGGCAAGCTGCCGTACAAAACCCGCAAGGTGGAGTATCAACTGGAATACGGCACCGACGCGATGGAGATCCACGAGGACGCCATCGGCGAAGGCGACAAGGTGCTGATGATCGACGACCTGCTGGCCACCGGCGGGACCATGGCGGCCTGCTGCCACCTCGTCAACTCACTCGGCGGCGAGATTGTCGGCGTGGCGTTTCTGATTGAGCTGTGCTTTCTGAACGGCCGAGAGAAGTTCAGCGCGCTGCCCGTGCATTCCGTCATCAAGATCGGCGACGGGCAGGTGCCCATCACGTCGGATTTCTAACGGGCGTCTTGATCGCATGGGACGGCCGCGACGCCCTGAAGGCCGGCGCGATCCAACCTGGAATGGGCAAGCCGAGTTGCCAATATCCCCGCCCAATTCGGCAGCTTCATATTCCGACATACTAAGTAATCAATTCGACGCCCCGTAACAGCTCCTGGCTAAAGGCATTAAGGGCCGTCCTGCCAAAAATGCGGCCAACCGCAGGGGCTGCCCGGTCAGCTTGGAGGGTAAACCTTTCGGCAGGGCGATCTTGCAAACGGGTCAAAATGCGGCGATACTGGGTGGCTCGATTAACCGAACCGATGGCCCACGAAGGAGCTGCGACGAAGATGTATGCCATTATTGAGGACGGCGGCAAGCAGTATCGCGTAGAAAAGGGCGACACGATCTACGTGGAGCAGCGCGAACTCAAGCCCTCCGCCAAGACGATCGAATTCGACCGCGTGCTGATGCTCGGCGACGGCGCCAAGAGCAAGATCGGCGCGCCGCTGGTCGACGGCGCCAAAGTGACCGCCAAGCTCGAAGCCGAAGTGCGCGGCCCGAAGCTGGACATTGTGAAGTTCAAGCGCCGCAAGGGCTACAAGCTCAAGAAGGGGCACCGGCAGGACCTCCTCAAGGTGACCATCGACGCCATCTCCGGCTGAGCCGATCGTAAGACCGTGTTGCGACCGGCCGGCTCGACCCAGCGATTCCTCTGCAGGCCGGCGCATGATAAGCGTCGCAGCTTGTTTCCCTCCCTTTCAACTCCGTGGTGTGAAGCATGCCATTTACCATGAGGACGCCGCTCTATGGCATGGTGACGATCCTCCTGCTGAATACGGCGTGCGCGCAACCGCCTCGACCTGTACATGCGGCGGATAACCCGCAGTCAGCGCATCTCGGCGCATCAACCAACCCGCAGCCGCCGAGCGACGCCGCGGAATCCGAGTCGGCGGCGCAGCCCAACCGTACGGGCGTCAGCGCGAAACCGGCAGAGAAAGCTACTCCCTCATCGGACGACCGCATTTCCTTCACCCTGGGCCTTAACGCGGGCGATATGCTTTATTACGTCGTCGAGAGTGAGTATCGCGAAAGCGGGGGCGTGCCGCCGCTCTTGTCCTATTCAACTGCCATAAAGGATCGAAAGACCATCAGCCAGCGTGTGATGCCCCGGTCGCTGCGCCAAGCGACGAACCCTGAGGCCGAGGATGATCCGCTCTTCACGATCCTGTGGAAGTTCGAACGTTACGAAGTGACGGAACAGGGGATGAAGGACACCTTGACGTATGATTCCGTCCGGCACGTCTATCCGCCACCGACGCTCTGGGAACTCGGCGGCATCACCGGCGCCAAGGTTACCTTTTTCCTCGATCCCGTAACCTCCCGAAATGAAGGGATGAACATCACGCCATCAAAGCCGGCGGGAGAATCAACCCGTCGACCGATGAGCAAGCTCGCCTCCAAGTGCCAACTGACGAATGAAAATCTGGCGTCGTTGCTGCACGATCTCGGGCCCTACTGGATGCCGGAATCCCCGGTTGAAGTCGGCGAGACATGGACGCGAACCTATTCAGACGACCTGCGAAACTTTGGAAAAACCTCGACGACGCTGAATTGCACGCTCCAGTCGGTACGTAAGATCGGTGACCGGCGGATCGCCCGGGTGGAAATCATGGGCGACGTATTACTCGAGCCGGCGCCGCAGCCGACCACACGTCCGGGACAGCCGGCTCGTGCGAATCCGCAGCGAGAATTTCGAATCGAGCGTTCGACCTGCAAGGGGACGGTCGAGTTCGATCTGGCTCGCGGCGAACTCTACACCCTGAACCTGCACCGGGAACTGCATCTGACGGCCTCGGTTGAGTCCGAACGCAGCGGGACCATGGAACTCAAGACCGGCTGGACCCACATTCTGAAGGTCAAAACCGGGCAGACACCGCCGCCCAAACCGATCATTGTGGGGGGACCGAAGCTGCCCGAGGTGCCTGCCGAGGAGAAGCGGTCGCCGACGCCGCCCCGCCGGACTCCCACCGTCCCGTCTACCGCAACACAGCCCGCGCAAAGTCCGCCGGCGAAGACTCCGAATCCGTAACCGCTTACGCTGCCGCTTTTTCCCTGATCGAACGAAATCAATTGACACAGGACATGGCACAACGTGCCCTTCGCAACCACGCGAAAAAACGGATCGCCCCCTCCGATATTGCCATTCCTAGCCCGGATATTTCATCAGTTTGCAGTTGAAAAGAAATAGAAAAAGCCTCGA
>CAYLOE010000032.1:0-16007 GCA_964385225.1 uncultured Planctomycetaceae bacterium
CGAGGCTTTTTCTATTTCTTTTCAACTGCAAACTGATGAAATATCCGGGCTAGAGAAACCGGCCGACAGCCTGCTTCCCACCGATGAAGGTGCGTTAGTGGTGTTCGGATCGCTGGCAAGGTACGAGTTCACCTCGGGCAGCGACCTTGACTGGGCCGTCCTGATTGACGGGCGCGCCGATTCGGGGCATTTGAAGATTGTCCAGGAGTTCAGGTGCAAATTGCCGCCGGAATTTAAGCCGCCCGGGCCGACGGAGCTATTTGGCGGGCTTGTATTCAGTCACGAGTTGATTCACGCCATCGGAGGGGACGAGGACACCAACAAGAATATGACCCGCAGGCTCTTGCTTCTACTGGAGTCGGCCCCCGTACAGGTCTCTCAAAGCAAAGAAGTCCGCGACCGCATATTGAACGGGATACTCTATCGCTATGTAGAAGAAGATGCGAGCTTCCTCGATCCAGATAATCCAGAGCGGAAGCTGCCTCGGTTTCTGCTGAACGATGTAGTTCGATTCTGGCGGACCATGGCCGTTGACTATGCAAACAAGTACCGAGCACGTGCGAGGCAGAGTTGGGCTTTGAGAAACATCAAGCTTCGCATGTCCCGCAAGCTGCTGTTCGTATCAGGACTGTTCATGTGTCTCTCGTGGGCACTCAAGCCGCGTGAGAACAGTGATAAACAGACCCTTTCCCAAGAGCTTGTTGACCACCTCGGAGAATGGACCAAGCGGCCGCCACTTGAATCGTTGGCAATTATTGTTCGTGATTACGCTCCGTCGCTTGCAACGAAAATCTTCGATTCGTATGACTCCTTCCTTGGAGTTCTGGAGGACAACACCAAGCGAAGCGCGATGGAAAGTCTCTCGCCTGAAGCGGCATACATGGATAAAGCGTTTCTCAAAGCTAGAAATGATTCGGACGACTTTGACGAGGCGTTGAGACTACTGTTGTTTGAATCTAATGATAAGATCACACAACTTGCCAAGCGATATGGAGTGTTTTGATGACCCCCATTGGATTTTCGACCGGGGCAATTGCACTTGGCGATTTCAGACGAGCCCTAAGCATGCTCGAGTCCAGCCATGCTAACGCGGTGGAGTTATCCGCGCTGCGCTGGGCGGAACTGCCTAGCTTATTGGAGGCACTTTCATCGCTTAACCTGACTCATTACACGTATATCTCCTTTCATGCCCCGACGGATGCCCCGAACGAGCAAGAACTTGTTGACCGATTGAGCCAGGTAGCAGCTCTGAAGATAAACATCGTTGTTCACCCGGACACGATTCGCGATTTCCATCTCTGGAAACGACTCCAATCACACCTTTGCATCGAGAACATGGATTCCCGCAAGTCAACGGGACGTACGGCTAAAGAACTTCGCGTGATTTTCGACGAACTCCCAGAAGCACAGTTGTGCTTCGATGTTGCGCACGCCAGGCACGTTGACCCAACAATGACCGAGGCGGTTCGGATTCTGAGAGAGTTCGGTAGTCGTCTCGCACAGGTTCACATGAGCGAAGTCAATAGTCAAGGAAGACACTTTGCAATGTCATATGTGGCAAAACAGGCCTACAAACCGCTAGCAGATTTATTGTCAAGTGTTCCCGTCATTCTTGAGTCCATGGTCAGCAAGGAGGATATTGAATCGGAAATCGAGGAAGCTAACTCCGTGTTGGATCACGCCAATGGAGATCGAGTCTGTTGACACGTTCTTCGTTTGCTTCGCTAAACGGCGGAGCCGATTGGGGGCGGCTTAATGCAGGTCATGATGCGCACGCTGGGGGTAGGCGCGCATTGGGTCACTTCTTACGCGCGGCGGCGCGGATTGTGTTTTCGAGCAGCATGGCTACGGTGACGGGGCCTACGCCACCTGGGACGGGGGTGATGGCGGCGGCGAGGGGGGCGACTTCGTCGAAGCGGACGTCCCCTACCGTTCGAGTCACTTCGCGGCCTTCGGTATCGATGACGGTCACGCGGTGAGTTCCCACATCAATGACGACCGTGCCGGGAACGACGTGTTCGGGGCCAATGAGACCGGGGACGCCGGCGGCGACGAGGAGGATTTCCGCGGCGCGGGTGTGGTCGGCGAGGTTTCGCGTTTTTGTGTGACATTGCGTGACGGTGGCATGGGCGGCGAGGAGGAGCATCGCGAGCGGCTTGCCGACGATGGAGCTGCGACCCACGACGACGGCATTGCGGCCGGCGAGGTCAGGAGTGACAGAAAGCAGGCACTTCATGGCGGCGGCGGCAGTGCAGGGAGCAAGGGCTTCGCGGCCGAGGGCGAGGAGGCCGAGGTTTGTCGGGCTGACGCCTTCGACGTCTTTGTGGGCGGGGATTCGCTGCTGGAGGGTGAAGGCGTCGAGCGGCTTCGGGACGGGCAGGTGGAGCATGATGCCGCTTACGTGATCGTCGTCGCCGAGGACGTCGATCCGGCGGGCGGCTTCCGCGGGGGAAGTCTTCGCGGGCAGTTCGACGAGACGGTGCTCGATGCCGACTTGTTCGGCGTGGCGTGCCTGGGAGCGGGCGTAGCTTGCGGCGGCGGCATCGTCACCGATGAGGACGGCAGCGAGACAGGGTGCGTGGCCGCGGCGTTTGAGGGCGCCGGCCTCGTCGGCGATGCGCTGCTTGATGCTTGCGGCGATTGTTTTTCCATCGATGAGTTTGGTCATGTGGTGGGCGTTGGTTCCTTGCCGTTGCTTTGGTTGATGCTCCCTCGCTTGCGCTTCGGGCTGGTTCAGTGATTTCCTCGCTTGCGCTTCGGGCTGGTTTAACTGGTACTTGGGATGGTACGGGGGAGCGTCGCCAAACGGCAAGCCGGTTTTGGTGCTATTGGCGAGGAGCGGGTGGGAGCTTTGTTCCTTAGCGATTGTGCGTCAGGGGACCATCTTTGCGGCTTGGGTTTTCAGATGATCGCGGACTTGCTTTTCGAAGGCGCTGTCGAGGGGGCCGAAGAAGCTTTCAAAGAGGCGCAGCTCGGCGTCGGCGGACGGGCCATCGGAAGGATCGGCGCGGAGGGACTCGATGAAATACTTTCTGAACGCCTCGGGTTGTTCGCTTGCGAGGTAATGGACGAGTGCCCAAGCAGCGGCGTAGGCGGCGGGCGAATGCTCAGAACCGGCGCCGACGGTGCGGGGCTGCGTGACGATCTTCTGGAAGGAGAGGCCGGATGCGGCCCAGTCGATGGCGAGGAAGTCGGCGAGGCGGTGGTGGTTGATGCCATCCGACGCTTCGAACTGCATGGCGAGTCCTTCGGAGAACCATCGGCGGCGGGACAACTCCGGGGGCTGGAGGCCGATGTGGTGAAGAACCTGATGGGCCAGCTCGTGGCGAAAGACCGTGGTGTTGATCTGGCGTTCGAGCTCGTTGAGCTGGGTAGTGAGTTTTTCAATGGCGTCGAGTCGAACGGCGGCGTCTTCGGGGGGCTGGACAGGTTCGAGGTCGTCCGGGGTCTGGGGCTGGAGTTCGCTTCGGGCGCGGGCGATTTCTTCGCGCTTCCGGCGGATGAGCGCGGCATCGGCGTAATTGAACATGATGCAGTGTGCCGTGTGGTGATCGAAGAAGCCGGGGACCCATTGGCTGGCAGGGAAGCCGGTGCGGTCGGCGTAGCGTTCGTAATCATCCCATGTGTTGAAGTAGAGGACGGTCATTTTGGAAGCGGGGCGGCGCGCGGGGAGTCGGAAGCGACGGGCGAATTCCTCGACGGCCTCACAGGTTGATTCGGCCAGTACTCGGAGGTCTGCGACGCGGGCGGGGTCGGCGTCGGAGATCATGGTAAAGTGCGGGGAGTATTCGGCGCTGAAGCGCGTGCCGAGCTGCTTCAGGAGCTTGCGGGCTTCGGCGGTATCGGCGGGGAGTTCTGTTGCGAAGGTGGGCTGGGGGGAGAAAACGCCAAAATGCAGAAACGTCAAAACGCCAACAAGTCGAAACATTGAAACGTCGAAACGTCGAAACGTCGAAAAGTTGAAAGAAATGCGGGATGCGGAATGCGGAATGCGGAATGAAGGGGGCGGCGTTTTTGCGCGCGTTGCGGGGCTTGGTTGAATGGGTCGATCGGTGTGGTTCACTCGGGAGATTGTAGTGGAATCGGCTCGCACGCAATCAGGCGGTTTGGGAAGCCAGGAGTTCGTGGGATTGGCGCGGGGCGTACTTGTCGCCTTTGTAGGCGGTCATGGGGATGGTTTTTTCGTCGAGAAGGGTTTGGAGATATTTTGCGGCGGCGGGCAGCGCGCGGTCGGGGTCTGCGAGGGACGGGTTCCAGAGCTTGGGCCATTCGAAGACGAGGTGGCCGCGGTAGGCGATGCCTTTGAGGAGCTGGATGAGTCGCGGGAGTTCCACGTCGCCCTGACCGGGGAGGACGTAGCTGTCGAAGGCGCTGCCGGTGAACTTGGCGTCGGTGAGATGGATGAGGCCGATGCGAGCGCCGAGGCGCGGGATTGAGGTGGTGGGTCTTTCGCCGCGGAGTCGGGCGTTCATGGGGTTCCAGCAGCAGCGGACGGCGGGCGAGTTGGCGGCGTCGACGATGTACCACATGGCGACGCTGTCGGTGAAGTCTCCGCTGTTTTCGATGAGGAGGGTCACGCGGTGGGCGGCGGCGAAATCGGCAAGTTCGCGGATCGCCTGAGCGATGCGGCCGAGGACGACTTCGCGGCGTTCGCGGCCGAGGATCCAGAATTTCGCGCGGGGGACTTCGGCGCCGAAGACGCGGACCAACGGGCAGCCAAGCTTGCCGGCGAGCTCGATGTATTCGCGGACCTGGGACTGATTCTCTGCGACCTCTCGGGGCTCGCGCATGTGGAAGGCGTTGGAAGTGGCGAGGCATACCAGATCGACGCCGGCCTCGTGCATGAGCTTGCCGACGCGGGCGGGGTTCGACGCGAGCTGCGGTGCGAGCGGCAGATGCATCTGACCTTCGAGGCCGCGAAGCTCGATGCCCTGATAGCCGTACTCGCGGGCTTTTTCGACCATGGTGACGAGGTCCCACGCGGGACAGGCGACACTGCTGAAGGCGAGTTTCATACTTGAGGGCTCCTTCCGTGTGGGGGGACACGATAGGGTCTCGGGGTTGAAAGGTCAAAAAAGGGGGACCGAGGGGCCAAGGGGCCAAGGGGCCAAGGGTCCGAGGGTCCGAGGGGTCGAGGGTGGTGAAGCTCTTTGTTTGCTTCTGTGCGAGTCGAGGTTGGGGATAAAAAAAGCCGAGGCCTTTTCGGGCCCCGGCCTGGTGGGAAGACCGCTAGGGCACCCTTGGTTGATGCCTAAGCGGGTTGTGGGATTTCATGAACGGCTTTGCTGTTTACGGCCGCTGCCCCTCCATTCGGACCATCATGGCGACAACTCAAGTAGAAATCCGATATTGCCGCCTGTACCGAGGCGAGCAGGCGGTTGAACATGGGTGCAAGTGATAGGTAGATTTCAGCCGGTTACTTAGCGGAGCATCTGCAAGGTCCGCGAAGAATGTGGCGGACTTGAGCTGGACACTTCGATCCAAACGTTGCTGACAGGTTTATCCGCGGAATTTTCCGCCATCCCCCCCTTTTTCGGCTTTTTTCGCCGCATATAGTCAGCGGTCCATTTTTCGCTTAAAATTCCGCCCTTACGAGCGGAGGAACAGACAGTTGACTGGATTGGGCACCATCCTCGCCGACGGGCTCTCGTCCTTCTGGACGGTTATCTACCATAACTGGGCTCTTTCCTCGATCATTTTGACGCTGTCGCTTCTGGTCGTGGTGCCGACGCTGATTCTGGCGAAGTATGTACGCATCTGTCTGAACATCATCAGCGATACGTTTCCTCCGCTTTCCGTGCCTCAAGTCGGCTTTCGACCCATCCCGGGCAAGGAGCAGGATTTTTACGCGACGGACGGTATCCGATTGCGCGGCGTGCTGATGCACCCGCCGCCGAATGTGGAGCGTCGCGGCATGATTCTCTTTGCACCGGAGTTCAAGAGCAATCGACTGAGTTGTGCGCGATATTGTCGGTCGCTGATCCTGGCCGGGTATGACGTATTTTCGTTCGACTTCCGGGGGCATGGCGAGAGCGCTGCGGAGGAGGGCTACACGCCGCGGCAGTGGGCGAGCGATCGTGAGATGGCCGACATGATGGGCGCGATCTCCTTTGTGGAGCAGTGGCTCGAAGAGCAGGGTCGGCCGATTGAGATGGGCATCTTCGGTATATCTCGCGGCGCGTGTGCGGCGATTCTGGCGAGCGAGACCTGCACCTCGGTGAAGGCGATCGTCATGGATGGGGCGTTTTCATCGGATTGCACGCTGGAGCATCTGATGCAGCGCTGGGCGAAGATTTTCGCCAAGGTGAAATTCGTCTATGAGAACCACCCGCCGGAGTTCTGGCAGTTTCTGCGATGGTGTCTGTTCCTGACGTGCCGGGTGAAGTTTCGCTGCACGTTTCCATCGGTGCGAAAGACGCTGACGCGGATGCTTCCGCGTCCGATGCTTTTTATTCACGGGGAACGTGACAGTTACATCCCTGTCGAGCAGTCGCGGCTCCTCTATGCACTCTCGGCTCAGCCGAAGTATTTGTGGATCGTGGCCGGAGCGAAGCACAATCAATCGGTCGATCTGATGCCGAATGAATATGCTCGACGGACGGTTGAGTTTTTTGATCGCTATCTTGCCCATCGCGATGACGCGGGGAATATGTACAAGGAAGGCCGGTTTGTGGAATCGGCGCTGGGTCGGCTTGTACAGAATCGTCAATTCGTCGCGGCCGAGGCGGACGACCTGTCGTGTCCACTTCTTCCAGTGGGCGGGAATCCCGAAATACGCGACCGGGCGGCGATCTCGACTGGGATTCATGCGAGCGCTTCGGACCGCGTGCCTGAGACCGAGACAATTGGCGCGGGATTGAATTCCGACGATTCCGATCCGATCTGATTCTTCACTCCATCTTCAAGCTGTGGGACAATCCGACGCGTGGCAAAAAGATCGTTTCTTGATTCACTGCTTGCTCATATCGCGCGGACTCATGCCGGCTCGGTTTCCCGGCGTTTTTTTCGCGACCTGCATCGCGCGCGGCGTGTTCAGTCGCGGCTGATGTCTCAACTGGTTCACCGTGCGGCGCCGAGCCGGTTCGGGCGCGCGCATGGATTCGATCGCATCCGCAGCTATCCGGACTTCGTCGAGCGCATCCCGATTCACACTTACGCCGATCTGTCGCCTTATATCGAGCAGTTGCGCGAGGGACAGGTAGACGCGCTCTTCGCACCGGGCGAGCGGATTCTGATGTTCGCCCTGACGAGCGGGACGACGGATCAGCCGAAATACATCCCCATTACGTCGAGCGTGCTGGCAGATTGTCGGCGCGGCTGGAACGTGTGGGGGCTGCAGGCGATCCTGGATCACCCGGCGTCGCTGCTTCGGCATATTCTTCAGGTGACGAGTTCGATGCACGACCATGCGGCGCCGTCTGGCGTTCCCTGCGGGGCGATTACCGGTCTGCTCGCGGCGACGCAGAAGAAGCTGGTGCGGCGCTATTACACCTCTCCGGCTGCCGTCGCGGCGATCAACGACCCGACCGCGAAGTACTACACGATCATGCGGCTGGCGATGCCGCGTGATGTCTCGTGGGCGGTAACGGCGAATCCGGCGACGCTGCTGGTGCTGGCACGAATCGGCGATGAGCATAAAGAGCGGCTCATTCGTGATATACGGGATGGCACGCTGTGGGCGGATCTTCCGGTGCCATCGGCTGTGCGCGACGCGCTTCGACCGCGGCTGAAGGCGGACCGGGAAGCGGCGGATCGGCTCGGGCGAATCGCCTCGCGCGACGGCACGTTGTACCCGAAGGACTATTGGCGGATGGACTTTCTGGCTCATTGGACCGGCGGGACGATGGGACTTTATCGCTCGCAGTTTCCGAAGTATTTCGGCGAGGTGCCGGTGCGGGACATCGGGCTGATCGCGAGCGAGGGGCGGATGTCGCTCCCGATCAAGGATTCCACGGCGTCGGGGGTGCTGGCGATCTCGACGCAGTTTTTTGAGTTTATCCCCGTTGGTGAGTACGGAACGGAGAAGCCAAGTGTCTTGCAGATGCATGAGCTGCGAGAGGGTGAGGCGTATTTCCTGCTGCTGACGAACGGCAGCGGGCTGTTTCGTTATGACATCGGCGACCGTGTTCGGGTGACCGGCCGGCTGGGTGAGACGCCGCTCATCGAGTTTCTGAGTCGTGATGCGCATACATCGTCGATGGCCGGCGAGAAGCTGACGGAGGATCAGGTGGTGGCGGCGATGGAGTCGGTGTGTGACGGCCGACTGGCGCGCGCAGGGGCGGATGGGGAGCAGATCGTGGATTTTGTGCTGGCGCCGCGATGGGGCGAAGTGCCGTGCTACCGGCTTTATGTGGAGCAGGCGGCGGCGGAACAGCGGCCGGAGCTTGCGAAGGAAATGGACACGGCACTGGCACGGATGAATAACGAGTATGAATCCAAGCGGCAGACGCTTCGGCTTGGTCCGTTGGAGCTTTTTGTCCTGCCGGATGGTGTGATAACGGAGCGCGATCGGGAGCTGCGGCGGAAGCGATCGCGAACCTCGGAGCAGTTCAAGCATCAGTACTTGCAGGGGTTACCGGGGATGGATCAGGAGCTGGAAGCGGCGGGCCGTGTTCATGAAAGCGCACGGCAAACTTGATGCAATGACACGATCCGTGTGCGTCGTGAATGTTCAAATCGTTTGGGTATCGTCACGGGCTTCACCGAGAAAGATGGCGCTGCGGTCGTCCGATGACGGCGGTCGATCTGCGGAATATCTCAGGGCCGCGGTGGAAAACTTCGCGTGATGCGGAATGCACCGGGGAGTATCTGGAGCGTTGATGCGGGGTTGTTTGGGTCGGTTCGGGTTTGTGATCGTGCTACAATGGCGGGAATGCGTGCCCGATCTTGTGATTCTCGGAGTTGGGGCCGGATGGATCGTCGAGATGGATCCTTCGGGTGGTGGCACGGCGATTGCCACTCTAACAGGCAGAGGATGTGCGGTGGGTGCGCCACCTACGGTTTGGTCACGATCCTTCCTCTCTCCGGCCCGAACACTCGTGACTGAACCGGCGTACCTGCCGCACAGCATTTTTTTACATCTCTTACGTTTTTCCGGATGATTGCCAACGAATGCTTTACTTGTTTGCTGCGTCATTGCGCGGGGGGACTTGCTGGTTGACCTCGGCCGGCGGGGACGCCCGGCCGCTACTTTGGCGGGACATTCGGTGCTGAATTCCAGATAATCCGCTTGACGGAATTCTTGATGATCCGCTTGATGATCGTCTCGATAGTGCGGTTGAGCGCTCATTGGAGGCGGGTTCTCGCTTGGGCAGACCCGTCGAAAGCGTCGATGACATCTAAGGGGCTGAGCGAGATGGGTCGGGAGTTTCAGGGGCGCCGTGTTACTGTTTTCGGCTTCCGTGCGAGTCTGGTGTGGTGCATCCGTCAGATGGGCGTTTTTGAAACCCTTATGGAACTCGCTCTGCACTGGCCGGAGGCCGATGCTCCCCTGTTCGTGAACGTTGCCTGTTCGGAGGCACACCACGCGTTTTTGAAGCGTCGTACCGGGCGGTGGCACATACGGTCCGAGAAGTTCTGACGCCCTATCAATTATGGAAAATGCGGAGCTTGATCGCCAGATCGATGTGGTTGGTTGACTTCGGCCGACGTGGACACCGGTCGCTACGGGAGCAGGTCGATTGCTCTGTTAGCGCAACGGGAACGTCGGCGGAGCGGTTGCGCGCGCTTGTCGGCGGGCTGCTCGCACTGGTTCTCCTGACGCTGATCGTCGGGCTGCCGGCCGTTGGCGACTGGTGCGGGCTTTCGCCGGATAGTTTTGCATACCTCGGAACGGCGAGGACGATCTGGGAAGAGGGCACTTTCGGCGACGGTCGGCTTGTGCATCCGCCGGGGTATTCGCTTTTGCTTTCGCTGCTGATGGTGTTCGGCGAAGCGCCGTTTGCGGCCATACGTTTGTTGTCGCTGGGCTGCTGGACGGCGGCGGCTGTGCTTACGTGGATCTTGATGCGGCCGCTCCTGGGTGAGCGGCCTGCGTGGTTGACGGCGGCGCTGGTGGCGACGAGCCCCCTGCTGCTTACGCAGTCGGCGATGCTGCTATCGGAGTTGGCATATCTGCCGGTCATGCTGGGTTGTCTGGTGGTCGCGAGTCGGTGGCAGTTGCGGCGCGAAGTGAGTCGATGGGAGGCGATTCTCGGGGGCTTACTCGCGGCGGCGGCGATGCTGATTCGGTCGATGGGCGTCGTGCTGGCACCGGTCATGGTTTGGGGGATGCTTGTGCAGCGAAATCAGCCGGCGCGGCGGCGCGCGGCGGCGGCGATGTTGTTCGCGGCGGCGTTTATCCTGCCGAATGCGATGTGGCAGCTTCGACAGAGCGCGCAACCTGCGGGCTACGGGTATGGAACGATCTGGACGACGGCGCGGGAGGTCGAGGCGACCGATGCGACGGGCGCCGCGCTGCAGATGGAGCGGCTTGCGAAGTTCGGGCCGCAGCGGCCGGCGGATCTGAGAGCGGCGATCGTGCCGAATCAGCTTGGGTGGCGGGCGTTTGAAGGCGTGACCGGCGACGTGACGACGTGGATAGTCGGCGGCGGGGTCGTCGTGCTGCTGCTCATTCGAGCGTTTCGGTATCGATCGGTCGTGGAAATCTCCGCGCTTTTGACGCTGGCGATGCTGGCGCTTTGGCCGTGGGATGAGGGGCCGCGACTGGTTGCGCCGCTGCTGCCGATTGTCTTCGCGGGGATTGTGTGGGCGGCATGCGGAGTGTACGCGCGGTCGCGGGCGATTCGCGGGGGGCGGGCGGTCGTGGCGGCGGCGATTTTGGTGCTGCTTGTGGCGCAGAGCGCGGAGGTGAACCTGACGCATGGCTCGCTGAATCGACTGCGAGCGCGTACGACGGCGCGCTTGTCAGAAATGCGAGACGTGGCGGCGTGGCAGACGGAGCACATGCCGGAAGGTGCTGAGTATCTGGCGGTGACGGCGGCAGGTGATAACGCCAAGGTGACGTTGATGGGCGCGGGTTACTTCGCGCGGCGGTCGATGGTCGGGGCCGTCGAGTGCGGGAAACGGCGACCAACGCCGACTGTGCATGATCGAGCGGCATACGTTTTTGTGCATGATGCAACGGCGCGGGAGTGTTTCGACTCCGCGGGGGCGATGGTGGTCGGGCATGTCGGGGCGTTTACGGTTTATCGGCGATGAGGAGCGACGGGGCCGCGAGCGGGGATGCTGGGGAAAAATGGGAGCTTCGCAGGAAGAATCGGGCGGCATCACCCAAACGGCGCACGGCGGTGGGTAAGTGTGCCCAGGCGGGGTTGGTGATTGTCATTTCGCCCTTGATTCTTAAGCGTATTACAGGACACACGCGACTGGCACGGGCGATGCCTTGTGTTCGTGCGTCCGCCTGACATCGTGTCGGGTACCTACCAAGACATCGGGCTCAAGATAGGAGAGCGAGTCATGCCTTTTGATTTGAGCAATCTGTTTGGACCGTTCCAGGCGCTGTTCGAGAGTCTGTTCGGCTGGATTGGCGGCCTCATCAGCACCATCTTTTCGACCATCGGACTCTCGTAGCGCGGATGCGACGCGCGCCGGCGTAACATCGCGCCGGCGCGCGACGCTTACCCAAGTCGCTCGTGGTCGTTGCCTGCGTGCGAGAAGGTGAGCACGGGTGCGAAAAAGCGGGCGATGTACGACGCTTTTATTGTTTGAGCTGTACGATTTGTGTCGGATTGTCTGGTGAATTGCGCGCCGGCGATTGATGGATGGATGAATCGGGCGCTATCACTTCTTTGCGCATTGCGATAGCATGTGGATCGGCTTTGGGGCGATCGGATTGGCCGGGGGGCGACCGAATCGCGTGTCCTTTATTCCACGGATTCGCCGATCTGATGCGTGATTATTCTGTTAAACCTAATCCGAGCGTTCCGTTTGAGCTTCGACTGGCGGACTCGCACCTGCTCGTGGTGGAGAAGCCGTCGGGGGTGGTGACGCAGCCGGGTAAGGGGCATGAGAGGGACAGTCTGCTCAACGGATTGTTCGTCGACTATGCCAACTTGCTGCAGAACCTCGGGGAGGATCGCGGGTGGGGGTTGCTGCATCGACTGGACCGGGACACATCGGGCCTGGTGTTGATCGCGCTGAGGAACAGCGCGTATGAGCATCTGCTCCAGCAATTCAAGGATCGGAAGGTTCGAAAGATCTACTGGGCCGTGGTGCATGGTCAGCCGAATCCGGCGCAGGGTGTGATTCAGAAGCCGATCGCGGAGGTCGTGTCCGGGCGGAAGAAGGCGGTCATCTCGCGCAGCGGGCAGCAGGCGATCACGGCTTATCGGGTGATTCAGCGATCGGGCGATGTCTCATTGATCGAGGCGCGTCCGAAGACGGGGCGTCTGCATCAGATTCGCGTTCACATGGCGGAAATGGGATGTCCGGTACTGGGGGAAGACACGTATGCGCGCGGGGTGGAGCTGCCGAAAGTGCCGCGGCTTTGTCTTCACGCGGCGAGTCTGTCGTTTGTGCATCCGGAGTCGGGTCATCGCGTGACGGTGCAGTCGCCGTGGCCTCGCGATCTGGCGGGGACGCTGCGAAAGTTTGGCCTGGGCGAGCCGCGATTGGAAGACAGCGAAGATTGAAGCGCGTGCATAACGCGACGAAGGGATCGGACGCGTGGTCCCGATCCCTTCGATGTTCATTTCAATTTGTCATGATGAGCCGCTCCGCGTATTGCGCACTCACGGCGCAGCATTTTGCAGCGGCATACCGATTACCAGCAGCCGCGACCATAGCCACCGCGGAAGGGTCGGCCGTGGTAGCCGGGGTAATAGCCGCGCGATCGACCGTAGCCGTAGGAGAAGCCGAAGCTCCGTCGGGGCGGCGGGGCGAAGTATCCACCGCGGCCGTAGTAGCCGTAGCCCGCGGAAAAGCCGTATCCCACGGGAACGTAGGGCGGCGGCGCATAGACCGGGCCGAAGCCGCCGAAGCCGACCTGGTAATATCCGGTGGAATAGCCCCCGTAGCCGTAACCGTAACCGTAACCGTAGCCGAACTGGGCCTGTGCTTCGCGCGTGCCCCATGCCAACGTGCAGCCGGCGGCGAGAGCGAAGCCAACGACGAATCTCGAAACTCGACTGGACATGAGAACCTCCTGTCGGTTGAAGCGCTCCATGGAATCCTGATACCCAAGCCGGGGCACCGCAGCCGCGGCCGACCGCACATGCGGCCACTCGAGTATTGACACGCCTACCTACCTGATCGTTAGCGTCGAGCCCCTAATTTTTCAGAATTTTATTGGGCAGCCGGCCGGCCTGGTAGAAGCATCCGGGGTGGATTCGCGCAAATACATTTTGGACGATCAGTTATGTTTGTTGTTCAGTGGATGTCCGTGCGAGAAAATTGAATTGCGTCAGGCCGTAATTCATCGCGTCAGGTACCAGGCGAGGACGGCGAGGCCGAGTATTGCGCGGTAGATGGCGAAGGGCCAGAGCGGGCGGGTCTGGATGTAGCGCATGAAGGCGGCGACGACAGCCCATGCGACAAGGAAGGAGACCGCGAAGCCGATCGACATGACCGAGGCATGTTCGCCGGTGAGGGCCTCGCGGTGTTTGATGACGCGGAGCAAGCCGGCGCCGAGGAGTGTGGGGATCGCCAGGTAGAAGGAAAATTCGGCGGCGACGGCGCCGGGCAGGCCGACCATCAGCCCGCCCATGATGGTGGCCATGGAGCGGCTGGTGCCGGGGATGATGGCGACGCACTGGGCCAGACCGATGTAGAGGGCCTGGCGCAGGGTGATTTGTTCGACGGTCGGGCCGGTGGTTTTCCGATAGCGCCGCTCAATGAGGACCATCAGCCCCCCACCGATGATGAGTGCCATGGCGACGGGCACGGGTTTTTCCAGATACTTTTCGGCGATGTCGTTGAGGGGAAGACCGATGACGACGGCGGGCAGGATGGCGAGGAAGAGCTTGGTGAAGATGTGATCCTTCCAGCCGCGCGACGGCATGGAGAAGACCTGGCGCACGAGGGTGCGGAAGAAATAGATCAACACGGCGAGGATCGCGCCGGTCTGGATGAAGTAGAGAAAGGCGGGCCATGGCTCCTGTTCGCCGTCGATCCCCAGCATGGGCATGGCGAGGACCATGTGGCCGGTGCTGGAGACCGGGAGGAACTCGGTCAGGCCTTCGATGATGCCGAGGATGACGGCGCGGAGGTTATCTCCCACGGGACTGCTCCAGGAGGGCGCCGCGCGAGGCCATGAGGTAGGAACCGACCGACAGCAGCGTAACGATGAGCGTCAGCCAGATCATGAAGGTGCGCAGCGGCATGATCCACTCCGTATCGCGCAGCCGGCCGACGGACATGATGATCGTCGGCACGGTAATCGATTGAACGACCATCTTCGCCTTGCCCCAGTAGTTCGCCGCGTAGGGCTTGCCGGTGGATTCGGAGAAACCGCGCAGACTGCTGACGAGCAATTCGCGGGCGATGATGATGACGACCATCCACGCGGAGAGGCCGGCGACGTTCTGCCCGTCGGCGTCGATGAAGCCGCGCCCGAGGAGCAGGATGAAGGCGCCGCAGACGAGAATCTTGTCGGCGAAGGGGTCGAGGATTCTTCCGAAGGAGGTGACCTGGTTCTGTTTGCGGGCGAGGTAGCCATCGAGGCCGTCGGCGAGGGCGCAGGCGATGAAAAGGGCGAAGGCGATATCGAGTTGAACGAGCTGCTCTGCTCGCCGCTCGAAGGTGAAGGCAGACAGGAGATAGAGAAAGACGACGGAGAGGAGAAGCCGGCCGGTGGTGATCTGATTGGGGAGGTTCATCCTCATCCAGGGTCGTTGCTGTGCGGCCGACAGGGAAACGGGTTTGTCTTCGCGTGCGCCCTGAAAGCCCGCGGACGGAGGCCGAGGGCCCTTCAGGACGCACTCTCATGAAACGACTGGGCGCGGCTGGATTCGAACCAGCGAAGGCATAAGCCAACGGGTTTACAGCCCGTCTCCTTTGGCCACTCGGACACACGCCCCGGATTCTTCACCCCCTTCCGGAGCATAGCGCCGCGGGGGTCGAGCCACGCAATATGGGGTCTGGCGCGGGAAAAATCAAGCGCCCCGCCTGTGGAGAGAATCATTCGATTTCATGTGGATTCTCGAGCGTATGCGCTTGCACCGTGCGGGGGTGCGCCATCTGAGCCCGATGGTCTGGTTGCGGACTTGCCGTGGAAAGCGGCGGGGCTCGACGCATGCGCGGCAGCCCTTCGGGCGTTTGCGCATTCGGCTAGGATGAAGTCACAGCAATTGGGGCGAATCGCTACAGTCCCAGCAGCTCATCGACAAGGCATTGAATGTCGGTGGCGTCGTAGAGGCAGTCGCCGTTGCAGTCGCGAAGCGGCCGGCCGGCGGAGTCGACGGGTAGGCCCGGCGCATTGTTGGGGCATACGTCAAGCGGGCTGGCTATGCCATCGCCGTCATGGTCCGGTCCGAATCCGGCGAAGACATAGGCCGCACCGGAAGTCATAGCGTTCTCGTCGTTGCAGCCATTCACACCTGTGGCACTGCTATCCTCCTGATTCGCCCCGACAATCACCGTATCGCCGTCGATGGCAACTGAGTTGCCGAAGAAATCGCCCCCGCCGGTGTTCGAGGCCTTGAGGTAGGCCTGCTGGCTCCACTCGCCGTCGTCGCGGATGAATACGTACGCCGCGCCGGCGCCAGCGGCGCTGTTGTTGGCCTGATTGCCATCCACCCCCGTTGCGCTGCTGGACTCCACCCGCGCCCCGACCACCACTGTGTCGCCGCTCGCGGCCACCGAGTAGCCGAAGGCGTCGGGAGAGCCCGTATTCGACGCCTTCAGGTAGGCCTGCTGACTCCAGACGCCGCCGCTGCAGACGAAGACGTAGGCCGCGCCGGAACCAGACACGCTGTTGTCGGACTGGTTGCCGTTCACGCCCGTGGCGCTGCTGTCCTCTTGCCACGCCCCAACCACCACCGTGTCGCCCGACACAGCCCCCGAGATGC
>CAYLOE010000032.1:16107-34369 GCA_964385225.1 uncultured Planctomycetaceae bacterium
CAAAGCTGTCTGCCGCGTCGGTGTTCGACGCCTTGAGGTAGGCCTGCTGACTCCAAACGCCGCCGCTGCGGACGAAGACGTAGGCCGCGCCGGCATTACTGGCGCTGTTGTCGGCCTGGTTGCCATCCACGCCCGTGGCGCTGCTGTCCTCCTGCCACGCCCCAACCACCACCGTGTCGCCCGACACAGCCCCCGAGATGCCAAAGCTGTCTGCCGCGTCGGTGTTCGACGCCTTGAGGTAGGCCTGCTGACTCCAGACGCCGCCGCTGCGGACGAAGATGTAGGCCGCGCCGGCATTTGAGGCGCTGTTGTCGGCCTGATTGCCGTCCACGCCCGTGGCGCTGCTGTCCTCTTGCCAGGCCCCAACCAATATCGTGTCGCCGCTCACGGCGACAGAGTTCCCGAATTGGTCGCCCGCTCCGGTGTTCGAGGCCTTGAGGTAGGCCTGCTGGCTCCAGATACCTTCACTGCGGACGAAGATGTAGGCCGCACCGGCATCTAGAGCGCCGTTGTCGGCCTGATTGCCATCCACGCCCGTGGCGCTGCTGTCCTCCCGAGTCGCCCCGACCACGACCGTGTCGCCGCTGACGGCCACGGAAAAGCCGAAGTTGTCGGTTGCTTCGGTGTTCGAGGCCTTGAGGTAGGCCTGCTGGCTCCAGACGCCGCCGCTGCGGACGAAGATGTAGGCCGCACCGGCATCTAGAGCGCCGTTGTCGGCCTGATTGCCATCCACGCCCGTGGCGCTGCTGTCCTCCCGAGTCGCCCCGACCACGACCGTGTCGCCGCTGACGGCCACGGAAAAGCCGAAGTTGTCGGTTGCTTCGGTGTTCGAGGCCTTGAGGTAGGCCTGCTGGGCGAGGGGGTCGATGGTCAGGGGATAGATCGCCTCCTTATCGTCGATGACGATGCGGAGGAATTGCGAATGACCAATGACAAATAACGAAAGTCCGGCCTGATTGCCGGCCGCTGATGGCTGACCGCTCTCCTCCACGAACCATGCGGGGACCGTCGCGCCTGTGGCGTCGAAGACGGTCAGGCCGTTGTAGTTCACGACGGCTGCGCCGGCGTCGTTCACGAAGGCCACGTTGCGACCGTCGCTGCTGATGCGCGGCATCAGATCGCCGCGCACGGCGAGGGTGAATTGCAGCAAGGACGGTCGAGGCGCCCGTACCACCCTTGCTTCTTCGGGACGTACCACCCCTGTTTCTTCGGGACGCTGGTGGACGGTGTAGCCGTGCTCCAGGCCGCGTTGGTCGTTGATGTACCACTCGGTGAGCATAGCGTCCCATACGTACTCCACGCGATGGCCACACCGGCTATTAGCCGGTGCCACGCTGCCGACACATCGCTCCGCGCCTTCGCGCCCGTAGCTGACCAGCTCCAGGCCCCACGACCAGATCGAAGATCCGCCGGGGTGGACGCCCGCATCCGGCGTCGTCACGAAGCCGCGGCCGTCGAAGTTCGTCCGCCACTGCTGGCCGGGATTCCGCGCCTGATAGGCGGGCGAGACGCCCGCACTCCCCTCAACGACGCCCGCACTCCCCTCGATGGAATACGCCGCGTGACGATTGGCCTCGTAGGCCGCGCGGATGCTTGACCAGTCGGTGGCCGACAGACCCTCGGGCACTTGACCCTCTTCGGCGACCGCGGGCGCTGACGCCAGCAGCACCACTGCCGTCAAGGCACAAACGACGTCAATGGAAAGGTGCGCTTTATGCATAATCGGAACTCCTGATTCAGAATCGAAGGGAGGGAGTCGGCCGCGTGCCTGCAGGGATGCCCGTCGCAGGAAGGGCACCCCAAAACCAGCGCACTTGAAAGTGACTCCCTGGCAGAACTCCAGACTACCCGAGGCAGACTTCGTATTCAAGACTCGACAGACCGCAAATGGCGAAATTTGAAAGGGAAATCGACCTTCGAGCCGGTGGGCGGATCGGCCTGTCCAGTTTGAACGATTCTCCCGATACTTAATACAGATGCGTCGTTGGCGCCACGGGGAGTTGAATTGGCCGACGGCGGAAATTGAAGCGCGCTGACCGGATGACATCCGATACGGGGAGGTTGATCATGACGAGCTGGATGCTGGCATTGGTGTTTGTCGCTGGATGTGCGCAGCCGGGTGGCACTGGCGAACCGGAGGCGCGGCGGTATTCGAATGATCTGCGCGCGCCGGAGGCAAGTTCGCTGCTGGGGCGACCGCTATATGCGAACCCGCCTGAGGCGCAGCGGGAGCGGATGGAGGCAGAACTTCGCCGGGCGAAGGATGTGCTGAGGGATCGACCGAATGATCCGGAGGCGATGATCTGGGTGGGCCGGCGGCTGGGGTATCTCTGGCGGATGACGGAGGCGGTCGAGGAATATACGAAGGGCATCGAGCGGCATCGCAAGTATGCGCCGCTGTATCGCCATCGCGGGCATCGGTACATCACGCTGCGGCAGTTCGATCGGGCGATCGCCGATCTTGAGAGCGCGTCACGGCTTATCGCCGGTCAGGCGGATGTGATCGAACAGGACGGCATGCCGAATGCGCGGAATATCCCGCTGACGACGCTGCACTTCAATGTGTGGTATCACCTCGGCGTGGCGCGGTATCTCAAGGGGGATTTCTCCGGGGCGCTGGATGCGTTTGAGAAGTGCATGGAGTGCCGCGGGACGTATGATGACAATCTCGTGGCGGTGACGGATTGGATGTACATGACGCTGCGACGGATGAACCGTGATGCGGACGCGGAGAAGCTGCTGGAGCCGATCACGGAGGACATGGAGATCATCGAGAACCACGCCTATCACCGTCGGCTGCTCATGTATAAGGGGGTGCTTCGGGCGGAGGATCTGCTCGACGTGCGCAACGCGAACGATCTGGACATGACGACGATGGGCTACGGCGTGGGGAACTGGTATCTGTGTGAGGGTGACCGGGCGAAGGCCGTGGAGATTTTTGAGAAGGTCGTGGCGGGCAGCTATTGGCCTGCGTTTGGGTACATTGCGGCGGAGGCGGATCTGGCGAGGATGCGCCGCAAGTCGTCGCACGCTAAGTCAGATTGACCGGCGCGCGAGGAGATCGTCAGTCCTGTCCTGAAAATAGCGGTCCACGGGGAGTGCGGACCTCCGGTCCGTCGCGCGGGCGAGACGCCCGCACTCCACAGAATCGGCGATTTTCATTCTTCTGGGTGCGTCGCGGCCGCATGGCGACTCCTGACGGAAAGAATAAAGTGGGGCCTCGCTGACCAGGGACTCGAAGTTCCTGGCGATGCACGTGCGCCCGCTGGGCGAATAAGACGAACCGCGATTGAGATCGGTCGATTTGAATACCTAACGATTGGACACGAACTCCGCGATGGCCTCGCGCCAGGATCGCAGGCGATTGCCGGTTATTTCCTGATAGCGGCGATTATCCAGCACGGAGAACTTCGGGCGGCGCGCGGGCAGGGGGAACGCTTCGGTTGTGATGGGCTTGATGGGCGTATTCGTGCCCGTCAGGCGCAGAATCTCGCAGGCGAATTCGTACCAGGTGCAGCGGTCGGCGTTGGTGGCGTGGACGATGCCGGTTGCGCCGGCATCCGCGAGATTCATGATCGCGCCGGCCAGGTCTTTGGCATACGTCGGTGATCCAGTCTGATCGTTTACCACGCGCAATTCGGGTCGCTCGGCCGCGAGGCGGAGGACTGTTCTCGGGAAGCATGGACCATCTTCACCGTAGACCCATGCCGTGCGGACGATGAGAGGCGACGGGTGGTTCGCCTGTACGAGCGTTTCGCCGAGAAGTTTTGAGCGACCGTAGGCGCAGAGCGCATCGGGCGCTGCGGGCGGGTCCTGCTCGCGATAGGGCTGAGACGAACTGCCGTCGAAGACGTAGTCGGTGGAGATGTGGATCAATCGGGCATTGTGCGCGGCGGAGGCGGCGGCGAGGACGCCGGCTGCGTGGCCGTTGACGCGCGTGGCGCGTGCTTCCTCTTTTTCGCAGGCGTCAACTTTGGTGTAGGCGGCGCAGTTGATGACGAGGTTGGGAGCGAAGTCTTGAAGAAAAGCGGTCAACGCAGTTTCGTCGGTGATGTCGAGGTCCGAGTGGCCCGGTGCGGAGATGATCGTGTTCGGAAGCGCGGCGAAAATTCGCGCGGTGTGTGTGCCGAGCAGGCCTCTTGCGCCGGTGATGAGAACTCGTTGCATGGTGCGACCTCGGGCGGATTCTCTCCGATCGTCGTCAAACGGCAAGCCGATGGGAGCACTGCCGGCGCGGTGCGAGGCGGCATGCTTCAACTATGCCGGACGGGCGGCGGGCGGCCAGATTGCGCGCAGGGCGGTGAGGATGGTTCGCGTGGCGGCGGATTTGTTGAGGGTGTAGAAGTGGATACCGGGCGCGCCGCGCTGGAGAAGATCGAAACACTGGGCGGCGGCGTAGGCGACGCCCTGCGAGAGGACGGCGTCTTCGTTGTCCTTGAGTCGATCGAGCTCGTGGAGGAGGCGGTCGGGGATGGTGGCGCCGCACATCTGCGTGAAGCGGCGAACCTGTTCGACGTTGGTGATGGGCATGATGCCGGGAATGATGGGCACGCCGATGCCGGCGGCGCGGGCGCGGGCGACGAAATCGAAGTAGGCCTGGTTGTCAAAGAAGAGCTGGGTGATGAGGAACTCAGCGCCGGCGTCGACTTTTTTCTGCAGGTGTTCGAGATCGCGCGTCAGGTCGCGTCGACCGTCGGGGCCGGTGCATTCGAGGTGGCCTTCGGGATAGCACGCGCCGCCGACACAGAAGGGAAACGAATCCTTGATGTAGGCGACAAGCTCGTTGGCGAAACGAAAGCCCCCTTCGACGGCTTTGAACTTCTCTTCGCCCTTTGGCGGATCGCCGCGTAGCGCGAGGACGTTATCGACGCCGGCGGCGCGGAGACGGTGCAGGACTTCGCCGATTTCGTCGCGCGTCGCGCCGACGCAGGTGAGGTGAGCCATGGCCTGAATGCCGTAGTGCCGTTGAATCTCGGCGACGAGGTCGATGGTGCGATCCCGCGTACTGCCGCCGGCGCCGTAGGTAACGGATACGAAGGTGGGATGAAGATCTCGCAAGGCGCGGATGGATTGTCGCATGGACTCCAAACCCGCGTCGGTCTTGGGCGGGAAGAACTCAAAGGAGAAGCATGGCCGGCCGGTTGAGAGCAGTTCGCGGATTCTCATCGCGTTCGTCGGTCCTCACGCGCCGGCGCGTGCGATTGGCCGGCCTGAATGTATCGGCAGAGGTCAGTGGCCTCTTCTGGCGGGCTTCTTCTTTGTCTTTTCGGCAGGGGTCTCATTCAACTGTTTGGCAAGCTGCGAACCCTCGGGAATGGGTTTCTCCAGTTCCTTTGTGACGGCTTCGACGAGCGGCTCGGCATCGGGGGCGACTCGGGGCTCGAAGCGACCGACGAGACGACCCTCGCGGTCGATCAGGAACTTGTTGAAGTTCCAGGCGATCTCACCGCCGAAATCGTGGCCGGCTTCCTTTGATGTCAGATAGGCGAAGAGCGGGCTGATGCCCTCGCCCTTGACGACGACCTTGGAGAACATGGGAAACGTCACCTTGAAGTTCTTCGAGCAGAAGTCCTTGATTTCCGAATCACTGCCGGGCTCCTGTCTGCCGTACTCATTGGCGGGGAAACCGAGGATGACGAAGCCGCGATCTTTGTGCTTTTCGTAGAGTTCCTGCAGGCCTTTGTATTGCGGGGTCAGACCGCACTTGGAGGCGACGTTCACCACGAGGATGACGTTGCCGTGGTACTGGCTGAGGTTCTGCAAATTGCCGTCGATGTCTTTCACTTTGAAACGCAGGGCGGGCATCTTTGCATCGTCCTTGTTTGAGAATGTTTGCTTGGGCTCGCTCTTCTTCTTGCCGGATGGTTCATCGGCGAGGGCTCGCGCGCTTAACGCAAGCGTGCCGAGCATGATCGTGGCGATCGCGAGGATCGACAGGTGCATTGCTTTGGAAATCTTATCGAATGGCATGATTGGTCTCTCCAGAAAGAGCGGCATGGCTCTTTCGTGCATCATAGCGGATCGGGGGAATATCGTCATCTTTGGCGGGCTATGGGGGCCTCGCTCAACGGCGGAGCCACGTCGGGGCGGCCATGCGAGAATGGGCATTGTGGTGCGGCGCCTGCGGAAATCGCGGGTTATTTTGACAGGGGTTATGGCGGCAGATACGCTCGATGGGGTGAAAGCGGTTGGCGTCATACCGGCTCGATTTGCTTCTACGCGGTTTCCCGGTAAGCCCCTTGCGCGGGAGACCGGCAAGTATCTCATTCAACATGTTTATGAGCAGGCGGTGCGTGCCGGTCGACTTTGTGAAGTGATCGTGGCCACGGATGATGCACGGATCGCGGAGGCGGTGCGCGGCTTCGGGGGGCGGGTCTACCTGACTCGGGCGGATCATCCGACGGGGACGGATCGAATCGCGGAGGTGGCGGCGACGCTCGACGCCGATCTGATCGTCAACATTCAGGGTGACGAGCCGGAGATGGAGCCGGGGAATATTGATCGGCTCGTGGAAGTCATGGAGCGCGACGGCGACGTGCCGATCGCCACGCTGGCCTGTCGATTCACGGGCGATGCCGATCCGGCGGATCCGAACGCAGTCAAGGTCGTGCTCGATCATCGCGGGCGGGCGATGTACTTCTCGCGGGCGCTGGTGCCCTACCCGCGGGATACGGGCGGCAAGGCGAACGACGCGACGCAATGGCTGCTGCATCTTGGTATTTATGCGTATCGACGGGAAGCGCTGCTGGCGCTGGCGAAGCTGCCGCCGACGGCGAGTGAGCAATGCGAGCGACTTGAACAGCTTCGGTTTCTGGAGAACGGCTACGCGATTGCGGTGGCCGTTGTGGAGCGCGCCGCCGTAGGGATTGACACCCCGGAAGACTACGCGGCGTTCGTTGCGCGCTATCGCGCCGCTGCGAGCCGTTCGAACACTTGAATGATGCGACGGGCGACGACGGCTTTCGACTCGGCCGGCCATTTCCGCCACTTTTCGCCGTGAATGAGCAGTTCGAATCGTGCCATCTCGGCGCCGATGTTTTCCGGTCCGTTCAGCAGGATGGCGTCGCAATTCTTTTTTTTCAGCTTGGCTTCGGCGTGGCGACGGGCGTCGTGATCTTCGAGGGCGAAGGCGATGGTGACGCGTCGGCCTTTGGCGCGGCCGAGGGTCGCGGCGATGTCGGGCGTGGGGACGAGTTCGAGCTTCCAGGATGATCGTGACTTGGGCAGCTTGCGATGGGCGGTCTTTTTCGCGCGGTAGTCGCAGACGGCGGCGGCAAAGATCGCACCGTCGGCATCGCGGAAGGCCGACCTTGTTGCGGCGAGCATCTCGGCGGCGGTTTCGACACGAACGATGCTGACGCCGCGGGGCGAAGGAAGCTCGACCGGGCCGCTGATGAGGGTGACTTCGTGGCCGGATCGCGCGGCGGCGGCGGCGACGGCGTAGCCCATGCGACCGGAGGACGGGTTGGAGAGAAAGCGGACGGTGTCGAGAAATTCGCGCGTGGGGCCGGCGGTGATGACGATTTGCAGTCGGCGGTGTCTCTTTGTTGGCACTTTGAGATCGGGGTTATTTTGATTTTTTTCGGGGCGGGGACTTCTTCAACAGACTGACGGCGGCTTCGAGGATTTCCTGCGGCTCGGCCATTCGACCGGCGCCGATGGTTCGGCAGGCGAGCCACCCTTCGCCGGGTGGAACCATGTGGCTGCCGCTTGCCAGAAGCGTTTGCAGGTTCTTCTGGACGATGGGGTTCTGCCACATGCGGGTGTTCATCGCGGGGGCGAGCAGGACGGGACAATCGGCGGACATGACCATGGTGGAGAGCAGGTCATCTGCGAGACCGCAAGCGATTTTGCCGATGGTGTTGGCCGTGGCCGGGGCGATGATGAAGAGGTCGGCGGCTTCGGTGAGATTCAGGTGCTGGGGATCGTAGGAGTTCTCCGACTGCCAGAGATCGGTGAAGACCTGGCGGGCGGTGAGGGACTGGAAGGTCAGCGGGGTGATGAATCGCTGGGCGGCGTCGGTCATGGCAACGGTGACGCCGGCGCCTCGCTGCACCAGCGCGGAAACGAGGGAGGCCACCTTGTAGGCGGCAATGCCCCCGCAGAGGCCCACGACTACTTCGTAGCCGGTCAACTGCGAAGGGTCCGGTCGCGCAGATGCAGCGGCGTGGTCAAGCATTGCGCCGGGTTTCCGGTTCCGCGGGCTCAAGCTTGCCATCCATGATTTCCTTGACGACGATCTCTGCGGGGGTCATCTTGCCGGGCTCGACCAGCGGGCGAGCGCCGAACATCAGCTCCCTCATTCGCTTCTGAATCAGCGAGGCGAGCTTGAAACGGCCGCCTACCTTGTTGACCAGGTCTTCGTTCTTGAGTGCATCAATCATACGTTATTCCTCTCGTTCGTTTTCTCTAGCTGACTGCTCATCCAATGGATATCGCATCCTGGATTCGGCAGACGGCGGATTCCAGATCGTCGTTGACGATGAAGGCGTCGTAACAGCCGGACTCCATCGCGTAGCGTATTTCGCCGTCGGCCTTCTCCAGGCGGCGGCGGATTGACTCGGCATCGTCGGTGCGGCGGCCCTCGATTCGTCGCCGCTGCTCCTCGGGCGTCGGCGGCATCAGGAAGAAGGCCTTTGCCTCGGGCATTTTCGAGCGCACCTGTTTGCAACCCTGGATGTCGATCTCCAGGATGATCGTTCGCCCCTCGGCGACGACCTTTTCGACGGCGGCCTGGGGCGTGCCGTACATGTGGCCGTAGACTTCTGCCCACTCGAGCAGACCGCCGGTATCGCGGAGGTGACTGAACTGCTCGGGTGTGACGAAATCATAGTCGCGCGAGGACTGCTCGTTTGGCCGCGGCGGCCGGGTCGTGACCGAGACGCTGAACTGCGCAGGCAGCCGCTCGCACAAGCGTCGGCAGACCGTCGACTTGCCCACGCCGCTGGGTCCGCTGATTACCACTACTTTGCCCTTCCTGGGCTCCATTTTCCCTGCCCTATTCGGCTGATACTTCCTGTCGCGGGCACTTTGCCGCGGTTGCCGGGTTTCTCACTCCCCCCATCAGGTCGCGGCTGAAACCCTTTTTACTCAACGAGTATTTCCGCGCTTCGCGTCTTACTCGCGGGCTATTCCACGTTCTGCACCTGCTCCTTTACGCGGTCGATGGCGGCCTTGATCTCCACGACATGGCGGGAGACCTGGCCGTCGGAGGCCTTGCTGCCGATCGTGTTGGCTTCCCGCAACATCTCCTGTGCGAGGAAGTCCAGCTTGCGGCCGGCTTCCTCCTGGGAGGCGCAGAGTTCGGCGAACTGATCGAGGTGGCTCGCAAGGCGAGACAACTCTTCGTTCACGTCGCAGCGTTCGGCGAAGATCGCCACTTCGCGAATCAGTGACTCCTGATCCAACTCGACGCTGACGGTATCGAGGAGCTGCTGCACTCTCGATCGCAATCGCCGGTGATACTCCTCGACGACGTTCGGCGCTCGTTCGGCGATGCGGGCGAGGCGGTCGCGGAGGTTCGCGCACTGCTCGGCCAGATCGCGCTCGAGGGCCTGACCTTCAACGCGGCGCATCTCGATCAGTTTCGTCATGGCCTCGCCGGTCAGGCGCTCGACGATGCGAAGCTGCGCCGCCAGGATCGCTTCGTCCATTTCGATCGGCTCGCAGACGCCGGGAAAATCGAGCAGGCCGGCGAGGTCGATCGCGGCGCTCCTGTGCTCGGCCACCACCTGTTCGAGTACCTCGACGTATCTTTTCAACGCGGCCTGATTGATCCGGACCGAGGTCGGCGAGTTGTCATCGCGGAGCCGCAGCGAGAAGGCGACGCTTCCCCGGCCGAGCCGGCTGCGAAGCAGGCGATCGATTTCGCCCTCGAACCGCTGCAAGTGCTCAGGCAGCTTGATCGCCGCTTTGAAGTAGCGGTTGTTCACACTGCGGATTTCGACGCGGTAGGAAACGCCCCCCTCGCAGGCCTCCGCCGCGCCGAAGCCGGTCATGCTCAAGATCATCAACGGCTCCCGGGGCGATTACGGATTCTGTTGCGGCGTCGGCGCCGGCTGCGGTTCGGTTGGCTGCTGTTCAGACGGCTGCGCGGGCTCTGCCCAGCCCTCGGGCGGCGAAGACATCGGGATCAGTTCGACCGGCGCGGGTCGAGAGCCGTCGGCGGCGTCGGCCGGCATCGAAAGATCCGTGATGTCGATCGGGCTTGCATCACTGCCTGCCGGCTGGACAGCCGGCGGCGGCGGCGCGACCGATTTCTGTGGCTCGAAGACGAAAACTCCGGCAACGGATAAGAGCAGGAAGAGCGCCGTGAATGCGACGGTGACCCACGTGAGGAAGTCGCCTGTCTTGGTGCCGAAGGCGGTGTGGCCCCCTACTCCGCCGAAGGCGCCGCTGAGACCGGAGCCGCGGTTCTTCTGAAGGAGCACGAGGCCGATCAGCAGGAGTGAAACGCCCACCAGCAGGATGGTGACGATGGTCGTACCGAAGGAAGCAAGTATCAGGGTTGTCATGTTACGTCCTCAAAGTCCCTTTGCACGAATGCAGCTTTCGATGATTCCCATGAAGTCCGCGGCTTTGAGACTTGCGCCCCCTACCAGGGCTCCGTCTACATCCGGACATTTCATCAAACTGATGGCATTATCCGGCTTCACGCTGCCGCCGTATTGTATCCGAATCCCGTCGGCGTGCGCCCTGCCGAAACGCTCGGCCAGTCGGCCTCGGATGTGGCGGTGGGCATCCTGGGCCTGCTCAGGGGTGGCATTGCGACCGGTACCGATGGCCCAGACGGGCTCATAGGCGATAACCAGCTTTTCGGGCGAATCCAACTGGACGCCTGCGAGACCGCCGTCGATCTGGCGCGTCAGTATGTCTTCCGTCCGGCCGTGATCTCGTTCGTCGAGTGTCTCGCCGACGCAGAGGATGGGGACGAGGCCGACCGACACCGCGGCGCGGCACTTGGCGGCGACGATCTCGTCGGTCTCGCCCTGCACGCGACCGCTGTCGTCTTTCGGGCCGATGGTGTGGCGGCGCTCACTGTGGCCGAGGATGACGTAGGTGCAGCCGGTTTCCTTGACCATGGGGGCGGAAACTTCGCCGGTGAAGGCGCCGGAGGACTCGCTTGAGCAATTCTGCGCGCCCATGCGGATTGCCGAATCGGCAATGGCCTTGGCCATCGGGAAGAGATAAATGGACGGCGGGCAGATGGCGACGTCGATCGGCGGCGCTGCGGGCAGACGCGTGCGCAGCTCGCTGATCAGCGCGCGACCGGTCGCCAGGTCGAGGTTCATCTTCCAGTTGCCTGCTATAAAGGGTCTTCGCATCGTCATTATCCTGTTGTCTCAGGCAGCCACGACATCCGTTGACTTCGGGTACGAGCCGAGGACGTGCATCGTTTTGCAATGTTTGCCTGCTTCTTCGAGGGCCTTTCGCAGGGTATCGTCCTCGGCGTGGCCGTCGAGGTCCACAAAGAAGTTGTATTCCAAGTCGGCCTTGGCGCTGGGCCGCGAGGTCAGCATTGTGAGGTTAATCCCGGACTTCTGAAAGGCCATGAGCACTTCGACCAGCGCGCCGGCGCGATGGGCGGTGACGAACATCAGACTGGTGCGATCATTGCCTGTCGGGCGGGTGGGATCGCTGCCCAGGACGAAGAAACGCGTGGCGTTGTTGGGGTTGTCCTCGATGTTGGCGGCGAGGATCGGCAGGCCGTAGAGCTTGCCGGCGAGTCGGCTGCCGATGGCCGCGGCGTTTCGCTGGCCGGCGGCCATTTCGGCGGCTCGGCTGGTGCTGGGGGCCGGGGAGACCTTGGACGCGAGGCCGGTTTCGGCCAGCCAGCGCTGACACTGAACGAAGGCCTCGGGCTTGGAATAGACGACTTCGATCTCTTCCTGCGCGCAGGATGCGAGCAGGTTGTGATGGATGGCTCGATACATCTCGCAGCAGATTCGCGTGCCGTATTGCATGAAGGAGTCCAGCGTATCGAGCACGGCGCCGCTCGACGAATTCTCCACGGGGACGACGCCGTAGTCCACGTGGCCTCGTGCCATTTCATCGAAGACGGCACGGATGGCGCCGAGTGGTTCGTATTCGACGGAGGCGCCGAACTTGCCCATGGCGGCCTCGTGGGAGTAGGAACCCCTGGGGCCGAGGTAGCCCACGCGCGGCGGGCGTTCGAGGGCGAAGGACGCGGACATCAGTTCGCGGTAAATCGCCAGGAGAGAATCCCTCGTCAGCGGACCCGCTGACAGCGACGTCACGCGGTCGAGCACGTCGCGCTCGCGGTCCGGGGCGAAGACGCCAGCGCCGGACTTTGCCTTGAGCTTGCCGATTTCGACGGCCGCGGAGGCGCGGGCATTGAGCAGACGGACGATCTCGCCGTCGAGGGAGTCAATCTGCTTTCGCAACTCTTCGAGGGTTGCCATAAGACGTCACAGACCGGCGGACCGTGGGAAAACCATGTATTTCACCTTCCTTGTTGAGATCTGTCAATGTCGGCGGAGCGGCGGGTGGAAGGCCTGACGAAATGAGGCGTTTTCAGGGCGCCTCGCCAAACGGCGAAGCCGGGGTTGGGATTCCATTTGGGAGGAGGAGTTATGGAGGGGTGATCGCCGAGGGGGTGAAACTGCGGGATTCGAGCATTCCGTGTGGACTGTCACCCACGAGGGGTGCCGCCGCGGTTTATTAGAGAATGCGCGCGAGGGGTGACGCTACGGTTTATTGAAGAATGCGCTAGAATGCCTGCATGTCGAATCACGCACGCATTACCGAACCGTATCGCCAGGCGACGCAGGCCGGGGGATTTTTCGTACGCGAGGATCGGAGCATCATCGAGGTGGCCGGGGCGGATCGTGCCGCGTGGTTGAGCAATCTGATTACGAACGTCGTGAAGACGCTGCAGCCGGGCGAAGGGAATTATGCCTTTGCGCTGAACATCAAGGGGCGGACGATTTTCGATCTGAATGTGCTCGTGCTGGATGATCGACTGTGGCTGGATGTGGATCGTCGACTGGCGGAAACCGCGATGAAGCACCTGGAGCGATACATCATTACGGAAGATGTGCGGATCGCGGACGTGACGGGGCAAACCGCGCGGGCGGCGGTGATGGGCCCGAAGGCGCACGAAGTGGCGGCGGGTCTGGGTTTTGGAAATCTTGTGCCGATGGCGCAGTTGCAGCACGTTGCCGGGGAGATCGACGGCGCGACGGTTCGGATGGTGCGGAATGACTTCACCGGTTTGCCGTGCGCGGAGTTTGTCGCGCTGGGTGATGCAGCAGGGAGCGTGGAGGCCGTTTGTGCAGCCGCGGAGAAGCACGGTCTTGTGCGGCTGGATGGCGAGACGGTTGAAGTCCTGCGCATTGAGTCCGGCATCCCGGCGTCTGTCGCGGATATTGATGAGGACGTGGTGCCGCCGGAAACCGGGCAGATTGAGCGCGGCATTAATTATCACAAGGGCTGTTATCTGGGGCAGGAAGTGATCGAGCGGATGCGCTCGCATGGCATCCTCGCGCGGCAGTTTGTCGGGTTGAAGGTTGATGCGGAGGATGTCCCTCGGCGCGGCGCGAGCATCCGGGCTGATGGCAAGGACATCGGTCGCGTGACCAGCGGCTGTTGGAGCGAAGCGCTCGCGGGGCCGCTTGCGCTGGGATATGTGAAGACGCCCTTCGCCAAGCCGGGCAGCACGGTTCAGGTAGTCGCATCGGGCGAGGCGTCGTCTGCCGCAGGCGCGACCGTGGTTTCGTTACCGGTACGATTGGAAGCATGATGCAACCGCGGCGGTTGCGCGGTGCGTACTGAAGGCGACGCTGTGGTCAGCGACGGTCGTACGTATCGTCCGCCGCGTGGCGAAAGCATCGGCTTGTCAGATGGTCGGCGGACGACTAGATTGGTTGGATCGGGAGTGTAGCTCAGTCGGTAGAGCAACGGCCTTTTAAGCCGTGGGTCCTGGGTTCGAGTCCCAGCGCTCCCATTTTTTCAGGTGCCGCGTCAACGGCACCCATGCAGCGCAATGCGTTGCCATGCTTACCACTTACGGCAAGTGTAGCATCGGCCAACATATTGCCATGCGATGCCAACTTTTGCCTTGTTTTGCCTACGTCACCGCGCAGATTACCTCAAGTGGAAACCGGCTCGCTCTTGCCGTCCGTGCCGGTCGCTCTTGTGGTCTGCCGCTCAGGTTTCGGATCACGGGGGGAAAACGTTGGCAGCTTCTCCACGGCCTCACGCAAGGGGAGGAGTGCGTCATCGGTGTAGGTCTTGGCCGTGAGCCGGATATCGGTATGGCGCATGAGTCCCATCGCCTCGCGAGGATTCACGCCGACCGCAGCCAGGTGCGTGCAATAGCTATGCCGCAATGCGTGAATGTCCGCCCACCGGCCGTGCCTATCCTTCTCCGCGATGCCCGCCACTTTCAGGTCGATCTTGAATACCCGATTGCGGGGGACGATCTTGAACACCCGGTCATCGTCCTTGTACCCTTTCGGCCGTGCGGCCAGCAGAGCATCGGCCAGGTCGCTCCGCAACGGGATAACGTCCGCCCGCTTGGCCTTCGTCGCCTTCGCTCGCAACTGGATGAACGGGGCTGGAACGTCGTCAATCCGAATATCACCCCACTGAAGCGAAGCAAGCTCACCGCGTCGGAGTCCCGTAGCCAGGGCCGTCCAGTAAATCAGCTTTCGGGGTTCGGGCGTTGTGTTTAGCAGCCGCTCTATTTCATCCAGGGTCAGCGCCCGGCGTTCGCGTTTGAGTTCATCGACCGCCACCGTTTGCAGCTTGTCCAACGGCGAAGCGTAGAGCCGCCCGCGCTCCACTGCCCAATTGCAGAGCGATTTCGCGGCCGCGACGTAATGATTGATGGTTTTCGGCGCACGTCCGGCCTTGCGGGCCGTGTCGATCCACTTTTCGAGTGATGCCAGTGTGATGCCGCGAAGTGTTCCCCACTTGCAATCAGCGGCCAGCGATTCTACGCGCTGGATGATAACACGGACATATCCTTCCGCGCGGTCTTGTCGCTCCAGGTGGGCCTTGTAGTCCGCGATATGCGATGCCACCGGCGCGGTCAGTATCGCCGCGTCGATGATGCCCGCCCCTTCACGCTCGATGCGGCGCTTCATTTCCGCGAGCATTGTTTCAGCCGCTTGTTTGTCCGTCGCCAGGGCCACGGGACGGCCGCGCAGGTAGCCGTAATACTTCGCGGTCTTGCGTGTCCGGCCGTTTGACTTGTAGATGCGTTTCGCAACCGTCGCCATTGTGTCACCCCTTTCGTTTCGACCGCTTCACTTCACGTAGTTCCAGTCCGACGGCTCGGGCAATCGCCTCCGCACTTCGCAGCGTCAAGCCGCCGCCGTTCATGATCCGATGCACCCGTGGATACGGCACCTTCGCACGAATTGAAACCGCGTGCATGGTCAAGCCGCTCCGCTTCACCGCCCTTATGATGATGTCGTTCCATGTCATACCCTGTAATCCTATACATTTTTGTATAGTTTGCATTCCTTCAATCCGGTCATATCACACCCAGGGCGTCCGCCCACGTCCTCAATTCCGCCGCTCTCACCGTGTTGTACGGCTCGCAGATCGTCGCCAGGTACGACAACCGACGATGCCAGCTTTCCCGGCTCCAGCCGTCGGGCGCTGCCGCGCCTTGCCCGCCGTCCCAGCCGTCGGCTAGACTGTGGGTATGAACCGCGAAGAAATTACCGACTTGCTCCACCGCGAACCCTTCCAGCCGATCCGCGTCGTTATGTCCAGCGGGGAGTCCTACACGATCACCCGGCCGGGCTTTGCCGTCCCCCTTAAGTCGGACCTGTTTATCGCCCTCGAAAACGGGGACCGATGGCGTCTCTGCCCGTACCTGCATATCGCCACGGTCGAAGTCCGCAGCAACGGGCACCGCAACGGCTCCCGACGCAAGCGCGGAAAGTAGCTCCCCTTTGTGACGGCGAAGGTCATCGCGCAGGGCTTCCGTCACCCGCTCCGCCGGTCCAGCCCACAATCGCCCCCCGCGATTCTCGACCGCCACGCCAAGCCGCCGGGCAGTCGCCAGGGTGTCCGCCGCCGCTCGCGTCACAGATATACCCCCCCGTCATCGCCGACATCATTCCCCCCCTGTATATTGGAAACTAGCGCACCATCGTCTGGCGCTCTGTTTTCGCACCTTCGTGCGCACCTTCGCAGAGGTCGTGTTCGTCTGGGTCTGCCGTTTGCAATCGCCAGGTCCAGCCCGCACCGAAACCGGCCTTCCGGGGGACGATGCCAAGCTCGTCCTTTGCCCGCCGCAAAGTGCCCAACGAATAACCAGCGTCCTCTCCGGCCTTCCGCATGTCATCGGCCAGCATAGGGCCGCCAGTCAGTGTGTTGCGGAGCCACACCGCCGCGCCCGTCCGGGCCACAACCAACCTATCGGCTCCGGTTTCACGTCGGAGAGCCGTACCAGGTCAGCGCCGGGTCGTTCCACCTTCACCGGCTCGGCTTCGTCGGCGAGCGTCTCTATCTGCATCCGAAGCGCCGCGCGGTCATCGTCATCGACGCACGCCGCGTACAAGTCCGCCACGTCGCCGAGTCCAGGGAGTTCGACAATCTTCACGGTCGCCGCAGGATTCAATGCAGCCAACAGTGCCACCACGTCGGCACCATACTTGCGGCCAGGGGCGTCGTTATCGGGAAGGATCACCACGGCCTTACCGGCCAACACGGTCCAGTCCGTCGCCGCCGCCGACATCGAACCGCCCGCCGATGTTGTCGCCGAAAGACCCATGGACACAAGGCAATCGGCACACTTTTCACCCTCGACGATGAACACTCGATCCGCCTTCGCAAGTTCCGACAAGCGATACAACGGACGCGGTTTCACCATCGCTTTGACGGCCCAGCCCATACCATTCAGAGACACGGGCCTGATATCTTTTCCTTCCGGCTTGTCCCATCGCACGATCACGCCGACGGGTTGACCGTGCGAATTGCGATAAACCCATAACGCAGATCGTTTGCCATGTTGCAATTCGAGCGCTGTCACGGCCTCATCCGCCGTAGGGAAGATGCGCGGCGAGTTCACCTTGCTACGCGGCCTGCCGTTGTCGCGTTTCGGCGCGAACAAATCGGCCTTCGTCATTCCCAGCGCGGACACAATTTCATCGGTATGGCACCCAGCGAAACATTTCAGCAGGACGCGGCCATCGTCGCCACGGCCGATGGACAAGCTCGCCACCCCGTCATCATGCGCCGGGCACCGGGCTACGTATCCCGTGCCACTTTTCTTCGCGTCGGGGAGTTTCAAAAGAACAGCTTGAATTGGCTCGGTTGTGCCGGTATAATTGTGTTGCATACTGATCGTAGTCCTTTGCTTTCGACGCCTCGGCCTTCACCCCGCCGGGGCGTCTTTTTTGTGTCAATCCTTCGTCACTCGAAACCCGTCGCGTACAAAACGCTCCAGGTCGGACACGCGCCAGAGCCGGCGGCCGCCAAGCATGAAACTTTCGGGCACCTTTTCCGCGCTCGCCAACCGCCACCAGGTACGGGTCGAGACGCCGACCATCGCGGCCGCTTGCTTTGCGCTAACGGCCAGAAGCGTAGCCGCAGTGCTGGATTCACTTTTCATGGTTATCTCCCTTCAGGCTCCGAAGTAGTTTCAGATCAAGCGCCCTGCGTAGAATGCGTGCACTCTGCGATTCCGCGCCGAACGAGGCCACGGTCGCACGCAAGGATTCCCGGAGTTCCCTCACACTCAGGTCGCTAAGTTTTCGTGGTTTAGATTTCATTCCCCGGATGATGGGGACGTTTGTCGAGAATTGTTGTCGATGGACGTTCGCTGGCCGCGCTGCATGTCCTTGATCACGTGCATGACCGCCCTAACCTCATACAGAATCTTCGGCTCTCGTGAAGTCCCATCGGGGTTCTCCGTCCAACCCTTATCGTTTTGCTTCCTCCACCGTTCAAGCCGCTTCCGCAGCGCTTCCTTGTTTAGCCGGAAAAGCGCTGCAAGGTTGGCGACGGTCAACTTTGCCGTTGGCAAAAGCTCTTGTTGTACTGCCGTCGCCCGTGTCGCGGCGGCATCAACCTCTGCTTCAAGCTCCACAGGCATTATGAGTGGGCTTCCCCAGTAGAAGTGGACACCCAGAAGCGAGACAATGAAGCTCGCAGGAGGTGTTCAAATGGGTCAGGGAAGAACGCACAGGCGGTACGACAAGGCGTTCAAATCACAGGCGGTGGAATTAACCCGCATATTTCATCAGTGCTTGCCGAAGCAAGTTGATGGCGTGATGAGCCG
>CAYLOE010000033.1:0-24204 GCA_964385225.1 uncultured Planctomycetaceae bacterium
ATCAACGCCGTGTCCTATGCACTTTGCGAGGCAGCATAAATGGCTAAACCGTACAACTGCAAACTGATGAAATATCCGGGCTAGGGATTTGTCACCATCGCAGGATCAATCACCTGCGGAAGAAATGCGGACGGCTCGCATTCCGGTCGATGCTACTCCATTTCAACGATTAGCAGGTGATGGAGATGGCCTCGCTCATGTACAGTTGGTGTCGGGTGAACTTCCAGCCATATCGATTCAACGACGGGAGTCGGAAACCTCCGAGTTCGGTAGGGGGCGGTCGCCGCAACGCCACAAGGTCGCGCATTTCCTACATGTTGGCGGCGGCCGTTGATCAGGCCCAGTCCGACCAAGAGAGCACGGTAACGCCTTGTCGCTTATATGAACTGTCACCTCCGTACACGAGCCCGGCGGGGCCCTCGGATTGATCGGCGAGATCTTGCCAATACTGGATGTCCGCGAAAAAATCGCTCGCGATGGTCTGGCCAGATTTGATCTCAATGGGGATTTGTTTTGTCCCCTGGTCGATCATAAGGTCTATTTCGTGACCAGCTGAATCCCGCCAGAAAAAGAGGTCCGGCTCCGCACCCCGGTTGTAGAAGTTCTTGAGCGCTTCGGACACGGCCCACGTCTCGAAGATCGGCCCACGGGCGGGATGCGTGTCCAGGTCAGCAGGCTTCTGAACGCGGAGCAGATAGCAAAGAAGGCCGGTATCGAGGAAGCAGAGTTTGGGCGACTTGATCAATCGCTTATTGAAGTTTCGATGGTGGGGCCGCAGAAAATAGATGATGTAACTCGCTTCGAGGATCGAGAGCCAGCGCCTCACGGTGGTATGTGAGATTCCGGCGTCGGCGGCAAGACCCGACGTGTTGAGCAATTGACCGCTGCGACCTGCACAGAGCCGCACGAATCGTCCAAAGCTCTCAAGGTCGCCGATGTTGAGCAAATCACGCACGTCCCGTTCCAGGTAAGTCTGGTAGTAGCTCCCCAGCCACTTCTCGGGGTTGACGTCCTGATCATGTATTCGCGGGTACCCACCCCTGAAAAGCGTGTGGAAAAGATCTCCGTGCTTCGGATGCTTCGCGGAAGCGGCGACCAGCGGTTTTCGGAACGACTTGCCGATGTCTGCGATCGGTTTCGCGACGAGTTCGGATCGGCTCAGTGGAAGAAGCCGCAACACAGCACAGCGGCCGGCAAGCGACTGGCTGACGCGACGCAGGAGGAGGAAGTTTTGGGAACCGGACAGGATGAATTGCCCTGATTTATTCTCCTCATCAACGATTCCTTGAATGTAGGAAAACAGCTCGGGCGCGTGTTGAACCTCATCGAGGATCACCTTTCCGCGAAACCGATCCAGAAAGCCGCGCGGGTCTTCGAGGGCGAATCGTCGATTTTCAGGGTCCTCCAGAGATGCGTAGCGGTGCCGTGGGAAGACCGCTTTCACCAGGGTGGTCTTGCCGGACTGTCGTGGGCCGGTCACGGTCACGACCGGAAAATCCCGAGCCGCAGCTCTTAGGGTTTTGGTCAGGTGTCGTGCTATCAAGAGCGATCTCCATGCAATTTGAACATATAATGTTCAATATGCACTGGCGAGCGCGGCCTGTCAAGGCCCTAGGGATTCTGACTTCCGATGCACGCCGTCCGGAATCGGCGCCGCAACGCCGTCATGGAGGGCACTTGCGAAGCCGTGTCGTGGGCTCTTCACATTGCGCATTGGATCCTGAATTTGCAGGGACATACTCCAACTCGCCGCGTCGGAATCCCATCGTCTAGATTGCATAGCCACTGCAAAGTAGCCGAAAGCAAGCGCGCAGGACGCCCGATCAAGACCCGTGATGAAAGTAACGACTCCCCCGTCCGCGCGAAGACCAGAGCGCGCCTTATTGTCTTAGCCCCCTTCCGTGCCCCCGTTGACCCTCGGCTGGCGCATTCTCCGTATCGATCGGTGGCCTCTTGAACACGTTACCTATCCTTCGCATGCTTTGCCCCTGCTGGCCACCCAGCGCCAAGGTCGGAGCAGCTCTCAACGCGAGCTTTGGACCCATTCCTTGTGAATTTGAGCTGCCGTCCGAGCGGCGCTACTCTTCCCGGTGCACCGAACCATTTCGCTCCGCCTGAACCGATTCATCAATTCCCGCCTGACGATACCCGCTCCTTCGTCCAAGAGGCGTGTGAGCGCCGCGTCCTTTTCATGGACAGGAAGCCCGCGAACCCAGTTCTTCAGTTCCTTTCGAGAGAGCCCTTGATGCTCAAGCGGCTCGCTTCCGGCCGCGGCGACCTTGATGAGCGACTCTTCGATATGAAGAAAATCAGCGAGCGCCTTTAAGGGCGCAGTCAACTTTCTTAGACCTGCTGGCACGGGGGGCTCGACCTCATCGTCATGCTCCTCGTACTGAATATTCAGGAGCCACGCCAGGTAGAGGGCGCGGTAGTCACCACTGAGCAGGTCATCGCGCAGCGGAGCAAGGGAACTCATCCGCCCGGAGCCATCGTCGTCGAATTCCCAATCTCCCGGCTCTCCTTCCAAGGCGAACTCGACAAGGACGCACGTCTTCAGCTTCTTCAACCGGGCACCCAACCCACGACAATAGAGCTTCGCACATCCGATCTCGATGGCATCGAGCGGTAACCTGAGCATGAATCGGCTGTAGCCGAAGTTGCTCACATAGACGAAGGCGTCGAAGCATCGCTCCATCATTCTCTGAGGATCGCCCTTGAAGTCGCCCCAATGGTAAGTGTTGACGAAGCTGGTCGGCGTGATCTGAGCCCGCGTCGACAGGCCGCGTACCCAGCGCATGTCCGACTCGGACAGCGGCCTATCGATGGCGAGAAACTCGTAGTATTGGTATTCGCTCATGTCACACCTCAGTAGTTGCCGCGCAACCAGACTCGATATGCTTCGATCCATTCGACACCGGCTGGCGGCGGCGACGGCACCGGAAGATCAAGAATCGGGATCCGTTGCTTGACGCGACCCTTCCTGCATGTTGCCACAATGTGGCCGCTCTCATCTTGCTCAATACCGATGACCTCGACTTCCATTCCGAGCACCGACGTGATAAATGGCATCTTGAGATAGGTTTCGATGACGCAAGCGAAGGCGCAAGTTGCCTCGTCGTCGTTGTAGCAGTCCACTGTGGCGTCTTCGATCAAGCTCCGAAGGCGTTTGATGCTCGGTCGATTCTGCGATCGTGTCGTCACCTTTCTCTTGCGCTTGGCCATCCGCTCATCCGTTGCCACCTCTGAAGATGGAGCAGTTGAGTATTCATCGAGACGCTTCCGGCATCAAGTCGCCTAGGGACCGCGAAAATGGCTTGTCAAGGCGGCTCGGATACCCGGCCGCCGCTCATGGAGATGGACAGCAAAGAGGGTTTGTGTCCATGTTCGATGCCGGCGGAATCGCACCGTTCTGAAAGAGCAGCGGCTCCGGAAACCGCCGGTCTCAAAGGGGTTGTCGCGACAACCGGGCCGACGGATTTGTGCAGTTTTGTGCGCCCTCGTGCGGCCCTGACGCAGTCAAAAACGCGGCTGGAATGCGGCAAGACATGGAAAAAATCGATTACAAAACCGCTGCTCTACCAACTGAGCTACGGCGGCGACTTTAATTCCATAAGCGATTTACAGTAACAATCACTCTCGCTGCACTCCGATACGAAAACCTTGACGACGACCGTTTGAGGTCTTCAATGACATTGTGTGCCCGGCTGCCAGGCCGGTTCGTCGTTGCAAGGGGTCGTTGTCGTGCCAGAAGCATTCAGCAAACTCGCCAAAACTATCAAACCGTATCCAACGTTTCCGCTGACACTGCACCCAAACGGGCAATGGTGCAAGAAAATCCGCGGGAGGGTCCATTTCTTCGGCGTCTGGACCGATCCCCAAGCCGCTCTCCATGAGTATACACGCCAGGCAGCCGACTTGCACGCCGGCAGCAAGCCAAGACCCTTCCATGACGATGGAACGACCATTCAGGACATCGCGAATCATTACCTGGAAGGCCAGCAGGAGAAAGCCAAACGTGGCCTGATTACGCCCTCCTGGTTCAAGGCGCGAGGGACCACGAGGGAGGGTTTAGAATGTCGTGCTTCTTCGTTTTCAATCACAGAGCGGTCGTCTCGTGAATGATCCGCCGTGAGATGTCCAGTGCAGGCGAACGATGCGCTCCGCCCGCCCACGGCGTGCGCTACGAACGGTGTTGGACTAACATAGCAACTGGACTAAAACCGGGTGGAAGGTCAGCCCTCGTTGTTACCCATCGGGAAGTCCAGTCCCTGGCCAATCGAAACCCGAACGGCGGAGGCGACGCACTCCGCAACAGCCACGGCGCTCGCATCGGCCTCGATCGCACCCTTGAAAATCACGCTTCATGATCACAGAGGAGGGCCACCGACTTATTGAACCCTCCACCGGTGGACCCGCGCGATTCTCAGCAGAGCAGATCTGAGACGGTTAGCGGTCTTTTAGTGGACCGTCCTGGCTTAGTTCTTGGGTCAGGGGCTGATCATGTCGATAGGTTGAGGTCTGAAAACCCCACGAGACTGCGATGATTGTCGATCGTCATGGAATATTCGAGTAAACGTCATGTGGTTCGGCTGATCGTTCTGTCGACTCTGCTATGGGGATCGGGGGCATCTTCGGTATGGGCGGCCGGGGTCAGTCTCACCCAATCCGGTGGGTCGACCAACGTAAACGAGACCGGGCCCACTTCGGATTCGTACACGATTGTCCTGGATACGCAGCCGACCGACACGGTGGAGATCCTCGTCGATCCGGATATCCAGACCGACCTCGGGGCGGGCGCCGGTTCGCCCATTCTGCTTACGTTCACCACGTCAAGCTGGAACACTCCACAGACGGTCACTGTGACCGCGGTGGATGACGCCGTCGTGGAGGGTGCTCACACCTCGACGATCACACACACGGTGACGAGTGTTGATCCAAACTACGACGGCATTGTGGTCCCCGATGTGATCGCCAACATCATCGACAACGATTCGGCCGGCGTCATCATTACACAATCAGGCGGTTCAACAGATGTGAGTGAAAATGGTCCGACCTCAGACAGCTACAACATCGTGCTGCGCTCACGGCCTTCATCCAACGTAATCATCACGATCACTCCGGATGCGGAGGTCGATCTGGGCGCCGGTCCCAGTGCGGCCATTACGGTTAGTTTCACACCCGGAACCTGGGATTTCCCCCGATTGATCATCGTTACGGCAGTCGACGACGCCGTGCCGGAGGGGCCGCACACCTCAACGATTTTACACTCGGCGAGCAGTGCGGACGCCAATTATGACGGCATTGCCATCAGCGATGTCATTGTCAACGTGACTGACAACGATGCGCCCGGGGTTCTTCTCATACAGACCGGCGGATCCACAAATGTCAGCGAGCAGGGCGCGACCTCCGACACGTATACGATCGCGCTGGTCAAAGCGCCGACGGCCAGCGTCACGATCGAAGTCGATCCGGATGAACAGACGGACCTGGGTGACGGCCCGGGAGTGGCGATCTCGCTCGTGTTTACGACGCTGAACTGGAGCGTGGCGCGTCAGGTGACGGTGACAGCAGCAGACGATGCGATTCCGGAAGGGCAACACACGTCGATCATTACGCATACCTCGACCAGCAGTGACCCTTCGTACGATGGTATCGCGATTGCCGACATTGTTGTCAACGTGGCCGACAACGACAGTGTCGGTGTCACGATCACACAAAGTGGCGGAACGACCAGCGTGAGCGAGACGGGACCGACTTCGGACAGCTATACCATCGTTCTGGATTCGCAGCCCGCATCGGACGTGGTCATCACGGTCTCCCCGGACAGTCAGGTTGACCTCGGAACGGGTGGGGGAAACCCGATCGACCTCACGTTCACGGACGTGAACTGGAGCACGCCGCAGACGGTGACCGTCACGGCGGTGGACGACGCGATTTACGAGGGCGATCACACATCGACGATTACACATACGGCGGCGAGCGGCGATGTCAACTATGACCAGCTTGCGATCGCTGATGTAATCGTCAACGTAAGTGATAATGAAGCCCTGGGCGTAAGCATTACGCAATCCGGGGGCAGCACCAACATCAGCGAGAATGGTCCGACGTCGGATAGTTACACGATCGAATTGGAATCACAGCCCACGGCGGATGTGACGATTACGGCGGACCCCGATGAACAAGCAGATTTAGGTGCCGGTCCGGGAGTCGCGATCCAGCTAACCTTCACGGCAGGCAACTGGAATACGCCACAGACGGTGACGGTCACGGCGGTGGATGATGCGGTGGCGGAGGGGGCGCACAGTTCGACGATCATGCACACCGCGGTCAGCGACGATCCGGCGTATGACGGGATTGCAATCGATAGCGTCGTTGCGAACATCACGGACAACGATACAGCCGGGGTCATCGTGACGGAGTCGGGCGGATCGACTGACGTGGCGGAGGCGGGCTCGTCGGATGATTACACGGTTGTGCTCACTTCAGAGCCGACGCAGGACGTGACGATTACGGTCGATCCGGACAGTCAAACGGACCTGGGCGCCGGTCCCGGAGCGACCATCACGCTTACCTTTACCGCGCTGGATTGGAGCACGCCGCAGACGGTGACGGTCACGGCGGTGGATGATGCGGTGGCGGAGGGGGCGCACAGTTCGACGATCGTGCACAGCGCGGCAAGCGGCGATGCAGCGTATGACGGGATGGCAATCGGCAGCGTCGTTGCGAACATCACGGACAACGATACGGCTGGGGTCATCGTGACGGAGTCGGGCGGATCGACTGACGTGGCGGAGGGGGGCTCATCGGATAGTTACACAATCGAACTGGAATCACAGCCCACGGCGAATGTGACGATCACGGTGGATCCCGATGGACAAACCGATCTGGGTGCCGGTCCGGGAGTCGCGATCACCCTGACATTCACCTCCGGCAACTGGAATACGCCGCAGTCGGTGACGGTCACGGCGGCGGATGATGCGGTGGCGGAGGGGGCGCACAGTTCGACGATCGTGCACAGCGCGGCAAGCGGCGATGCAGCGTATGACGGGATGGCAATCGGCAGCGTCGTTGCGAACATCACGGACAACGATACGGCTGGGGTCATCGTGACGGAGTCGGGCGGATCGACTGACGTGGCGGAGGGGGGCTCATCGGATAGTTACACAATCGAACTGGAATCACAGCCCACGGCGAATGTGACGATCACGGTGGATCCCGATGGACAAACCGATCTGGGCGCCGGTCCGGGGGTAGCGATCCAGCTAACCTTCACGGCAGGCAACTGGAATACGCCACAGACGGTGACGGTCACGGCGGTGGATGATGCAGTGGCGGAGGGGCCACACAGTTCCATCATCGTACACACAGTGGGCAGTGTGGACTCGAATTACAACGGCATTAGCGTTCCGAACGTAGTCGTTGGTGTGACCGACAACGATCGACCAGGCGTCACCATTACAGAGATAGGTGGCTCAACCAATCTGAGTGAGACCGGGCCGACCTCTGACACCTACACAATTGTTCTCGATTCGCCGCCGACGGCGACCGTAAGCATCACGGCGACGCCGGACGCACAATCGAGTCTGGGCTCGGGGGCGGGCCAGCCGACAATAGTCGTTTTCGAACCGATCAATTGGAATGTACCGCGAACCCTGGTGGTGACGGCGATCGATGACATGTTGATCGAGGGGCCGCATACTTCGACAATCGTACATAATTCGGTGAGTGCGGATTCGAACTATGACGGCATCGTCATTATGGACGTGGTCGCGAACATTACCGACAACGACACGCTCGGCGTGCTCCTCACGCAGTCGGGCGGATCGACCGATGTCAGCGAGCAGGGACCGACGACAGACACTTACGATCTTGTGCTCGAATCGCTACCCGATGCGGACGTGATCATCACGGTCGATCCGGATAATCAGGTTGACGTGGGGGCCGGCGCTGGGGTAGCGATCGACCTGACCTTCACGGTCGGCAATTGGTACATGCCGCAGACGGTGACCGTGACGGCGGTGGATGACTCAGTGGCCGAAGGAACTCACGTGTCGATCATCCAGCACAGCGTGACCAGTGTCGATCCAATATATCAGGGCGCGATGGTATCTAATGTAACCGTGAACATCCTGGACAATGATCTTGCCGGCGTGATGATTGCTCAATCATCCGGATACACTCGGGTTAGCGAGGGCAGCACCGTTGCAGATCTGTATACCATCGTGCTCACTTCGCAGCCGTTGGGGAATGTCATGATCCGAGTTGATCCCGATTCGCAGACCAGCGTCGGTGCGGGTCCGGGCAATCCGATCCAACTCGTTTTCACGCCGGCAAACTGGAACACACCGCAGACGGTCGCGGTGCAGGCCGTCGATGACGCGATCGTGGAAGGAATCCACATTTCCACGATTTCACATTCCAGTATCAGCACCGATCCTGCCTACAACGGCATCGAGATCGCGAATCTGGCTGTTGAGATCGTTGACAATGACGTGGGGCAGGTGCAGGTTGGCGGAAGTGACGGCGAGCTGCTGGTCTATCGGGAAACCATTACGATCCTGCAACGCGGATTTTCGCCCTGCGGGGTGGCGATTTCAGGCCCGCTGGCGATCACGCTGCTGGCAATGTGCGTCGGGAAGCTTGGATATCGTTACGGGAAGAGGCGACTGAAAACCGATTATTAGTGGTCCGCAGGCAATTGTCGGCGTGCCGGAAAACGGCAGAATTTGCGCCGGCGCCTTGCGGGCAGGACCCTGGAAGTTTCATGTCGCGAAGATCACATTGCCTGCGGATTCTGATGCTCATCGTGCTTTCGGTGATGCAAATCGGTTGCGTCAACTCGCCCTGGACGATTGTATCGCTGGTGGGAGGGACGTTGTCCTTCGGGAGCGGCCTGCTGGTCGGTTACATGGCCAACACTCCGAATGCCGGGGAGACACTGACTCTGCATGAGTGCTTCCTGAACGATCAACCCATCGACTGCTCCACGGTTCCAAAGTAATTCGTCGACAAATCAGCAACGGTTCTGTTGCACGGTTCTACCGGATACCTGCCCCCCCGCAGTCAACGAATCCATGGCCGCCACGCCGCGGTCTTTGTCAAATTGGATGCGTTTGAACTTGCCCTCCGGGTCGGCACGAACGGAGTCAAGAACGCGGTCGGCGTGCGACAAGAAATGAAGAAACGATTACAAGACCGCTGCGCTACCAACTCAGCTACGGCGGCGACGGGCGGATTGTAGCCCGGCCGTATGACGGGGCACCAGGCGCAGGGTTGTCTCGGATCGATATCGCGGATCGGTGCTGCGTCACAAAGAGAAGCGGCGAGCAAGGCCGCACAGGCCCGCCCGCCGCTTCGTGGTTGCTGAAGTTTCTAATCGACCGCTGCACTCGCACAGTCAGCGGTACGCCCACTCAGGGCAGCCGGTTGGTGCCGAAACTGTTTCCGTAAATCAGATACGCCTCACCGGCATCCAGGCGGCGCTGTGTTGGATCATCGAGATTCACGAAGTCCGCCGTCGGCGCGCCCAGCATGATGTCGTCAAACCCGTCGCCATCCACGTCGCCGACACCGCCAACGAATTCGATCGGCGCAAGTGTCTCCGCACCCGCTCCGGGCAGAAGTCTGCTGACAAAGACGATACCGGGCAGTTGCGTCTGACCGACATCTCGCAGGTTGAAGACATTATTTGAACTACCGTTCACAACCGGATCCAAGTGCGGGCCACCGAAGATCAGATATGCCACACCCTGATGCAGGACCTGACCTGCAAGGCAAGTACCTCCCGCCTGAGGCAGCACGAACGTCCCATCCGGCAGGCGACAGCGCACTTCACCGGGGCTCGATATCAGCAGATCGCCTGCGCCGTCGCCGTTGAAATCGCCGGCCGTCCGCACGCTTCGCCCCGCGCGGGCGTTGGCCATCGCGCCGAGGAATCGCACGCCCTTGAGCTGGGCTGTCCCGACCTGATCCGGCGTGAATCCCAATTCGCCGGTCAACGGCTGCTTGCCAAAAATCACACCGACATAGCCGACGTCTGATTCCTCAAAAAGGTCGCCATTGATGTCGGCGTCGAAGAATTCGGAAGCGAATGCGACGTCGTCGGTCCCGTCGCCGTTGAAGTCCTTGATGCTGGACTGGACGAGACCGAAACGATCACCTGAGTGCGTACCGGTCACCTTGAGATGAGGAATCTCGTCGATCGAGGCGTTGCCATAGCCGCCGGACGGCGAAAACACAACATAGAAAATCCCGTTCTCGGTAAGTCCGTCGCGACTCGCACCCGGCGCGCCACAAGCGATGTCTGGCGCACCATCCTGGTTGAATTGGCCTGCCGATACGGCGAATCCCAATCGATCACCGACAAGAGATCCAAAGATATTGTTGTTGTAGGGCGGAATGATAAAACATCGAAGACAAACTTGAGGATCGTCGTCCGAACAAGTACCGACAACCGGACACGAATTCGCGTACGCCGGAAGCGATCGCACATTATCTGGACCATAAAAAACGTTATCTTGATGCCCTTCGATTGCTCCAAGTGATGGAAAGATTTGAACACGTCCGCGGCCGCTACCATGCGGATACCCCGGACTGGAAATCAGCAACTCTTCACCTGTGTCATTATCCAAACTGTCTATCGAAGCAACGGTACGGCCGAATTCATTTATACGGTCGATCGGAGGGCCAAAGATACCGAATTGATCGAATTCATACCAGCCACCTCGAAATCGAAAACCTCGCGGTGTATCGATCGGAGCGCGCACGACGCCTTCATCGTCACCCGCACCAGCGGGATCAAACTGACCCGCAATGCCCGCATCGACAAACCTACGGAAACGATTCCTCAAATCATTGGTCCCATCGACGACGATGACCAACCCCTGTTCAATCGCTCCAAGGTCATCATTGGGGGCTTGTGTACAGCGATTGGCATTCGGCAGAAGGTCGCCACCTCCTGAGTAAGGCAAACTCATGTCACCGCAACTGTCGGCGGGGTCGTCGTCCTGATGATCGTAAGTCGCAGCGTAGGGTAACCCGAACACAAGGTCAGCAACGCCGTCGTTCGTCATATCGACGCGTGCAATTGAAGTCAGCCCCGCGGAAAAAGCATTCGGATGATTGGCACTGAAGAGATCGCCCGGGGGCTGGTTGAGTGCATACGACACCGGCATGGCATAGATCACGCCGCGGAAGAACGATCCGATGCTGTTGATGCTGATCGAACCACCGAAGCGGCCCACGTTCTCCGGGAGATACGGATTCGCCAGGTACTCCGGCGGCTCGGGGAAGTTCACGATGTCGCCGTCCTGATCCACCACGCCGCCGTCCGGCAGCCCATCGCCGTCTGTGTCGGCGGGAAACGGCGTCTTGCGTCGGCCGTAAACCAGATACGCTGCACCCGGTTGGCGTCGATTCCGAGGGCTGCCGAAACGACTGGCAATCATAAACTCGCCGACGCCGTCCAAGTCCAGATCCGTGGCAGCGACAAAGTCCGTACCCAGATTCTCAAACGCACTGAAACCCACAAACCTCGCCCCGGACAGTCCGAAGCCGAGCTGGGCGACATTCACCGTACCCGTTGCCGCACGGGAAATCGTCAACGATCCGACGGCGTACACGTGCCGCGTATCATTGCCGTCCGTGATGGTCGCGCGAATGAAATAGGGCTGATCGCGCGGTGGAATCTGCGAGAAGTTGATCCGGAAGATGTAATCCTTCTCCTCGCCGGCCAGCGGCGCGCCGGGGAACGGCAGGACTCCGGGCGTCGTCTGCGGCAGGATTCGCGGATTGCGCCGAATTTCCAGACTGTCGGGCTGAACCGGCGGATCGTTCGGATCGTCCGGCGGCGGCGGATCGCCGTCGAACGTGGGATCGGTCGGATCCCGCGGCAACGAGGGCAGAATGATGATATTGGTGTTCGGATCGTTGGGATCACCCGGGTTGTTGATGTTGTCGTTGTTCGGGATCAGATCCTTATCGAGCAGCAGCGTGACCGTGGCCGTCGAATCCACGTCGGCGTAGATATAACGAATCGTCAATTGATCGTCCGCCGACAGGCCCAGATTCACCAGTGGCGACAGGAAGACCAACTGCGGAGGACTCGTCGACGGCGCCGATCCCGGCGGACCGAGCTGCAGCGGTTCCACGCTCGCTACGCGCACCGGAGCATTCCCCGTGCCGGTGAACGGATCCAGCGTGCGGTCGTCGATCTCCGCGAAGATGTTGTAAGAACCCGCCGGCAGGCCGGTCGTGTCAAAGAAAGCCAGGCCGTTTGCGGTACCGGGGCCAACCGGGAAGCCGCCGAGAATCGGAATTTCCTGCTGCGGCGTCGGATCGCCAAACTGCGATGCAAAGATGCGTGCGATGGCCGTATCCTCGCCGTCCTCGCCCGTGAACCCGATCATGACCGTCTCACCGACCTCGGCGAAGTTGTTGCCGAAGTTTGTTGTAATGCTGGTGATGTAAATACGTGGAGGCCGATTGCCCTCTGGCACAATCGGATTCGCGTTCGGCGGACCGCCGGCCGGGCAATTGAGGCCGGCGCTCGCGATGGTGGTGGCGAGGGCTAGAAAGGCCCAGACGACCGCTCTGCGGGTAGTGGCAAGCCGGCTCATCTTTGTTAATTCCTCCCAGGTGGGTTGGGGGCCCGCGTTGCGGGGCGTCCCGAGGCATGCAGGCACGGGTGGGACGGTAGTTAGACCCCTCGAACTCGACCATTCTATCCCGCGGCTGACGCCCGCGTCAAGCACGTCCGCTGTCGCAACTACGGAGCCGTCAAGCACTTTCGTCACGTCTGCGAATGATGCAGGCCGCGAACAGCCGCTGTTTTCGCGAGGCACTGGCAGGTCTGAGAACCCCGCGCCGCCGCGGGCTTCTCCGCCAGCATTCTAGGCCGCGGCCACGTGTCCCGGGACGCATAACATCGGCTCGCGTTATCGGCACCGCACCCCGTGGGGAATGGGGACCGCGAACCTCCGTTTCGCTTATCACCCCCACAGGGACCGCGAAGCTCGGCTTCGCATATCACTATACAATCCCCCTACCCCCACTACCCCAGCGACACGATTTCGGACGACGAGGCGAGAAACCCCTACACTGCCACAGACTGTGATCCGGAACGATCATCACGTATTCTGGAGCCGAACAGGCAACGAAGCCGCCGGACGACCGATTATGACGAGAACCCTGGCACAACGAATCAGCGATGAACTGCTACCGGCCGTTTCACAGCCGGGCCAGTACATCGGCCGCGAGATCAATCAGCTCGTGCATGACGGCGACTGGCAGCGCGCCGAGGTCCGCGTGGCCGTCGCTTTTCCGGACGCCTACACGATCGGCATGTCCCACCTCGGCTGCCAGATTATTTACTGGCTGTGCAACCACACGCCCGGCGTTTGCGCCGAGCGCGTCTATTCGCCGTGGATCGACGCCGAGGCGGTGATGCGCGATCGCAGGATTCCGCTTTTCACATGGGACACACGCCGGCCCGTGAGCGAGGCCGACATTCTCGCCGTGTCGCTACAGTACGAACTCGGCTTCACGAATCTGCTTCAAATACTCGACCTCGCCGGCGTCCCGCTGCAATCATGTCGGCGCGACGACTCGCATCCGCTGGTCATCGTCGGCGGACCGCAGGCCGACAATCCCGAGCCGGTCGCTGACTTCGTCGATCTCGTCGTCATCGGCGACGGCGAAGAATCCATGGCCGCCATCCTCGCCTTCTACAGAGAGCTGAAAGCCAATGGCGTACGCCGCCGCGACATGATCGAACTCATGGCCCGCCGCTTCCCCTGGTGCTACGCGCCGTCGCTGTACGACGTGACCTACAACGAAGACGGCACCATCCGCGAACTGTTCAACCACTCAGGCCCTCGGGCCCTCGGCCCCCTGGCCCCTATTCAGCGTTGCCAGACGCTGGACTTTGAAAACGCCCCCTTCCCGCTGCGCCCGCTGCTGCCCTATGTCGAAGTCGTCCACGACCGAATGGCCATTGAAGTCATGCGCGGCTGCCCGCAGCGATGTCGTTTCTGCCACGCCGGTTACACCAAGCGACCCGTCGGCGTTCGCAGCGTGGAGAAGATCATCGAAATCGCCGAAGCTCAATACGCCGCCACCGGCCACGACGAGCTGGGCCTGCTGTCGCTCTCCACGGCCGACTATCCGCACCTGCGCGAACTGGCAGCGAGGATCAATGAACGCTTCGCCGATCAGCGCGTGAACATCTCCATGCCGTCGTTGCGCGTCGACAAAATGCTCCAGAACATCCCCTGGATGGCCAACCAGGTCCGCAAGAGCGGCCTGACCATCGCCATCGAGGCAGCCGGCGACCGGCTTCGCGCCGCGATCCGCAAGAAAGTGACCGACGGCAACCTGATGGACGGCATCACCGAGGTCTACAAAGCCGGCTGGAAGCGCATCAAGGCGTATTTCATGGTCGGCTTCCCTGGGGAGACGCCTGACGACATTCGCGCCATCCATGATCTATGCGTCGAAATGTCCAAGGTGCGCAGCCGCCTCGGCAAAGGCCCGGCCCACATTACCGGCAGTGTCGGCTGGCTCGTGCCAAAGCCGTATACACCATTTCAGTGGGCCGCGCAGCCGCGCGTCGATTACTTCATTGAAGCCCGGCGCATGCTCGCGGAAAAGAGCCGCCGCCACCGCGGAAAGAGCGTCGTCGTTCGCACGCACGATCCGCAGCGATCCATCCTTGAGGCCGTGCTTTCGCGCGGCGATCGAAAACTGGGGCCGGTCATCGAGTGCGCCTATCGATCCGGCGCGCGTTTCGACGGCTGGGACGAGTGTTTCAAGTATGAATACTGGCTTCGCGCGTTCGACGCGGCCGGTGTGGACCCCGACTGGTACGCCCATCGTGAGCGGTCCTACGACGAGGTTCTGCCGTGGGATCACATCCAGAGCGGCCCCTCGCGCAGTTATCTCGAAGGCCAGTACGACGATGTGTTCGTGAAGACCGAGCAGTCCATGCCCGCCGCCGGGGTGTTGCCACTGCCGGTCATGTCCGCCTGAAGCTTGCCGCCCGTAGCGTCACCCCTCGAAGGTGACGACGAATGCGTCGCGAGCCCCTGCGACAAATTCGCGCAGAAAGAATCCGCACTCGGAATGTAAAACTCATTGCAAAGTGGGAAACAAATTACCGCGGCGAGCGACGGCGAAGGAGCAGGAGAGGCAGGGCGAGCAACGCCAGACTGGCCGGCTCGGGGATGGCGAGGTATTCCAGTGTGTCGATGCCGATGTAGTTGGAGTTGATCCCGTCCGGGCCGCCGTTCTGAACAAAGTAGCGAAAGGCAAAGCGTCCCTGGGTCGACTCGCTCAGGCCCGTGACGGTCGCGGAGAACTGAGTCCAGCTTGACGGATATCTTTCAGCGGACTGGTTGTACATGCTATTGATATCGAGCAGCAGCTGCGCGAAGTCGCCGACGCTGTTCGCCGTGCCGCCGACATTTGTGCTCGCGCCGTTGGTGCTCAGGCGAAGCTGAAGCCGATCCGCAAATTCTGTCTGGTCCGACGGCGTGGCCGAACGCGTCCAGAAGGAAATCGTGTCGCCGTTGTTCAGATCGAGCACCGGCGAGATGAACCAATTGCTGATCGTCGCATTCATGCCGGAACCGGCGCTCATGAACCCGGCGGCAAGGTAAGAATTCGCCGGACCCATGTGCGATGGAAATTCAACATCGTTCCCCTGAACCCAACTCGTCGGACCCAGTGGGTTACTCAAATTCTGCATGACCCAGCCCGCGCCGATGAGCATCGGCACGTCGTCGAAACCTTCTGAGAAGGACACTCCCTGAGTCGCGTGAGCCGGAGCAATTGCACACAAGCTCAGGCCAAGAGCAACCAGCGCGAAGCGAAGGCGCACACGAACATCTCGTGCTACCTGCTTCATGCGATACTCAAACCAGATGCTCACGCTTGTTCCCTACCTCATGCTGCGCAAAAACAGAACGGCGCGTGCATCGTGCGCGATCAAATTGACCGGCGCAAGCCGCACGAACCGAGTCGTATCCCATCCAAGTCTGCGGTTGGTTCGCTTCCGTCCCAACCTGCACTCATTACATCCTACCTGTTAATAAGGGCCAAAGTCAATCTAACGCGGTCGCCAAACCAAGAATTATTGGAACTTCGGACCGCCCCGATTCCCGAACTCGCCTCCCCACGGAAGGCATTCGGCGTTAGACTCGCCATTAGGAGTGAGAGCGCTTAAGAACGGAACTTCGCTATTTCACCGTCAAAATCGCTCCGTGAGGGCATTTGCAGCTCCGGATGGACGGCTTGCTGAACGCTCGATCGACGGGATTTGCCACGATCCGAGCTGCCGCTCGGGCGTCCCGATAACCTGTTAAGCGGAGTCAGGCGGGGTCTTCCCGATGAGCCCGCTCCGTTGGAGGTCTGCCGAGAATGATCGTCGATTGCCACACGCATATCTGGGAATCACCGGACCAGGTGGGCCTCACGGCTTCCGATCTGCGTAGCGGCAGACTTCGCGGCCTGCACCTGCCGGTCGGTACCGATCGCTGGCCCGACGCCTCGATGGAAAGTCACCTCGTAGCCAGCGAGCCGGTCGACAAGAGCTTTGTTCTCTCGTTCAAGAGTCGATACCTCGGGATCGAGATTCCCACCTCGCTCGTATCATCATACGTCCGCCGCCACCCCGACAAGCTCATCGGCGTTGCCGGCATCGACCCGACGAATCTCAACGAAGCGCTCGCCGAGCTTGAGGAGGCACACGACAAGCTCGGCATGAAGGCCATCACGGTTTCACCCGCCGCGCAGGACTTTCATCCGGCCGACAGCCGCGCCATGCAGGTCTTTGCCGAAGCTGCACGATTGCACATGCCGGTCCTCGTCGATCACGGGCACTTCCGTGTCGAGAGCAAGATGGACTTTGCCCGGCCGGTACTGCTGGATGAAGTCGCTCGCGAATTGCCGCAGCTTCGCCTGGTCATCTCGCACATGGGCTACCCCTGGGTGGATGAGTGCGTCGTCATGCTCGGCAAGCACCCCAACGTCTTCGCCGACATCAGCTCACTGTTGCATCGCCCCTGGCAGGCGTATAACGCACTCATGTCTGCCTACCAGTACGGTGTGATCGACAAACTGCTCTTCGGCAGCGACTTCCCCTATACCTCCGCCACCGCCGCCATCGAGTCGCTCTATCGAATCAATCAACTCGTCACCGGCACAAATCTGCCGACCGTTCCTCGGGCACAACTCGCGGCGATCGTCGAGCGGGATGCCCTCGGCCTGCTCGGAATTGCCGTCCCAGCGCCGCGATCCGTCACCGAACATACCGAGTTCCTCGATGGCCCAGATGCATGACAACCCGCTGTTGAAATGGATGAGTATCGCATCGCTTCTGCTTGCGGTCTGCTTCATCGGCTGCCGGAAGGCGGAAACGCGCTTCGATATCCTGTCCTTCAAGGACCAGCCCAATTCCCAGGTCTTTACCGAATCCTTCGAAAGCGGGTACTTCTACGTCGGCGCCGACAAGAACTGGACCCTCGCCTTCGAAATCACACCGACCTACGTCGATCCCTATGAACTCTCGGAAGACGCCTCAGAAGAGAACAAAGACCCCGAGCATCCGTCGGTACCCTTGCGGATGTCGCAAACCCTACTCGTTGAAGTCTTCTGGCGTGCGCAGCCCGGCCGAACCTTCTCCGAAAGCAGCCAGACCAACGCAAACATCCTCTATTGCCTGACGGCCGGGCGCGAGAGCATCAGCTACGAAGGCGCCGGATTCGTCTCCTTCAAACTGACGCGTGACGGAAAGTCGCTCACCGGTCGCATCGAATCGTCCTCTCTGACGCCCGTTCGCGTTGTTGGCGCACCGATTGATTTGTTCGGTACCTGTCGCCTCACCGGCACTTTCGAAGCTCGCAAGGATCGTTCTCGCACCGTCGCACTCCAGCAGGCCCTTCGCAAGCGCCTCGGTCAGCCGGCCCCGCCCGCGAGCGATTTCACGTCCGCTAACTAAACTTCGCGATTCGCATGCGCTGATAAACGTCCAATAAGTCGAGCGAAATTCTCCTGCAAAAAAATCCGTCCCGGTCCTGCAATTTTCACTTGACGCCCTGCCACGCGCGGCGTTCTACTCTCCGCCCAACGGGTATCGCCGTATCCGTTTCATGGAGCTTTTGAAGTTTGCCCTCCGGTTCGTGGGGCCGACATCTAATCAAGCAAAACTCAAGCACGAGCGGTGTTTCGAACGCGCGTTTGAAGCGAGTTCCGCCCTTCCAGGAAAAGGTGGAGCTTGCGCCTCGAGTCGGAAAGTCATCGCAGCGTGCGCCTGGAAAGGTGGAATGCAAGTATGAAACGACAAACGGCATGGACAACCTGTCTGGTACTTTGCTTTGCCACGCTGGCCTCGGCCGAAGAGTCCGGCGCGAGATGGACGAACGACACGTCGATCGCTCCATCTGAATGGTCCGAAGAACCCATGAATCTCCAGGGCTCGGGCACAACAGTCACGGAAACTTCCTCCGACAGCGGCGGCTTCTGGATCTTCCCCGAGCCGGCGCCGCTCGAAGGACGCATCGCGACCGATCGTCCGGCCTTCTCCGATACCGCATCCCTCGTACCGCGAGGACGCTTCCAGATCGAAGGCGGCTATCAGTTCACCTACGACCGCGAGAGCAAGCGTCGCGTCCGCGATCATACGTTTCCTGAGCTGGCATTCCGCACCGGCCTGACCGACTGGTTGGAGTTCCGAGCGAAGTGGAACGGCTATTCCCTTTCGGAAATCCAGGACGTGGTGCGATCGCCTGCCGGCCGGCATGTCACTCGCGAATGGCACGAAGACAGCGGCACCGATCTGAATCTCGGCTTCAAAATGCCGCTCCTCTGCGGCAAGGAAAACCTGCCGAATGTCTCCATCATTACATCGCTGAACGTCCCCACCGGCGGCGATACCAAGTCAGCGAACAACGTCGTGCCCGAAGTGAAATTCCCCTGGAACTATGCCATCACCAACGAGTGGACGGTCTACGGCTCCTACTTCGCCCGCGTGAACGACGGATCCAACGGCCAGTTTTTCCAGAATGGCGTGACGCTGGCCGGCGCCTATCAGGTGCACGAATGCGTCAAGCTCTATCTGGAGTACCTCGGCCTCTATCCCGGCAACCGCAATGAAGACTGTGCCCACATTCTCAGCGGTGGCCCGATCATCTTCTTGACGGACAATCTTTCCCTCGACCTGCGTGCCTCGGTCGGCCTGAACGAACAGGCGCCCGACTTCCAGGCGAGCGTGGGCTTCGGCATCCGCTTCTGATCGCGGGAGGGACCGCGTGTTGATATGGCATCGCGCGCCGGATTGCGGACGACGTAACGAACGCAGTGGCGACGATTGGTAACGAACTTTGTAAAACCCCTGATTGATGAGGAGAATCAAATGCTACTCGGTGACATGGTGTTTCTGCTTGTGGTGAACCTGTTCGCTTTCGTGATCAACAGCTTCATCGGAATCCCGATCGACTTCTTCAAGCAGGCCATCGGTCTCTGATCCGATTGCCTGCCGTTGGAATTCAACGAAGAGGCCTCATGCAGTCGTCGGGCGGCCAATACGCCGTCTGGCCGATGCACGGGGCTTCTTTTTATATTCCGAGGAATGCCCGCGCAGCGCCGGAATAAAGCTGGTCCGCGATGCCGGCGTCCAGATCATCCATCGACTGAATCAACCGACCCGGCTCGGCCTCACCCAGCGGGAAGGGATAGTCTGAACCCAGGCAGACGCGCTCAGCGCCGAAGTGTTTCACCAGGTGACGCAGGGCGTCGGCATCGTGAACCAGCGAGTCCACCCAGAATCGCGCCGGCAAGCCGCCCGCCTGCGCGAGGTACTCCCGCGGATTGCGATTGCAGTCGGTCGCGCAAAGATCGGGACGCACCTTCCAGCCGTGTTCGATTCGTCCGATGGTGAACGGAAACGCCCCGCCGCCATGAGCAAAGGCCACCCGCAGCTTCGGCAACCGCTCGAAGATGCCGCCGAAGATCATGGAGCAGATCGCCAGACTCGTCTCCGCCGGCATCCCCACCAGCCATGGCAACCAGTACTTCGGCATGCGCTCCTTGCCCACCATGTCCCACGGATGCACGAAGACACTCGCCCCCAGCTTCTCCGCTGTCTGAAAAACCTGGAACAGCGCCGCCTCGTTGAGGTTCCACTGTTCGCTGCGCCCGGTGAACGTGTTCGGCTCCACGTGCGTGCCGATTTCGATGCCCGGCATGCCCAGCTCGCGCACGCAGCGCTCCAGCTCGCGGCAGGCCATGTCCGGGTCCTGCATCGGCACCGTGCCTAACCCGATGAACCGCGACGGATGACTGCGCACCACCTCTGCGATGTGATCATTCAGCAAACGTGATAGTTCCAGCGCATCGGACGGCTTCGCCCAATAGCTGAACAGCACCGGCACCGTGGACAGCACCTGCGTGGTCACGCCCGTGCGGTCGCAGTCCTCGATCCGCCGACCCGGATTCCAGCAATTATCCTCGATCTCGCGGAAAACCCGATCGCCGATCATCATCTTCGCCCGACACGGCGCGTGATGATCCAGCCGCACCCAGCCGGGATAACCGAACTGCTCTACAAGGTCCGGCCACCGCTCCGGAAGGATGTGCGTATGGATGTCGATCTTCGTCGATGTCATGCGTTCATTGTAACCACGTAGAAGCCGGCGTCCCTACATCAACGGCGTGGCAAGTCGCGCCGCACCGGCGGCAAGGGTCTCGAAGTAGGTCCAGCGATCGAGCATCTCCGACGTCACCCGTCGGGCTTTTTCACGAAGGGCCTCGTAATCCGCTACGAGTTCCTGCGTCAGGCCCGCGTCGTAGAGAATGCTGGTCAGCTCGAAATTGAGGCGGAAGCTTCGCTCGTCCATGTTGGCCGAGCCGACCATCGCCCATCGTCGGTCCACGACGACAACCTTGGAATGAAGCATCCCTTCGTCGTATTCATAAACTTCCACGCCGGCTTCCAGCAGCTCCTCGTAATAGCTTCGCGCCGCCCACAGCACGATGCGATGATCCGACCGGGAAGGAAGCATCAACCGCACGCGCACGCCGCGATAGGCCGCAGACTCCAGCGCCAGAATCATCGCCCGATCAGGCACGAAGTACGGAGTAATCAGCGAGATCGAATGTTTCGCGTCGGACACCGCCGCGTAGAGAAGCTGGTGCATCACATTCGCGCGGCGATCCGGCCCGCTGGGGATAATCTGAACAATATGCGAGCCGGCAAGCTGCGGCTCCGGGAAGTATTTGTTCTTCTCGGCGAGATCCTCGCCCGTGGCGAAGTGCCAATCCTCGACGAATACTTCCTGAAGCTGCGTAACCGCCGGTCCGTGAACGCGCAGGTGCGTGTCGCGCCACGGAGCGAATCTCTTGCGACGGCCCAGATACTCGTCGCCGATGTTCTGGCTGCCGAGAAAGCCCACCTTTCCATCCACGACGATGGCCTTCCGGTGGTTTCGACAGTTCACGTGAAACCGCCGGCGCGTCAGCCCCCAGGGAAGGAAGAACGCGACCTTGATGCCGCCGCGCTCCATCTCCTTTACGAACGATCGGGGAAGCCGCCAGCAACCCACGGCATCGAGCAGAAGCCGCACCTCGACGCCCTGGCCCGCCTTGCGCAGGAGCAGGTCACGCACGGCGCGGCCCGTTTCATCCGCCGCGAAGATGTAGTACTCCATGTGAACGTGCGACTGCGCCGATTCAATCGCCAGACTCATCGCCAGAAAAAGCGCCTCGGAATCATGGTAGATCATCGCCTCGTTCCCGCGCGTCACGTACGACTCGCTCAGCCGTGTTGACATGCGAATGATCGACCGCTGGGCCGGGTCCAGCTCCGCGACTTCCATGACGTCATAGGGACCGACCGCGGCTTCGGCCTGTCGCTTCAGTGCCGTCTCGATCTCTCGGCGACGACGGCGGCGACGACGAACCTTTCGCTCGATCGGCATGTATCCGATCAGCAGGTAGAGAAACAAACTGAGGATCGGCAACAGTAGAAGGGCCAGGATCCATGCGAGCATTCCGCGAGGATCGCGACGGTTGCGTAGAATGTGTTCGATAACGACGAGGGCGGCCAGATAGTGAAAGACCCACAGAATGGTCCAGATCGTGCCCAGCATGAGCGGTAGTGCTACCCGATGGTCCTCGCTTATTCAACTCAGCGGATTCTCCGCCCAGGAGTGACCTCAGTACCGGGATAGGACCGCGGCGTTGAGAAGTAACGCCAACCAGGCAGCCGATGACGAGGCCTCATGACCCCTCTTCCGTCTCCTGCTGGATATACGTCGAGCGCAATGCATCCCACATCTCCGGCGGGGCATACTTGCGAACAGCAAAGTAAGCAACGGCAGCAAGAATCACGCAGAACAGAAAGTAACCGATTCGCGCGCGTCGAAACTTCTTCATGCGATCTTTCCTAGACGATCCATCGCCTTGCGGCAAGCACCCGACGGTCGCCCAGGCGCAGGCATCAAGCATCCCATCAGATCGGGATCAAACGATGGCAGATGTTTCGTGTCGATTTCAGGAATTGCTCCAGCCGGCAGCCGGTTCGGGAGACAGCGTTGGCGAATGTCAATATAGATAAACCAAGAACCCCTACAGGCCGACTAACTTACCGGGGTTCTGGTCGTCAGAATAAATCGCGGACGTCATTATCGGGGTGCCCCAGGAGTGGCATGAGAATCCCATCCCGATGTCTTGCCTAGCTCATGCGATAGCAAGAGAAGAATGGCTCGTGTTGCTTGTATTCACGCCCATCTACTGGTACACTGCTCCTCAGTAGCAGACGCTCTCGGGCGGGGGGAAGTAATCAGCCGCATCCGAGCGAATAATTGCAAAAGGTCTTGCAGCCCGGCGGCATCGGTCGCTGGCCGTGGCGTGCAATCGGAGGGAATCCAGGATCAAGGAGCCGAGCGCTCCGCAGAAGAGGGTTTGAACTAACATGAGAATGTGGAAAGTTAGCTTGTTTTCGTCTTGTCTCCTTGGCGTCATGGCGATCGCGCTTCCGGTGCAGGCCGGCTCGATTATTTTCGAACTGAACTATGAATTCAGCGGCGCGACCCAGCCCAACGGCACCCCTGCCTGGCTGCGGGCCACTTTCACCGACGTTACTGGAGGCGTCGAGCTAAAGATGGAGAGTCTGCTGCAAAGTTCCAGCGAGTTCGTAAGCAAGTGGTACTTCAATCTCGACCCGGCGCTCAATCCGGGTAGCTTGTCCTTCGCACATTCAGCGGGCGGTCCGCTGGCGACGTCGATCAGCACCGGCGTCAATGCCTTCCAAGCCGACGGTGATGGTCGCTTCGATATTCGCTTCACCTTCTCGAACGCCGGTCCGAGTCGATTCAACGGCACCGACACAGTCAGCTATCTGATCACGTCACCGCAGACGATCTCGGCCAGTTCGTTCCTCTTCGACAGCGTCGAGGGCGGTGGAGCAGGCACCTACATGACAGCCGCTCACGTTCAGGGCATTAATGACGCCGACAGCGGCTGGATCGGCGCCTCCGATGTCATCCCCGAGCCAGGCACAGTAATGCTGCTCCTCAGCTCGCTGGGCTTGATCGCGGTTCGACGCCGACGCGCCTGCTGACGCCTCGACCGAACAAAATTCGTTAATCCTTCAAGGGACGCCGGCCTTTCCCGGCGTCCCTTTTCTTTTGCGCTGCCCGAGAGGGGGTCTGCCCGAAGCCGCCTTATACGGCTATAATGGGCCGACCGCGTCGAACCGCCCGGAAAGCCGCACCTCTTGGCAGGGACTGTCTCCCAGAAGTGTCTCGACGAACGCAGGGACGTCGGTGTAATGCCTGTACTTGACAATACCCAGGCAATCTGCAGCGCGCGAAGCGGCGACGCCGATTCCTAGAGTTAGGAATGCCAAAACGATCGGAACTCGTGAGATCAACATCGGGTCCTCCTTTCAAGAAATTGCGAATTTCAAACTGCGGCCCACGCTTGGCCCGTGAAACTGGTTCATGTCGCCCCGACCGAAGCGCTCGCGATTCAGCGGCCGGACGTAGGAACCATAGGTCGTACCCTCGACGCGACGACGTGCGCCCGGCGTTCGTCCCGCCCTGCGGTGAGCGACTTCATCGCTCGTCGCGTCGAGGGCGTACCGCTCGACGATGGCTCCCGCGCGGTCCAGGATGGCCCGAACGTTGTACCCTTGACATGCCAAGTCGT
>CAYLOE010000034.1:0-23139 GCA_964385225.1 uncultured Planctomycetaceae bacterium
TTTGAAACAAAGACCTTTTTCGCGTTATCGTGGTCTTTCAACCGGACAGTAATGAAAACGGGCTACAAGCTCCACGGCAACCGCTGGGTCAAGGGGAGTGCGGGCGTCTCGCCCGCCTCGGGTCGCACGGGCGACGGCAAGAAGGCCAAACAAGATATCTATCTGCCGCTCTACGAGGCCAAGATGATCCAGGCCTTCGACCACCGCGCGGCGAGCGTCCGCGTAGAAAAAGGCAACTGGATGCGTCAGGGCCAACCGGAACCGACGTCGCTCGTGGAGCACCAGAACCCGGAGTTTGTGGTCCTTCCGCGCTTTTGGGTTTGCTCGGATGACGTAATGAAAGTGATGAAACTCAAGGTGGACGAAGGATTCATCGGATTCAAAGATATTACGAGTCCCACGAATCAAAGGACGATGATTGCTGCCGCTATTCCGTGGTCAGGAGTTACGAATCATTTCCCGTTAGTTCATACGACCGTCGTACCACGGTTGCGAATGTGTCTTCTCGCAAACTTGAATTCATTTGCGTACGACTATGTCGTTCGACAGAAGATTGGTGGCGTAACACTGAACTTCTTCATCGTCGAACAGCTTCCCGCGCTTCCGCCGGAGGCGTATGCCGAGAAGTGCCCCTGGTCGCCGCGACAGAAGCTGGAGAAGTGGATTTCCGACCGCGTGCTCAAGCTGACCTGCACCGCCGAGGACATGATCCCGCTGGCCGAGGCGGCGGGTTTTAACGCCCGCATCCACCGCTGGAACGAGCAGGATCGCGCCCGGCTCCGCGCCGAACTCGACGCCGCATATTTCATCCTTTACGGCATCGAGCGAGACGACGTGGAATACATCCTCTCGACTTTTCAGGGCATCCGCGACGAAGGGGAGGCCCTTGGCGATGAAGTCCCCACCCGACAGACGATCCTTGATTGTTATGACCGGTTCAAGTCCGGCGGATGACCCCTCGTGGCCGCAGTTCGTTCGACCACGAAGCCCGTGGCAGGCGTGCCACGGGCTTTTGTGTGGATCGGACGGAGCTGTTGCGAAAAAGAATCTACTCGGCGTTATAATACGGGTTTCCGCAGGAACCTGTTTTGGAGAAATGAATTCATGATGACGCACTTGAAAGGCCGCGACTACATTGAGACGCAGGACTTCACCACGGCGGAGATTAATGATCTCCTGGGGCTGGCCGGTGAATTGAAAGAGAAGTTTCATCGTGGCGAGCCGACGGTGTTGCTTCCGCACCAGACGGTTTTTCTGCTCTTCTTCGACAACAGCACGCGCACGCGAAACGCCTTTGAGGCCGGGGCGACGCAGCTCGGGGCGCATGCCCACTTTCTCGACAGCAAGGTCACGCAGATCGCCCATGGTGAAACGGCCAAGGACACCGGCATCATCCTCGGCTCGATGGGTCACGGCATCGCCATCCGCCACGATCTGATCCTCGACGAGGGCAACAAGTACATGCGCGAAGTCGCCGCGGCAACGGATGTGCCGGTCATCAACATGCAGTGCGACGTGGACCATCCCACGCAGACGCTGGCGGACCTGATGACGATTCGCGAAGTCTTCGGCAACGACCTTCGTGGCCGCAAGATCGCCGTCTCCTGGGCTTATTCGCCGTCGTATGCCAAGCCGCTGTCCGTGCCGCAGGGGCTTATTACGCTGATGACGCGCTTCGGCATGGACGTGACACTGGCCCATCCGCCGGAGTATCGGTTGATGGATCGCTGCGTGAAGGCGGCGCGGGAGAACGCCAAGGCCGCCGGCACGAAGTTTGAAGTGGTGGACAGCATGGACGCCGCCTTTGAGCGTGCGGACATTGTGTATCCCAAGAGCTGGGGGCCGTATGACCTGATGCTCCAGCGACGCGATGCGAAGAGCACGGAGGACATGAAGACCATCGAGGAACAGATGCTCTCGATGAATGCGCGGTACAAGAGCTGGATCTGCAACGCCGATCGGATGCGCAAGGCCAAGACGACGGCGATCTACATGCACTGCCTGCCGGCGGACCGTGGGGCCGAGGTGACCGACGACGTGATCGACGGCCCGCAGTCGGTGGTCTTCCCGGAGGCCGAGAATCGACTTCATACGGCGAAGGCGATCATGGCGGCAACGATGCGCGAACGGCCTTTCGGCAAGTAGGATGGCACGGACGGTCACACCACCACAACAGGGCCAACGGAAGTTTGCCCGATACATTCTCCTATGAAGACCGTCATCGCCATTGGTGGAAACGCTCTGGTGTCGCCCGGGGGGTCGGGGGATATTCACGATCAATTCGAGCACAGCCGTCAGGTCGTCAAGTCGATGGCCGACCTCGTGCAGCACGGCTGGCAGGTCACGATTACGCACGGCAACGGCCCGCAGGTCGGCAGCATCATGCGCCGTGTCGAGATCGCCAGCGGCGAGGTTTACCCGATCGACCTTGGACTGGCCGTAGCCGACACGCAGGCCGGCATGGGCTACATGATCGCCCAAACCCTGATGAACGAGCTGCGTCATCGCGGTCTTGAGCGAATCGCCGTGGCGATGGTCACCTGCGCGGTGGTCGATCCCGGTGATCCGGCGTTTGCACGCCCCTCGAAGCCGATCGGTCCCTTTCTGACGAAGGAGCGAGCCGAGCATCATCGCGATCGGGATGGATGGACGATCACGGAAGACTCCGGCCGCGGCTGGCGGCGCGTCGTGGCGTCTCCCAAGCCACTTCGCATTGTTGAGATGCCGGTGCTGGTCGAACTGGTCCAGACAGGACATCTGATTGTTGCCGGCGGCGGCGGCGGTATCCCGGTGGTCGTGAATGCGCAGGGCGAGATGAATGGTGTCGATGCGGTGATCGATAAGGACCTCACCAGCGCCATGATCGCCGCGGAAGTCGGCGCCGATGTGCTGTCGCTCGTGACCGCCGTCGAACATGTTTTCATCCATTATGGCAAGCCGAATCAGGAGCCGCTGCATCGCGTGGATGTGCCGCGGCTGCGGCGCCTGATCGACGAGAAGCAGTTTCCCGAGGGTTCCATGCTGCCGAAAGTCCGTGCGGCGATCGACTTTCTCGAACGTCGCGGCAGCAAGAATGCCCGTGCGGTCATCACCGATCTGACGCATCTTGCTCCCGCCCTGGGTGGCCAGACGGGTACGACGATAACGCTTTGAGCATTTGCTCGTTATAACTCTCCTCGAAGTGCACAATGGAATGAACGAGCTTCAACCGCCTCCACCGGAAAAGAATGTCGTTGATACGGCGACGCGCGTGCATCGCTGGGTGATGGCGACGCTGCACTTCATCATGGCCGCTGGATTCCTGCTCGCGATCTATGAGCGTCAGTGGTTCAACGCCTTGCTTGTTCTGTGCATCATTCTGATCACGGTCGCGCCGAACCTGCTCGGCCGACATTTCAAGGTGGGCATCCCGGCGGAGTTCGAGCTGCTTGCGGCCGTCTTTGTCTTCGCCGCCCTGTTTCTCGGTGAGATCCGCGGCTATTACGCGCGCTTCTGGTGGTGGGACATCGCCCTGCACACCACGTCGGGCTTTCTGCTGGGCATCCTCGGCTTTCTCCTCGTCTATATCCTCAACGAGAGCGAGCGGATCGATCTGCACATGCGCCCGCGTTTTGTGGCGCTGTTTGCGTTTGTGTTTGCCGTGGCGATGGGCGCGATTTGGGAGATTTTCGAGTTCGCCATGGATCAACTCTTCGGCACCAACATGCAAAAGCCCATGTTCGGCGACCCGTCGGGCCTGACCGACACGATGTGGGACCTGATCGTCGATGCGATCGGCGCCTTCGTCGTGAGCGTCATCGGCTGGTGGTACATGCATCGTGAGGATCGCTCGTTCATCGAGAAATGGATTCGCAAGTTCATCGAGCGTAACCCGCACCTCTTTGGGCGGTGAAGGGGGCTTGGGGGCGAGGGGAATGCGGAGCGCGGAATGCGGAATGTGTGGGTATTGGCGATACACATCGAAAAAAAATCGCTTGAAATTTCCTGAAAAAGTTGAATTTTACGACTCGCACGGGCGCGGAACAGGCCCTCACGCGGGGTCTGGCTCCGCGCGCAGAACTGCGGTATTCATTCCTAAGATGTGATCAGCGCACGCGCCGTGGGTCAGTCAGTCCCCCATCCTTGCTGCACGAAGGAGGGGGCAGTTAGCTCGAATTTCGAATGACGAATTACAAATGACCAAAGGGCAGTGCGGTCCATGCCGTATGGGCAGGCCAATACGCTTGCCGCCGGAGCCGACCTCGGACAATCGCTCACCGAACCTCGATCGTCACTTTGGGGATGCGCCCGGTGAAGCGGGACTTTGCTTCGGAACCGATGGATTCGACTACCGGCGTGGCGAGGTCGATGCCGACGTCGGCGGTTTCGTCGGCGGAGAAGATCATCGGTTGAGTGCGTTCAATGCGGCCTTCGCCCACCTTCTTGTCGTTGATGAAAATCTTGCCCAGACCACCCTTGCCCAAACCGCCGCCATCGTAGGCGAAGTCGAAACGCAGGGTGTTCTTGCCGGGCTTGAGCTTCTCCGTCGCGGCCACCGTGAAGCGCTCCAGGCCGAGGAAGTTGTAGTCATATGCCGGTACGCCGTCTTTGACGTACAGCGACCAGCCGCCGAAGCGGCCGCCCTGTGTGAGGACGGCGCCGTGGGCCACCTTGCCATCCAGAACCTCGACTTCCGCGGTGATCGACTTGCTCTTGTTCTTGATATTCAGGAAGACGTTCTCCGTCATGCCGGTCATTCCCTCGGCAAGCACCAGGGAAGTTCGGCCGGCCATCAGGTCGGGGCGACCCGCCAGGGCTGGATTCATACGTTCGACGACGCGGTCGTCAATCGGCAGCACCTGGTTCTTCTCTGCCTCTTTCATAAAGAGGGCCTGCAACTCCTTGAGCTTCTCCGGGTGTTTGGCTGACAGATCGTTAATCAAGCTGAAGTCTGTGCGTGTGTCGTAAAGTTCCCAGATATCTTCGGTGAGCGGGCGGCGCGGCTCCATCTCCCAGGGCGCCCGGTGGATGGTGCGGGCAAACCAACCTTCGTGGTACATGGCCCGATTGCCGAACATTTCGAAGTACTGGGTGGTATGCCGATCCTTGGCTTTGGCATCGTTGTAGCTGTAGGCCATGCTCACCCCGTCCATCGGTCGCTGCACCACGCCATTGACGCTCTTGGGCTCGGGCAGGCGGGCGGCTTCGAGAATGGTCGGAGCGACGTCGATGACATGGTGGAACTGAGTGCGCAGCTCGCCCCTGGCCTTGATGCCCCTGGGCCAGCGGATCGCCATGCCAACCTTGGTACCGCCGTGGTCGGAGGCCACCTGCTTGGTCCATTTGTAGGGGGTATCGAATGCGACCGCCCATCCGGCCGCCATGTGGGGATAGGTCTCAGGTCCGCCCCATTTGTCGATGAACTTGAGCATGTCCCCGACCTTTTCCTCGACGAGGTTGAAATAGGTCATTTCGCTGAACATGCCGTTGCGGCCGCCCTCGGCACTCGTGCCGTTGTCGCCGTACACGAAGATGACCAGCGTGTTCTCCAATTCTCCAGTGTCCTCGATGGCCTTGATGACCCGACCGACCTCATGATCGGCGTATTCCAGGAAGGCGGCGAAGACCTCGGCCTGGCGTGCGAACAGCCGCTTCTCGTCCGCGGAAAGCGTATCCCAATTCGGGATCGCCTCGGGCTTGGGTGCGAGCTTCGTCCCCTTGGGCACCACGCCCCTTTCAATCTGTCGAGCCAGGATTTCCTCTCGGAGTTTGTCCCAGCCCTGATCAAACTTCCCCTTCCAGCGTACGATCCATTCTCGGGGAACGTGGTGCGGCGCATGCGTGGCGCCAGGTGCGAAGTAGACGAAGAACGGCTTAACCGGTGTCAGGGCTTTCTGGTACTTGATCCAGGCGACCGCCTGGTCGGTCATGTCGGTCAAGAAGTGGTAGCTCGGGTCCTGCGGTAATTCGACTTGATGCGTGCCGTCGTAGATGAACGGCGCCCATTGGTTGGTCTCACCACCAAGGAAGCCGTAGAATTTGTCGAAGCCCTGCCGCGTCGGCCAGCGGTCGAACGCACCGGATATGCTCGCCTCCCAGGCGGCCGTTTCGTGCCACTTGCCGAAGGCGGCGGTGCCATAGCCATTGAGGCGCAGCATCTCGGCCACCGGGGCTACATCATTGGGAATCTGGCCGGTGTTTCCGGGATATGCCGTGCCGGTCTCGATAATCCCGGCCATGTTGCACACGTGGTGATTACGCCCGCTCTTGATCGCCGCGCGCGTTGGAGAGCAGACAGCGGTCGTGTGGAAGTTGTTGTACTTCAGCCCCTCGCTGGCGATGCGGTCGAAGGTGGTCGTTGGGACTGGTCCGCCAAATGCGCTCGTGCCTGCAAAGCCGATATCGTCGATCAGGACGAGCAGGACATTCGGCGCACCTTCCGGCGCCTTGACCTGAAAGCGCGGTGGCGGCTTGATGTTACGCACGTCCAGTTCGGTGACGACGGGGGGCTGGGGCTCGGGGATCGGCAGAACAGTTCGATCCAGTTTCTGCTGCGCCTGCGCCGCGCCGGCGAGGGCAACTACGAATACGGTGAGACACGCGTTCGTCCAATTCATTGGGAGATCTCCTTCAATTCAGGTATTCCGGCTGTTGAGGTGGCGCGCGTGGCCGACGGCTTTGCCGCAGACAGCACGCAGCGGAACCCAGTATGGCTGAGCCCGGTGTCGGGCGAGGTTGCCATCCGAGCGCTCGGACGGTAACTGGCACAGTACGAGTCGTGGCAAAGGAAAGAGCCGCCGCGGATCACCCGCATTACCGGCTCGTGAGGGTTTCGAGAGTCAAAGGACGCGGTCACGCCGGTTGGATTCTCCACGACCTTGCCGTCGCCGAGTTGCGCGACGCGCATTGTGTAGGTCCGTTCGTGATACAAATCACTGCACCATTCCCATGCATTGCCCGCCATGTCGTAGAGTCCATATCCGTTTGGCGGAAAACTCTTGACCGGCGAGGATCGCGCAAAGCCGTCTTCGGCCGTGTTCGAGTCTGGGAAGCGTCCCTGCCAGATGTTGCATCGCTTGGCATCAACGGGCTCGTTGCCCCAGACGTTGACCTTTCCTTCAAGCCCACCGCGAGCGGCGAACTCCCACTCTGCTTCGGTCGGGAGTCGCTTGCCGGCCCACTTGGCGTAGGCGAGTGCATCCTCATAGGCAACGTGCACGACCGGATGAGTGTCTTTCCCGTCGATCGAATTATCCGGCCCCTCGGGATGCTTCCAGTTCGCTCCGGTGACCCAGGTCCACCACTGTGCGCAAAAGCGGAGGTCAACCGGGTGCTCCGAAGGCGTGAAGACCAGAGAGCCGGGGAGAAGTTCCGCATCGGGGGGTTTCGGCGTGCCAGGGGGCGATTGTTTCTTCATCTCTTCCCAGTCGATCGGTCTTTCCGCCACTGTTATGTAGCCGGTTGCTTTAACGAACTCGGCGAACTGTTTGTTGGTGACCTCGGTGATGTCCATCCAGAATCCATCCACGCGCACGCGATGGATCGGGGCTTCGTCGGGCCGCGCGAGCGGGTCGGTCGATCCCATCGCGAACTCGCCGCCGGGAATCCAGATCATGCCCTTAGGCACGGACTTCGCTTCTGCCTCGGGAGCTATTTGGTGCGTTGAACTCGTCGCGCTCATGTCCTTCGCAGGGCCAGAGTCTCGCCGCGGCGCGCCTGCAGCACCTATGTCAGACGGAACGCAGCATGCAGAAGACTTCGCAGGCGACTTGCCTGGCTCTTCCAAGGGGCCGTGGATCATCGCAAAGACGGCGGCCGACGGCAGCCATAAGCAGAATAGTGCGATGAGATTGAACATTACCGCGTGCCTTCGCCACTCGAGTGAAACGACCTACTCGACGCTCCGCACGGCTTGCCGTTTCCATGAGCCGTTGATGGTTGAGAGTGGCGTTTCCTTCTGGAAGTCAAGTCGCATCATGAGTAAGAATTTCGCTAGGGCGCAGGCAGCCGGTTGGATTCTCCCTCTCCGGAAGGTGGCATCTGTCCATTGTCGAAAGAGAAGATGGATTTCTTGACGCCGTCATATAGAGAATCCTGATTGCGAGCGGTGGATGAGGGGTTGCCTCAATCGAGTTTAGATAACGGGAGTTCGTCCGTCCGATCAAGGGAATTGTAGCTCGCTCTTTTTTGTGAGCAACTGGTAATGTTGCTGTTGTGCGAATTGTGGACTGATGTATTCGATGGGTAGATTGTCCGGAAAAGGTGGTGCCTTGTTGAGAATAAGGATAAAATAGTACTACAACGCTATGAGCTTGATCGAAAAACGCGGTTTGCGGCCACTCCAGGGCGGTTCCATCCTCCCAGGGGCTTCCCGCGTAATGCCGGCATAAGGCCTGAGCCGCCAATTCTGGATTTCCTCGGACAACTGGCCTTCTTGCGTTGTCTGACGAAATAAACGTAGCGTTGTAGTATTAGCCCGCGTTGTGCCATCGTTTTCATGCGACGAGATGGCCCCTGACCATGAATCAGATTATTATCTTAACTTCTACTTCGTACAATTTCCCCAGACAGGTGTTGAAGAAACTGCCCTGATGATCTCGTCCAGGGGGAATTGCAGGCGACTGCAGCAAGTAACACGTACCCCGCCCCTGCTACGGGATTTCCCTAGGAACTAACGGCTAGGACTTCCACCCATTATTTGATACATTCTTGAGCAGTTTTTCGGGTGATGCCCTCGACATCAACTGCCTGGCGTGCGCATAATGCCGCCCGCTATAGCAGAAAGGATGATCATGTTTCGATTCCTGGTGGACTCGCATATCTACCCCTGCGGACTTCGGTACTTACTTATATTCACTTTCGGACTACCGCTGACTTCCGGATGCGGGGGGCCGATCCGTGGTCCAGCTGTTCCTGTTGATATGCAGGATCGCGCGGTCATTCCCGGTCTCTCACCCGCCATGCGTACCTGGGGCGCGGCGCTGAATCCTGAGTTTGAACACGAGTTGATAGAATCGGTGCGCCGCGAGCAGGCCTTGCGTGCGGCAACCGGGCAATCCGGTCCATTGCCTCCCGCGGTATTTCTGGCGATCTCCGGCGGCGGTGCGAACGGGGCCTTCGCTGCGGGTCTGCTGAACGGCTGGACGGCCGCCGGGAACCGACCGCAATTCAAGGCCGTGACCGGGATCAGTACGGGAGCACTGATTGCTCCCTTTGCGTTCTTAGGTTCTGAGTACGATTTAACCCTGCGGAAGTTTTACACCGAAATTACCACATCCGACGTTCTTGTTCAGCGCGGCATGTTGGCGGCCATCTTCGATGACGCGCTGGCGGACAATGCACCGCTCCGCAAGTTGCTCGCCGAACTGGTGAATGAGAAGCTGGTCGGGGAGATCGCTGCCGAACACGCGAAAGGTCGGGTCCTCATGATCGGCACGGCCAATCTCGACGCGCAGCGAGGGATGATCTGGAACATCGGGGCCATCGCCGCCAGCGGGCATCCTCGTACGGTCGCGTTGATTCTTGACATTATGATCGCATCGGCCGCGATTCCGGCTGCGTTCCCGCCGGTGATGTTTGACGTGGACGTGGACGGAAAGAGGTATCAGGAGATGCACGGGGACGGCGGAACCATCACGCAGGTATTCCTCTATCCGCCTTCGATGAAGCTCAGGGAGGAAGCCGAGGCGGCCGGCATCAAACGCGATCGCTCCGTCTATATCATTCGCAACGCCCGGTTCGTACCCGACTGGGCCGAAACGCCTCGGCGGACGTTGCCAATCGCCGGGCGAGCGGTTTCGTCGCTGATTACCACGCAGGGAATCGGCGACTTGTACCGCACCTACCTGAACACACAACGCGATGGGATTGACTACAACCTCGCCGCCATACCTTCTGACTTTACAGAGCAGGCGAAAGAAGCCTTCGACCGTGAATACATGCAGAAACTGTTTGACGTGGCCTTTGAAATGGCCCGGCAGGGGTTTCCGTGGCAGAAGGTACCGCCTGGCTTCGACGCTGCACCGCTTCATTGACTGCCGCAACAATCGACCGATGATGTGACGGCAGGACAGCAGGAAAGCGGAAGTGAATCGAGGCGAAGAACGCGCTGAATCGAATGCCTTATCGGGGAACTTGTCAGACGGCCCAGCAGACGGCCTGGTGACTCGCGAATAACCTGGGAGTAATGTCATGAGAAGAAATCTTGCCGAGGGATCGACATTGTTCGTGATCGTATTTCTCCTGGCGGGGAGCGTGTTCGCACAAGAGGCGACACCGCTTACCGAGGACGAGGCAACAACGACTCCCGACTCGGGGCAAGCGCCGACCACGCAGCCGATGGCGCTGCAGTCACTGATTCAAACCTTGCCCGATTACTCGGGCGATATTTGGAATCGCTCTGTGCTGACGGGCGACTGGGGCGGAGCACGTACAGAGCTTGCGAATCACGGCATCCTCTTCGATATCCAGGTCACCCAGCTTCTCCAGCAGAATGCGCGCGGCGGCAAGAACACGAAGGGGGCGATGGAGTACGGCGGCTCCGCCGATTACTGGTTGAAGCTCGACACCGCGCGGATGGGTCTCTGGCCGGGCGGACTCATCACCCTTCACGGTGAAACTCAGTTCGGACGCAGCGTGAACGCCAACACCGGCTCGTTCATGTCCCCGAATTACAAGGGGCTTCTGCCCGTGCCGGGCGAACCGGGCATCACAACGCTTTCAGAGTTTTATCTCACGCAGGCGCTCTCTGAGAAGTTTGTGATCGTGGCGGGCAAGATGGACCTTACGACCTCGGGCGATCGCAATGCCTTCGCCGGCGATGCCACCCATCTGACACAGTTCATGAACACGGCGTTCAATGTTAATCCGGTCCTCTTCTCCGGCGCACCGTACACCACGCTGGCGGCCGGTGTGGTTCTCATCCCAACAGATTGGCTCCAAATCTCAACCCTGATAGCCGACAATGATCCGGACGGCGCCGCCAGAAAGACAGGATTCAACACCGCCTTTCACGGTCGAAACTGGACGTCGGTGATGCAGGAGTATATTTTTACCATCAAGCCGTTCGATAAGGTCGGCCATCAGCGATTTGGGTGGCTGTGGACATCCAGGGACTTTTCAGAGTATGACAGTGATTCACGTGTATCACTACCTGTCAATCGCGTCGGATTGCCTTCGATCGGCGGAAATCTGATTCCGCGGCCGCTTCGACGATTACGGGCGGGGAATACGATCTTCGATTCGGGCAAAATCAGTGCACGCCCGGATAACTGGGCCTTCTATTACAACTTTGATCAGTATCTCTTTACAGAGGAAGCAGATCCGAGCCAGGGATGGGGGGTCTTCGGACGATTTGGCTTTGCGCCGACCAAGGGAAATCCTTTTCAGGAGTTCTACAGCATCGGACTGGGTGGGAAGGGAACGATTCCATGCCGCGATCGTGACACTTGGGGTCTCGGTTACTATTGCACGCGCACGGAGAACACCCTGCGTTCAGCATTCGGCATCAGCACGGAGCAGGGAGTTGAGTTGTTTTACAGCATTGAAGTAACCCCGTGGTTTCACATTACGCCGGATCTACAAATCATTGTGGATCCTGCCAGTGGATATGGCGGGCGCTCGACGGCGATTGTCTGCGGCTTACGCGGACAGATCAGTCTTTGAGAATCGCCTTCCTTCCGGCCGGCAAGAGCAGATAGTCATCGAACGCGCCTGTGACGAAGGTGTCGGATAGGGCGGATCGCGGTTTGAGCAAGCTAAAGTCATACAGATTGATTCATGTGGCGCCCCTGCTCTGCGTTGTGTTCGGTGGACAAGTCGCTGGTGCGCAGCCGGTGGTCCCAGCTGTTGATGCATCGCATCGCACGACAACGAGTTCGCCCTTTCTGCTTGATCCACCGAAGGACGACGGCCCTGTGGTGGTCCATGCCGATTTCGAGCTTCACAACATTAACGACATCGACGTCGAGGCGCAGACCTTTGAGTTTACCGGCGTGCTCACCTTCAAATGGCTCGACAAACGACAGGCGTTCGACCCCGCGGCGGAGGGGGTGTACGAGAAGGTCTACCAGGGTAATTTTCAGTTTAACGAAATCTCCCCGGGCTGGTTTCCTCAGGAGATTCTCGTCAACAAGTCAGGTTTTTATGAAAAGGACGCTGTCGTGCTCCGGGCATTACCGGATGGCACACAAACCCTGATCCAGACCGTGAACGCTGTTTCGAAGTCAGAGTTCAACATGAGGCGATTTCCTTTCGACCGGCATCGCCTGACGGCTGTGTTCGAGGTGCTGGGGTTCGATGACGGCGAGGTGAAGCTGCAGGTGATACATGAAAGTTCCAATTCGCCGGCCGACAAGGTTCATGTGCCTCAATGGAACATCGAGGGAATCAGTCTGTCGAATCGGAATCGCTCCGCATCCTACGCCGGACATCGGGGCGCCGCGGCTGCACTCGTTGTAAGTGTGGAAGCGAAGCGAAAGCCCCTGTTTATCTTGCGACTGGTCGTCGGACCCCTGACCATGATCGTGCTGCTCTCCTTCTCGGTATTCTGGATGGATCGATCCTCGGTGGGTGATCGGATCAACGTCTCGTTTGTGGGGATTCTTACCAGTGTTGCCTACCAGCTCGTGATGAGCGATATCCTGCCGCACATCTCTTACACGACATTGATCAACGCTTTCCTGAGTATCAGCTTCATCACGATGTGCGCGACGGTGGTGATCAATCTTATCGTAGGCGCGCTCGATAAGAAGCAGATGTTCGAGCGTGGAGATCTTATTGATCGACGATGTCGGTGGTTATTCCCGATCGTTTATTTCTCGCTGCTCTTACTGGCAGCTGGAGTGATGTTTATGCTCTCCGCATCCGCCTGAGGATGCGCGGGAGATGTCCGACCCTACCCGCGTTGAGAAGGCAATTCGCATTCGCTTACCGTGCGAGCGCATCGAACGCGGCCTGGCCGAGCTTGAGAAGGCGGCTCCACTCGTCGTGGCCGGCGCCCAACGTTGCGTGCTCGCAAGCACATCCTTACGGCATGCCGACAGCGACTGGGCATCTATTTGCATCAGAGGCCCTGGAGTTCACGCTGATTTTTGTACGTCATGAGGTTGGCTCTGCAAGCGGACGAGACTCATGTTCCGCACCTATCCTGGAGTCGTCCGTCGACCGGATGTTGCGGTGCGGGTGCATGGACACCGCACTGCCGTCGAGCCCCCACCTGATGAGACGCATCAACCATCGATTGCGGCATGATTTCGGTAACGTCGCCAGGTGGGGCTTTGTAGATGACGAGCGACGCAGAACCGGCCTGATTGGCGTACTGATCCAGAGTTTTCGAAATGTGACGCCAGCGTCGGGGGGTCATTCGTGCCGTCCTGAAATCGAATACGATCGCGTGAGGAAGGTAGTTTTTCCCCAGTACGTCGAGACGTCGCAGAAAAGCGTGAACTTCCGTGCTGGTGATTTCGCTCCGAAGCGGTCGCACATAGAGGTAGCCCGAATCTGAGATGTGGAAGTACCAGGTGTCCAGGAATTGCCGAATCTCTTCCAGCGAATCTCGCCATTTTCGCCCCCTTAGCCATCTTCCACACCATCCTTGCATGGCATCCTTTAATTTGTGAGTGTGCCTGATGCGTCATCCCCGAGATCGAACGCCGATGACGTTCGAAATTCAGGGATGGTTATGTTCTTCGGGGAACACTTACCATTGCAGCGCGAATCCTGCTGTCATCCACTTGCTGGACTCGACGGCGTGAACGACGACGAGTTGGCCGGGCTTGATCTCGCCGGATCGCACCATCTGGTCGAGGTGGACCAGCGTGGCCGCGCCACCGACGTAGCCGATCCGCGCACACCTGAATTGAATCTGTTCTCGCGTGATGCCGAGTCGGTCAAGAAAGGCCGGGATGTGATCTTCGTAGAGCTTGAGTGACGGAATCGAAACCACATAGTGGTCGACTTTGCCGGAGGGTATTCCAAGCTTGGTGGTAAATCGAACCAGACCTTCAAGCAAGAGCGGCGCGGCGGAGTCATTCACCGCATTGAAGTCCTGCCAGAGATGGTGCCGTCCGGCGTCGTACAGTTCCGGAATCTGGCAATTCTTTTCCATCAAGTCCGCGGCGGCGCCGCCCGCCTTCATACCGGCGGGTCGGCTGCCACCGACGGACTCCACAAAGGTGTCAATAATTCGTCGGCTTCCATTGGGTTCGTCACACGCTCGAAGCAGGACGGCGCCGGCGCCATCCGCAAGAATCCATCGCAGCGCGGCATTAACCTTGTCCATCTTTGGCTGGTTGAAGTAGCAGCTTCGCAGGTAGACCGACGAGAGCTGGCTATAGCAGACCAGGGCCGTGCGATAGCGTCCCCTGGAGAGCGCATCAAAGGCAATCTGTACGCCCTTGCCCATGCCGGAGCAGTTTGAATGGATTTCCATCTCCGCGCAGGAATGAATTCCGAGTCGCTCTTGAAGCAGCGTACTGGTCGGTGGGGTGCTTTGATCGTAGGAAGGGCAGGAAACAATCAGAAGGTCGACATCGTTTGCATGCATGCCGGCCATCTCAAGCGCATTTCGCGCCGCGACCTCGGACAGACTAGCAAAGTTGTGCGTCAGATTGCCATTCTCTGGATCGACGGCGTAGTGCCGCGCCTGAATGCCGCTGCGCTCCAGCATGCGCGGCCCCATGTTGTCCACGAAGCTGATGACTTTGGGTGGGGCGTTCTGCAGTCGTCCGAGTACGTCTTCAAGACGATCGTTCGGCACCGGATTACCAGGCAGAAAGCTACCTGTTCCTGCAACCTGTACTGAGTAGGAAGTCGTCATTTTTCGTCCTTTGTGTTCATGTTGCTCTTGTGTGCAATCATCTTTGCTGCGGGCGGAGACCCCTGTCTTTACGACACACGAAATAATCCCAGCGAGAGGCGAGGCGCACGGAGGAGAAGAGCAGCTGTGCGCCTCAACCTCTCATGAAGCAGAGGGATTAGGCGGCCATTGCCTGACCTGACTGCGTGATGGACTGCAATGCCTGACACGAAAAATCCTCAAAGGGTATTGAGATTGGTCCGCCTCTTGCGATGAATGACGGATCAGAAAGATTGGGCGCCGGCGGCTCTGCCGCCAGCGCCCGGGGAGGGACAGTCTCAGCCTCCGAAACCCGGAATGTTGGGCAGGAGACCCTGGAACTGCTCCAGGATATTGCATCCGGCGACCTGATAGGCCGCAAAACCGCAGATCGCCAGCATCCACTTTTTGACTCGTGTGTACTTCATAAGAAGCTCCTAATGGGGCTTTACCGGAATGGCCGCGTTCCCGAGAACCGTTCTCGGCTTCGTCTTACGACTTCGCGGGCCCAGTTGCTGCCCTCGCCGGAAGAGAACGCGACATGAAGCCGGCATCTCCGCAGGCGTTTTTCATGTTTTTTTTGAAATGGGGCGATCCGATAATGGGGATAAGGGGCGTTTAGCGGGCGGTAGATGGTCGCAGATCGAGAACAGGCAGGCGCGTTGCCTCATAGAGACTCCAGAACCCCAGCCCGATCGTGGTTGCGATGGCGAGAACTCCGTAGCCGGCGTACCACGTGCTAAACTCGGTTGTGATGGGAAAGCCGTTCAGCAAGCCGGCGACGAAAAGGGCTGAAAGCAGACTAACGAGCCCCCATCGTGTTAACAAGTAGAGACCCACTGCAACAATACCCAGTGCGAACAAGGTCCAGGCCGTCACGGGGTGTGAAGCGATCGGGGCGAACATCGAGGCGCCGATAAGCCATGTGATCAACAGTGCCAACCATCGACAGGGCTTCGCAAGCCAGGTCACGATGACCAGAATGAAGAGCATGACGAGTCCCTGGTAAATCCCGGTCTGCAATGTATTGAACATACCGGCGATGGCGAATCGTGCGCTCCGCAGTTCATCCAGTCCCTGATAGAGCCGAAGCGAAGTATGCGATTCCCATCCCATTCCAGCCGGCAAACGACGATCAAGAAGTGTGAGGATCGCCCAGAAGGCGCCGGTCGTGCATCCGACGAGCATGTCGCGGCCGACGATTGGATCGCGAATCCTGCCGGCAAGTATTCTGCTCCAACTGCCGAAGGTACGTGGCCAGTGTCTGCGAACCTGTGATTCGACCGCCAGATAAAACAGTGCAACGATCATTCCTTCGCACAAAGCGACGACGGCGTCCATTGCGAGATCATCAATCGCCATGGAGAGACTTCCTGCACTGCGCATGGAGATCAGATGGCCGAGCAGACGCAGTGCGAAAACGAATCCGCCGAGGCGAACGGCTCCCGTGAGATCGCCCCGGTTTCTCCAGTTTGTCCACGCAGCTGGGATCGCGGCGGCCAGCAGTATAAGCAGCACGAGGTTTCGCAATGTTTGATTCACCGCCCACCGATCCGCGGACGCCACAGCACTGCCCGTCGTCGGTACGATCGTCGGTGAGAGAGCGGCGAAGAATTGCACATGATGATCACGCATGCTGATTTCGATTTGAATGTTTCGATCAACTGTTTCGCTTGAATTTACGAGATATGCAAGATGTCCTGGAGACTCCACGCCCGGAAGCAACCGAGATGGTGTCGGTATCAGGTCTTCGGGATCGCAGCCGGCGGCTCGAATCATGGATTTCCAGTCCGGCGCAGTAGCTTCGACCTGAATGTCACGGTGTTGATTCGGCGGCGACTCGAAAAGCAACAGTCGCCCTCGGCCGTCGAGAATAATCGTCGTCACCGGATCCGATCCTGATCCTAGGTCGAATGGGTCGGAACCGGGCATGACGAAACTGAGAATATCGTTGTTGGAATGTCGCGGACCCGCAGGCCGTTCGCGGTAATAGTAAAGGAGCTCTTCTTCCGAAGTAATTGCAAGCGGCAGCTCTCCTCCTGCCAGTCGGCCGAATTGACCCAGGTATCTCACGTCGGTCGAAGGGAAGAAGCGACCATCCGAGCGGCTCACACTTGGAGCGTAACCCGCGAAGCGCGAGATTTCACGTGCCTTTTCGAGCAGCACCTCCGGTGGCTGAACGCCTCCGCGCTTCGCAATCGGATGCGTGTTGTTGCCGATTAGGATTGCCAGGAAAAGCAGAACCAACGCGACGGTCGCGATCTGGTACATGGCCCGCCGGTTGATGTGTCCTTGCGCCGCGACGGTCGCGAGCATCTCCCGAGTGGGAATCTCCCCCGCGTCCAACGCGGCAGTAAGCAGGTCTCCGCCTGGCAGCGCTGCCGCGACATTCAACGCGGAGTCAGGTCGTTCGGCCGGATCTTTGCGCAAACACGCGAGGATGACGGCCTCCACTTTGGGGTCGATCTCCGGGACGATGGCCGACGGAGGTTTCGGCTCCACCGTCTGGTGGATGCGCAGGTAATCGCGCACGTTGTCTGCGTCGAAGGCGGACTGGCCCGTGAACATCTCATACATCACGAGGCCGAGGGCATAAATATCGCTCTTTTCAGTAACCGCCACGCCGGCCAGCTGTTCCGGCGCCATGTATCTGGGTGTGCCCGCACGGATCTCCGCGAGCGCGACATGACCTGACAGCTCGGCCAATCCGAAATCCGTGATTCGAACCCGGCCGCTCTGGTCAATCATCACGTTGGCGGGCTTCAGATCGCGGTGTAATACGCCGTGTATGTGCGCGGCTGCAAGCCCTGCGCAGAGTTGTCGGGCGATTTCAATGGCACGCGTTCCGGCGAGCCGGCCGACCCTTCGCAGAAGCGATGCGAGGTCTTCTCCATCGACGTATTCCATGGAAATGAACGGCGCGCCGTCGACCTCTCCCAGATCGTAGACTCGGCAGATGTTCGAGTGACCTACTTCTCGCGATAACTTCACTTCGCTTTCGACGCGGTGTCGCCATACGGGAGCGAGAACGTGAAGTCTGGGAAGAAACTTCAGTGCGACCGTCTGATGTAGCCGATCGTCCTCCGCCCGATAGACCTTCCCCATGGCTCCTTCGCCGAGCAACGAGACGATTCGATATCGATCGGCAACCAGATCTCCGGTTTCGTACGTCGGCAATGCAGAAATGTCCGCTTCGCGATTTCTCAAGTCCGACCGATTGACCGCCGGACTCTCTCGGACAGATGGAGGCGTTGCCAGATGATGGGCCAGCAGGCGCTCAACGTCACGAAGGAGCAGCTCATCGCCGTCACAGGCCCTTGAAACGAACGCGGCGCGATGCTCCGTCGGCTGGGCGCACGCCTCAAGAAAAATCGATTTGATTCGAGCGTGTTGGTCGGGAGTCACTTTGTCTCATCCGGGCCCATTTCGGCACGCAGCCATGCCTTGGCGTGTGTCCAATCTCCTTCGATGGTCCGCTTTGATACGCCGAGCACCGTGGAAATTTCCTCCATCGACAGTCCAGCGAACAGCCGCAATTCCACGATGCGCGCCTGGCGACTGTCAAGTGTGGCCAGCTTCTCCAGTGAATCGCGAAAGTCGACGATGTCCGTGTCGAGGATCGCAAGTTCCGAAACGACGTGATCGAAGGCCACACGGCGCCAATCGCGGCCGCGCTTGCTTCTCTTTCGTGTTCGAGCATGGTCGATGAGTATTCGGCGCATGGCCTCCGCGGAAACGGCGAAGAAATGCGTCTTGCCCAGCCAATCTACGCGATCCTGGTCCACCAGACGCAGGAACGCCTCATGAACCAGGGCAGTCGGATCAAGGGTGTGGCCTCTGCGTTCGCGACGGAGATATCGGGCCGCCAGTGAGCGGAGTTCATCGTATACAATAGGAAGAAGCTGAGAAGCAACGAGAGAAGGGTCTGACGTGCCCAGCCCGGTCAGTAGCTCAGTTGCTGGTGAAGGTTTGTCTTTTGCCATGCATACGCATTGGAAAAACTAGTTATTGAAATCGTCCGTTTGTGGATTATCCGGGAGGTGATCGAGAAAAACAAGCGACAGACGGCGTCGGGCTCGTTCGCTCCACGTCCTCAAAGGTGGCCATCACGGCAATCAAGTAGCACGAATCCCGCGACATGATGATCGTTCGGTAGTTCAAACTCGCCGATTCGCCGCCCCAGGAGATATCTGAAGACGGTTGCATGGTAAGTCTGCGCCGCGAGCCAACTTCCTCGGGGAGCGGAGAAGGCGAACCTACCATCACAGTTGATTCTTCAGTTCGGCATGACCCTGGACTGCAGAGGATTGCAACCGTCGAGATTGAATCGACCCGGCCTTGCAGCTCTCAGATGATGCGAGTGTGAGCGTACAACGAGATGGATTATCCCCCTTGCATGTTCCTCAAGCCCTGCGCGAGGGTTGGAGGCTGGATCAGGAAGGGATGTACACGCGGAAGAAGCGTTATTCTGCGGTATCGCCGCTGTCATTCCTGCCTGCCCTGCTCGGCTTCTGCGTAATCGGTCTGCTCCTGGTTTTCCTTGTATTCCTCGTACACTTTCTTGCCGACGATTTTGCCTGCTGCCATGGCCACTTTGCGCGTGGTCAACAGTGCGCACCCCGTCTGGGCAAACAGAAATGCGGAGATCAACAACAGCCCTACTAGATTTTTCTTGCGCTTCATGACATCACCTGTAAACTCCTTCGGTTCGGAGCGTATTAACTCCTTCACCTTTGGATCGAACTCGAGCCGCCGTCACGCGGTCATGCCTGAATCGATCATCATCACCGCCTGCCGGTGAACGGCTTGTCTTCCGCTATGGCCCGCACGCATGGACTCATCAACCCTCAGGCAACTGCGCCGCAACGGGCGTCGTAGTCGAGTGCCTGGCGATCGACTCCATCGGCGGGTTGTATTCCGTCATGTGCAGCGCGGCTAAGGTTCTTGCGGCTTCGGCAGGGTACAACGGCTTAATGCCCATCTGCTCCGCGAAGAAGGCGGCCGCCGTCTGCGGAATTCGCTGGTGGCCCATCTGGTCGATCGTCATGGCGCGAATCACGCGGAACTGGTGAGCCCGATACCACGCCACCGCCTCCTGAGACTCACGCTTGCACGCAGCAAAGTCGTCGTCACCGATGAAGATGGCTACGGGGATGCGATCTCGGTACATCGCCACGGTGTCCTCGACCATGAGCTTGTCGGAAAAGTTGGATAGTCGAGTCGCGATACAGGCGAATCGGTCGGGAGCGCGATTCACGAAGTAATGCGCCAGGTAGCCGCCGGACGACCAGCTTGTCGAAAGCACTCGATTCGGGTCGGCGGCTGTTGTGCTGAAGATGTGATCCATGATGGCGAAGACATTTCTTCTGTCCTCCAGAACGTAGTCATGCTCCTGCGTCAGAGGAAACTCCATGAACGAGTTGCAGGTTCGGAGTTCCGGTGCGCAGACGATGTAGCCATAGATGTCGGCCTGGGCTTCCCACTCGTGCACCTGCGGTCGCGCGTTGTCGTAGGGCTTCATACCGTGAAAGGTCATGACCAGCGGCCAAGTATTGGATGCTGAGTTCGGATGTTGGCCGTTGTTTTTCACATAGTCGACGGGCAGGTAGAGGTGATACCATGCCTGGGTGTTGGGTTCCTGGACGCGTGCGTATTGGCCCAGGCCGCGCGGCTGTGGAATCGCGCAGCCCATCTGCATCGCCAAGCCGATAAAGAACGTTGAATAGATGATGGTCTTGTTCATTGTTCGATTCGCTTTTCAAAGGTGTTTATTCATTACATGCCGTATGTGCGCGGTTCGAAGTCTCTATCGGTCAGACCGACCCGCATGCGAATGCTGCGATACTCGTACTTTGCGAGTAGATGGTCGGGTTGTTTCTTGTCATCGGAGTAGCAATAAACCGCTACCGGCACGCGATACTCCTTGTCGACCAGGATTACCGCCGTGCGATCCGGATAGAGGCCGCCTTCGACGGTGTACGGAAGTTGCCGCCGGATGACCCAAACCGGCCTGTTGTCGAATTGGCTCTCGCCGTCGTATGTGAGGGTGAGGTCGCCTCGGAGCTTCCCCTGCTCACAGACATGGATGAGCCGGTCGAGTGTTTTCTGGAAGCCAAAGTCGTCGACGCTTCGTCGTGACGATTTTCTCGCCAGCCGCCCATGGATGGGTTGCTTAACGCTTTTTACGAAGATCCTCGCGATGACTCCGGGTTGGGCGACCGCCAGCTCGCGCTCCGCGGGGTCCTCGGCCTCCAGATCCGTCCATCGCCCCTTCACGTAGAGCACGCGTGCGGCAAGGCCCGGGTTTCGCAACCATTCCATATAGACGCTGTACGGAGCGTGCCTGAATTTGACCTTGATCTCCTGTTCCTCGCTCATGCCGGCGGGCAGGAGTTCCTGCTTAACCAGCACACATTCGTAGTCGATGACGACGCGCAGATGCTCGGTCCGTGCCACGATCATCGCCGCCAGTGGATCGCGTCGAATCAGCGTCTCGAATGGATCCTGGTGGACCGTCTCTGCGGCCATCGCGACCGATTCCCGCGGGACAACCCTTACAACAAGTCCGTCACTGAACTGGTACTGAATACAAAAGAGGGTTATCAGCATCAAGCCAAGGTAAAACCCTGGACCGTGCAGAGAAATCCACCTCGCCCGTATCGGACCCCTTGTGTTCGTCGTATGCATCATGCTTTCGACCTGCTTCCATCCGCACCGTGCTCCATCGGGACAGGAGATGGAGCGAAAAAAAAGCCGACACGGTCGAATGCCCTAGGGGGAATTCCACCATGCCGGCTTACTCAATAACGAGCCCTCCGGCAGAGCCGGATTGCCCTTTACTTAATCATCCGACGATTCAGATTATCGCAGACTGGGCGGAAAGCCCGCATTTCACGAGGACTTTGCCAACATTCGGACTATAGCGCGGTACGGAGCAAAAGCAAGCGTCCAAGCGCTCCGCGGTGAGTGGGTCTGCTTGACCCAACCTATTGTGGCTGCCTAAAATCGGCTTTACCGTCATTAGGCCTCTAAGTCGAGACCATTATCATGCCGACGAAGACCAAGGGAGAAATCGAAGCCGCCGTTTGCGACGGCGTCACCCGCTTTGAGCAGGAATACATGGGCCGAGGCCCCAAGGATATTCGCTGCTTTCTGCTTGGTGATCTGCTCGTTGTACGACTGAATGGAGTCTTGACCGCGGCCGAGCGGCAACTGGTCAAGGCACTTCCCGCCGAAAAGGGGAGAGACCTGCTTAAGCAGGTACGAATACATCTGATCGAAACCGCTCGCCCGGTGATGGAGGAGATGGTTACGAAGGTAACCGGCGTTAAAGTCACGAGTCTACATCACGATATCAGTACGATCACGGGTGAGGAGATTGTAGTCTTCACGCTTACCGAAGAGCCCTCCTACCGCGAAACAAATCGATAGCAGCACGGGCTCTCGAACGGGTTCCATGAAGGCACATCGGACGTCCGTGCAATCAGGGACGTGGATTTTGAACCTGTCAACCGAGCCGCCGCATGGCGAGCATCCTACGCGCCGCATCACGGTGCAGAAGCGATCCTGAACTTGCTACTGAAGCTCGCGCTCGGTGGATAACCGTTGCCATCCGGGGCTGTAGACGAGCATGTTGCTGAAGCCCTCCGCCTCAAGAGACTCGTACACCATATCGCTTGCCGCGCACGACGGGTTGACGCAATAAATGATGATGAGCTGGTCGTGCGAGAAAGTTTGAGAGAAATTTCTGACCTGGGACGCCGCCTGTCCGGCCGGTATGTTGAGAGCACCGCGGACGTGACCGACGGCGTAGCTTCCGGTACTTCTCGCGTCGACGATAACGGCACTTCCGTTCATCACGTGATCACGAATCTCTTCCAGCGTGACGTTATAGCGTGGACCGACTGCGGGCTCAGCAACCAGCGGGTATGGTAGCACCGCGTCATTTGTTACAAAGCCGCGGTCTGCAACGATTGCGTTACGCGTCGACGTCGGGGTTGCTGTTTTGTAAGTCGTTACCGTGCGATTACGCCCGGAACAACCTGACAAGATCAGGCACATTGGCAATGCAACCAGGACGCTCTTCATTAAAAAGGTCATGTCAATAACTCCTGCCATCCATGTTGATTCGGCAAAGTAAGATAGCGTCTGGTTGCTCTGCGCATCCTTGATACGCTTGCGAAAAAGCACTCACGCAAAAAACACGGCGATGCCGTGCAACAATCCACCCATCTTCGCGATCGCATACGAAATCGTACGATCCACTCGCCCGCCTCCCTGAGCGGAGACCTTGTGGGCTCCGCTCACGGGCTTGGCGGTGTATC
>CAYLOE010000035.1:0-22638 GCA_964385225.1 uncultured Planctomycetaceae bacterium
CGGGACTGCCGTTCGGTTCGCCTGTGATGGCCCGCGTGCTGCCGATCTGGTCGCCGTGGCGATAGCTGGCCGCAGTGGCCGCGTAGTCATACGAACCAATCCCCGGTTCATGAGCGGCCAGCTCGGTCGTGGTCATGACTCCCCATTCGTCGAACTCGATCGCCACGTCGGCGTAGATCTCGTCGCCGTCGTAGTCGTGCCAGACGTTGGTCCCGGCTTTGGGGAGATCGAAGTTATCCGGGTCCCACACGCGCGTCAGCCGCATGGCCCGGCCGACGCTGCGAAACTCGTGCCTGCTGATCACCTCGTGCTCCTCTTGCTGCGGACAGGTAGCCCCGGTCCACTGCACCTGCGTGATGTACCAGAGCGTGCCGCTGGAATTGTAACACGAGCTCGAGTTAATTCTCGAACGATTCTACCCGACCGATGGGGCCAGAGACTTATGGATTGAGGAGGCGGTTTGTGAATTCCTGGATGTCGCGGGCGTCGATGACGCCGTCGGCGTTGAGGTCGGCGTTCATGGGGTCGCAGCCGGCGTTTGCGGCGCGGTAACCGTCTTCGTCGACCATGGCCTGGGTGAAGCCGGGCACGTCGTTGATGTTTACGGCGCCGTCGCAGTTCAGATCGCCGCGCGGGCTGGCGCAGGCCTCGGTGACGCCGCGGAAGGTGGGCGTGAAATTGGGAAAGACGGTTGCCAGATTGTTGTTGGCCAGCCGGTGCTGGATGATCTCGGCGAGAACGTCGCGGTAGTCGATCGTCGTCTGGAGGTCGCGGCCTTCGTAGAGCTGGCCGGGCTCGAGACCGGGCCACTGCGTGAGGACGCGGCCGCCGGCGATGTGGTTACCGAGGACGATCATGGCATTGCCGTGGCCGTGGTCGGTTCCCTTGTTGCCGTTTTCCTCGATTCGCCTGCCGAACTCGGAGACGACGACGAGGGTCACGTTTCGACCGTTGCCGGCGAAGATGTCTGCATGAAAAGCGGCGAGACCGAGGGCGAGGTCGGTGAGCTTTTCCGCGAGGATGCCGTCGCGAGCGCCCATTTCGATGTGATGATCCCAACCGCCGATGTCGACCTGGATGGCCTCGACGCCGAGTTCTGCCTTGATGAGGGCGGCGGAGGACTTGAGCGACTGGCCGAAGGGCGAGTTGGGATAGACGGCGCCGGCTTCGGGCTGATAGCCGTTGAAGTTGATCGTGGAGAGCAGGTCGATGGTCGCCTGCGTGGTGATCGCGGCGGTGCGGAGCGGGTCGTCCGTCTGCTGATAAAGCGAACTGAGGACGCCGCGTCTTGCTGCTCTTGAGGCCGCGTTTCCCTGAAGATTGAAATCGCTCGGCTTGGGAATCGGCAGCGAGTCCGGCGCGCCGTGGAGGGTGCGCTGCATGCCGAAGTCCATGCCGACGGCGCGAAGAATCGAGCCGGGCGCCATGGGGGCCGTGGTCATCAGATGTCGGCCGAGCCAGCCGCTGAAGAGGACCGGATCATCCGGGTTGGCGTACTCCATGAGCTTCATGGCGTCGAAGTGCGACCGGGTGGTGTCCGTCGAACCGCATGCGTGGACGATGAGCAGGTCACCATTCTGATAGGCGGGTAGCAGGGAAGCCATGAAGGGCGGAATGCCGAAGGTTCCGTCGAGATCGATGGCGGCGAGGGGATCGCCGCTGTCGGGCCGGGGGATGTTGAGGGTCGGCCTGGCAGCATAGTAAGCGTTTTCAAGAAACGGCACGCACAGCGTCAGGCCGTCCATCGCGCCGCGGAGGAAGATGGAGACGATGACATCGCGGCTGGCGCAGAATTCATTCGCCAGGGCGACGCGCGGCAGCCACGCGGGGAAACTGGCGGCGACGATGCCCGCACCGGTCGCGCCGAGGAACTGTCGGCGTGACAGCTCCATGTATTCGCGGCAACCGAAACAGTCGGACGTGCTCATTGTCTATCCTCGTGGCCCGCGCTTCCCGCTTGCGGGGCGGCGTTGCGTCAGTACCACTGATAACTCGGGGCCGAGAGGGCGAGGCCGATGGCGTCACGAATGAGCGCTTCGGCCGGCGAACCCGGTCCCATGTAGTTGAGTATCTCGGCCTTCTCGGCAGGCGGCATTCGGCCGCCGTAAAGGCGTTGATCGATTCGGTCGGCGATGGCGCTGCTGGTCGTCGCGCCGTCGAGAAAAGCGGACAGGTTGATGACTGTGTCCGTGATGCCGTTATTGGCCAGCAGGGCGGCAAAGTTCCACCTCGGAAGAATGAGGCCGGACCATGCATCGAGCCGGTCGGGGTAGCCATCGGGCGGACTGTGGTAGAAGGGATGATGGCCGGCGCTGCTGTAGAGGTTTCGTAGTTGGGAGACGGAATTCAACGGCCGCGGGGTAATCTGTGTTTTTGTGGCGCGCATGGCGGAGGCGAACAGATGGAACGGCCGCTTGTGCTTGGGCTGTGCCGTTGCGGGGTCCTCGGTGGTGAACAGGGTGCGCAACATGGACTTGATATCGCCGCCGGTGGACATGTACGTCGCTGTGACGGCATCCACGAGACCGGCTGGAGGGTTGTAATCCCAGAAGCGCTCACAGAGCTTGCGGGAGATAAAGTGCGCCGTGCTCGGGTGGTGCGCCAGCAGATCGAGGACGATGAGGCCGTCATTGAAACCGCCGCCCGCGGGGATGGGCGTGCCGAGTACGACCTTGGCGCCGTTGTCATGCCAGTCGGGTCGGAACTGGAAGAGCCAGGTGCTGGCGGCGCCGTAGCCGTGATGAACGGTCCAGCCGGTGAGACAGCGAGCGACTTCTTCGACGTCTTCCTGAGAATATCCACCGCCGACGCCCATGGCGTGCAGTTCCATCAGTTCTCTTGCGTAGTTTTCGTTGGGGCCGATGGCCTTGCTGAGGACGTTGTCGAGGTAGAACATCATGACCGTCGACTGGGCGGTGGCGGCGAGCAATTCGGGGAAAGTGCCCAATGCATGGGGACGGATGGCCTCGCGCAGCCAAACGGGGAAGAGCCACGGGATATGGCTCTTGTTGATGTCGACGTTGAAATGGTCGGTCCAGAACTCGACCAGGCGCTCGAGGAGCTGCCGCTTGCTGTAAACGGAGCGAACAATGGTGGACTCGACGACCTGATGGAGCGTCACTTGCGGCAGGGCGCTGTGCAGATTTACGGGAGTCCAGTTCAGCCGGTAGTACTCGGCGATCAGGGCGTCCGTTGCCGCATCCGGAATGGCCGAGGCATTGAGATGGTGCTCGAGGTAGCCGTGATAGCCGAGCGTGTCGGCGATCTGCTGCTCTTCTTCGGTCCAGCCGAAGGTCATGCGATTGACGAGAAAGCGCGTCGTCGATGGGCGCGGCGCTGCTTGTGACGCCGACGGGCGCATTGCGCTCAAGGAGGCAAGTCCTCCGAGCAGCAGGGCTCGACGAGAGACCAGCGCGTCGGCTGCCCGAGCCGCTTGCCCCTGGGAGGCCTGCTTAACCAGTCGTTGAAGCAGATTCAACATGCTTCTCGTTCCGCCTCCGCGATGGGAAGCCGATGCCGGCTCCCGGAGTCGTTTCGAATCGTGTCGTACGCTTTCATTCTAACCGCTCCAACCGCTCATTCAACCGCGGTGCGTTTTCATCGCCAGATCTTGAACGCCTTTTAGTTGCCTAAGAGCAAATCCAACATGCCGGGCAGGTCGTCGAGATCGATTGCGAGATCGCTGTTGAAATCGGATGCGCAAAGTTCCTCACCCTGCGGCGCGTCGCCCAGCAGCAATTCGGCAAACCTCTGCAAGTCCAACGCGTTAACGATGCCGTCGTTGTTCACATCGCCGGGCGATGAATTCGGACACGGATCGCAGGCATCGCCGAGTCCATCGCCGTCGGTATCAGTCTGGTCCGGATTCGGGACACTCGGGCAGTTGTCGCATCCGTTCACCACGCCATCGCCGTCGGTGTCGATCGGGCAGCCATTGGGCAGGACCGGATCGGCGCAGAGCGGTGTATTCGGGCATTGGTCCTGATCGTTCAGCACGCCGTCACCGTCGTCGTCGAGCGTTGAGCAGCCCTGACCGTCGACCAGCTCGCCCGGCGCTGTGTTGGGGCAGAAATCGTTCACGTCGGGGATTCCATCGCCGTCGGTATCAGCGAGCGCGGCCGTGATGAGATTGTCGTAGAAGGCGTGATCCCCCCCACCGCCGTCGATGTTGTACAGATCCACGTTAGCCACGGTATTTGTCGTACTCGGAGCGAAGGCGAGGTTGTTTACCACTCGGACGCCATTGAGGAAGACGGCGACCTTCCGCGCGCCGGGGGCGTAGTTCATGTTCACACGAAACGTATGCCATGCGCCGCGACTGACGTTGACGCCGCTGTCGAAGTAGGCGTTGCCGTTCCAGACCAGGAGGCGGTCCTGCGCGTTCACGATGACCGACGTCACGCGCCGTGAGACGGGTGATGAATTGTCGTAGACATCAATCCCCCAGCCGGCGCTCTTGGGTGCGGCGCCGCTGCTCAGGAACATATCCCAGTTGATCTGTACAATCGGCGCGGAGGCGGTTTGCACGGGATGATTCAGGACTTTCCAGTACCAGTCGGCGCTGGTGATGACGACAGAGGCATCGAAGCGGAAGGACATCAGGCCGGACTTGGCGAACGAGCTTTGCACGACGCCGCGGCCGTTGGTGGCCGGGTCATCGGTGGACTGCCAGCCATCCTGCCCGAGAAGATTGCCGTTAATGAATGGAGGATTTTCAAAGCCGGTTTGATAGAGAATCTGCGCCGAAGACGAAGCAACTCCGCAAAGGAGGAAGATGAGTGCCAGCGCTGCGGATCGCATGAACGAATACCCCTCACGCAGCGACGACAGGGGCATGCCTGTCGGCGCGGAGTGGATGAAGGCCCCTTCGGCTCGCGGAAAATGAGGCAGCAAGGAAGACTTCTTTCACCCAGCTATATTGAGGATACCCATCCGAGGTGCAAGATTCAAGATTCGGGGCGGTCCAGGATTCGTCATTGTGACCCACGGCGCGCCCTGAGCCGGTTTAATATAGGAAATGGAAAAGCCCCGACCGGTGAAGTTCGGGGCTTTTGCCCGAAAGGTAAGGTAATCCCGTCTGTTGGTGTCTTGTTATCGGTTCACCCTGCGTTTTTGTGTCGCCTGACTCGGGCCGCGTCGACGGGCGGTTTTGAGCAGCGACATGCCGACCATGAGCAGGAACATCGCGGTCATCGCACCGGCAGCACAAACGCCGCAATTGGGGTCCGGCTGCGGCGAAGGGCCTGTTTGCGCCTTGGCCGGCGCGCCCGGGTCGACGATCGTGCCGTTGGCGGTCAAATCCGCATCGCCGCGCTGGCCGTCGACGAGTGTCATGGTGATGACATTTCCGGTGATTGAGGTGACACCGGACGTGCCGTCGAAGTTAAAATCGTACCAGTGCGGGGTTGGGTTATCCGGCGTCGGGCCGTGCTTGTAGTAGGAATTGATCGCGGTCCCCTCGGGCACGTGAAGGATGAGTTGCACCTCGATCGCCGCGCCGGGCGCGAGGCCCTGCACGGTGAAGCTGACGAAGCCGGCGGGGAACTCGACGCCTTCGGGGACGTCGTCCGGTGATGGGTTGCCGCCTGACTGCACGTCGGTGAGTGTGGTACCCGGCAGGGAGACGATCGTGACCATGTCTCCGTTCGTGTTCATCTCGGAAGCGACGTGGTCCTGCTGGTCGTCGGGGATGCCGTCGTTGTTACCGTCGAAAGGTGGATCGGGATCGTCGCCGCAGCCGTTGATCGGAGCGTTGATGCATTCGCCCGCCTCGCAGGTGTCGGTCGTGCAGAGGTTGTCGTCGCTGCAATCGATCGGCGTGCTGACACATGCGCCGTTGTCGCACGCGCTCGGGCTGCAGGGGCTGCCGCCGTCGCCGCACGCTTCGCCATTGTTGCGCGGCACGGCCACGCATTCGCCGAATTCGTTGCAGACACCCTCGTTGCAATCGTCGTCCAGATAGCTGCAATCGATCGGCGTACTGACGCACGCGCCGTTGTCGCACGCGCTCGGGTTGCAGGAGCTGCCGCCGTCGCCACACGCTTCGCCATTGTTGCGCGGCACGGCCACGCAGTCTCCTGATTCGTTACAGATGCCCATGTTGCAATCATCGTCCAGATAGCCGCAATCCACCGGCGTTCCTGCGCACTCGCCGCTTGTGCACACATCGTTCTCGGAGCATGGATCGCCGTCGTCACACTCACTGCCTTCATCCACCGGCGTATGTGTGCATTCTTCGTCTACGATCTCGTCGATTGTGCACGGATCATCGTCGTCACAGGGCGGCGGAACCATCCGAATGGCCAGACTGAATCCCTGGCTCACGAGACCTCCTCCCCTAACGGCCGCGATGACGACGAAGTTGTTGCCCGCAGGTGCGGTCAGGACAGCGGCGGGCGACGAAAAGCCGCCCCAGACGAAGAGTGAGCCGTCGGTGCGAAGCGCCACGCTGTGGTCCTGGCCCGCGGCTATGGCGGCGAAGTCATTTCCGGGCGGAACGCCCGGCTGGCCGGGGGTAAAGGGCAGTTGGCCCCACCCGACGATTGAGCCGTCGGTCTTCAGCGCCAGACTGAAGTTACTCCCACCGGTTATGGCGGCGAAGTCAGTGCCTCCCGGCACTGTTGCCTGTCCGGAGAAATTAAGGCCCCAGCCAGCGAGCGTACCGTTGGACCTCAGCGCGATTGCGTGTAACCCGCCCGCGGTGATTGCTACGAAGGTGGTGCCCGCCGGGACGTTGCGCTGTCCGTGGTCGTTGCTGCCCCATGCGACGAGCGTGCCGTTTGATCGCAGAGCGACGCTGAAGTCCCCGCCGGCGGCAACGGCTACAAAGTCAGTGCCGGCCGGGACGTTGATCTGACCTTGTGCATTGGACCCCCAGCCGACGAGTGAACCGTCAGACTTGATCGCCATACTGTGAAAGCCGCCTGCGGATATGGCGACATAATTATTGCCTGCCGGTACGGTCGCTTGGCCGCTACCGTTAAGGCCCCAGCCGGCAAGCGTACCATTGGATCGCAGCGCCAGGCCGTGTCCCGTACCCGCGGAGACAGCGATGAAATCTTCCCCCGCCGGGACATTCAACTGCCCGAAGCCGTTGCCCCCCCAGCCAACGATTTCGCCGGCGGTCGGCCCCGCCTGCACAGCGACCGACCCAACCGAAGCTGAAAGCAGCGCCGCGAAGAATGCTGATCTCGATTGTCGCTTCATTTGCCTGTTCCTTTCACGAAATCGCACTCCGTTCGGGTACGGGCTCATGCCCTGCGAAGATTTACTAAGGAAGACCTTGCGGGCGCGCCCACGTCGAGCGTTCACGCGCGATATTCATTCAGCATTACCCCCGGCCCGGTTGAATCTCACACGCCTCTAGATTTATTGGGTCCCTTGGATGGAGTGACGACTCTTGTTGGAGTAACTTTGGGCCAATTGAGTGAGATCAGACTACGAAGGGTGTAGTACGGGAGAAGTCGTGCATGGGATTGTGGTGCGGGGGGCGAAGCGGAGCTTCGCGGTCCCCATAGGCGAAGCGGGGCTACGCAGTACCAAGGGCGAAGCGGAGCTTCGCGGTACCCGGGAGGGAATGAGATTGCGGGAAGGGTCGTTCTGGTAAGATGGTGTCCGGAAAGGACACCTCTCGTGGACACCACGCGCCCGAGTCTGTTGCTGCGAATACGCGACCGCAACGATGCGGCATCGTGGGGCACCTTTGACGGCATCTACCGGCCGATGCTGCATCGCTTTGCGCTGGCCTGCGGGCTGAAGTCTGCGGACGCGGAGGATGTGGCGCAGCACTGCCTGGCGGCGATTCAAGAGAAGATCGAGGCGTTTGATTACGACCCGGAGAAGGGCCGGTTTAAGGCGTGGCTGCGAACCATCGTGCAGAATCGGGTGCGAAACCTTATCCGGGATCGGCGTGACGTACCTGACGGCGACGGGCGGCTCGGGAATCTCGAATCGCGCGATGAGTCGCCGGAGGAAGTGTTTGATCGACTGTGGATGCAGGAGCACCTGTGGCATTGTCTGGAGCTGGTTCGGCAGGACGTGGAAGAGTCGACCTATCGAGCGTTTCAGATGTATGTGCTCGAACAGCGTCCGATCGAGGAGATCTGCTCCGAACTGAAGATGCGTCCGAATCTTGTCTACACCATCAAGTGGCGTCTGACGGAAAAAGTCGCGGAGCGAATGCGAGAACTCGTTGGCGACACGGATTGACGACATGACCCGATGCCCGACCGACACTCAGCTCGTGGCTTTTCACGCCTGCGAATTGCGTGACGCGGACAGCCGGGAGATTGACGCTCATCTGAAACAATGCGAGACCTGCGCACAGCGCGACGCGTTTCTGGTGGGCCGCCATCAAAGCTGGGTCGTGCGACTGCGCACCGCAGGGATGCCTCAAGCCATGGGGCAGGGCCTGCGCGGACAGGTCGCGCGTCGATCGACCGACGCCCCGAACGAGGCCGATGACGCAATCGCAGAATCCTCGCGGAAGCCGTTCGGCGTGATCGCCGGTTATGAACTCGAGCGGGAACTGGCGCGCGGCGGCCAGGGCATCGTCTATCTTGCGGTTCAGCGGTCCACCAAGCGTAAGGTCGCGCTCAAGGTGCTACGCGAGGGGCCGTTTGCGTCGCTTTCGGCGCGGCGGCGGTTCGAGCGGGAGATCGAGCTGGTCGCCGGGCTGCGTCATCCGAACATCGTGCAGGTTTATGACTCGGGCGTGGCGGCGGACGGTCGGCACTATTTCGTGATGGACCTGATTACGGGTGTGCGACTGGATCACTACGCACAGGCGCACCAACTCAACGTACGACAGCGTCTGGAGCTGTTCGTTCATGTCTGCGAGGCGGTCAACTACGCACACTTGCGCGGCATCATTCATCGCGACCTGAAGCCCTCGAACATTCTGGTGGACGAGCAGGGGCAGCCGCGCATTCTCGACTTCGGACTTGCACGCCAGGCAACGGGCGACGGGGAACAAACCGTGACCACCACGGCCATGCTCGCCGGGACGCTGGCCTATCTTTCGCCCGAGCAGGTGCGCGGCAAGACCGACGAGCTGGACCTGCGCAGCGATGTCTACGGTCTTGGCGTGATTCTGTATGAACTGCTCACCGGCAGACATCCCTATCCGGTGGACGGGGACATGACAGAGGTCCTGAATCATATTCTTGAGACGCCGCCCGCGCGGCCGGATTCGATCCGCGCCTCGCGACGTGACGAAACCTGCGGGAACACGATCGGCGCGCCGATCGGCCATGAAGTGGAAACAATCGTGCTCAAGGCCCTGGCGAAGGAACGCGAACGACGCTACCAGACGGCGGGCGACCTGGCGCGCGACCTTCGTCATTTTCTTGCGGGCGAACCGATTGACGCGAAGCGCGACAGCCACTGGTACATTCTGAAGAAGACGATTCGGCGCTATCGCGCGGCGGCCCTGGCGGCGGCGATTATTTTTGCAGTCGTCCTCGGCTCCGCCGTCGCACTCGGCGTGATGTACCACCGACAGAGTCTGCTGCTGGAAGAAGTGACTCACCAGCAGCAGCTTGCCACGGACGCCGAATCACGGGCGAGCGAGCGCTTTGAGGACGTACGGACGCTCGCCCGATCATTTATCTTCGAATTGAACCCAATGATCTCCCGTCTGCCGGGTTCGACGCGTGCGCAGGCCTTCATCGTCGAGAAGGCATTGGATTATCTGGATCGTCTCGCGGCGGTCGGTGAGATGAGCCCGGAGCTGAAGAACGACATTTCGGCAGCGTATTTTACCATTGGTGATATTCAGTGCGATCCGGATGAGGATAGTCTCGGCGAACCTGCGGCTTCACTGGAAAGCTATCACAAGGGACTCAAGCTGCTTACCGAACTGACGGGCACTGAACCGACGGACATGGCATTTCTGAACACCCACTGGCTCGTGAACATGCGGATGTCGAAGATTTACTCCTCGACCGGACAGCACGACAAGGCAAGACAGCATGAGCAGCGCGCCATTGATGTCGCTGAACGAATGCACGCGCTTGATCCGAAGGATACTCGCGCCCGCTCGAACCTCGGTTATGTCCGCGGACTTCAGGCGAATCGTATGCGTTCGCAGCGGAAACTTGATGAGGCCCTGGCGATGTATAAGGAGGCAGCCATACTGGAGGCGACGGCCGACAAGGAACCACTAAGCGACCGTCGTCGGCACGGGATGGCACAGAATCATGGCGCGGTCGGGCAGGTGCTGATCCAGCTTGGACGAATGGAAGACGCGCTGGTCGAGTACCGCAAGTGTCTGGATGGCCTTGCCGGACTCGTCGAAGACCGTCCTCACAACGCCCGATTCCTGAATGATCTGGCCATCAGCCATGAGCGCGTCAGTTTCCTCTTGCAGACTCTGGACCGGCCTGAAGAGGCACTCGAACATCTCGAGACATCCGCCGGCCTTTCGGAATCGCTGCTGCGGGTCGAACCGAAAAACCTTCCTGCGCGAGCGAACTTTATGTCGGCTCAATGCCGGCTCGGGGAGATCCACCTGGCTCGTGGCGACGCAGCCGCGGCGCGGACGTGCTTTGACCTTTACGAGCAACATGCCCGCGAGATGTTTGAGCAATTTCCTCATGACACGGCGCGTCATCGGGAATGGGCCGTTTCGCATTACAAGCTTTACGAGCTGCACCAGCATCTGGCCGGGCGGGAGGGCGCATCAACGGCCGAGCGAGCTGAGCATCTTCGAAGCGCGAAGGAGGCCCTTGTGCAATGTCTGCGTGAGTTTGAGGACATGCGAGCGCGCGGCGTGATCTGGGCGAGCGACGCCGGTGTGCCGGATAAGCTGGCCGATGAAATCCAAGAGCTCAACCGAAAAATTGCCGACGCGGGCGACGGCGAAGCAGAGTGATTTCACAACTGGCGAGGCATAATCATTCCGTGGGCGATTGCATTGATTGACGCGGACGACGCAAGCGTTTACCCTGTCTCCATCAACAAACCGGCGCGGTTTAAGACGTATTTTCAAGGCATTTCATTCACTCGGAGGCACGACGTGACGTACGTACGACCTCGGTGGGTCCTTTTTTCCGCCGTAATGTTATGTGTCAGCGCCAGCGCGTGCGTCTTTGGGCCAACGGCATTGAAGATGAGCCGGGCGAGCTACAACGAGGCGATCCAACAGACAACGAACGAGCAGCTCCTGCTGAACCTGGTAAGGTTGCGTTACCGCGACGTGCCGTTCGTGCTGGAGGTCGGAAGCGTCTCGGCGCAGTTCGAGCTGCGACAAGATGCCGCGGCTGTCGGCACGTTGAACGAAAACGTCGGGCCGAACAAGCCGAATCCGCATTCGCTCGAAATGGGTTTCGGAGTCACCTTCTTTGATCGCCCGACGGTTACTTTTTCACCGGTGCAGGGGCAGGAGTTCGTGCAGCGATTGATGACGCCGCTGACGCTGGAGACGATCGTGCTGTTGCAGCGATCGGGCTGGAGCATCGAGCGCGTGTTGCGGTTGACGGTGCAGCAGATCAACGGGCTGGACAACGCCACGCGGGCGACGGGCCCGACGCCGCGGGAGGTTCCGCCTTACCGTGAATTCGCGCGGGTCTGCGAACTCATCCGTATCTTGCAGCTTCGCCGGCAACTGGCGTTGGGCTACGTTACAAGGGACGTGCCCGTGTCGGATCCGTTACTCAACACCGCGGTCTCTATCACCGCGGAGTCTTTGATTAAGGCCGCCCAGGAGGGTTATCGCATCCGACCGACGGAGGACGGCAGGCAGTACGTTCTGTGGGGGCCGACTCAGTACCTTGAATTGCTCCTCTCGGAAGATGCCATCGAGACGGCGGAAGCGGCCGAGTTGGTTCAACTGCTCGGGCTGGAGCCGGGCCGCAAGCGTTATGAGATCGTGCAGATCGGAACCGATCTGATCGATCGCGCGCGCGTCGTCGGCACGCGCGATTCACTGGTGATCGGCACGCGCGCACTATTGGGCATCATGTTTTATCTGTCACAGGGCATTGAGGTGCCCTCGCGTCATGAATCCGCCGGGCTGGTGACGGTGACGCTGGATGCGGACGGGCAGCCGTTCGACTGGAGTCGGGTCATCGGCGATCAGCTTCGCGTGAAGTGTCAGTTTCTGGAGCCGCGCGACGCGGCGGTGGCAGTGCGCTATCGGGGCTATTGGTTCTACGTCGAGGACAACGACCTCGACTCGAAGGCGACGTTCACGCTGTTGGCGCAGCTGATGTCGCTGCAGGCGGGCGTGGATGCGGGACCGGGGCCTGTGTTGACGTTGCCGGTGGGTGGTTAGCGCGAGGAGCGGTTGTTCGCGGTCTGCGTCCGGCCGGAGCGCGGAATGCAACGATGGTGTGGGATTCTACGTGCGACTCCCTCGCTTGCGCTTCGGACTGGTTCACCGAGCCAGGCGTAGCATCGCACACGATGCGGCTGGAGCGATCGACATGATCAAAGATAAAGGTCCACGTTCCATTGAGAAAGAGATTCGCATTCTGGCGCCGGTCGAGGTGGTATGGAAAGCGTTGACGGATGCGGAGGAGCTGATGCGGTGGTTTCCGCTGGAGGCACGGGTAACACCGGGCGAGGGCGGCGCCGTTTGGATGTCGTGGAAGAACGAGTATCAGTTCAACACGCCGATCGCAGCCTGGAAGCCGAGCGAGCACCTGCGGCTGATTTACATGGAGCCGACGCCGGCGGCGAAGCCGGGGGAACCGGGGATGCCGTTTGAGGTGCCATATCAAATAGCACTTGATTATCACCTGGAGGGCCGCGCGGGGGAGACGATCCTGCGGCTGGTGCATTCGGGATTTTCGCCGGATGCTTCGTGGGATTCGCAGTACGACGGTACGGTAAGCGGCTGGGAGTTTCAGCTTTACGGGCTCAAGCTCTATCTGGAGCGGCATCGGGGCACGCCGCGAAAGTGCATCGTGTGTCGTGCCATGCGGCCGACACTTTCGCGGCAAGAGGCGTGGGACCGGCTCTGGGGGCCGATGGGGCTCGGAACCCGTGTACATCGGCCGCCGGGCGAGGTGGGTGTGCGGTATGCGCTGACGACGGCGGCCGGGGATCATCTCGAGGGCATGGTCGAGTTCTGGTCGCCGCCGGTGAACTTCGCCGCAACGGTGACGACGCTGAACGACGCGTGGATGCGGATTCATCTGGACGAGCTGGCGATGTTCGGCGTGCGCGACGTGAACCTGTGGATATCGACGTATGCCCTGCCGGAGCAGCAGGTGAGCGAGTTGCAGGGGCGATTCGACGGGTTGTTTGCGGAGTTGTTTGCGGGGGAGGCGTAAACGGGTGAGGCGGGTTGCGGAGTGTCGAATCAATGGCACCCACGCATGACTGCCGCAACCCCGTTGGGGTTGTTTGTTCTTATCCAGACGCTGACCCAGGGTAGGTCGCCAAGGCGACCAACCCTGGGCTGGAGGACACGGCCCCGTTGGGGATGAGGGCCGGAATCCCGCTTCGGCTTCGAAGTTTCATCGCAGGATTGGCCGGCCACGCCGACTTGCAAGTTTGCTGTAATCATGCACTAATGCACAACTCAAGGGGGCGAGAAGGAATTCTCGCCCCAGCGATGACGCGTCATACGGCGCGGACCCCTGCCATGCATGGCCGGGGCTTTGGCGAAAACTGCTAACCATTCTGCCTGCATTGTATAGAGGTTTCATTTCATGCGTTGGTCCCGTTATCTGATTCCCACGACCAAGGAAGTGCCCAAGGATGCCGTCGTTGCTTCGCATCAGCTCATGTTGCGGGCCGGGCTCATTCGACAGCTTGCCGCGGGCATTTATTCGTATCTGCCGCTGGGCTATCGGGCGCTGCGCAAGGTGGAGCGGATCGTGCGCGAGGAGATGGAGCGGGCCGGGGCCATCGAGCTGCACCTGCCGGTGATGCACCCGATCGAGTTGTGGCAGCAGACGGGACGGACACAGGCGATGGGCGACGTGCTGCTCAAGCTGCGGCCAGTGAAGGATGGCGATGATTCGGATTGGCGGGCGCAGACGGTGCTTGGGCCGACGCACGAGGAGCCGGTGACGGAGATCGCGCGGGCGTATCTGAACAGTTATAAGATGCTGCCGGTGAATCTGTATCAGATCCAGGTGAAGTTTCGCGGCGAGGCGCGGCCGAAGAGCGGCGTGCTGCGGACGCGCGAGTTTCTGATGAAAGATGCGTACAGCTTTGACCGGGACAAGGCGGGGCTGGATGCGAGCTATCAGAAGATGTACGACGCCTATTGCCGCATCTTCTCGCGGTGCGGACTGCCGTACATCGTCTGCGAAGCGGAAAGCGGGCCGATCGGCGGCGACGCATCGCATGAGTTCATGGTGCTGACCGACGCGGGGGAAGATTTTGTCGCGGTGAGCGAAAACGGCGACTACGCGGCGAACACGGAGCGGGCGACCTGCGCTCCGCTGCCGCAGAACGAGTCACCGATGCAGGAATTGAAGGAGGTTCACACGCCGGGGCAGCGGACGATTGAGGAGGTTTGCGCCTTTCTGAAGACGAAGCCGTCGCAGATGATTAAGACGCTCGTCTACGAAACGCCAAGAGAGGAGCCGAGGGACCGAGGGGCCAAGGGGCCGAGTGATGAGAAGCCGGTGATCTTCGTCGTTCTCGTGAAGGGGGATCACGAGGTTAATGAGAACAAGCTCAATCGGGTGGCGGGGGCGCGGTTGGAACTCGCGCCGCCGGAGACGATTCGCAAGCTGACGGGCGCGGAGGTGGGGTTCGCCGGGCCGCACTCGTTGGACAAGTCGGGCGTGGCGTACACTTTGATTGTCGATCAGGCGGTGGCGGTGATGCGCAACGCGGCGACGGGGGCGAACAAGACGGATTATCACGCGACGGGGCTCAATCCGGGGAGGGATTTTCCGCTGACGGGAGACAACATCATCGTCGCCGACGTGCGCACCGTCGTTGACGGCGACCTCTCCCCCACCGGCAGCGGCTCGCCGATTCGCATCAAGAAGGCGATCGAGATCGGGCACGTCTTCAAGCTGGGCACGAAGTACAGCGATGCGATGAAGGCGACTTTTCTCGACAGCGACGGCAAGCCGAAGTCGCTCATCATGGGTTGTTACGGCATCGGACTGAACCGCATCATGGCAGCGGCGATTGAGGCGCATCACGACGAAGCAGGGATCATCTGGCCGACGTCGATCGCGCCGTTTCAGGCGCTCATCGTGGCGCTGGACCCGCGCGAGAAGGACGTGATGGACACGGCGGAGAAGATTTACAACGAATTGACGGCCGCGGGACTGGATGTGTTGTTTGATGATCGTGACGAGCGCGCTGGGTTCAAGTTCAAGGATGCGGACCTGATCGGGATCCCGGTGCGCATCACGGTGGGCCGCAAGGCGCTGGCGGAGGGCGTGGTTGAATTGAAGGAGCGGGCGAAGGGGGAGGTGGAGAAGCTGGGGCCGGAGGAGGTTGTAGAACGAGCAAAGTCCATTGTCGCAGTAACGTGATGCGTGAGTCTTTGAGCGCGGTTGATTGGTCAGGGTTCGTCGCCGCTGGAAGGTCCGTCGCGGATGCGATAGAATGAACCTATGTCGACGGCCTATCAGACAACGTGGGCACCTTTTATGGCGATAGAGCGAGTTGAAAGACTCCTACGCAAGACGACGCAGGCATTGGATGCCGCAAGCATTGATTATGCAGTCGTCGGGGGGAATGCGGTCGCGGAGTGGGTTTCAACGGTTGACGAGGACATGGTTCGATTTACCAAGGATGTCGATGTACTCGTTCGACGTCCTGACCTGCCGAAGGTGGCTCAGGCGCTCTCGGGGGTTGATCTTGTACAGGCAGAAGTGTTGGAAGTGACCGTTTTTGTCGAACACGATAATCCGAAACCGAGTCGTGGCGTCCACCTGGTTATGGGTGGAGAGCGCATCCGCAAGCATTACGCTCATCCGGCGCCAGATCCTGGGTCGGCCGTTCGGCTGAAGTCGGGCTATCGTGTGGTAGATTTGCCCTGTCTCCTGGCCATGAAGCTTCAGTCGTTTCGTGACATCGATCGGGCACACATTCGCGACATGCTCAAGGTAGAGCTAATCACGACGGAAACCATATCTCAGTTGCCTCCTGATCTTCGAGCGAGACTCGAACAGATAGAATCTCAGCCGGAAGAGACCCTCTAATTTTAGTCGCACCATCTCGAGATTTCGATGGCCAAGTTAACGACATATCTCTCTGGCGTGGCTGGCGAATATTTTGTGGCTGCAGAACTATCCCGTCTTGGCTACCTCGCATCGCTGACACACAAAAATGCTCGTGATATCGATATTCTGGTCGCCAGTCCGAGTGGCTCTCGAATTATCAGCGTTCAGGTTAAGACCAACCAAGGCAGTGGCAAAAGGTGGCTGCTCGACAATAAGGCCGAAAAACTGGACGACCCGAATTGCTTTTATGTGTTTGTTCGCTTGAACGGTTGCGAGGGTCGTCCATCATATCATATCGTCGAATCAGGAATTGTTGCACGCTATTGCAAAAAAGGACATCGCAACTGGCTCGCCGGACAAAAGAAAGACGGCAGAGCCCGTAAAGACACGCCCATGCGCATGTTTCTAGACGAGCGATGTGAGTACGAAAATGCCTGGAAGCGACTTGGACTCGATGGATAATAACAATCGAATGATAGGCACCTCTCAGTTGGACCTCTGTCACCCATGATCCTTCCCCGCGTATGACTTCGTGCGCGTGTCGACCTTGATCGCGTCGCCCGAAAAGGGGAAAGACGGCTCGTCAGCGGCGGAGGTGTTCGAGCGCTGCTTCGATGACCGGGTCGTTCTCCTTGAAGTCGCCCTTCTTTGGTTTCACGCGGATGTCGGGCGCGATGCCTTTTCCTTCGATGAACGTGCCGTCGGGCTGCATGTCCTTCCATGAGGGGAGCGCGACCATCACGCCGTTGGGCAGCTTGTGCGGCTTGGGATTGCCGCTGCTGCCGAAGGTTTTTTCGCCAACCAGCTTTGCGCCGGCGCCGTGGCGCATCATCAATACAAACGATTCGCAACTGCTCATCACACCTTCGCCCATCAGCACGGCGACCTTGCCGCGATATGCCGGACGACCCTTGTTGGGCTCGATGGGGCGATCGACCGGTTTGGCGAAACCGCTCTTGGCGCGCTTCGTGCGGTAGGCGTTCTTCGAATAGACAGCTCTCTTTGCCGTGAAGCAGCCGGCGAAGTCGCGTGCCAGGGATTCGTCACCACCCGCGTTGGGGCGGACGTCGATGATCACGCCGGGCGCATTGGCGAACTCGGCCAGCGCGGCGTAGGCGGGCTCCAGATCGGCGGGCATGCGCGGCCCCCAGGTGGTTATCAGGATGTAGCCGATGCCGTCGTCGAAGCGGCCGGTGCTGACCGTGTCGTTCTGCTTTATGAAGCCGGGCACGAATTTTTCGAGCAGGTCGAAACGATAGTTCGGCTTGAAGCGGCGCTGGTAGGTGGCGAAGGGCATCGACTCGACCTGCACGAGAATGTGAACATCCTTCGCGTGAGCCAGCAGTCTGGACGCTTCGCGAGCGAACTCCGCCTGAGTGCGTGCCTTCGTCAGCTTGGGAGTGTATTCATCGAAGACCTCATCCCAATTCACCTTGCGAAGGTCGCGATAGGAGTATGCTTCGTCGATCAGTCGTCGCAGTTCGGCGACGCTCTCCTCGTTCACTTTCTTGGAGAGTTTCTTGAGTTTGGCGCCGGCCTTTGCAGCGGTGCGGAAGCTGATGAGATAGGCCTCAGCCGGCTCGCCGTTTTCGCCGCGAAAGTTTGTCGCCGACGGGCAGTTGATGCTGTACTGATAGTTGTGACTTGGGTGCAGACGGACCGGCACAACGAGGACGCGTTTGTTCTCCCAGCGCGGCTTATCGGTGAACTCGGGGAAATTCGGCCCGCCGCCACAGATGGACCAGCCGCCGGGGTTCATGTCCTGATCGAACTCGATGCGAATTTCGCTCATCGCGGGATCGACGTGCGTATCGCCATGATCGGGTACGGCCTTGATGACGCGCGGCGCCGCGGCCTGAGCGGCTTGAGCCGGCACGATGAGGCCGATGATCAGAATCAGATTCGGCAGCGAATGGAATCGACCAGGTCGTTGGAGTGACATGCGATGTACCCCTCTTGTCTATCGTTGCACTCGGCGCAGGGCGGGGTTGCCGAGTTGGCCGCAGGCGGCCATGGCGGCGGTGCCCTTGGTGTTGCGGCGAAAGCAGAGTCGCCCGGCATCCATCAGGGCAAGTTGAAACGCCGCGACCGTTTTCTCGTCCGGCGTTTCGTGTGGCGAATCATCACGCGGATTATACGGGATGAGATTTACGCAGGTGTGCAGGCCGCGGAGATATTCTGCGAGCTGCCGTGCGTGATCGAGGGCGTCGTTGAGCCCGCGAATCATGACGTATTCGATGAGGACGTGGCCACCGGCGCGGACAGGGTACGCGGCGATCGCCTCGCGGAGCATGGCCATCGGCTCGATGCGATTGATCGGCATGATCCGTGAACGGATGTCATCATTCGGCGCGTTGAGCGAAACGGCAAGGTTCAGCCTTCGCCAGCCCAGCGCCGCCAATCGCCGAATGCCGTCGCAGCGGCCGACCGTCGAGACGGTGACGCGCCGGCGCGGTATCTGGTTGGCATGGTCGTTGTGCATCACACGGATGGCTTCGATGACGGCGTCGAGATTGTCCATCGGCTCGCCCATGCCCATGAAAACGACGTTGCGGACGTTAGCCGTGAACACTTCGCGAGCGGCACGGACCTGTCCAAGGATTTCATCAACGGTGAGGTTTCTCAGCAGGCCCATCTGCGCCGTCTGGCAGAAGGTGCAACCTCGCTTGCACCCGATCTGCGAGGAGACGCAAAGCGTCCGCCAGGTCTTGTCCCTCGCCCCCATGGGAATGATGACGGATTCGATCTCGTAGCCGTCGTTCGTCTGCTGACAGAACTTGACGACGTCGCCGTCGACGAGCTTTCGCGATACGGGCAGAACGCCAAGCGGCGATACCTCAGGCGGCGTTGTATGTTCGAGAGAGATCATCACCGCATTATAGGATATCCGAGGGTACGCCCTGTCGTCAGCAGCGAACCTTCCGAGAGGTGCAATTGCGGGTTCTGATGAGGGAGGATTGAATTGAAGGCCGCTTTTCGAGAGGAATCGTTCTGAGAATGCCTCGCCAAACGGCGAAGCCGGGGTCGGCCCGCCTCACGCAGGACGCATCAAGGATATTGGCATTTTCAAGCATCAAGGATTTCTACGAGTTCAATCCTAAAGGATGTATGCGAGCTCAAGCGTCAACGTGGTAGCGGGGTCAAACATCGAGGGTGACTGCGGGCTCATGCGTCAACGTTGTAACAGGGTCAAGCGTCAAGCGTGTAACGGGGTTAAGCCACTTGCGATGTCCCTTATGGCATGAGCAGATGTTGCAAGGCGTTGCTTGACGGCACCGCCCGATGTGGACAATAATCAGGGGCTCGCCGGTGATGGGCTCGCAAGGAGCCCTTTACAGCCCGGCGGAAGACTTTCGGCCGCGTGCCCGAGTGGACTAAGGGAGCGGATTGCAAATCCGCGAACCGATTCCATAAAGCCCGACACTTCCAACACTTACAACGCTCACAAACCAGAACCCCGCAACGTCCACAGCAACGGCTCCGCAACCGACCCCGAACTTGCCTCAGTGATAGCCGCATGGCCCCGGCTCCCGGCGGCGGTCAAGTCCGCGATCGCGCGGCTGGCGGAACTGACCGGCGGAAAAGCCGAGGGGTGTTAAATTGGGAGAAATAGCGAGGTTAGGTGGATAAAGGGGGGGCTGATACTTGGGGAGTCGCGTGAACCCTAGACCGTGTGGCCCCACGCGCGTTTTTTTGTGCCTAATTGTACCGTCCGATAACAGGATTGTCGATTATGACCAAACCGAAGGATCAAGAGCGCCGAGACGCCGAGCGGAAAGCGGCGGCTGAGCGGCGAAAAAAAATCGCTGCGGCGGTCGCGGCGATGACGAACAAGGGTTAAGTTCGTGACTGGAGAATTGATGATGAGCAAAACAAAACAGGGCCCCCAAACGTTGGCAGACTTCCCCGAACTGGCGGCGGCGTCCGCGAAGCTGGCGACCATCGAGGACCGGCGGGGCAAGCTGGCTGCCGAGATTGAAGCGCTTGAGACTTCGCTCGCCGACACGGCGGCTGCTGCCGAGCGGCAGGCCGAGGCCGCGCGCAGGTTGCTAGCGGGTCAGCCCGCAATCAAAGCGCCGTCTGACGCGGACCTGGCGGCGTCGATTCGATCGAAACACGGCGAGCTTAAAGTGATCGACACAGCAATCGAGATGCAGGCCGACGTGGTGCGGCAACTTCGCGCGGACGCCATCGGCGCGCTTAAAGAGACGGCACGGCCGACGTTGCTGAATGGTATAAAACGAGTGTTCGAGGAAGTAGAGAAGGTTCGTTCTGCGATCAGCGCGCTGGAAGACCTGAACCAGCAAACCAGCGCCGAATTGGACGGCTTCGCCGCGCCGCTTGTGGCGGGGAGATGCGAACGTACCGGCGTTCCGATTTCAATCGGCGAACGGCTGGCCGAAACCGTCAACGGCTGGCGTATGGCCTTGCAGGCCGACGGCTGGATTGAGCGCATGCCAAACAAGGATCGTGTCACGATTCGTATGTTGACCGCCAAAACCGGCTGCGGCGACTTCTCGGGTGCGCTGGGGTTTGGCGACATTGTCGAGGTTCCGGTCGAAGAGGCAGAAAGAATGGTTGCGGCCAAACAAGCCGAGCCGTGGCCGTCGCGGACTTTTGATCCTGTTTGTACCGACCACATGGTACACTAACACAAGCGTAGCCGGTGCCATCGCGGCGGTTTTTTGTCAGGGCCGTCGCGGTGGCACTTATGAAAGGGTTTTCCATGAAGCAAAATGCGATGGGCAAAGTTTTTCCGAACGGCCCGAGCATGTTGGATCGCGCGGCAATGATCGAAAAGTTTCATCGGCAAGCCGTCGAGGCCCGGTGTGCGCTGCGGACACAACGCGAGCGGCTGAAAAAGCTTCGCAACAGGCCGGTGCTGCTTGACGAAGAACGGATGGAGATGCGCGTCCTTGAGATAAAAACGCAATGCGAGGCCGAGGCGATCGAAAAAAACTGGATCATTCTGAGCAGTGTTCGTGACCGTCTGGTGGACAGAATCAGAGAAGTGCGATAGCTTGTTTTTGCCCGGGTGCGGCTTGATCGGCTGCAAGCGGGGTAGGTGACAATACTCTGGCACCCCTTGAGTGTTTCACCTGCCCCGGCCCGGATTATTTCAAAGGGGTGCTTCATGTCAAAGCGCAACGCGATCGGCGGCTATGTTCATTTCCTAAATCGTTTGCAATTCGACACTGAAAAGTTGGTAAAACAATGGGCCAACTGTTTCGACGCGGGCGGGATCGACCCCCGCAAAGCGCGGCTGGCCTTCCAAGACAACGCACACAATAAATTGATCGAGCGAGTGAGTGTCGCGGGTAAGGCACTTATGAAAGCGGCGATTGAGGCGGCACCGAGCGACTATGTATCACAGAAAATCGAAGCGGCGGACCGGCTCGTGTCCGCGCTTGTCGAAACCCTGTCGCCCCCCCCGGCCGGGCTTCACTCGATATACGAACTCCCCGAAACACTGGAACTGCAACGGTGCATCAATTACCTGGAGCCGTTTACTGAGAGTGTCACAGAGGAGGCACTTTCTGGCGACGGCGAACCGCATTATCCCGCACGATATTTTGACCAATTCAATATCAGTGGCGACGTGCTCCGCAAGGCGAAAGCGGCTGGACGGCTGCGATTTCGTAAGGTGGCGCGGCACAACCACTACTCCGAACCCGACGCCCAACGGCTCTGGCCAGACCGCTTTATCGCGGCGAAGCGTGAATCTCCGTGAATCTCCGTGATTCTCCGGCTTTTCGTTTTGACTGCCCGAGGGTGCGTGCAACACTTTGGGCATGTCGAGCGAACTTCTCAAACCAAACGAGCTTGAATCGTTGCTCCGTTACCCTCGTGGCCGTGCGGCACGGCTAGCGCGGCAGGGGCTGATTCCCCATATCAAACTGCCGGACGGCTCGATCCGGTTCGATCCCAAAGAAATACAAAACTGGCTTCGCCAATGTACGGCGGGAAAGGTTGCAGTGCCAAGTGTCTGACACTCACGACAACGGCGGCATGATTCCATTGTCCTACAGGCCGAAAGACGCGGCAAAAGCGCTCGGTATTAGCGCCCGCAAACTTTGGACGCTCACGAACGCGAAGCAGATTCCGCATCTTCGGTGCGGCCGCGCCGTCATTTACCCGCGCGAAGCGTTGGAAAGGTGGCTCGTAGAGAACGCCGAACGCATGGCAACCCTGGAGTCGTAAAAAAAGACGCCCCGGCGGTGAGGCCGAGGCGCGAGTGAAAGAAGGTGGTAAGTGGGTAATTATATTGATACGTCGCTCGCATGGCAAGCCCCCGCCGAAAACTTCGCGGCCCGGTGGGTCGAGGCGGCGGAGGGTTTCATTGCCGCGTTTTTTTGGGCGCTCGCGGTCCCACCAACACCCGCCGTCGATGCCGTGATTCAACAGGCCCGGTCCGACGGCCTGCGACTAAATCCGGAGGACTTCCCCGGCGGCGAGCGCGGCACCTACTGGAGTCTGGCTCGCCTGCTTT
>CAYLOE010000036.1:0-14683 GCA_964385225.1 uncultured Planctomycetaceae bacterium
CTTCTGCTGCTCGGCCATTTTCTTGATCTGTCCGGCGATCTGCTGGCGACGCTCACCCGAGAGAGGAGGGACCGGCAAACGAATCACTTTGCCGTCCGACTGCGGATTGATGCCGATGTCCGCCTCCTGCAAACCCCGCTCGATTTCCTTCAGCGTCGTCGGGTCGAAGGGCTTCACCAGGAGCATGCTCGCATCCGGCGTCGTAATTGTTGCCAGCGCCTTGAGATCCATCGGCGCGTCGCCATAAGAGGCGATCTTGATTTTCACATGCTCAACCAGGCCGGGAGACGCACGCCCCGTGCGCACGCCCCGATACTCATCCTTCAAGAAGCTGACCGCCTTCTCCATGGCATCCTCGGCCTCAAACTCAATCTCGTCATACGGCATCGAAGCATCCTCCAGTGTTTATGAACGTTCGGCATTCTAGCCGGTGCCCGCGGCCCATGCGAGATCGACGGACCGCCCCGTCTTCCCGATGACCGGCCGGCCGACAGCTCAACGAAACTTGCCATCCTTGACCCGAACCACGCCGAACATCAGAATCCACCTCTGGCTCGCACGAGATAAACCAACCCGACCCATACGGAGGGCTACCGTGAATCACTCAAAACTGCACCTCACTCAGGCATTCTTCGCCGTCTTCGCGCTCGCTGCCGTTCTGACGACGGCCTCCGACGCCCGCGCTGACGACGATATCGTCATCGTCAAAGTTCAAGGCCAGGGCATCAGCAAAGACGCAGCCATCAAGGACGGTCTCCGCAAAGCCATCGAACAGGGCGGCCAGGCCGAGATCATGAGCAAATCGCAGTCACGCGACTTCGCCCTGGAATACGACATCATTCTCTCTCGCTCCACCGGTCTCGTGAAGGATTTCAAAGTTCTCAGCGAACGATCCTCCCAGGGCCTCACCACCGTCGACATCGAGGCCAAAGTCAGCAAGAAGCTCATCGATGCGACTTGGGGCGAGGTCGCCATCCTGCTCAAGCAGCTTGGCCGACCGAAAATCATGGTCGTCTTCACCGAGATCATCCACGACCTCGATCGGCCCGACCCCTCGCGCGAGGTCGTGCAGAAAGACAGCATCCTCGGCACGCAGATCGAGCGCAAGCTCCTGAACCTCGGCTTCAAACTGGTAAACCCCGGCCAGATGAAAGAGATCGACCGCAAGAAGGCCGAACTCGCGGCGATGGATGACGACATGAACGCCCTCAAGTCCCTCGCCATGAACTACGGCGCGCAGGTCTATCTCAAGGGCGTCTCCCGCGCCAGCGGACCGGAAAAGACCACCGCCGCCGGCATCAACCTGAACATGTGGGAGACCGACGTCACCATCCAGGGCTTCTGGACGGAGACCGGTGACTCCATTTTCTCAAACACCATGACCGGCGTCCGCGGCGGCTCGCGCGTAGCCGGCCCCATCGGCGGTCGTCAGGCACTGGAAAAAAGCGGCGCGAAGCTCGCCGACGCGAGCGTCTATGACCTGTTGGAGGCCTGGACGCGCGGCACAGCCGGCGGCGTGGGCGATGTCATCGTCGAAGTCGGTAACGTCGCTGACGTCAAGCAGAGCATCCTCATCAAGCGCGCCCTCGAAGAAATCCCCGGCGTCGAGGAAGTCATCAAAGACGGCGCCAAGGGAATGGTGAAATACACCGTGCAGACCAACATGAACGCCGAAGCCCTCACCGAGCACCTCATCGACCTCAAGCTCGACGGCTTCGAGTTGGACATCACCGACCAGAAGATGAAGACGATCACTTGCAAAGTGAAGTAAGCCGTTGGCCACACCGCAAGACGATGGCGCTTGGCTGATACCGCAAAACTAGAGCGCTTGGCGAAGAGCGCCACACGATTGCGCCCCCTTGCGCCGGACGCCCACACTTACGCCCCCTTGCGCCGGACGCCCACACTTACGCCCCCTTGCGCCGGACGCCCCCCAATCTCGAATGGCGGCCCAACCGTGGCTTCGCCGTTTAGCGAGGCAGCCGCAAAACGCCTCCCCCGCAAGCCGGCCCCTATCTCGCCGCAAGCGAATTGAAAACGCGAATTTTCCCGGATTGATCCCGGGAATCGGAAACAATGCTCTTTGAGGCCTCCAAAAGACGGATTGGCCCCCAATGTCCGAAAAATCATCCCCAGCGGCATGGTTCTCCACCGCGCATTGATGTTATAATTCAGGCATGGCCTTGACCGCGCTGCGCTTCATCCTGTCCGGCTATTTGCTCGTCGCACCCGCGGCAAGTTATTGCTGCGCGCAGTGCCCCGGTCAGTCCGACGAGCAGGCCGCATCCCGCTGCGGCTGCTGCAAGCCCGCGCCGACGAACCTCGGCTCCTGCTGCTCAAGCACGCCGACACCGGAAGCGTCAGAAGTCTGCGTGTGCTGTTTCGAGCAGGCGATCCCTGCTAACGCACCCATCCTGCCCCCGTCGCCGAACCGCACCATCGAATGGCTTGCGCCGACTTTCCTGCTGGTGGATATCAGCGTAATCCCGTGCCGACTCACGGCGATCATCGCTGCATCATCGATCACATCCTGGCCATCCATAATGGATCAATCCTGCCAAACGCTCTTCGGCGTCTGGCTGAATTGATTCGCGCCGCTCTCTCCGCGCGCTATCACCATCAACCACCGCTCGCTTTTCGATGATGATCGCAAGGGAGCGAAAGTTTCGTTTCGTGGATACGTCCGCATGTAGCTGCGCGAAGTGCGCCGGCTGCGGAAAAAATAACAACGGACTCTGAAGAGGAGTACATGATATGAATCGTTTACTGGTTCTCGCCCTGGTTCTCTGTGGTCTCGTGGCAACGGCCTTTGCCGTGGCGCCTGCCCTGACCGGCAGCACGGCTTCCGCCGCGACCTGCTGTTGCGGCGACGACTGCACCGCGCTTTGCGGTGACGATTGCAATTGCTGCGGCAACTGCGACGCCGCCTGCGAAGGCGGCTGCGACGGCTGCTGCGAAGACAACTGCCCCGGCTGTTGCTGCGACAAGGCCACGGCCGCGTCCTGCAAGTGCGGGGATGAATGTGCCGCGAACTGCGGTGACGATTGCAAGTGCGCTTCCAATTGCGACGCCACCTGCAAGGGCAACTGCGATGGCGACTGCGCCAATTGCAGTTGCAATAAGGCAACTGCGCCTGCATCGAGCTGTTGCTCGAAGGACGCAGTCAAGCCGGCCGCGTCGTGCCACTAAGGCCGTTTCAAACGCAAATCCGGCAGCAAGCATGAAGCCCTGAGCTGCTGCTGCCGGAAGCAAAAAGAAAAGAGCCGCGGGACTCATCGGGTCTCGCGGCTCTTCTTATTTACTTGGAAATTGCTATCGATCTGCGAACGACAACATCTACACGCTGCGCCCTCGCATCCGCACCCGAGCAAACAACACGCCGGACAACAACATCACCAGCGTCGCCGGCTCCGGAATCGGCGTCACCAGGTCCTGCAAGCCGGTAGCGCTCATCAGCAGCAGACGCGTCCGAGCCAGTTGATCCACCCCGTCGTCCGCGCGAATCGCCGCAAGCCACGACTCCGCCAGGTCCGTAATGCCGGGCTGATACTGCGCCAGGTCCACAAAGAACGGCGTGCCCGGCCCATCAAGCGTCAGGTCGTCATCGAAGGCAATCTCCCAAAGGGCCAGCTGAAACGCGCGAGCAGTCGTCGCATTCGTTGCCTGCGTAGCAAAGGTCCCCCAGAGTTTCTCCGCCCAGCTCGTCCGCGCGGTATCGAAGAACACCGGTCCGCTGATACCGCCGAGCGTTGTCGTGGAGCCGAGAAGGTTGGCCACATTCAAATGCGTATTATTCGCAGGCAGGTCGATGGCCTCACCCACCTCCACACAGGAAGCAAGGAAGAACGATGGCACGGTATTATCCACGCCGAACCCTGCCGGCAGATCGCTACGGAAGCCGAACATGATGCCGCCGCGCGAGGTCTTCGCGCCGACATGACCCGGCAGGTTGGTGGTAAAGTGCAGATCGCCGCCCATGAGGGGCAGGTAGTTGGCACTGATCGTCCCCGCGCCGACCGGCGCGACGGCGAGAAAATAAGCAGCAGCAGAGCAGATCGTCAGGGACCAAGCGAGGTTACGAGCGCGCATAGTCATCTCCAGGTGCAGTTCGGCTTACCTTTACGTCTCGGTAAAGCGTTTCGCGGACTTGAGGACTCCCCTGTGCGAGGTATCAGACTCTAGGCATCGAAAAGGCCGCAGGTCAAGAAAACCGGCGATCTTTTCGGACACCCCCTCCCGCCTGCGCGCGCAAGTCCTGATTCCCCCCGCAGTTCCTGCGCGTACGGATCGCTGCGAATGGTTCCCCCTGGGCAGGCCTGTCAATGCCTCGCGGCTGTCACTTCGTCCACTCGTCCAGCCAGCCAATCACCGTCTCGTGCCAAAGTACGCTGTTCGCCGGCTTCAACACCCAGTGATTCTCATCCGGGAAATGCAGGAACTTGCTGGGAATCCCGCGGCGCTGCAGAGCGGTGAACGTGGACATCCCCTGTGTGTCAACGACGCGATAGTCCAGCGCCCCGTGGATGACCAGCATGGGCGTCTTCCAGTGCTTCACCAGATTGATCGGGTTGTGCTCCTGATAGCTGCGCGGGTTCTCCCACGGCGTACCGCGGCGCTCCCACTCAGGGAACCAGAGTTCCTCCGTGTCAAAGTAGGCGAGCTGTTCGCAAAGATTCCCATCGTGACAGACGAGACAGCGAAAGCGGTCGGGCCACTTGCCGGCGATCCAGTTGATCATGTAGCCGCCGTAGCTCGCACCGAGTGCCGCAACTCTGTCACCATCCAGCCACGGATACTTCTCCAGCGCCGCAGCCAGGCCGAGCTGAAGGTCATCCAGCGGCTTCCCGCCCCAGTCGTCGCGGATCGAATCGGTAAAGGCCTGCCCGTAGCCGGTCGAGCCGTGAAAATCGACCATGATCGCCGCATAACCCGCTCCGGCATACGCCTGCGGATTCCAGCGATAGTGAAAGTCGTTACCAAAAGAACCCTGCGGCCCGCCGTGAATCAGAAACGCCACGGGATACTTCTTCGCCGGGTTGAAATCGACCGGCTTCACCAGATAGGCATAGACCTTCTCGTCATTCCAACCCGCGAACGAAAACTGCTCGGGCTCGCCCATCCGGGCCGCCGCCAGCTTTTCATCGTTGATACGCGTAATCCGCTGCACATCGCTGCCGTCGGGCTTGACGCTATATACTTCCGCCGGTCCGCGTAGATGGTTCATGGTGTAGATGAGCCGGCCATTCGCCGGGGTCGGATTGCGAATCGCACCCTCCCAGACAACGACCCTTTCCTTCCCGTCAGCTACGTCAATCGCGAAAAGCGAGCGCTGCCCGATGTTCTGCGCCGTCGTGTAGATCGTCTTGCCGTCCGACGACCACCAGATACCATCCGCCGATCGGTCCCACAATTCCGTCAGCACACGCGTCTCGCCCTCCGGCCAGCCGCGCAGCACGATCCGCAGTCGATCGGCCTCATAACCGGCCCGCTCCATCGCCAGATAGGCAAGCGTCTTGCCGTCGGGCGAGAAGACCGGCGAGGTATCGAGCGCCTTGTTTTTCTCCGTCAGGCACTGCGGCGCGGCCGAGGCATCGACCGGGGCAACATAGAGATCAAGATTCGTCGACCACGCCTCGTCTCTTCCGGCGTTGCGCGCCGTGAAGACGATCTGTCGGCTGTCCGGTGTAAAAGCGACCTCCTCCGACCCGCCGAAGGGCTTCGTGGGCGAGTCCATATCCATCTCACGCATCACGTCCACGGCCTCATTGCCGTCAAGCGGGCGCACAAACACATGCGAACGACGGCCGTCCTTCCACGTATCCCAGTGGCGGATGAACAGGCGGTCGTACACCCGACCCGACGCCTTCCGAGCAGCCGTCTCGTCCAGCTTTTCCTTCGTCTCCTCGACGCTGTGCTTCGGGAAGACTTCCATGCTATAGGCGATCAATTTGCCGTTGGGCGAAATGACCAGGTTGTCCACGTCGAGCGGTTCTCTGGTGATCTGCTCGGCTTCGCCGCCGTCGAGGCGAATGCGCCAGACCTGCATTGAGCCGTTGCGCGTCGATAGAAAAAGAATCGACTTGCCATCCGGCATCCAACGAGGGCTTACGTCCGCCGCGGGATGCGAGGTGAGTCGACGAAGCCCTGTGCCGTCCGCACTGACCAGCCACAGGTCCGTCAGGCCCTTGTTCGCCTCAAGGTCCGTCACGCGAATCACGAACACGATCAGCCGGCCATCCGGCGAGACCTGGTGATCCGAAATGCGGTCCATCGCCAGCATGTCATGCACGCCGAAGGGATGCGCCTGACCGAAAGACGCCGCGGAAAAGACCAGGCAACATGCCGACAAAACAAGCACGAATCGAAAACGCATGGGGATGCTCCTCAAACAATGGACCCGATGCACAAACGCATGCACCGGCCGAACAAGTCGCGGCATTCTAACACATCAAGCACGGTCACAAAGAGGCGGTCAAGCACGAATCGGATGCTGAGAATCGAGCGGACCGAAGCCGACTGGTCGGCCGCTTTCGCAATTCTACATTTAAGATTCCGCCGATAGGATGGGCATCGGCCGCACAAAGGGTGCGGCCGCCTGATCCTCGCTTGAGAAAGGATCACACGAGTTTGTCCCTGCGAAGCGCGCGACGTTGGCTGACGGGAAGGATGACGCCTGCCCTGCGCGCCGCCGCACCCACGATGCCGAATGCCGGCATCTCGCTCCTTCACGCATGGCTCAGGCGGTTCGGACCGACCATGCCCATGCTCGCATCGCTCGTCCGGGCAAACATGCTCGCCGCCGGGGTATATACGAAGCAAGCCCACCGCGCCTATTTCGATCAGGTCGGCCTGCATCTGGCAAGTGCATTGCGAATCTTCAAGCTGGCCCGCCGACCGGAAAAGGTCGCAGCGATGGCCCGTGATCTCATCGACGTGGATGGCTCCATCCACCACCTGCGAGACGCCCTTTCGCTGGGACGCGGCGCCATCGTCGCCGCGCCGCACGTCTGCAACTATGTCCTGACGCTCGCCCGACTCAATCAGGAAATCCCCATCACCGTCTATCTCCGTTGGTCCCATGAGCTGCGGAAGCAGGAAATGAAACACGCCTGGTGCCGCGCCGCCGGGTTGCCGGTCATCCTCGAACCGCCGGATGCCGCCAACCCCACGAGCCGCGCAGCCGCATGCATCGAAGCGCTTCGCTCCGGAGCTGCACTGGTCATGACGCCGGACATCGCCCAGAAAGATCGCGACAAGGGGGTGCCCGTTCGCATGCTGAATCACACGCCCTGTCTGCCCGCAGGGCCTGCGTCGATCGCCATGCTTTCCGAAGCACCGCTGGTGCCCGTCTTCGGGCGACTCGCTCGCACATACCTGCCCGAAGTTCAGGCGAGCGAGTCCTCCTCGCACCCCCGCCACATCATCACCGCGGCGCCGCCGATCTTCGTCAAGTCGCTGCCGCGCTCCGAAGGCGGTCGGCAATTGGCCCTGCATAAGGCAATGCAAACATGGGCCGACGGTTTCTCCGAGTTTCTTCGCGCAGCACCGCAGGCCTGGTTCCTCTGGGCAGATAGCCGATGGTCGCGCGTCTTCCGTGACGATTCACGCTACCGCGGCGAAATCCCCGACGCATCGGGTGGGAATCCGAATCCCGCCGCAGGCCGGCCCGGCAACGAGCCGCGAAAGCCGGAGGGCGTCGCATGAAGGCGCTCCTGATGCTCGCGGCCATTCCGCTTGTGCTGTGGCTCGTGCAGAGCGCGCTGCTGAAACTGCACGGCCTGCCGATCCGCCGGCGACTCGATGCGCGGCAAACGCCGGCCATCGTGCGAACATCAGGCCGAATCGCCACGCAGCTTTGCCTCGCCGCGGTCGTCTTGGCTTATCCGTTGACAATCGGGAGATCGTTGACGGACTACTACGCGAAATTGCTGCCTCCGACGCGCGACGTATTCCATTTCGCCCACGGCTTTGCGGCTGCGACGTTGTTTCTCTGCGTGCTCTTCGGCGTCTGGCTGGCGACGCACCGTCTGGAGATCGACATCCATCATTCGCGCCGCAAGTGGATGCGACGATTGATCCTGCTGATACCGACCGCCCTGCTGGGCGCGCTCGTCGAAGAATTGATCTTTCGCGGCATCGTGCTCGCGGACCTGCTGCGCTCGCCGACCCTGCCACGCGAAGCCGCCATTGCCGTCGGCGCGATGGTCTTCGCCGTCGCTCACTACGTGCGCACCGTCAAGCGACGCTGGACCTTTCCCGGTCACGTCATGCTGGGCGTGTTGTTGTGCATCGCTTTTCTTGGCACGGGAAATCTCTGGCTGGCCGTGGGTTTGCACGCCGGCGGCATCTTCATGATCATGGGCCTGCGCCCGTTCGTGCGCTATCGCGGGCCGGCCTGGTTGACGGGCGCGAGCATCTTCCCCTTTGCCGGCGTCGTCGGCATCGCCGGCTTGCTCGTCCTGACCGGCTACGTCGTTCGCCATTATGGAGTGCCCTGACGATGGCATCCTCGGCTTCGCCGCAACCAGCTCGCATCGCCTTCCGAAAGCCCGACGACCCAGCGAAGCAGCGCGCCGTCGAGGAATACCTGGCGACCCGCGCGCACGGCGAAGCGACCTGCTTCCTTCCGAAGGACGACGACGAAATGAACACCGCCCTGTCGGAGGGGCGGTTCCAGTTTGCTGTATTTGCCGATTGGGACGCGATGATGGAGCCGGTCTGGAAAGGGGAAGCCAGACTCGACGCCTGGAAAGCCGCCGGCGTCGAGATCGAACTTGTCCACCCCCCCGCCGCAGACCCCGCCGCATGGCGAAAGCTGCTCGACGAGACCTACCGCAGCTTGTCAACCTGGCGCAGCCGCCAGGCCCGCCGACAGACCATCGCCGCCTGCATCCTCAGTGCCCTTGCGCTGGCATCACTGGCGGTGCTTTTCTACCTGCTCCCCTCGCCCCTATGAGCAAAACCAATACCTAGAGGAACGGCGTTACGCAGGCAGAATGCCGATCTGTTGCAGGTAGCTCGCCACGGAGGCGACGCATTCTTCCAGCTTCTTCTCCGCCGTCTTGAGCACAAGTTCCGGCTTCGTCGGCGCTTCGTAGGGATCATCCACGCCGGTAAAATTCTTGATCTCGCCCGCGCGGGCCTTCTTGTAAAGCCCCTTCGGGTCGCGCTCTTCGCAAACATTGACCGGCGTATCGACGAAGACTTCAATGAACGGCATCGCCGGGTTCGCGTCCTCATGCAGCTTGCGGACCAGATCGCGGTCCGCCCGATACGGACTGACGAACGACGTGATCGTAATAATCCCCGCGTCAGCAAACAGCTTGGCCACCTCACCGATGCGGCGGATGTTCTCGGCGCGATCCTCCGCGGAAAAACCCAGATTCTTATTCAGGCCATGGCGGATGTTGTCGCCGTCAAGCACGTAGGCCATGCGCCCCTGCTGAACGAGCAGGTGCTCCAGCGAAAAGCCGACCGTGCTCTTGCCGGAGGACGGCAATCCCGTCAGCCAGATCGTGCAACCCTTCTGGCCCAGCAGCTTCTCGCGGCCGGATCGCTCAACATGCCCATGATGCCATACAACGTTCGTCGCCTTGATCTCAGTCATTCGGTGTCCTTTCATGCAGTTAAACGGATACGATGCCAGCGTCCTGCGACAACAACAAAGCCCACGGATTGCTATCCGTGGGCTTCCGTGCCATTCGATGTCTTCCACGCTCGCGCAACAGCGAGCCATCATAGGGGGATTACCCCTCCTGGAAAAGCGCCGTACTCAAATACCGCTCGCCGCTCGATGGGAAGATGACCACAATCATCTTGCCGGCGCTATCCGGCCGCGCCGCCACCTGGTTCGCCGCACAAAGCGCCGCCCCGGAGGAAATACCACAGAAAATGCCCTCTTCCTTGCAACATCGCCGCGCCCACGCCATCGCATCGCTCGAGTTCACGCGGACGACCTCGTCAAAAACATCCGTATTCAGCACCGACGGAACAAAACCCGCGCCGATGCCCTGAATCTTGTGCGGTCCCGGCTTGGGAGGATGGCCCTCGCGCGTCTGCGTCAGCACCGGCGATTCCTCCGGCTCCACCGCGACACACCGAAAACCCGGCTTCTGCTTCTTAATGACCTCGCCGACGCCGGTGATCGTGCCCCCGGTGCCGATGCCGGAAATGAGGATGTCCGCCTTGCCGTCGGTATCCTCCCAGATCTCCACGGCCGTGGTCTTGCGATGAATCTCCGGATTCGCCGGATTGTCAAACTGCTGCGGCATGAACCCGTTGGGCATCGCCTTGGAAAGCTCCTGTGCCTTCGCGATGGCGCCCTTCATCCCCTCCGCCGCAGGCGTCAGCACCAGGTTCGCACCCAGACCCCGCAGCAGCATCCGCCGCTCCATGCTCATCGATTCCGGCATGGTGAGCGTCAGCGTGTAACCCCGCGCCGCGCAGACGAACGCCAGGGCGATGCCCGTGTTCCCGCTCGTCGGCTCGACGATGTGCGTGTCCTTCTTGATCTTCCCGGCCTTCTCGGCCGCCTCGATCATCGACAAACCGATGCGGTCCTTCACGCTCGACATCGGATTGAAAAACTCCAGCTTGGCATAAACTTCGGCCTTGGACTGGATAACGCGGTTGATCCGCACCAGCGGCGTGCGCCCGACGGTTTCCAGGATGTTCTGATAGAGGCGTCCCATGTGAATTCTCCCTCGCTGCGGACCGAGAAATCGACCCGCCCGAACAACATTGCGATCACGGCAGGAACATCATGTTAAATCCCCGAGCTCAACCGCGTCAAATGACAGACGCCCGCATAACGCATCCATTCGAAAAGCGGCTCGACCCCGGCTTCGCCGTTTGGCGTTGCGCCCGCATAACGCCTCCATTCGCAAGGCGGCCCGACCCCGGCTTCGCCGTTTGGCGAGGCGCCCGCATAACGCCTCCGCTCCGAAAGCGGCCTTCAGACTGACTGGCGATCCGCGTCGCTGGCACGTATCTTGTCGGGCGCGAACCATGGCCTGACAGACTACGATCAACAAGAGGTGCAACCATGCCGCAGGAAACACGCATCGAAAAAGATTCCATGGGCCCCATGACTGTCCCCTCGCAAGCCCTTTGGGGGGCATCCACGCAACGGGCCGTCGAAAACTTCCCCATCTCCGGCTACCGGCTCGGCCGACGATTCATCTGGGCCATGGGCCTCGTCAAGCAATGCGCCGCCGAAGTCAACACCGCGCTGGACATCATCCCCAAAGACAAAGCCGACCTGATCGCTAAGGCCGCGCAGGAAGTCATCGACGGCAAGCTCGATGATCACTTTGTGGTCGACGTCTTCCAGACCGGCTCCGGCACTTCCACAAACATGAATGCCAACGAGGTCATCGCCAACCGCGCCATCCAGCTCGCCGGCGGCGCCATCGGCGATCGCGGACTGATTCACCCGAACGACCACGTCAACCAGTCGCAAAGCTCGAACGACGTCATCCCCACGGCCATGCACGTCGCTGCAGCAGCCGCACTGAAAGATGACCTCGTTCCCGCGCTGGAGCACCTCGCCGCCGGTCTCGAAGTCAAAGCAAAGGCCTTCGACGCCATCGTCAAGATCGGCCGCACACATCTGCAGGACGCCACGCCCATCCGACTCGGCCAGGAGTTCTCCGGCTACGCCACACAGGCCCGCCTCTCCGTGATGCGCGCTCAGAAAGCCATCCGCGCCCTGCGCGAGCTTCCCATCGGCGGTACGGCCGTCGGCACCGGCATCAACACGCCCAGGGGGTTCGGCAAGCTCGTCTCCGAGAAACTGGCGAAGAAGACCGCCATCGAGTTCGTCGAAGCCGCCGACCACTTCGAAGCCCAGCACGCCAAAGACGGCTTCGTCGAAGCGTCCGGCCTGCTCCGCACTATCGCCGTCAGCATGATCAAGATCGCCAACGATATCCGCTTCCTCGCCTCCGGCCCGCGATGCGGCATCGGCGAGATCAGTCTCCCAGCCACTCAGCCGGGCAGCTCGATCATGCCGGGTAAGGTCAACCCCGTGATGTGCGAGATGCTCCTGCAATCCTCGGCGCACGCCATCGGCGCAGACGCCGCCATCGTGAGCGCCGCCGTGACGCTCGGCAATTTCGATCTGCACGTGGGCATGCCCGTCATGGTCCACCACTTCCTCGAGTCCGTGCGAATCCTCGCGAGCGCCGTCCGCGTCTTTCAGGACCGCTGCGTCGCCGGAATCGAAGCCGACGTCAAACGCGCCGAAGAACTCGTCGAGCAAAGTCTGGCGATGTGCACCACGCTGGCCCCCGTCATCGGCTACGACCGTGCCGCGGCCATCGCCAAGAAAGCATTCGAGACCGGCAAGACCGTACGACAGGTGGCCCTGGACGAGAAAGTGCTGCCCGAGGATCGACTCGCCGCGCTGCTCGACCCGCGCGCCATGACCGAACCCGGCGCCTCCGCGGGACCGGCCGGCGGATGAGAAGGATCAAAGCGACTCTTCAGGATCGGCGGTGCGCGTGATTTGCAGGGCCCGTTGGCCGCGAAGCTGGCCCAGCCGCCCCGCAAACTTATTCTGCCCGCGCACGCGCAGGATGAAATCGCGCTCGACCAGCTTGTCGAGGCGGATGATGTCCCCCGGTGCGAGTCCCATGACTTCCTGAACCGTGATCTTGGCTTCGCCGAGAAACGCAGCCACGTCCACTTCGGCCCGGCGAAGACTGCGCGCCACGCGTCGCGCCTGCTCCGTCGCCCCGCCAAGACGGGAATAGCCCAGCCAGCTCTGCCCTGCCAGCTTGCCGATGACCGGCTCAATCACGTTGAACGGTATGCAGATGCTCATCGTGCCGGCTCGCGCACCAAGCTTGATCTCAAACCCGATGACCACCACGACCTCGTTCGGAGCGACGATCTGCACCAGATGCGGATTGCTCTCCGTACCGGATACCTCGAACTTCACATCCAGCAAGTCAGACCAGGCCTCCGTCAGATTCGCCAACGCGCGATCGATGATCCGATTCACCAGCCGCAATTCGATCTCCGTAAGCGGACGCTGCGGAATGAAGATGTCCGAGTTGGTGCCGCCCAAAAGGCGATCGACGATCGGATACACAATCAGCGGGCTCAATTCCAGGCAAAGCTGACCCGAAAGCTGCGGCGCGGAGAGCAGATTGAAACACGTCGGGCTCGGCAGCGAATGAATGAACTCGCTGTAAGTGAGCTGCTCGGTGGTGGCCACCCGCGTCTCCACGATCGTCCGCAGAAACGCCGAAAGCGACGCACCGAAGTTCCGCGCAAACCCCTCGTGAATCGACTGCAACGCCCGCATCTGATCTTTACTGACGCGCTCGGGTCGCTTGAAGTCGTAAGGCGCCGCCTCCGTCGCATACTCCCCGTCGGCTTCCTCACCGTACGCGAGGTCCGCGCCTTCAAACTCCCCCGCCGAAACGGCCTGGAGCAGTGCATCAACTTCGCTGGGTTCAAGTAGGTCAGCCATATCGCCTTGCTCAGTCCGCGCGATCGCTCCGGCAATTCCTGCCGAATCGCCGCCGTCGGCTTCGCCTTCTTATCGGACAAGCACTTACACCACCTGAAGCCGCATCCCACACAGCCACAATCGCACGGCCCACACGGCTCCCGACGACGCATACCGGCAACACCTGCCCCCTCAAGGATGTGCACCCAAACCGACCGGCCGCCCGCAAAAACCCACGGCCCCCGCCGCGCAAAAATATTCCCCCCGGCCCGGGCAAGTCCCCTGTGTGGATCGGTTCGATGCCCGCTCGTGGCGGAAGCAACCCCCATACTCAGGAGACGCGCCATGTTCAATCATACCGACGGACACATCGTAAAAAAGCCCATTGGCTTCTTCGCCGCCCTGGCCCTCGGTCTCAGTGCCGTGCTGGTCACGACGATCTTCTCGGCTACGGGCATCGCTATGTACGGCCTGCGCGTCGTCGACAGGAAGACCGGCAGTCTGCTCGAGATGGTGCAGGAAACCGCCAGGGCCATGCCGGAGATTCGAGCCGCCCTGCCGCCGGCGCTGGCAGACGCCATCGAAGATGTCCGCGCACCGGAGTATCGCGAAGCCCTGCGCGTGGACGCGGAGCTGTCGAAGGACAGTGATGCCGGCGGCTACCAGCGAGCAACCATCGAAATCGAAAACACCGGCGACAAAACCATCTCCCTGCTCTCGATGCGTCTGGTCGGCCTCGACGACCACGGCCGCCCCGCGCAGGAACGCCAGGTCTGGGCCGCCACACCGATGCAGATCGATCGCGACTGGCGCGGCCCGCTGTTGCCGCATGAAACTCGACGCCTTGTCATCCGCGGCTTCTGCGACAAAAGCGTCGCGAGGGTCATTCCCGAAATCACCGAAGTGCGCGTCTGGCAAGGCGCCACAAACCTCGCCCCCGCGCTCTAAAACGTATTCCACGCGACCGTCGCGTCACCCCTCGCGGGTGACGAATCACCGCGCCCGTAGCGCCCAAGTCCCCCGCCGACCGTCGACAACTCTCCTTTCAGGGTGGTGCGGGCGTCCGCCCGCCGTGGACAACTTCGTCCGGCAGGGTGGACGAAATACACCATCCGCCCCCTTCGCCTGCCCCCGCTGGGCCTGACGCTTACAGTCGAACGAATACGGCGCTAACCCGGATATTTCATCAGTTTGCAGTTGAAAAGAAATAGAAAAAGCCTCGAA
>CAYLOE010000037.1:0-12529 GCA_964385225.1 uncultured Planctomycetaceae bacterium
TCACATCGCCGCGCCTCACATCGCCGCGCCTCACATCGCCGCGCCTCACATCGCCGCGCCTCACATCGCCCCATGCCCCATGCCCCACATCGCCGCGCCTCACATCGCCCCATGCACCATGCCCCACATCGCCGCGCCTCACATCGCCACGCCTCACATCGCCGCGCCTCACATCGCCCCATGCCCCATGCCCCATCGCCGCGCCTCACATCGCCGCATGCCCCATGCCACATCGCCCCGCCCCGCCCCCGCCCCATCTCACCTCAATGCACCGCCTCGCGCACATCCTGGTTCATCTCGTCCGAAGCGATCAGTCCGTCCCGGAACATAACGGTCCGATCCGTATACGCCGCAATGTCATGTTCATGCGTCACCAGCACGATCGTCAATCCCGTCCCGCGATTCAACGCCCGCAGCAAGGCCATGATCTCGATGCTCGTCTTGCTGTCCAGATTACCCGTCGGCTCGTCGGCCAGGAGCAGGACCGGGTTCGTCACCAGCGCCCGGGCAATGGCCACACGTTGCTGCTGCCCGCCCGAGAGCTGGTTGCTCAGGTGCCGGCTCCGATCGGCCAGACCGACCAACTCGAGCAACGTCGCCGCCCGCATGCGTCGTTCGCGCCGCTTCACGCCCGCGTAGGTCAACGGCAATGCCACATTGTCGAGCACCGTCGTGCGCGAGAGCAGATTGAAGCTCTGAAAGACAAAGCCGATCTTCGCATTTCGTAGCGCCGCCAGCTCGCGCTGGGAGAGCTTCATCACGTCCACGTCGGCGAGTCGGTATTCGCCGCGATCACACTTGTCCAGACAACCCAGCAGGTGCATGAAGGTGGACTTGCCCGATCCGCTCGGTCCCATGATGGCGACGAACTGCCCCGGCAAAATATCCAGATTCACCCCGCAAACCGCCGGAACCCGGATCTCGCCGATGTGATAAGTCTTCCAGACATCACGCGCCACGACGAGCGGCCCCTCAAAGTGGGTACCACGAACTTCCCCTTCACACGGATCCCGCGATGTTCCACTTCGGGGTGGGTAGAGCGAAGTTCCACTTCGCTCCCCGGGTCCCAAGTGGGTCCCACGAACTTCCCCTTCGCCTGGGTCCCGCGAACTTCCACTTCGGGTGGTTACCACAAACTTCCCCTTCGCTCTATGCGGCGCCCGCGATGTTCCACTTCGCTCTATGCGGCGCCCACGATCTTCCCCTTCGCATGGCGCCCACGATGTTCCCCTTCGCACGGCGCCCGCGATGTTCCACTTCGCTCTATGCGGCGCCCACGATGTTCCCCTTCGCATGGCGCCCGCGATCTTCCACTTCGCTCCACCCCCGTCACCGCGCGTCTCACCGCGTCTCACCGCGTCTCACCGTTTCAACGTCTCACCCCGTCACCGCGTCTCACCGCGTCTCAGCCCGTCACCGCGTCTCACCGTTTCAACGTCTCACCCCGTCACCGCGTCTCACCCCGTCTCACCGCATCATTCGCGTCACGTCCGGTCGCCCCGAACCGCCCCGCCCGCCGCGCCAGTTCCGCTCCGTGATGATCCGATCCCCTTCCTTCAACGCCCCCTCCACGAGTTCCGTATAAGTCCCGTCGCTCAGGCCCAGCCGCACATCGACCGGCTGCGGCTCGCCCTTGTGATCCAGCGTCCAGACACGCGGCGTCCGCGGGCCCAGACGTCCCGGACCGCTCGCACTCAGATCGACCGGAAGCGGACTGAATCGCAGCGCCGCGTTGGGAATACGCAAGACGTTCTCGACCTTGGCCACCTCAAAGGTCACGTTCGCCGTCATACCAGGTCGCAAGACGAGATCCGGGTTGTCCACCTCAATGAGCGTCACATAGGTCACCACGCCGTCGAGAATCGTCGCGTCATAGCGAATCTGCGAAATCCTCCCGTCAAAAACCCGATCGGGATAGGCATCGACTCGAAACGTCGCCGGCTTGCCTTCCTGTATCAGACCCACGTCGGACTCGGCGACATGGGCGTTGACCTGCATGCGCTCGAGCTTGTTGGCGATCAGAAAGAGTTCCGGGGCCTGCAACGAGGCCGCGACCGTCTGCCCGATATCGATGTTGCGCGCGATGACCACGCCGTCGATCGGCGAACGGATGATCGTCCGATCCAGGTCCACCTTCGCCGCGCTCTGCTGCGCTTCGGCGGATTTCACCGAGGCCTGCGCCGCATGCCACGCCGCCATCGCCCCCTCCGACACGGCCGTGGCCACGAGAAGCTCATTCTCGCTCGCCGTAAAGGTATCCATCAACCGAGCAATCCGCCGCCGCTCCCGCTCGGCGTCCTTGTAACGAACCAGGGCTTCCTCCTCGCGCGCCCGGGCCATCGCCAGCTCCGCGCTCGCCTGGTTGTACGAGGTCTGGAACCGATCCGGGTCCAACTCCGCGAGGACGAACCCCTCGGTGACCCGATCATTGAAGTCCGCGTGCCAGCGCAAAATGTTCCCGCTGACCTGCGAGCCGACGATGACCTTGGTGATGGGTTCAATCGTCCCCGTCGCGGAGACGGTTTGGACGATCTTGCCCCGTTCAAGCGGCTTGAGAATGTAGGCGTCCGAAGTGGGCCCGGAGGAGAACTTCGTGTATCCAAAGTATCCGCCTCCGGCGGCTATGGTCGCGATTGCAATGAGCGTAATCGGCTTCATGGTTGCTGTCTGTTGTCCTCTAGGCGAATCAAATCCAATGTCGCGGTGTCCGAAAGCCGTGGGCGACGACTCCCCCTTATTAACGTGCGCCAATGGGGGGCATTGCCCGGCAACGGACGCACGGGAGCATTATAGGGAAATCTGCCGGGAGGCGGCTATCCCTCGGATCGCCGCTTCCAGACCCCGGCAAAAGGCCGCATGGCTCACGCCGTTGCCGATCCATACGGCTGCTCCCGAGCCGTGTCTTGTCGCAACGAGATGCGGCGAGTATCTTCACGCCGAAAGAAGCATTTATTCATGAAGACGCTCCTCGACGAAAACGGAATACACCAGGCGATGGAACGCCTGGCCGACGAAATTGCCGCATCTGTCCCTCGACGGTGCGCCGTTGGCGTCGTCGGAATCCGACGACGTGGCGACGAACTGGCCCGACGCCTTCTGCCGATGCTTGAAGCGCGCGGTGTTCACCAGGTCGCCTACGGTTCGCTCGACATCACCCTTTACCGCGACGACCTCGCCGAAATCGGACCGTCCGCGGTCGTCCGAACCACGGAAATCAACTTCGACATCGCGGGCTTGTATCTGTTTCTCGTCGACGACGTGATCTACACCGGTCGAAGTGTTCGGGCGGCCCTTCAGGCCCTGATCGACCTGGGCCGACCGAAGGCCGTTCGGCTTGTGGTCCTGGTGGATCGCGGCGGGCGAGAGTATCCCATCCAGCCGGACTTCGTAGGGGTCCGCACAACAAGCGACAATCAGCATGTGACAGTTTGTCTAACGGAGACCGACGGCATGGATAAAGTGGAGGTGCAGCCGTGAGCAGCGCACCGCAGAAGGCCATCGCCGCCACGGCCGCGACGGATCGGGAATCGGTCGTCTGGCCGCATCGGAATCTGCTGGCGTTGGAAGATCTGACCGCCGACGAGATTCGCCTGATCCTCGACACCGCCGAGGCCTTTGAAGACGTCTCTACGCGCAGCGTAAAGAAAGTCCCTGCGCTTCGTGGCCGTGTCGTGGTGAATCTTTTCTTCGAAGACTCCACGCGCACCAAGACCAGCTTCGTCCTCGCGGCGCAGCGGCTTTCCGCCGACGTGGTCGATTTCTCCGTCAGGACCAGCAGTCTCTCCAAGGGTGAGAGCATTCGCGACACCGTGCGAAACATCGAAGCCATGGGCGTCGATCTGCTCATCGTCCGCCATAACGTCGCGGGCACGCCGCACCTGATCGCGCGGAACGTCAACTGCTGCGTCATCAACGCCGGCGACGGCCGTCACGAACACCCGACCCAGGGCCTTCTCGATATTTTCACCATGCGACAGGTCAAGAAGCGGATCGAGGGGCTTAAAGTTGCCGTCGTCGGAGACGTGGCCAACAGCCGTGTTGCCCGATCCAATCTGCACGGACTGCTCAAGCTCGGCGCCGACGTCACGATGGTCGGTCCGACGACGCTCGTGCCCCGTGCCTTCGAAAAAATGGGCGCGAAGATCGCCCACGATTTCGACAAGGTGATCAACCAGTTTGACGTGATTAACATGCTGCGCATACAGAGCGAACGAATCAGCTCGAATGTCTTTCCCAGCTTACAGGAGTATTCGCGGCTCTTCGGCCTCTCTGCCGAACGCATGAAACGCGCCAAGCCGGACGTGCTGGTCATGCACCCCGGCCCGATCAACCGCGGAATCGAAATGGCCGCCAGCGTCGCCGACGGCGCCAACAGCGCCGTCCTCCGCCAGGTCACCAATGGCCTCGCCGTCCGCATGGCCGTGATGTTCCTTTGTAAACAGGCCGCGGAGGGGAGTTGAGACGAGATGACCGACCTGCTCCTCATTAAAGCCGGCCGTGTCATCGACCCTTCCCAGGGGCTCGACCAGATCGCGGATGTTCTCATCGAAGACGGCCGCATCGCTGCGATTCAAACACAGGCAGGCGATCCAATCCGCGGTCCGAAATCCGAAATCCGCAATTCAATCGACGCTTCCGGGAAAATCGTCTGCCCCGGTCTCATCGACATGCACGTTCATCTCCGCGAGCCCGGTCACGAAGACGAGGAGACCATCGCTTCCGGATGCGCTGCGGCTGTTGCCGGCGGCTTCACCAGCATCGCCTGCATGCCCAACACCCAACCGGCCATCGACACCGAGGCGATGATCGAGTTCGTCTATCGTCAGGCGGCGCGTGCCGGCGTCTGCAACGTGTATCCCATCGGCGCCATTACCAAGGGCCGCGAGGGCAAGGAGCTGGCCGAGATGGGCCAGATGGTGCGTGCCGGAGCCGTGGCATTCTCCGACGACGGCTGCGGCGTAGCCAATCCTGCGGTGATGTATCGCGCCCTGCAGTACGCGACCATGTTCAACCGCGTCCTCATTCAGCACTGCGAAGATGCCGACATGGCCGCCGGAGGCGTCATGAACGCCGGCTTTACGGCGACGCGCATCGGCCTGCCCGGCATCCCGTCCATTGCCGAGGAGATGATGATCCAGCGCGATCTGGCCCTCGCTGCGGAAGCTCACGCTCGTTACCACGTGGCGCACCTCTCGACGGTCGGCAGCGTTCAGCTTGTTCGCGAGGGGAAGCAGCGCGGAATTGCCGTCACGGCCGAAGTTTGCCCTCACCACCTCCTGCTCACGGAGGAGGCGTGCGCGGGCTACGATACAAACTACAAGATGAACCCGCCGCTGCGATCTCAATGCGACGTCGAAGCGTGCATTGGCGGAATCGCCGACGGCACGATCGACTGTCTCGTCACCGACCACGCCCCGCACGGTGTCGAAGAAAAGGAACTCGACTTTCAGGCGGCGCCATTTGGAATCATCGGGCTCGAAGTCGCGCTCGGCCTTTTCATTAAGGCCCTTATTGTGCCCGGCCATATCGACTGGCCGCGACTGATCGCGATGCTGACGATTAACCCCGCGCGAATCCTTCAGATCGAAAAGGGCACGCTGCGTCCCGGCGCCGAGGCGGACGTGACCCTCATTGATCCCGAGTTGCACTGGAAGGCCGAGGTGGAGGGCTTCCGGTCGAAGAGTCGGAATTGCCCTTACGACGGGTGGGGGCTTGTGGGTCGGGCGACGCATACGATTGTGGGGGGGAGGGTGCGGTTCTCTCTGGACACGCAGTCGACACCGGCTTTCGCCCGGTAGAAGCATACGGAGTTGCGATTAGCAGAACGCGCTGTTTCGTAACGGGGATGGGGGGACTAGCGATCCCGCAGTGTCACCATACCGGCGCGATGGCTGCTCAGAATGCCCCTAAATTGGGACACGGGGTGCCGCTGAAAGCGGGCAATTTCCATCGTCATGGGACCCTCCCGCAGGGCTATTTCTTGTCACAATGATGTAATAATCCCCGTCGGGCACACCAGTTGCCATTGATCAGCTGCGACAGTATTTCATTGACCCCGATGGGCGTTGCGATATAATGCCACGCGGTTTCGTGGGGCCACGACAGGTTCGGTCTGCCGCCTGCTGACAGGGGAATCGGCAAGGGCGAACAAGCCGGATCAGACATGAGGGGTTGGAAGTTCGCGGCCGATTACGTCGCCGACGAGTGACGTGGTAATGGCACTCGCCGCTCCGGTCGCGGGCAGTCGAATTCGTGTGCCGCGAGCCAATCCGGCTCTGCCGCAGTAAATTAGCGGCGGCCTTCTCGCGCAAAGGAGACCCACATGTCCACGCACTTGCCGACACCCATCCCCCTCGGCGGCTCACATGTCGCCACCCCACCGATCTTCGAACGATACAGCAGCGGCACGCGACGGGTCAACCGCCTCGATCAACGCGACTATTCGCGCCGTCCCGTGGCTGCGGATATCTGGCTGATCGACTCGCAGTCGCAGACCATCCTCCGCTGCAAGACGACGGACATCTCCGACGCCGGCCTGCACGCCAGTGCGCCGATCGGCTTCGGCCTCGCCGTCGGCCAGCGCTACGAAGCACGGATCGCCGGCCCCGCCGCAGGCGCACGCGCTGCCAATCAGCAGCTCGGCAAATCGCTCGGCTATGCCACCGTCATCCGTACAGAGATGCAGGTGCAGGGAGATTCGAACGACCGGATCGGCTTCGCCGTGCGCTTCGACGTGCCTCAACTGCTGCCGGTCTGATTCTGCGTCTTCACTCAGCGCCCCTGCTGGAACGCCATCGCTCCCCCCCGGGTCCCCCCCCGTTGGTTCTCCAGATCCGTTGTCGCGCTTAAACATGTCGGCAGGGGAGTGATCCTCGTTTTCTCGCGATTCGAGCCACTCTGGCCGCTCCTGTGAACGCGAAAAACAGCAATAATTCGGGATCATTCGTCATTTCCGATCAATGCCACGCTGTTGCGATTGGAAAAAGGCCGACTTTGTAGGGTATTATAATGATCTGTACGGGGTCTCCAATTCCGGCGTTAGCCATGCCCGGTTTACGCCTATCACTGAGGAGGGGGCGTGATGCCCAACGATTTCTTAAGAGAGATGTCTTATGCCAGGTGGCTGGTACCCCGCTCAAGGTGGGGAAATCGAACCAGCGAGTCTGCACCGTCTCTGGTAGAATGGACGATGGCCGAATCGGCCCGCCGACCCTGCCCTTGAATTACGGCGGGGGGCTATGATCGATCGACGCTCTCGGCCTGGCATTGGAGTACTCGATGTCCGTGCCCGCGATTACAGAAGTAACAGCGGCAGCCCAAGCTGACGTGCGCGCAAAAACGGGGCACTCCTCCGGATCCCGAAAGCTACTGACTCCCGAGGAGCTTCAGGCGCAGCTTCTGGCGCGCGCGCCCAAACTTCGCGCTCTCCTGCAAGCGAGGATCATGAGGTCTTCGTTAAAGACACAGGGCGAAGTCCATGTGGAAGATGTTCTCCAGGAGGTCTTTCTCGCTGCCTTCCGAGGAATTGACACCCTGCGGGACACCAACGCCGGCAGCATCGATGGCTGGCTCACGTCCATCGCGCAGCGCACGTTGATCAATGTCATAAAGGCCGCGCAGTGCATCAAGCGCGGAGGCCAGGCCGTTCGGCAGACCGAACTGCAACAGGAACGATACTCCTCGATCATGCAACTCTGGGATGCGGTCAGTGCTCCCGGCAAGTCACCGATCAGCGAGGTGGCGGCGGCGGAAGCGTGCGATAGGATGCAGATCGCCCTGGCTCAGCTCACCGATGATCGCCGGCGCGTCGTGTCGATGCGCTTCCTCGAAGGCAAGTCCTGCGATGAAATCGCCACGCTGATGGAAAGGTCCAAGTCGTCCGTGCGAAACCTGCTTTTCAACGGGCTGCGCCAGTTGCGCAAGAATCTTGGCAGCTCCTCGAAGTATTTGTCCGGAGACTCCGGCGATTCCGATTCCGAGCCGTATCTTGAGGAATAGCCGAGGCGTGTTTCATGTTTCGCACGACGGACCAGCCGACTCCTGACGAACGTGAAGCGCGTATCGAGCGGATCGTTCAGCAGGCCCTCGCTGCCTGGGAGGCCGGCCGACCCGTTGATGATGCGGAACTCCTCGCGCGTCATCCTGACTTGCTTCCGAAACTGGCCGAGAATCTGCGAACCGCTCACACCATCTTCCAGGCACGAAAGAAAGCCGTCGCGACAGGCCACGATCACGACTCCTGCGATTCAGCCGACGGCCGCTATGCGGGGATTCAATTCCCCAGGAATCACTTTCCCGGCTACGAAATACTCGAGCGGATTGAGCATGGTTGGCAGGGAGTCGTATTTAAGGCCGTCCAGCTGGCGACTGACCGCATCGTCGCCCTGAAGGTGTTGCTCGACGGTCCGCTCTCGTCCTCGCTCAAGCGCGAGCGCTTCGCCCGCGAGGTGGACCTCATCTCGCGGCTGCAGCATCCCAACATCGTCACGATCTTCGACAGCGGCGTGGTCGATGGCCGGCCCTATTTTGCGATGGAATTCGTCGACGGCCCGCCGATTGACGATTATGTCCTGCTCATTCGACCGACGGTTCAGGATTGCATTCGGCTTTTTCTCCCGGTTTGTCGGGCCGTTCACCACGCCCATCAGAAAGGGATCATCCACCGCGATCTGAAGCCCATGAACATCCTGGTGGACCAGGAAGGCCGACCCCAGATTCTGGACTTCGGTCTCGCCAAAAGTCTCGAAGTCGCCGATGATTCTTCCTACTCCATGCTGTCCATGGTCGGACAGATCATCGGCACCCTGCAATACATGAGCCCTGAGCAAGTCATCGGCGACTCACAGGAAGTCGACACCCTTTCCGATGTCTATGCCCTCGGCGTCATCCTCTACCGCCTTCTCACGGGCATGTTTCCCTATCCTGTCAGCAGCGACCCGGTGGAAATGCGTCGCAGCATTCTTGAGGAGGAGCCGCTGGGCCTGTCCAAGGTGCTGCGAAAATGCGATTCAGCGACGCGTCCGACGATCGGCGCCGTCGATGACGACCTCGACAAGATCATCCTCAAGACCTTGTCCAAGGATCGGCAACGACGCTATCAATCGGCGATCGCCCTGGCTGACGACCTGGATCGCTATCTGAAGGGCGAACCCGTTCAGGCCAAGGCCGCGAGCAGTCTGTATGTGCTGAAGAAGACGGTCCGCCGCTACCGCCTGCAGTTCGCCGCCGCCGCCGTCATTGCCTTCACCATGACCGCCGCGACCCTCCTCACGACTTACTACGGTCTCAAGGCAACGCGAGATCGCGACAACGCCCGGGCCGTCGCCGCTTTTGCCCATTCGCTCTTCGATGAAGTGACGACCACGATCGAGGAAGACATGGCATCGCTCGCCGGCGGCACGGCCATGCGCGACAAACACCTTGCGAATCTCGCGGAGCGCCTCGTCACTCTGCAGGAACTTGTCGAAGCTGACGGCGGCATGGGCGACCTGAAATTGAAATTGTACGAGAAGCGCGGCGACATCGCCGCGACCCAGGCCAGGAACAGCGAAGCCCGCGAATACTACGAACAGGTGCTCCGACTCGCGCTGAAGTATGTAAGCGGGGACCCGGAGACGCGCGTGGAGGGCGTGGATCAGCGTGCGCTGACCGCGCCGCTGCTCGAAGCGCCCGCATCCGAAGCGCCCGCATCGAGGGAGGCCCTGCTTCTGCACCTGCGTATCCGCACCAAGCTCGGCCGACTCTGGGAGGATGACTGTATCGAACAGTTCGAGGAGGGCGTTCGCGTCGGTCGCCGGCTTGTCGCGCAGTACCCAGAGGATCGCCAGGTCCATCACGAGGTGTGCAGACTGCTCGTTCTATATGCCGGGACCTTTGTGAGTAAGAACCGCTACGCCGAGGCCAACGAAGTCCTCGATCTCGTGGAGCAGTTCGGCTCGCATGATCGACTGGCAGTCGGTGCGGATGGCGCCGAGACGCCCGGCACGGTTCGGCCAGCGCGTCCCGATGAGGATCGCATTCGCCTCAACGAACAGGTGACCCTGGCCGACTTGTACGCAATCCGCGGCCGCGTACGCTCGGAGATGGGCATTGTGGAGGAATCCCTCGCCGACGTGGTGAACAGCAAGGCCATACTCAGCCGACTCAGCGAGGCACACCCGACCAACGTGCTGTTGATGCATGGGTATAAGCGTGCATGCGACCGACTCGCGACTACCTACCAGGTGCGAGGAAACTGGTCCGAGGCGGCAAGCAACCACAAAGAGGCGATTCGAATCGGTGAGTACCTCGTCTCCGTCGAGCCGAACATTTCGGAATGGCGTCGTGAACTGGTCCGTGCCTACCTGGACCTGGTTTTTACCTACATCTCGCAGGGAGTCCCGGAAGAGGCCGAGCCATGGGTCGCCCGTGCGAAAGCGGCGGCCCAACCCTTCCTCGAGACGCAGGATCTTGCCCCGCGCGACATCGAGTCGCTCGCCTACGCCCACGCCGCCGCGGCAAGAGTCCACCGCGCTCGAAAAGAAGGGCAGAACGCCTACGCGGAATTCGAGGAGGCCCGATTGATCTGGGCCAGGATCACGGAAGCTGACGAGGAAGCTGACAAGGCAGACCTGAAAGCCGCCTGCACTCACGCGATCTGCCTCGACTACCTTGGTAGCTGCGCTATCATGCTCGAAGCACGTGATGCCGCGCTCGCTCGATTCATCGAAGCATACGAAATCCGTACGGCGCTGGCCCGAGAGAATCCTGATTCCTCCGACCTTATCCAGGCGCTCCTCAGTTCCTGCAACAAGCTGACCGTCTGGCACATCTACGCAAACACCGAAGACGACGACCGGGCCGCCGAATTCTGGATGGATCAGGCGGATCAGCTCTTCGAGCGGTTCTGCCGCGCCGGCTTCGCGGAAACCCGACGGGCCTATTACGAAAACGGAATCAAGGCGATCGAAGACAATCGAGGCATCGTCGAGCGACGAAAGGCAAGACGATTCGCGGCAAACTCTGCACCGAGCAGGCAGCCCGAATAGCGGCGTGCTACTCGGGCGCCCGCTCGATGCATCCGGGTGCGGCTTCGAGCGATTAAGGATGATTAAGCGCTCGGCTCACCCTCTTCGCTTTCAGTAGGCGTATCCTCGCCCGACTGCTCCGGCGTCGAGCCGCCCACCTCTTGGAAGAAGTGCGTCAGCGACGACGTCACCGGGTACGGCGGACCGCCCTGCGGCGGTGTGTAGGACTCGCCCACGAGATCGAACTCAAGCCCCGGACCGCTCGCGTTCTTGCGCTGCGCCGTGCCTGCCAGGAGCGGCGGGAGCGTGAACTCCTCCAGTTCCGGCTGCTTCGCTTCCACGTGTTCGATCCACCACAGGCCGTCGACCGTATCGAATTCCGGCCAGTCGGCGAACCATTCTTTGATCACCTGTAGTCCGTCGAGCTTCTTGAACCGCGCCTGCTTGACCTCCCAGCCGACTTCGTCTCCATTGGTGTCAGCCGCCCGAAGGTCCAGCTCCACGATGAACACCACCGGGCTCTCCGGATCGTTCGGATCGTCGTGGATCGAGTATCGCAGGTTCATGTTGGTCGGCTCTTCCGCAGTCACAACGGCCGAAGGAAGAATCCAGACAAATGCTGCCAGGATGGTCAGTGAGCCATTCCGTGTCATCGCACGCCTCGCTTTCCTGTTGCGAGACGATTCCCGGTCGACTCCGGCGCGCGGAATTCGCTGCCTGTCGCGTCCGACAGGTTGGTATCGATTCGACGAGCGAGTGCGCTGGGATCGTCTCAAGACTCGGAGTCGATGCCCGACGCCGGACAAGGAAGCGCCGGATGACTTGATAACCGCGCCCAATTCAAGCGGCCGCAGCGCGGATCACATCGACTCCATTCTTGTAAAAACAACAACGCACGCGCGCGCGCTCACAGAAATTCGGCGAAACCTTGCGAGAGGATTTTGAATGCGCGTGACGACTACCGTAATTTCGGCTTTGTTATCGATGACATCTGCGCGAAGCAAATCTTCGTGTGGCGCAGGATTCTTGAGCATGACCTAGCGCTCTGGATTGCACTTCCGCGAATTCGATTTCGCCATGTCACGTGATTGCGATGACCGGAAAAGTGCGCCCGCGCCGACGCGCGCAGGAGAAATCCTTTGCGCGATTGTGAAATCGCCGCGCTGCTTCTGCGGGGCGTCCGCGAAGAGTCGCCATCGTGGCACGCGAGGGTCGTGGGCGGTAAGCAATAGAAGCCGTAACGACTCGCACTCGAGGCGCACTCGAGAATCGGTGACTCCCGCAGGGCCGGGCTGCACACCCGTTCGAGCCGTGCGAGGACCCTCACGATATGTTTGGAACAGTCGGCACTTGGGTAGTTTCCCCTGGTGATTGCCTGAAGGCATGGCAATCCGCACGAGAGCCATGGAGGAATCCTCACAACCCTACGGGTCTACCAGCAAAAAAAATGGTTCATCCGGGAAAACCGGGAAGAATAGAGGGCAAGGTCATCCTGGTCTATCTTGAGAGTTATCAACGCTTTC
>CAYLOE010000038.1:0-8527 GCA_964385225.1 uncultured Planctomycetaceae bacterium
GGCTCATCACGCCATCAACTTGCTTCGGCAAGCACTGATGAAATATGCGGGCTAACACGACAACACGCCGCCGACCAGAGCGAAAGCGTGTTACCATCAGACCTGTCAGACTGCCTTGGAAGGAATGTCCGCTCGCTTGTGCCCCCACACGAGTACTCACTTCGCCGCCGCCCAGGGCGTCATCGACGGCGTGATCGATCATTACAATCACCACCGGCTGCACAGCAGTTTGAACTTCCTGCGGCCGGTGGATTACGATCGAGATGATCCAGAGCCGCTCCTGACCGAGCGACGCCGGTAACGCTCAGACAACTACGCAACGAGGAGGACATCAAGCTGCGAGAAGAACTACCGCCCTACCCGGCAGGGAAATCCATCCTCCATTCCGAAAGGCGAGTTGTCTCACTTTGAGTGAAACATTTCACGTGGATTGCATTCCCCTTTTCGTCATTTGTAATTCGTCATTCGAAATTCGCGTTGGCCGCCCAATCCCTTGCGCAGCACGGATGCGGGACAAAATGACCCCCGGCGCGCACGCTGAACAAGACAGCAGGTAGAGCGTCCCCTCCGCGCGTCCGGACGCCGGGAGAAAAATTTCAGGGAATTCAGCTTAATTCAACATCACATTTTTTTTGACGATGCGTGCCAATGCCCCCGAATTCCGAATTCCCCGTTCCGCACTCCGCATTCCCTCGCCCCCTCCTCAATCAAAACCGCCGCACGCGCAGCATGCCTCTTCCGCGCCCTCGACCCCTTGGTCCCTCAGACCCTTGGCCCCTGTTTGTTCAATTGGCGTTTCCCCACGCACGCGCAGCGTGCCTCTTCCGCGCTCTCGACCCCTTGGTCCCTCAGACCCTTGGCCCCTGTTATGGCATTTTGGCTATTCCCTCGCCCCAAGCCCCATACACCAGTTCGACTCTGCGTTCCCACAGCATCCATCGCTTTTCTTGCCGAATCGGACGATGAAACATATAGTGAACCGGCAGCGGTGGCCATCGGACGGCCCCGCGGACGCCGCCCGGCCGAGCGAGAATTCACGCAAGATGCATCCGATCCCCACATCCGGTGACACGCAATCGCTGACCAGTGGCTCTCTAAGCGTCCTCGGTGAGGAGAATCCTCGCGCCGGGCAGAAGCCGATCGGCCACGCGGTCAAGCACCGTGCCCGAAGCCAGTTCGACGGCTGGGCGCGGACCTACGACCGCTCCATCGTTCAGCATCTGCTCTTCCAGCCGGCCTATCGGATGTTCATGGAGGAGCTTTACGGCTGGCGGAAGGACGACCCGACGCCCTTCGACATGCTCGACATCGGCTGCGGCACCGGAAGCTGGCTGGCCATGGTCGCGGGCAGCATTCTGCCGAGCCGTACGCTCGTCGGTCTGGATTATTCCGGCAGCATGTGCGAGGTGGCGCACGGCAAATCAAAAGGCATCGAAGCGGCGCCGGTCTTCGTCAATGGAGATTCCGAGCACCTGCCCTTCGCCGATGGGTCATTCGACGTTGTAACTTGCAGCCACTCCTTTCATCACTATCCGCATCAGGCCGCGACCATTCGAGAAATGCGGCGCGTGCTTCGCCCCGGAGGGCGGCTCCTGCTGATCGACGGATTCCGGGACAACATCATCGGCTGGGTGCTGTTCGACGTGTTCATCACGCGTGCCGAGAGCACGCCGCAGGACCGCGTCTTCCACGCGCCGTGGAGTCTCATGCGGAAATTCTTCACCGAAGCGGGCTTCAAGGACATCCGCCAGCAAAAGGCCAACATCTGGGCGCCGATCTTCCTCACCGCCGGAATCGCCTGACCAGCCCGAAGCGCAAGCGAGGGACGACTGCCCCTTCGATATCACGATCCGTGGAGTATCACCGAACGCTTCAGCAGCCGCTCCATCCCCCCATCGCTCGCCAGATGTCGAACGCGCATCAATGCCGTCCGCGTGCCCAGCTCGCGCGCGCGGCCCGCCGTGCGATCCACCACGCCGACGGCACGGCGCGCGTCCTCGATCCCGATCCTCGTGCGCCCATCCGTCACGGCGAAGTATCGAGCAAGCCAATCGACACAGCAAACGGCAAGCAGCATCGCATGAAGCCCATCGACCGCCGCCCAGTCGTAGTAGCCGCTGCCGAACGCTGTCCCGCAAAGCAGCCGAGCCCGCAGATAGCGCGCGATAAGTTCCTCCGTCGCCCGGTGCACCGATTCATCACTCGTCACCCGATCCACATCGGCCATGGTGCCCCCATGACACCCCGGCGCCAGGCGCGGCACGGCTCCCTGACCCGCCACGAATCGCCTGGCGCGGCGAAGCTGTTCCATCCGATAGGACAGCCCCGCGAGAAAGGATCGACGCGCCTGCGAGAGATCGATGTATTCGCAATGAGCGAAGAGAGTCATCCGCAGCAGCTTGACGTGTTGCGACGACGGCGACTGCGTCCCGGTGGCGCGAAGTTCCTCAACCGCCGCGGGGGCATCGAGCAAGAGCATATCCAGCAGCTCAACAAAATGTTCGTCGCGCACCTTGCTGAGCCGCGCGCGAGCCAGAGTCCGCACGAGATGGTGCAGGCCCAGCAGTCGATCGACGAGAGGCCGGTTCGCATCTCTCAGCCAGCCATCCACACGGCTGACGAGCGCGGCCTGCTCGTCGAAGGTCAGTTCCCGATCGCTCGTCAGACGGGGCTTTGTTCGGCCGCCCGAGAGAATTGCCGGGCCGGCATCCTCCAGAGATGAAGCAAGGCGATTCACGTCCTTCCGGTGCGACGAAAGCGGCGAGCCGTGGTTGGCGGCGGCGCTGGGGCAGTCAAAGCGAATGTCGGCGCGGATGCTCTCGGACTCACGGTGAAGCGTAAATGGATAAAGCTGACATGCCAGCGGCTTGGCATCAGCCCCGAATTCCGCATGAATCCGGCAGCGGCCGTCATCGGTGAGAAACACACATCCGCCGCCGGGCCGATGGTTCAGGACGCGTTCGCGACCAAGGCGGATGTACGGCGGCTCCGGCATACGTTCTCGCCAGCCCTGCCGCTCGATTTCCTCGACGTCGCGCGGCGTGAGGTGGACGACCAGCTCCCGGCAGCAATTCGTGCAGCCGTGGCAATCCCATTGCTGGGCCTTCAGATCGGGCAAGATGACCGGCAGCTTCATGGTGGGAAGAATAGCGGATGCAAGCGTTTGTACGTAGCTCCTGCACGCGAGAACCAGCCGCCGCTAGAGCCCGTAATCAGGTGTCCAGGGAACGTCCCGGTTGCTGCCGGACCAGAGGGAGTTGTTGCCTTCCCACGCGAAACTGCCGTCGTCATTGATGCGATAGCCGAGCGAGGCGGGGGTCTGAAAGTCAGCATGCGTATCGACCCACAGCGTGGCGACCCGTCCGAGGTGGCGAGAATCAGCGGCGCTGCGCCGATCCGGAAACTTGGCGGCCTCACCGCGTGCCCGGTCAATCCACGGCGGATCGAGATTAAAGCCCTCGTTACCGTAGCGGCGGCCGTCCTCGGCATTGTTTTCGTAGGACCAGCGCGCATCGGGCGCAAAGCTGGCCGCCGTGCCCATGCTGTCCGCCACGGCAACAGTGCGGGACGTATCACGAATACGCGTCACGGACACGGGCCAGTTCTTGAAGGATCGAATGTCGCCGGGGTCGCTCAGACGCGAGTTGCCGAGGAACTGGTAGTTGTAGCCGTAGCTGCCGTTGCGTTCGTCGGTCCAGTCGCGCACCGCGGGACAGACGTACACCCTGCTTGCATAGTCCTGCCGCTCGCCACGCTGGCCGAATCGATCCACGGCATTGCGGCTTGCCATCGGGTCCTCAAACGGCTGGATGCCGACGTTGGTGCCCATCATGGCGAGAAACGTTGGCCGGTACTTCCAGCCGCCATAGACCAATGCCCGCCAATTATCGTCATCGACGCGTGGCAGCCGACCGGGGACCAGTACGTTCTGGTATTCCGTCGAATACATCGTCAGGCCCTGTCCGAGCGTTCGTAGATTGGCGAGGCAGACGTGGCCGATGCTCGACTGGCGTGCCGACGACAAAGCCGGCACCAGGATCGCAATGAGGATGGTCAGGACAGAAATTACGACGAGCAGCTCGATGAGACTGAATGCGTTGCGCGAAGTTCGTGCTGAAGCAGGCATACGTCTTGACACCCTGACTGACTCGGTGATCTCTCTGCGCCACGTCGCAGACGGCAACCCATCATACGGCTTTGCGGGATATCCATTCAAATCGGGCATATTCCCGAACGGCGCATCCGTCGCCATCCGGATCGGTCACGCCCATTTGCCCGTGCGCTCGAACATCTCACCCGCCAGTCGGCGGATCAGGCCCTTGAGCTGAAGGCCGGTCAGGGCTACGGCGACGCGCGACGGCGGCAATCCGGTTTGGTCGCAGAGCGAATCCACACCCAGCGTTTCGCCATCCAGCGCGGCGACGATCTGCCTCTCGGAATCGTCCAGCGTGATCGGCAGCGCCTGTCGCACATCGGTTGAAGATTGCTGTGCGGCATGTTGCGGGGTGGCAGCATCCTGGAGCGAGCGGCCGGCCTCGCCGAACTCGACGAGGATGTCATCGAGCCGCGTCACCAGTTTGGCGCCGCCCTGTTTGATAAGCTCCAGACACCCTTCGGCCTGTGGCGTATCCACGCGACCGGCCAGTGCAAAGACCTCGCGGCCGTATTCCACGGCGAGCCGCGCGGTGATGAGCGCGCCGCTGCGGCGCGCGGCTTCGACCACCAGCACGCCGAGCGACAAACCGGCGATGATCCGGTTTCGCGGCGGGAAGTTCTTCGCGTCCGGCGCGACATTCATGGGAAGCTCGCTCAGGATCGCGCCTCGATCCAGGATCTGCCCGGCAAGTTCCACGGAGTCCGGCGGGTACAGGTGGCAAAGCCCGCAGCCGAGCACTGCAAGGGTCCTACCCCCCGCCGCCAAAGCTCCTCGATGGGCGGCATGGTCGATGCCCCGTGCCATGCCGGAAACGACCGTAAGCCCGGCGCCGGCGGCCAGAGCGCCGAAGCGTTCGGCCTGTTCGGCGCCGTAGCGCGAGCATGCACGCGAACCGACGACGCCGAGCGCGGCGGCGTCCTGCCTTGTCAGTGAGCCGCGGATGTAGAGACACGGCGGCGGGTCATTGATGCGAGAAAGTGCCAGCGGGTAGCCATCATCAGCCAGACAGAGAATTCGCGCGCCACACCGTTCGGCCAGCGCAACCTCGCCCTCCACGTCGGCCTTGTCGCGCGTGCGGGCGATGCCTTCCGCGACCTTCGGGCCAACCCGTTCGACGGATTGCAATTTCGCTACGCTTGCGCCGAGAACCTGATCGATGCCGCCGAGTTCTCGGAGAAGGTTGGCAAAGCGAATGGGACCGACATCGGGGCAGAGCGTCAGCCGAAGGAAGTTTCGACCGACATCGCTGATGACGGATGTAGCGGTTGTCGAATGATCCGGCATGCGTCCCTCGCCGAATGAAAAAAACCCACGGATACGAGTCCGTGGGCTTTATCCGATTCGTCGGCGAAGGTCAATTGCCAAGCAGACGGGCTGCTACCGACAAGCGACCGCGCGAGCCGTGCCGGAAATCGCCTACACCTGATGCGCCGGTTCTGCGGCAAGGGCTCCACCCAAAGGTTGCCTTGCAGCATATCCGGCGCCAATATCGTGCCAGTACGCGATTTGATCCTCCCCCAGTCGCCAGCAGAGTTCAACCTCGCGGCCTTCCATCATGGCGGGAAAGTCGATGAGGCCCAGTCGCCAGTCTTTCAACTCGCAACCGACGGCGGAGAGTTCCTCGTAAAGGGCGCGAAGCTTTTCCAGCTCCGCTTCGTACTGTCGCCGTACCGCCTGATGGGCCTCCTGGCTCACCGTGGGTCGACGAATGTGACAGCGCTCTTCGAGAATGCAGACGCGCTTATACTGCTTGACCATGTCGGAGACAATTCGGCGAACGAGCGGCAGCGTTCGATTGGCATGCTCGATCGTGAAGATCTTTCGGCGCTTATTGCGAGCGGGTCGGGACTGCGACTTCGGTGCTTCGTAAACTTCCATGTGATCCTCGCTCCTGAATCAGCCCCTGCGAGCGGCGTGCCCCAGCCCCGCGGCCGCGCCGAATGCAAAGCGGTTAACGATGTATTCCCCGAAGTTACCAGCATGCGCAGCACGTGTCAACGAAAACGGATGGAAACTCACGAGGAAATGCCGCTCTCGCCGCGCCTCGCAACCACGCGCGCTGCGTCCGCTAAAAAGCAGAGGCGAGTGTCGTGCGTAGCGAGTTACCCCAGGTGCGGATTGCTGCGATCGACTCACACGCTCATGGCGCGGTGCGTTACCGGACATACCCGCTGCGATGCGCAATATAAAGTCATGGTGCGAGCGCCGAATCTAGCCCGTCGGCGCACCGCCCTGGGCGCCGGCCTGGGCGAAAAACATGAGAAATGAGAAGCACATGCAACACATCACCGGAACGAGCACGACCAGCGCCGCGATCGCCGGCCAGCGCGGTGAGCGACGCTTCACCAAACTGAAGATGGCCGCCGAAATGCCAACGATCGGTAAGGCAAGAAACCCGACGGAAATCAGCTTTTGCAGGCCCGGCCGCGCCTCCATCTCCTCCATCATGACTTTCTGCATCTCCTGCTGGGTCATGTCCGACGGTTGCCCTCGCATGATGGAAAGCACATTGCCGCAGAAGATCGACGTAATCACAAAAACGCCGGTCACACAGCCGAGGGCGACCCATCCCGAGGTATTGCTTCGAAAACCCGCGGGCGAAAGCGGCGCGTGCGGATCGAACGGCGAGCTCGGATCCAACGGCTCGGAACCGGACGCCCGCGCCTCCGGGCTTTGACGCGCAACCCCTGGGTCCGAGACCGGTGGCGTGGTGACGACCTTCTTGCAATACGGGCAGGTCACCGCCTGGTTCGCGAATTCGTCATCGACCTCGATCGGTTGTTTACAGGCCACACAGAAAAATTGAATCGCCATGATGCCTCGCTGGTTTCGCGCAACAGCTTGTTCTGTCCGCGCTGCCGGGCACTTTAACCGACAAACAGCGAGAAACTCAACCACGGCAAAATTGCCGAGATCAGGGTTCGAGGAGGACATCGATGAAGTTGGGCAGATCATCGAGATTGACGCGATAATCTCCGGTGAAATCGCCTCTCGCGATGGGATCGAGCGCGGGATAGGTCGCGTGATAGCCCGTTACGCCGTTCATCACGAGATCGACAAATACACCGATATCCAGACCATCGGTAAATCCGTCGCCGTTCAGGTCGCCCCTCGGCATTCCCGGGTCGTTGAGAATGACCGGCAAAGCCAGCGGGTCGCCAACGACCAGATGCTGCCAGCTCAGCCCCGGAATCGAGGTATACGCCGCCTCGCCCCAGCTCAACCCGTTTACAAGGTAGTTTACAAATAGAAACTCGTTGTCAGGGATTGAGAAAGAAAAGGGCTCCCAGACATGGCCGACGCCGAAGGTGCCGCCGGCCGTGATGAAATCCGCCACCTGCTCCTGATTGAAACGCGTATCCAGACCGTTGAACGCACGGGCGTTGTACGACTCGATCGTGTTGAAAACGGCGCCGGGAGGAAAATTGAACCCTTCGATGTAGATGCCATTGCCCGCCGGGTTCTGACCGAGACCTCCCTGATTGTGGTTTTCGCCGTAGGAGGCGTAGGCGATGATCGGATTCGGCTCCTCGTGCGATTCGATGAAATCAAAGGTGTTGTCGTAGCGAACGTCCCAGCCGGCGGCGATCAGGAGGGCTGCCGTCTCCTCATAATCATTTCCGGCGTAGAAGGGACAGTTGACCGCGAAGAGTCGATGATTATCGAGATCCTGCGCGGTGCTCGTGTCGAACTCGTCCAGCAAGACGCGAACGAGGGCCTTGTTGATGCGCAGGTTCTGAGCGCGATCCAGTCCGGCAATCGCATCTTCCAGCGTCGTGCCGTCGATGCGGCAGACGAGATACATATCGCCCGGCGTGAGTCGAGTGGCCCCGCTGCCGGCGAGAACCCAGGCGACGTTTGCTCGGTTGGTGAATACTTTGGGCACCGTGATGTTTGCCCGGGTAAACGACGCGATCGGGCTGGAGAGTGTGTGATAAGGATTGTCGATGAGGTTGTCCGCCAGACTGTCCATCGTGCCGTTCGCCTCGCCCGCGTTTAGATCGTGCCAGAGGAGTACCAATTCGGCATCGACAGACGCGTAGGTGGCATTTCCGCCGTTGAACCGCGTGCTCGCGTTGCTGGGGGAGTCTCCGACGGTCGCTTGATTGATGTCCAGCACGCGATGCGGAAACGGCCGGATCAGCACCATCGACACAATCTCCTGCGGCGTCGGACTTCCGGGCTGCAAGAGGTAGTTTCGAATGGGGGTGCGGATGAGGTTGACAAAATTCGTGTAGCTGAGATCCGCCGCGTTGAGTGTCGCATGGTTCAGGTCGAGAACGTTCGCCGACGGAATGCCCGGGTGCGCGGCCAGATAGCCCGGATATTTCATCAGTTTGCAGTTGAAAAGAAATAGAAAAAGCCTCGAAG
>CAYLOE010000039.1:0-8168 GCA_964385225.1 uncultured Planctomycetaceae bacterium
CGAGGCTTTTTCTATTTCTTTTCAACTGCAAACTGATGAAATATCCGGGCTAAATTGGCATCTCCACGCGGGCTGTACCGGCGGTGTTTTCGCACGTTTTCTACTGCGGCATTGGGTCGGTCGCGATGAACGCAGAGCTAATACAAGTTTACCGAAGCGGTTGCGCGCCGCCTCGCGGCTTATTCTTGAACGATTCGGCCGTTCAGCCATACCTTGCTCGCGCGTGCATTGCTGGTTAGGAGGTTTTGATAGGGGGCCGCAGGGCAGTACTTATCCCAAGGCAGGGCGATCATATCCGCGAGCTTACCGATCGTAAGGGTTCCTACGGATTGGCCGATTCCGAGCGCCTCGGCGCCACGTATGGTCGCCATTTCAAGAAGCATCGCGGGATCGACGCATGCATACTGCGCGTGAATATGTCGGATCTCATCGAGGATCGAGAGCGTCGGCGCGCTGGCCAGACTGTCCGTCCCAAGACATACGTTGACGCCCGCTGAAAGCATGTCGCGCCAACGATGCGCCGGGTGGCCGAAGAACGTGTGGGTTCGCGGGCACCACGCCACGCTTGCGCCTGCCTTAGCAAGTTGCGCGATCTGGCCATCGGTAATGTAGTTGACATGCGCGAGGAGCGGTCGGAGGGAGAGGATGCCGGAATCGTTGAGATACGAGACGGCGTCGGTCTGAGTGGGGGCGCCGTTTCGGCGCAGACCGTACCGAGCAAGGTATGCCGCAACGTCACCGCTGCCGTCTTGAAACCAACGGACTTCGTCCTCCGTTTCGAGCAGGTGCATCGTGATGGGTAGGCCATGCTGTGAGGCAAGGGCGGCGGCTACGCGGAGGTCCGACTGGCTGACGGAATACGGAGCATGCGGCGAGATGCCGAGCCGGAGTTGCCCCGGCTGCTGATAGCCGCGCAGCTCCTCGATCCGAGCGCGAAGCGAGGCGGCGTCGTTCGGCAAGCTCAACGCGCCGCTAATGAGTTCCACGAAGCAGACTTTACGGATCGGGGAATCGGCCAGTTGATCGACGCTTCCGCCGGTACGGGAGATGTCGCCGAGGGTGGTGACACCCGCCGCAAGACTATCGGCCGCCCCCCGCGAGACGGCTTGTTCCCGCAGCGTCTCGGCCTCCGGCAGCCGGTTGAGCAGAAGGAGTTCGTCGAACCAGTCCCACAGGGGTCGCGGGGAAATGCGGCCGCGAAAGCCGCCGAGTTCCAGGTGGGTGTGCGTATTGACGAGACCCGGCAGGAGCATCTGATCGCCGAGATCTTGAAGGGGCCCAGCCGGACCCTCACCGGCGCGTCCCACGAAAGTAATTCGATCGCCCAGAAACGAGACGACGCCGCCCTCGATCGGCGGTCTATCGACCGGCAACACCCATCGGGCCCGCAAGGTTGTCATCGAGTAGGGGGAGTTCATACGCGACCATGCGATCGGCCTACGCACGCGGCGTCATAGCTTGGCGCCGACCCAAAGGCCATCGCCGATGGGCACGATGATACTCTGCAATTGCGTGATCGTCGCCATGTGATCGTTGAAGGTGCGAATTGCGGAGACTTCCGGATCGGTCGGCGTCTCGTCGAAGAGCTGCCCGAAGGCAAAGGCGTTGTCCACCATGATGAGGCCGCCGGGCGCGACGATTCGCAGGCATTCCTTCAGATAGACACGGTAACTGCTCTTATCTGCGTCGAGGAAGGCGGCATCCATGGAGTGGTCATCCAGCCGCCGAAGCTCCTCGTCGCCGGGTCCGCGAAGCACCGTGATTTTGCGGCTTACGTCGGACTTCTCGATCCATCGCTCCGCAAAGTCGGCGTGTACGGGATTGATCTCGATCGTATGCACCTCGCCGGCTTCAGGCAACGCACGGGCCATGCAGATCGCGGAATAGCCGGCGAGCGTGCCGACCTCAACGACCATCTTTGCGTGGACCAGCCGCAGCAGGATTTGCATGAAGGCGGCCTGTTCGGGGGCGATCCAGATCGGGGGAATGCCCTCGTCGCGCGCGGCATCTTTCAGGGCGCGAAGGAAGTCGTCCTCCGGCGTCGTTCGAGACGCGAGGTAGTCGATATGCCGCTGGGTGACCGGGTTGGATTTCTCCGACATGTCGCCCGCTCCGGTCGAGTGATAAGCTACAGGTCCGTCATCGAGCGCGATTAGGGCGTGTAAATGACGGAATCCATCACCTGTTTGAGGATATCCAGCATCGTTGGGGAATCGGTCGCGTCCAGTACGGAAATAATGAGATTATTGCCGCTGGGCAGGGTTGTACCGCCGGAGTAGCTGGTGTTCATTCCTGAATCGCCGAGATTCAACTCCAGCTTGCGTACTTCGAAGGTGATCCCGTTTGCATTGGTGTGGTCCGGCAATTCGGTCACGGTGACGCCGTCGAAGTTTTGGTTGTCATCGTCGGACGGCTGACTGACGACGACGCTGATCGATGTCTGTGTGGATGACTGAACATAGTTGACTCGGCTGATCACGATGAGGGTCTGCAGTGTCGAGACCGGGCTGCACTCGAACCCCTGCGGTACGGAGAGGGCGAAGCCAAAGGCCGATCCATCGAGCGGATTGGCGCAGATAAGTGCTACGCTGTTGCAATTGCCGGCATGGGAAGAGGCCAGAACCATCAGAACAAGGGCGATCTTTCGCATGACAAAGTCCTTTCATGATCGTGGGGAGGCATCCGCTGCCGCCCGCATTCGCGAGAGTCGCGGATAATAGCCAGTGGACGGAATCCGGGCAAGCATTTCCGGGCAAGCATTATGGAAGCTGGATAAAAAGCGGAGTGCCGCACGATGCCCGGAACGACGAGTTCGCCTTGAGGCAATGCCGTGTGAAAGCGGCGGCGCCGAGTCAGTTGAGCCGCACGCCAAACGATTCCAGGGCAGCTGCGTCCGTCGGGAAAAACTTGAACAGCTTGTCGAGACCGGTGAGGGTAAAGACTTTCATCAGCTCCTTGCGGATGCCGGCGAAGACCATAACACCTTTGATTGCCTGGCTCTTGCGCTGGAGCGTCATGAAGACGCCGAGGGCATGCGAGGAGAGAAACTTGACGTTGGAAAAATCCAGGACCAGCTTTTGCTTGTTCTGTACGTCGGTCAGTTGATAGAGGTCGCGGCCGATCTGGTCGATGGTCGCCGCGTCGAGGATCGAACTGTCCGTAAAGGTCACGACCGTGACACCGGCGTAATCTTCAATGAGCATATGGGAACTCGCCACGCGACTCGACTCCGTGAAACCCGGCACGCTTATCGCCCGGGGACATAGCCGTTATCCTACCACCGGGTGCAAGGGGCGTCATCCACGGGCGAGTATGCGATTTTGGGTTGAGTTCGTCACCCACAAGGGGTGGCGCAAGGGCAGACCTGGACAGCTAAGCGAATGGGTAAGGCGAGGATTATTGCCGTTGAAACTTCCAGCAGGGTCGGTTCGGTCGCTTTGGCGCTGGATTCAACCCTGCTGGCTCAGCGCGAGTTCTCCACGCAGACGCAACATGCTCGGGAATTGCTGCCGACACTCGCAGAGCTTTATGCCGAACAGGACTGGCCGGCGGGGGAGGTCGATGCGTGCTACCTGTCGATCGGCCCGGGAAGCTTCACAGGGCTGCGTGTGGCGGTCACGGTTGCCCGGCATCTGGCGCTGGCGCGCGGCGCGAAGATTGTCGCCGTCCCGACGCTGGCGGTGATCGCGGCGAACGCATTGCAGATGTCGTCATGCGACGAATCGAAGACCGCGAGCCCGCTCGTGGTCGTGCTGGACGCCAAGCGAGGGCAAGTCTTCGCCGGCGCCTTTGAGCACGAGGCAGGGCGGTATCATGCGATCGTCGAACCGTGCCTTGCTGATCCGCTGGAGTTTCTGGCTCAGTTCGGTGGAAAGGTCTGGGTGACGGGCGAGGGCGTGGACTTTCACCAGGATGCGATGAGCCGGTCGGGCGCGCGGGTGATTGATCGAAGTCTGTGGACGCCTCGCGCATCGAGCGTGCACGCTATCGGTTGGCGAATGGCATTGGAGGGTCGATTCACGCCGCCAAGAGAATTGACGCCGTTCTATCTGCGCCGACCTGAAGCGGAGGAAATCTGGGAGAAGCGCCACGGTGGATCGGGCGCGGCCGATTCGAGCGGCCCAGCGCATGTAAGCTAAGCCGCACAATTCGCGGCGGGTCATCACCAGGGATAATCCTGCAGGTCGGCCTTCGATGCACCGGCGGGGTGCGTCTGGAAGTTTCGCGCCGTCTGCCAGCGGTTGGTGTGTCCGATCTGGTCCTTCGACTTTCGATGTGACGAAAGCAATTCCGTCGGGTCGAAGAGGCCGCTGCTGATGTCGGGGGGCTTGAAGAATCGTACCCCTACCCGGCGGACGCCGCGCTCCGGCGACGAGCAGTTCACCACGATTCCGGTTTCGATGCGATGCTTATCCTCTGAGCCGCCGTCGTTGTTGGGACGTTCGAAATGCATGTTGAGATGCTCGCCGAGTTCCGGGGCGTTGCTCGACGTCGAGAGGATGGCGGCGCCCGTGGCGGACAGATCAAGCAGGTGAGCGGGCGTTTCCTCGTCCTGGCCGTCGATCAGGAGTGCGATGGGAATGAAGGTGTGGGTGCGCGGGTCTTGTCGTCGTTCGAGTGATCGCATGTCCATGATCGAGCCCTTTGTCGCTGGGAGCTGCCCCGCGCGACTCCAGCGGCGCACGCGGTTCGGCTTCGAGGTGAAAAATCGGACGAGGGCTCTAGGGGGATTACGTAATAGCGCCGCGGGAGTACGGCAGCGTGCGGTATTTGCGCGGCCGATAAGTGCGTGATGACGGGCTAAGGATTCGGCAGTGCCCGGCAGGTGACGCTGCCGTCTGCAAAACTGCCGCAGATCGGGCAGGCATAGCGGATGTTCACATCGGCACGGTCCTCGACCATCAGGGCAAGCTGCACGTCTCGCAGCTCGACCGGCTGTGGTCCGCCGGGGCCGAAATGCATCGCCACCGGCTCTCGGTCGGTCTGAATTCCGACGGCGAACTCGACGTATTCATCGCAGTTCGGGCAGGTTCCTTGAAAGTCACCGGAGAATCTGGACATCGTACAAACCTCGTGCCTGCCGTCTGCAATCTCGTCGTTCTGCTACAAGTCGGACGAGCCACAGCAAGCGGCGGCAACCAAAAACCATCGCGCCCGGCAGGACTCGAACCTGCGACCTACGGTTTAGGAAACCGTTGCTCTATCCTGCTGAGCTACGGGCGCTGAACATTTTCGACGCCAACGAATAGGGTGCCCATTCGCAAGCGGGCTGATTCTAGAGCGCACGCGGTCGTGACGCCATTTTGGTGATTCGGGCCGGTCCTTCGTGTGATAAGTTCTGACATGCGGCTCGTCTTATATCGGTGGTCATCACCGTGGAATCTGCTCGACCGGGCTTGCGGAGCGGTCCATAACAGATTTGTCGAAATCGTTTATTCGCTTCCTGAACGCGTGAACCGCGATGACCGATTCAATTTCGGTAGGCCATTGGCATTTTATCGGGTCCGTTCAGGTCGCATTTTGCCACCGAGCGGCATATCATTAGGGGAGCATTCCTGGGCGAGCGTCTCCGATGCGGGACGCCCATCCGACTTCGCCGCCGGGGTGTTTTCGTGGGAGCGCGGTCACGGCGAGTTGACGCAATGCTCCGAGGTCGTCGGAGGCGGGGAAGATGTCGCGGAAGTATCCATGGTTAATCGTTGTTGTTCTCTTGGCGTGCGCATCGTTCGCGCACGCACAGGGCAAGGCCGCAGCGGCCGGTCCCGCGCGGGCGAATATGCCGGCCGGCGAGGCCCTGCTGCTCCTGCGTACCGGAACGGTTGACCTCAGCACGCGGCCAACGATCCATCTTGCACGTCCGGTTTATGAGGCAGGCACGCCGTACGTCCTGCATCTTGACGGCCCGATGACACCAGCGCGGCAAACAGCGCTGGATGCCGCCGGCGTCGTGTTAGGTCAATACCTTCCGATACATGCCTACCTTGTGGAACTCGGCGGCGCAAATGCCGCGGCCCTGGCGGAGCTGGACTTCGTCGATTGGGTGGGACCGTATGAGGATGCGTGGAAGTTCAGCCCTGCCATTGGTCCTAAGGAATATCGCGAGGCGGATCGACAGGCGATGGAACGCGGCGGACGCAAGCTGCTGATCGCGGAGTGGTTCGGAGACAAGTCTGATCAGCACATGAAGTCTGATCTGGAGAAGCTCGGCGCGGTAGTACGAGGTCCGGCCCGTGCAGGCGATCGACGACAGATGATCGTCGAGATGGGACAGGGCCACGTCAACAAGCTGTCGCAGGCGCGAAATGTATTATTCGTGGAGGAGGCCCCGGAAGCCGAGCCGCGAAATGCGACGTCTTCATGGATCATCCAGAGCAATGTCACGAACTCGCGCCCGCTGTGGGATGCGGGCTTGCTGGGGCAGGATCAGATCGTCGGCATCATCGACTGGGACATGCGCGCCGATCATTGCGCATTCGCCGATCCGGACGGCCACCCCATTGGCCCGAGCCATCGCAAGATTCTTGCGTACTACGGCATGGGCATCAGTCCCGGCTTCGGCTATCACGGCACACACGTAGCCGGTGTGGCCGCAGGAGATGAACTGGCCAACACCAATCCAGAACTCAAAGGCATGGCCTACAAGTCGAAGATCGTCTTTCAGCATTACAACGGCGTGCTGGAAGGTGGAACGATCAACGCCTTCAACCGGCTGACCGTCGCGCATAACGACGGCGCCCGCGTCCATAACAACAGCTGGGGCAACAACGACTTCTTCTACAACACATGGGCACGCGACATCGACCTGTTCACGCGCAACAACGAAGACGATCTCGTTCTCATCGCCGTCATTAACAGCGGACAGGTTCGCGCGCCGGAGAACGCAAAGAACGGTCTCGCCGTCGCAGGATCGCGGGATACGCCCAATCAGCACCAGCATTGCAGCGGCGGATTCGGTCCGACCGCCGACGGTCGCCAGAAGCCCGAAGTCTTCGGCGTCTCCTGCGGCTCGCGCTCCGCCGATGTCAACAACATCTGTGGCAACAGCGATACCGGCAGCGGCGGCGGTACGTCCTACGCCACGCCGGGCGTCGCGGGAATGGCCGTTCTCATGCGGCAGTATTTCATGGAGGGTTTCTATCCCACCGGCGTGGCCATTCCGTCACAGGGATACATTCCCTCCGGCGCGCTGCTCAAGTCGTTGATCGTCAACAGCGCGGTGGATATGACCGGCCTGAGCGGCTACTTCACCACCTCCGAGGGCTGGGGCCGTATTCTCGTTGATCATACGCTGTACTTTGCCGGGGATGACCGACGGCTGCTGGTGGAGGACATCCGGAACGCGGATGGACTCTCCACGGGTCAGACCACCTCGTACCTCGTCTCGGTCGGACCGGGCGCGATGCCGCTGAAGATCACCCTCGTCTGGACGGATGCGCCCGCCGCGGTGATGGCCACCTTCACGCCGATCAACAATCTCGATCTGGTAGTGACTTCGCCGACAGCCAATGTCTATCGTGGCAATGTGTTCAGCGGCACGCAATCGACGACCGGCGGCACGGCCGACACCGTCAACAATGCCGAGCAGGTGCATCGCACCAGCCCTGAGTCAGGCGTCTGGCAGATCGACGTCGTCGGCTCGGCGGTCAACGTTGGCGCGCAAGGATATGCGCTGGTGGTGTCGGGCGACGTGGACTGTCTGAAAGGCGATGTCAACGGCGACGGTATCGTGAACGGCGAAGACATCGGACCGTTTGTCAGAGTGCTGTTGGAGGGAGGCACATTCTTCCAGCGATGCACGGCGGATATGAACACATCCGGCGAAGCCGACGTACTTGACGTGGATGAATTCGTGGAGTCGCTGCTCTACTGACGGACGAACATCCGCATCCAATCGCCGATCGAATACTTCAATAGTTCGGGGGAGTCTGGAGCGACCGCGGTGATCGTATCTAAATTTCAGACGGGTGCCGATCGACAGGCGCGATGGTTTGCCCTGACGTTAACAGCAGTGCTTGGTACGACCAGCTTTGCCCTCGGTGAGATTCTCGAGTCGCAGGTGCTCGTCGTCTATAACTCGGCAGCGCCGGATGCCACCACGCTGAAGGAGGCCTATCCCGCATATTTCATCAGTGCTTGCCGAAGCAAGTTGATGGCGTGATGAGCCGGAG